>CAYVYS010000006.1:23964-88255 GCA_964455815.1 uncultured Gammaproteobacteria bacterium
TTCTTGGTTTTCTTTTTGCTCTGTTTTTTACGCGCCTTTTTACGCACCACTTTGTTTTTTGACGATGCTCGTTCGGTCTCTAGCGCGCCCACTGTCGCATCGTACAATTCCTGATAGGAATCGTGTAAACACTGAGCATAAAACGCCGGGTCTGGCATCATTTCGCGACAGGCACTTACGCCAATATTCAGCGTGCCGCAATAACTCATAATGCCATGAAATAAGCCCATGCCATCGATTGGAGGACCGAGTGCGAAATTGCTCGATAACCTCGCACCAGTAAAATAAAGCGGCACCTGCGGGCCTGGCACATTCGTGATTACACAATTATAGAACGGCTTAACTCGGTTCGATAGGCCGAGGCGGCTATACACTTTCACGGCCGAAGCCGCGAGTGTTGAAGGAATAAACTGCGAGTAGTCGGTCATGGCTTTGGCGCCCACCGCAGTCGATAACTGCTTGGCTTTACCTGTGCCTTCGTTAACGCTGAGTAAACGCGCTAAGGGGTCAGCAATGTCGCTCCCAACTCGCACTGTCATTTGTGATACTTGATTGCCTGCGGTGCCTTTTTGATCAACGGTGCGAACATTAATCGGCGCCATGGCGGCCAGCGATCGCTCAGGCAATTCGTTTTTACTCTCAAGGTATTTGCGTAGCCCACCTCCGCAAATGGTGATTGCTACATCATTGATGGTGACGCCGGAGCCAGCCGCATTCTTGATCGCCTTCACTTCATCTAAGGGCATTTCTACCGCTTCGAACACTCGATGCGGTGACACATTGGTATTAAAGCGAGTACGAGGAATATCAGTGACGCGAGTCAATCGGCCTCGCGCCAGGCCTGCAATCGATTTAGCGAAGCCCGGAACGGTATTTTTCGCGACCTCTAAGATACGTGCCGGCGTTTTAATATTGTTGATTTGTGTTTGCCACAACAATTTCCCGTATGTCGGCGTTTCCTCTTTTGAGACTGGCTCGCCATGGGGTACTGAATAATCCGAGCTAAGATCATGGATCGTGCCCATAACCTCGACTCCTGAAGCGCCGTCAATTGCGGCATGATGCATTTTGCTTAATAAGGCAAAGCAGCCAGGTGGATAGCCATCGACATTATCTAAACCCTCAATAATGTAGAACTCCCACAGTGGGCGGGATCGATCCAGTGGGCGCGCATGAAGGCGCGCTGCCTGAATGCAAAGCTGACGCCAATCACCCGGTTTGGGTAGAGCAATATGGCGAATATGAAATTCAGGGTCAAACGGCCCGTTTGACTTCCAGTATGGATGATCAAGGCGCATTGGCACTTCAACCAAGACATTATTCATCGCTGGAACCTGGTGTGCACGCGCTGCCACATTCGCCATGATTTGCTTGAAGCCAACCTGACCGCCTGGTGCGCTACTTGGGTCGTAGATTGCCAGACCGCCAACATGCATGGGGCTATTCGCTGTCTCGAGATATAAAAAAGAGGCGTCTAAACCACTGAGTTGCTGCAACATTGAGTCCCCGTTTACTGCGGAATTTTAAATCACAACAAGGTTGCCACGATCATGGCAGAGGTTCAATGTTTATTAGCTTTCAAGATGGGTCGAATTGACAGTGAAAAACCGCGTTTTGCGGCTTTGCATGTTTGTAGCGCTATGGTATAAACGCGCCTCAACTAAATCGTCCATTTGGTCAAACTGGCTGCCGGGTGCTTTTTACTGAATTAAGTTATTGATTTTCATAGTTAATCCAACCTCAAATGCCTTGAGTTTGGTAGGCATTAAAGCCGCGACAAATGAGCTCATAGCTGCAATAAAAAGTTGGTCGCCATGTCAGGTGGATTAGACAAAACCCAAATCGGAGAAAATTATGTCTAACGTCACTATGCGCCAGATGCTGGAAGCAGGCGTACACTTCGGCCATCAAACTCGTTATTGGTCGCCAAAAATGCGTCCCTTTATCTTTGGTGAGCGCAACAAAATCCATATTATTAATCTTGAGCAAACCCTGCCAATGTTTAACGATGCGTTGAACTACATGGGCCAAGTGGTTGCGAAAGGTGGTCAGGTCATGATGGTTGGCACCAAGCGCCCAGCCAGCAAACTGGTCAAAGAAGCTGCGGAGCGCGCTGGTGCACCGTATGTCAATCATCGTTGGTTAGGCGGTATGTTAACCAACTACAAAACCGTAAAAAATTCGATCAAACGTTTAAAAGAACTCGACACTGCCATGGTGGAGGGTACCAATGCGCGTTTGAGCAAAAAAGAAGCCCTTACTCTTGAGCGCGAGCGCATCAAGTTAGAGCGCAGCTTAGGCGGTATTAAAAATATGCCTGGTCTGCCAGACGCTTTGTTTGTAGTCGACGTTAAAAATGAATACATCGCGGTTTCAGAAGCAAACAAGCTAGGTATCCCGGTGATTGCCGTAGTTGATACCAATTGCGCTCCCGATGGAATTGATTATGTGATTCCGGGCAATGATGATGCTATCCGAGCAATCCGCCTATACGTGGAATCTGTCGCTGATACGATTTTGGCTGCTCGAGAAGCAGCGCAAATCAAACCAGCTAAAGCTGGATCTGGCAGCGACTATGTCGAGGTGGACGATAACGAGGAGCCAGTTGCGGCCGAAGCGGCCGAGCCGCTTGCTTCTAAAGAAGAAGCGGTTGTAGAGCCTGTTAAAGAGGAGCCAGCAGCTGAACCAGTAGCTGAAGAAAAACCAGCTAAGGGAGCAGAGCCTGCTGCGACAGAAGCAGACAAGTTGACTGACCTCAATGGCATCGGCCCGGTAATTGAAGGCAAACTGCAAGCCATGGGTATAACCACTTTCAAGCAGATCGCGGAATTAACGCCTGAAGACGTTGAGCGTATTGACGCTGAACTTAACTTCAAGGGCCGCATTGAGCGAGAAGAGTGGATCAGCCAAGCTAAGGCCAAGCTTTAATTTCAATCTTAGTTGTTTGTCGCCAAGATCAGTCCTGTAACTGAGTGATTGATGCTTGGCGCAGATTACCAAGAATAGATACAAACGAATAAATAGTAGGTGACGATATGGCAATTACTGCCGCATTAGTTAAAGAACTTCGCGAGCGCACTGGCGCTGGCATGATGGAATGCAAAAAGATGTTGACTGAAACTAATGGTGACATCGAAGCTGCAATTGAAGAGTTGCGTAAGAAAGGCGCTGCTCAAGCAGATAAAAAAGCGGGGCGTGTAGCGGCTGAGGGCACAATCGTGACGCTGGTCGAAGGCAATATTGGCGCTGCTGTTGAAGTTAATTCAGAAACTGATTTCTCAGCAAAAAATGAGAGCTTTGTTAACTTTGCCAATCAAGTCGCTGCTGCTGTTTTGGCGCATCAACCTGCCGATGTTGATGCTCTGGCGAAGGTCGAGATAAGCGACGGTCAAACCGTTGAAGCCGCTCGTCAGGCTTTGATCCAAGAGATTGGAGAGAACATCACAGTTCGTCGTTTTCAAATTGTAACGGCGACTGATGGTGAGACTCTTGGTGCTTATCAGCACGGCAATAAAATCTCAGTAGTAACCTGTTTAGCTGGCGCCGATGAGGCGCTGGCCAAAGACATCGCTATGCATGTTGCGGCGAGCAAGCCAGTGTGTGTATCGGCTAATCAAGTGCCGGCAGATTTGTTAGCCAAAGAGCGTGAGATTTTTGCTGCACAGGCCGCGGAAAGCGGTAAGCCAGCTGAAATCATGGAGAAAATGGTTGAAGGGCGAATTCGCAAGTATCTTAACGAAGTAACATTGCTAGGTCAGGCTTTCGTCAAAGATCCTGATCAAACAGTCGAAAAGCTTCTTAACTCAGCGAATGCCAGTGTCAGCCAGTTCGTGCGTTACGAAGTAGGTGAGGGCATTGAGAAAAAAGAAGATGACTTCGTTAAAGAAGTAATGGAACAAGCGGGCAAAGCCTAAGCGAACCAAGCGCTAAGAATCCGAGCATAATCATCTCAGCATCATTCCAAATAATACAGGAGCATCTATGACGCCACCGAGCTCAACCGACGGTTATCGCCGCATTCTTTTGAAACTCAGTGGCGAGGCTCTGGCAGGGAGCAGTGGCGACAGTCGATTTGGGATCGATGCCCAGGTTCTCAATCAGGTCTGCGGCGAAATTGCCGGTGTGATTGAGTCTGGTACACAGCTTGCGATTGTTATAGGTGGTGGCAACTTTTTTCGCGGAATCTCAGCTTCTGAATCTGGGATAGAGCGTGCTACGGCTGATTATATTGGTATGCTGGCGACAGTGATGAATTCGTTGGCGATTCAGCAAGGCTTAAAGCAAATTGGTGTCGAGGCGCGTGTGCAATCGGCGATACCAATCTCGCCTGTGTCTGAGCCCTATGTGCGCCTGCGTGCTCTTAAGCATCTAAACTTAGGCCGTGTGGTGATCTTTGCTGCTGGAACCGGCAACCCGTATTTCACTACTGACACAGCGGCCAGCCTGCGCGCGGCTGAAATTAATGCTGATATTTTAGTCAAGGCGACTAAAGTGGATGGTGTTTACGATAAGGACCCAGTCAAGTTTGATGATGCTAAGCGCTTTGATCGCATCAGTTATGACCATGTTCTTCAGCAACGTCTTGGGGTTATGGACGCAACCGCAATCGCTTTGTGCAGAGACAACAATATGGCTCTTCGAGTGCTTTCTATTGAAGAGCAAGGAGCGCTAACCAAACTGGCACAAGGCCAGGAAATTGGTACACTGATCAGTAGTTCTTGAGCGAATACTCGTTTCTTCGTCAATCGGGAGAGGTTTAGGCGGCTAGGCCAATCTCGTCCCAGCAATTAATAAAAATAAGTAAAACAGTTAAACTTAGCTCCCTGTATAGCTAATCACCGCGGCAACCAGAGGTAGGCCATGATCGATGATATTTTAAAAGACGCAGAGCAGCGCATGCAGAAAAGCATTGAATCAATGCGTAGTGAACTCGCTAAAATTCGTACTGGGCGCGCCAGCCCGGCTCTGATCGATCACCTGCAAGTCGATTACTATGGTAACCCGACGCCCATTAATCAGGTTGCTAATATCTCTGTGCAGGATGCCCGCACTTTAGCGGTTCAACCCTGGGAAAAGAATATGGTACCAGTTGTAGAGCGCGCCATCTTAGAAGCGAATCTTGGCTTAAACCCGGTTACTGCTGGTGATGTGATTCGCATTCCGATGCCACCTCTAACAGAAGATCGTCGTAAAGAACTGGTCAAGGTAGCATCGGCAGAAGGCGAGAATGGCAAAGTTGCGGTACGAAATATTCGGCGTGACGCGAACACTGATCTGAAGAACTTACAAAAAGAAAAAGAGATCAGCGAAGACGAAGAAAAAGGTGGCAATGACCGAGTGCAAAAGCTCACCGATACCTATGTGGCGCAAATCGATGAAATAGTGAAAGAAAAGGAAACCGAGATCCTAACTGTATAATCGCTGTTTCGTATCAATTTTTATGTTCGTCCAAATTAAAACGACGCTGCAAAAATTACGTGCTTTGTCTATTTTGTCACGTCAGCAGGCACCGCAATCAATTAAAGATTTGTCGCCTAAGCCGCACCACATCGCGGTTATTATGGATGGCAATGGACGATGGGCAAATGCTCAGGGCTTAACCCGTGTGGCAGGTCACAAACGCGGTGTAGAAGCTGTTAAAAATCTAATCAAGAATTGCATCAAGAACGACATAAGAATCTTATCTTTGTTTGCTTTTAGTTCTGAAAATTGGAACCGCCCCGAGAGCGAAGTCAATGCCCTGATGGAGTTGTTGACTAACGCGCTTAACACGCAAACCAAGAAACTTGACGAAAACGGTGTTCAGCTACGCTTACTCGGTGATCTAAGTCGATTTAGCTCGAGCATTCAGGAGTTGGCGGCGCGGGCGCAAAATTCCACTCAGAATAACCATAAACTAATTCTTAATGTGGCAATTAATTACGGTGGGCGATGGGATATCCTACAGGCTGCCAAAGCACTCAGCCAACAACATGCTGCTGGCGAAATCAGCTTGGATGACATAGACGAACGTCTGTTTGCTCAGCATTTGGCCACTGCCGATTTGCCGGACCCGGATCTATTAATCCGCACCAGCGGCGAATATCGAATTAGCAACTTCTTGCTCTGGCAAACCGCTTACTCGGAGTTCTATTTCAGTGATGTGTTGTGGCCGGACTTTGATGAAACCGCATTTAACAACGCCTTGCTTAGTTATACCAATCGTGATCGCCGTTTCGGCCTGGCAGATGATTCACCGCAAAAAAATCGAAGTGAAAATACGCCCGATAAAAAAGCCGTGAAGCATGCTTAAACAGCGCATTATTACCGCGGTTATTTTGCTCGTTATCGTATTGGCGGCGCTGTTGCATTCGAACCCGATCTATTGGCAGCTATTCGTTAGCCTGGCAGTTGCCATCGGTTTTTATGAATGGCTTAAGTTTTGTCGAATCGATCAGATGAGCTTGCAGGTGGTTTCATTCGGCCTGTTTTTCGGCGCGATGTGGGGGTTGCAAACCGGGCTGGTATCAAGCGACTGGGTGATTATCGGTTTGTGTTTCTTGTGGCTGATCTTATTGTCGTTTACTTTTACTTCGAGTCTCGATTTTTTTCATCAACCTTGGCTCAAAATGCTGATCGGCGTGGCTATTCTGTCATCGGCCTCGTGGCTAATCGTTGAGTTTAAAAAATTGCCAGACGGACCATGGTGGATTCTCTGTTTTTTTGTTTCTGTTTGGGCGGCCGATATTGGCGCCTATTTCGTGGGCCGTCGCTTCGGCAAAACTAAGTTGGCGCCAAACATTAGCCCCGGTAAAACGGTTGAGGGATTATTCGGCGGTTTAGCTCTTGTGGTGTTGGTATTTGTGCCGATTCTATTTTACTTACTTGAACCGACAGCCGCCTTGTTATTGCTGGTAAGCATTGTGGTTACGGCAATGGCCTCAGTTGGTGGAGATTTGTTCGAGAGTAAACTAAAGCGTTACGCTGACTTAAAAGACAGTAGCCAAATTCTACCTGGTCATGGTGGTGTGCTTGATCGAATTGATAGCCTATTAGCGGGCGCTCCTTTTTTCTCAGCTGGTCTATTGTTGCTAGGCTACCTTAGCTAATGTCACAGCGCATCAGTATTTTAGGCTCTACTGGCTCGGTAGGACGCAACACCTTAGCCGTGCTTGAGCTGCACCCTAAGCTATTTCAAGTTGAAGCACTCACAGCCAACTCAAACGTTGAATTGTTATTCGAGCAATGTTGTCGTTACCAGCCCAAGACAGCAGTTATGGCAAGTGAATCAGCAGCCCAGCAGCTTGCCACAAAGTTAACAGATCAGGGCTTTGGTCATATTGAGATACAAGCCGGAGAGCAGGCCATTGTTGATGTGGCCTGCGCAGAATCGAGCCATAGTGTTATGGCCGCCATTGTCGGTGCAGCGGGTTTAGTCCCAACTCTCGAAGCCGTTAAGGCGGGTAAGCGCGTGCTTGTTGCTAATAAAGAGCCGTTAGTGATGACCGGTGCGTTATTCATGCAACAAGCCGAACTCAGCGGTGCGACGCTGTTGCCGATTGATAGCGAACACAATGCCATTTTTCAGTGCCTGCCGGATAACCAAAACAAAGCCGATGTCGCAAAGTTACATCTAACTGCCTCAGGCGGGCCGTTTAGAGGTCGATACTGGCAGTCTTTAAAAGACATCACACCGGCACAGGCGTGTGCTCATCCAAATTGGAGCATGGGGCGCAAGATATCGGTAGATTCAGCAACCATGATGAATAAGGGTCTAGAGCTGATCGAAGCCAGTGCCTTATTTGGGCTGGCTGCTGAGCGGGTCGAAATCGTTGTGCATCCCCAAAGTATTATTCATTCAATGGTTGAATATCTTGATGGTTCTTTTTTAGCGCAGTTGGGCGCCCCGGATATGCGTATTCCGATAGCGCACGCGCTTAGTTGGCCTGAGCGAATTGCAAGTGGTGCGCAAAGGCTAAATCTCTTTGAAGTCGCCAGGCTTGATTTCGAAGTACCTGATATGGCCAATCTGCCTTGTTTGGCATTGGCGCGGCAGGCAGCCGTGGCGCAGGGCAGCGCACCAGCGGTATTAAATGCGGCTAACGAAGTTGCTGTAGATGCCTTTTTGCGAGAAAAAATTCGCTTCACGGACATGCCAATCATGATAGAAACAGCTCTGGAACACCTCGGTGAGCGTGAATTTACGTCGATAGATGAGGTATTACAGATTGATAATGAAGCACGGCAACTGGCCGCAGCACAGATAGACTCGCTGCCTTAAGGTTGGGAAAGAGTTAATAGAGGTTTTAGTGACCTTAATCTATAGTTTAATTGGGTTTATTCTCGCTATCGGCATTTTGGTGGCGGTGCACGAGTTTGGGCATTTTTGGGTAGCGCGTAAGCTCGGCGTTAAAGTTCTCACCTTTTCGATTGGTTTTGGCAAACCGATTTGGAGCAAGGTGGCTGGCGATGACCAAATCGAATATCGTATAGCCCGCATTCCACTAGGTGGCTATGTGAAAATGCTTGGCGAAGGTAGTCAGCAAGATCCTATCCCTGCTCATGAGGCACATCGAGCCTTCGATAATCAGCCTGTTTGGAAACGCGCCTGTATTGTTGCCGCCGGCCCTGGCATTAATTTCTTGTTCGCAGTGATTGTTTTTATGGGTTTAGGCATGATTGATAAACAACGTGTCATGCCAGTATTTGGAGACGTGCCTGAACAGTCAGTTATAGGTCAGCTCGGAGTGAGAGCGGGTGATCGTCTGATCGAAATCGATGGTCGTCCGGTACAAACTCTGTTAGAGCATGATTTATATTTGTTTAATCAAGTGTTAAAGCGAGCGCCGGTTGAATTAGTGCTGGAATCAAATGGTCGCACCCGCCAGTTAACGATCGAAACTACTGAGATACCGATTTACCGTATAAATCCACAGAGCTTGATGCGTCTATTGGGCTTTGTAGAAATCGCACCGCCAGACACCACTGAAATTGAACTCGCTGCGCCAGATTCACCAGCCGCTAACGCCGGCATACAAAAAGGTGACCGAATTGTTGCGATTGACGGGCAAAGCATCAGCAGCTGGCGAGAGCTTGGTCAGCGAGTTTCACCATCGGCGGGTCAAGCAATGAATTTCACCATCGAGCGCGATGGAGTTCGATTCGACAAAAATATCACGCCAGCTGCACACCAAATAGGCGAGCAAGAAGTCGGGCGTTTAGGTGTGCAACGTGTTTTCATTCCATATCCGCCAGAGCAGTTGGTGACCATTTCGCGTGGTCCCTTGCAAGCTTTATCGCATGGTGCTCGTCAAACCTGGGAAATGTCAACGTTGATTATGCGCATGCTTGGTAAAATGGCGACCTTGCAAGTTTCGCATCAAAACGTCAATGGCCCGATTATGATCGCCGATGTGGCGGGTAAAGCTATTCAGGTTGGGCCAGCTGTGTATTTGTACTTTCTCGCATTGATCAGCATAAGCCTTGGCGTAATGAATTTACTGCCTATTCCAATGCTTGATGGTGGTCACCTAGCGAGCTATGTGATCGAAGTGTTTGCAGGTAAAGAGCTCGCGCAAAAAGCCTTTATCGCAATGCAACCATTGGGTTTGGTGATGTTAGCGGGGCTGATGAGCTTGGCGTTTTATAATGATATTCTGAGGATATTGAATTAAAATTCGCCGATTGGGTGATTTTTAATCAAATGCCAAGTCAAACTTGTAATTGAAAACGTAATTACTTGCATTAACAACGTACGAAAAATTAAAACTCAAAATAATAGAAGAGACCAAGAGTATTCCACCGAGGGCAATTATGATTAGAAAGTTGTTTGTATCGATAGTGCTTTTAAGCATGACCAGTTGGGTGGTTGCTCAAGAATCGTTTCTCGTTACCGACATTCGAATAAAAGGTCTGCAACGTATTTCAGCGGGTTCAATTTTTAACTATTTGCCGGTACAGGTCGGCGACAATTTCGACCCGTCCTCTTCGACTAGCTTGATTCGGGAGCTTTACAAGACTGGTTTCTTTGAAGACATCGAAATCACTACTGAAGGCACAGCGATTGTTATAAGCGTCGTCGAGTACCCCTCGATTAATCAAATCGAATTTGCTGGCAACAAGTTGATCAAAGAAGAGGCCTTAAGAGAGGCTCTCGCAGGCAATGATTTTATCGAAGGACGAGTATTCAAACCCAATGTGCTTGATCAGGTAAAGCAAGAACTAAAACGTCAGTACCTGAATCAGGGTAAGTACAACGCGCAAGTAGGGACAGAAGTTACAGAGCTACCACGTAATCGCGTCAAAGTAACCTTGCATGTTAAGGAAGGTCCGACCGCCAAGATCAAAAAAATTAATATTGTTGGCAATGAATATTTCTCAGACAAAATGTTGCTCGATGAGTTCGAGTCCTCTGATTCGGTGCCATTTTGGCAGTTTTGGGGCTCAGCCGACCAATATTCACGCGAGAAAGTGACAGGCGATTTAGAAACCTTAAGAAGTTTCTATCAAAATCAGGGTTTTCTGGACTTTGATATTACGTCCAACCAAGTGAGTATCTCGCCACAAAAAGATGGTATTTATCTGACGGTTAATGTCGATGAAGGTGAGCGTTATACCGTATCGAATTTCGTGCTTAATGGGCGCTTAGTGGTACCCGAACAAGAATTATTACCTTTGGTGTTTATAAAACCAGGTGGCGTTTATTCACGACGCGACGTCGATACCACGGTTGAAGTCATTGGAGCCAGATTAGCAGAAGAAGGCTATTCTTATGCCGAAGTAGTACCGGTGCCTGATGTCAATAAAGACGATACCACGGTGGCTTTTTCGATCAACGTTAAGCCGGGTCGGCGTGTCTATGTGCGGCGCATTGATGTCGTAGGCAACAAGGTGACCAATGATGAAGTAATTCGCCGGGAACTACGCCAGACTGAGGGCGGGGCATTCTCGCCTAGCCGCGTAAATCGTTCTAAGGTTCGTTTACAACGTTTGAGTTTTTTCGACAATGTTGAAATCGAAACGGTTCCGGTCGCCGGTCGAGATGATCAAGTTGATTTGCAGGTTCAGGTCGATGAACGTTCAACTGGACAATTCCTCTTTGGTTTGGGTTTTTCGGCTGATGACGGCGCATTGATTCAAGCCAGCGTATCGCAATCGAATTTATTCGGCACTGGTAATCAACTCAATTTCAGTGTGCAGCGCTCGGACATTATTGAGTCGATTTCCCTACAGTACACCAAGCCCTATGCCACGCGCAGCGGCATCAGCCGAACGATTGGTATCAGTGGTCGTAGTATTGATTCGGCGCGTGCGAATACCTCTGAGTTTATTACGGAAACACTTGCGGCGAATGTGCGCTGGTTGTTCCCAATCAACGAAAATAATTCCTTCTCTTTAGGCGCTGGTTTTGAGCGAATTAATCTGCAAACTACACCATTTTCAGTGCCTGAGGTTGTTGAGTTTATTGATGCCAACCCTGACAATGATCTGTTCACGCTTTCAGCGGCTTACGCTTATGATACGCGTGACAGTCTGCTGTATCCGACCTCTGGTGCAAATGTTCGACTATCATTAGATGCCACAGCACCAGGTAGTGATCTAGAGTTTTATCGACTCAACCTGGAAACTGCGTACTATTATCCGTTTACTCGTAAGATCGCGCTTAAACTCAGTGCGGATCTAGGTTTTGGAGATGGTTATGGCGATACCGAGGCTTTGCCTTTCTTCAGAAATTATTTTGCTGGTGGCACGCGCACAGTGCGTGGGTTTGAGCCTCGCTCACTTGGGCCGAGAGATTCCAGTGACTTCCCTGATCCATTTGGAGGCAGTAAACGAGTGTTATTAAATGCAACCTTGTTCTTGCCAGTAGGTGATGGTGCGCTTGATAAACGTCTACAGCTGTTTGTTGATGGTGGGCAGGTCTTCTCTGATGAGCAGGATGTCGAGCTAGATGAGATTCGTTTTACGGCGGGGATTGGTTTTAACTGGATATCACCAGTTGGGCCGTTATCGATTTCATACGCAGTACCGCTAAATGAAGAAGAGGGCGATGAAATCGAACAATTTCAATTCAGTGTTGGTCAGCTAATACAATAAGCTGGTTGGTTAAATTAGTACAAAATCGAAAGAAAGTATAAAAGGTAATACCATGTTAAAACGTAGTGTAATGTTGATCATGTCCATTGCGGCATTGATGTTCGCCGGAGTTGCATCAGCAGAACTAAAAATTGGTGTCTATGATGCTAGGCAAATACTAGCGGCCATGCCCTCTGTTGAAAAAGAGGAAAAAAAGCTTGAAGCCGAGTTTGAGCCAAAGCAAAAAGACATTGATGACAAAACTAAGTCTTTGCAAAAGCTCGAAGAAGACCTAAAGAAAAATGCCGTAACTTACTCAGAAGAGGAACGTCAGGCTAAAACTCTTGAATATCAAAGTAAGCGACGAGAGCTGCAACTACTCGCCGAAGATACTCAGCGTTTGATTCAATTACGCCGCAATGATGTTGTTCGCAAGATCCAAACAGAGCTTGATAAAGAAATCTATAAATTTGCTGAAGAAGAGGGCTTTGATCTCATTCTGCGCAGCGGTGTGTTGTATGCTGGCCCGAAGGTCAACATTACGCAAGAAATTCTCAAGCGTATGGCGACTAAGTAGTTATAGAGAGAAGTTTCATAGAGAGTAGTTATAAAGGGCTGAAAACAGTACCAATACTAGGCTCTTGAAGAAAGTAGAAGGCAGTCGTTTTAAATTAGATTGCTCTGGGCTGATGTGTGACCGACTCATCAGCCCAAATTATTTTTAGCGCAATTCATTTGCTTGAAAACAAATTGGAAAATGTCCGTGGCACTGTTCGACATTCATCAGATTAAAAATTTGCTTCCTCACCGTTACCCATTTCTATTGGTTGATCGGGTACTAGAGGGAACCCCAGGAGAGCGTTTGGTGGCACTTAAAAATGTCACTTACAATGAGCCCTTTTTTGAGGGTCATTTTCCTAATCGCCCGGTAATGCCTGGAGTCTTAATCGTCGAAGCGCTGGCACAGACCGCCGCCCTAATGGCCAGCTATGGTCGTGATGATATTGATACTCAAAATCGAATCTATTACTTCACTGGTATAGACAAGGCACGTTTTAAGAACCCGGTGGAACCAGGCGATCAACTGATTTTTGAAGTTACGCTGATTCGCAAGATTAAAAACATGTGGAAGTGCCAGGGTCGAGCCACGGTCAATGGTGAGCTAGCTGCAAGCGCTGAGCTAATGTTTACTTTCAAGGACATCGGATGAGCGCTACTATTCATCCTACCGCGGTTATCGAAAAGGGCGCCGAGCTTGGCAATAATGTCGAGATTGGGCCTTACTCAGTCGTTGGCAAAAATGTATCGATTGCCGATGATACAAAACTGGCTGCCCATGTTGTGATCGACGGTCACACTGAAATTGGCAAAGGCAATCAAATATTCTCCTTTACCGCAATTGGTGGTGAGCCACAATCGGTGTCTTATAAAGACGAGCCTACGCAAACGATTGTTGGTGACAATAATGTCTTTCGAGAAAACATTACTGTCAATCGCGGCACTATGGATGACGAGGGTATAACCTCAATTGGCGACAATAATTTATTTATGGCTTATGTGCACATTGCGCATGATTGTCGTCTTGGATCAGAGCTATTGTTCTCCAATAACGCCAGTTTGGCAGGGCATGTTCATGTCGAAGATTATGTGGTTTTGGCAGGCTATACCCTGGTTCATCAATTCGTGCGTGTTGGCGAGCATAGCTTTTGTGGAGTAAATACCTATTGCACACTCGATGTGCCGCCTTTTATGTTGGTGGCTGGCAATAAAGCTATTACTCACGGTATTAATATTCGAGGCATTCGTCGCCGAGGGTTCGCAAAAGACACGATTGCCGAGCTAAAACGAGCTTATCGCACAATTTATCGTTCTGGCCACACCATGGCTCATGCGCTGGAAGAACTCGCCAAGCAGGATTGGCAGAGTGAGGAAGTAGAGCAGCTAAAGACTTTTATTGAATCGTCTAAGCGCGGCGTTATTCGATAGCTGCCCCAACTTGGTTCGGCGCTAAGCTTATGAAAATCGGCATCGTCGCAGGAGAAAAATCAGGCGATTTATTGGGCGCTGAGCTGGTTAAGGAGATTAAGCGGCGCTACCCCGAGGCACAATTTCAGGGCTTGGCCGGCAGTGAGATGCAAGCGCAAGGCGTGAGCAGCCTTGCCGAAATGGAAAAGATCAGCATTATGGGCATCGTCGGGGTGCTAAAAAGCTTGTTTGAAATTCTGTCAATCCGCCGCAAGATTCGCAACACCATGTTGCAATGGCAGCCTGACGTTTTCATCGGTATTGATGTGCCGGATTTTAACCTCGACCTAGAGCTTAAGTTAAAAGAGGCCGGTATTCCTACAGTGCACTATGTTAGCCCGACTGTTTGGGCTTGGCGCGGTCATCGCATTCATAAAATCAGGCACGCAGTGAACTTGATGTTGACTTTGTTTCCGTTCGAGAAAGACTACTACCAGCAACAAGCTATTCCCGTGGAATTTGTTGGTCACCCTTTGGCTAAACAGGTAGCTGATTGGTCCGCCAAACCAGAGCTGATAACTAAGATTAGTCAGCAGGGTAAAAAACGTTTGATCGCTCTGTTGCCTGGCAGCCGAATGAGTGAAGTATCACGACTCGCGCCGATCATGTTCAAGATGATAGCAAGATTGCAGCAAGAGCGATCCGATCTTAGTTTCGTGTTACCAGCCGCCAATCAAAAGTTGTATGATTATCTTAGGGAGTTAAAAACTCAGTTTAAAGTTGACATTGCTATTCTTGACGGGTACTCACAAGATGTGCTGGCGCTCTGTAACTGTGCGGTGCTGGCTTCTGGTACCGCGGCGTTAGAAGCAGCATTATTCGCTAAACCTATGATTGTGATGTACAAGGTACCTAAATTCGAAGAATGGTACGCTGCGCGGACTATGCAGGTAGAGCACTTTTCGATGCCCAATCATTTGGTGAGCCCGCCGCCGGTGCCTGAGTTGATCCAACAAAATGCAAACGAAGACGAGCTTTATAAAGAACTAAATCGCTTGCTAGATGATGAGGATTATTTTCAAACTATGAAATCTCAACTAGCCAGCATTGCCCCGCAGTTAAATGTCGATTCTGCTAAATTGGCGAGCGACGCGATCCTAAAAATGCTCAGCAAGTCGGTTTAGATGAAGCAGATGACTAAAGCACTCTGTATTCATGTTTTTCTCAGTTTGATATGTTGATCGCAGGTGTCGATGAAGTAGGGCGCGGCCCCTTAGCAGGCCCGGTAGTGACTGCAGCTGTCATTTTGCCGAATTCATACACGCTTCCAGGGTTGACTGATTCTAAAAAGCTCACTGCGAAACGACGACAAGCGCTCAATGACTTAATCAAAGACCAGGCAATCGCGTGGTCGATCGCGCAGGCTGATGTGAGTGAAATTGACCAGCTTAATATTCTTGGTGCGACGATGTTGGCGATGCAGCGGGCGGTCTTAGCGCTCGACGTAACTCCTGATAAGGTATTGGTTGACGGGAATAGAAGCCCTGGCTTCGATATGCCCAGTGAAGCGATAATTGGTGGTGATGGTATAGAGCCCAGCATATCGGCGGCGTCAATCATCGCCAAACAAGCCCGCGATGCTTATATGCTGACGCTACATGAACAATTCCCGGAATATGGGTTTGTTTCAAACAAAGGCTACCCCACTAAACAGCATAGAGAGGCACTAATCGAGCATGGGCCAACCAAGGTTCATCGACGTAGCTTTGCTCCCGTGCAAGCCAGTTTAAAGTTTTGACCGTGAACAAAGACAAGCAAAATATTGAAATAAGGGATGCGGTCGAAGCCGACTTCGATGTGATCATGGCATTGCTTGCAGACCTAAATCCAAACGATCCGCCGCCATCGGAGCAGCACTTAGCAAATTATCAAGAGATTTTAGCTCGCCCTTATTTTGATCTAATTCTGATCAGCTTAGATCAGCAAGCAATTGGCTGTTGTTATCTAAATCAAATTCCGAACTTAAGTCGTAATGCCTCACCATATGCGTTGATTGAAAACGTGGTCATTGCCAAATCCTGCCAACGACAAGGTTATGGCAAACAGCTAATTCAATTTGCTGTAGCCCGAGCTAAGTCACAGGCATGTTACAAGGTGATGCTGTTAAGTGGTCGGTTTGAGCAATCAGTAGTGAGTTTTTATCAAGCTTGCGGGTTTAGTGATGACAGCAAGCAAGGTTTTGTTTTATACCTGAATACAAATCTGTGACCACGCCATTTATCTATGCCGAAGAACTGAAGCAACGGTTTCAGGTTAAGGCGTATTTTTATCGTTTAATCATGGCCAAGCAACAATGGCTATGTCGTTCCTTACTTGAAATAGAGTATCTCGATGATGCTATCCAGTGCTCCGAGCAAGAGCGCAAAACTGAGGGTTTTGAGAAGGGCTATGACGCCCTAATTATTATGATGAACCCTGGTTCAGCCAGACCGATACAGCAAGATGTAAACGTTCCCAGTTTAAGCCGGCGAGCATTGTTTGATTTGAATGCTCAGCGACCTATGATTACGGTGAAACCCGATTCGGCTCAGTATCAACTTATGCGATTGATGGAACTACGTGTCTGGCAGAGAATCAGATTGATTAACTTATCGGATTTGTGTGAGGGCAATAGTCGCGTGTTTGCTGATCGACATAAAGAGCTTGATCGTTTTGATCGCACACATCCTGAAAGTATCTTGCATCACCAACGTCGAGCTGAGCTAAATGCAATTATTGAGTCGGTAGGTGTTGTGATTGTTGCTTGGGGCACTCAGCCGGTATTGAAAGTTGCCGCTCAGACAATGCTTGGCTTGCTAAGGGATCCGTTAGGTTTAAGTTTGCAGGCGCCCTGGTATCGATTTGCCAGCCCTTATCGAAAAGATCATAAACTCCATTGGCTAGCACAGATAAATCGATTGATTGATCAACATAAAGCAGGGCAAATAGCTGGTTGATCAGTCTATAATTCCGACATGCATCGCTCCTTCGTACATCTGCATCTGCACTCAGAATACTCTCTGGTAAATGGGATGATTCGCTTGCCAGCCTTGGTTGAGCAAACCCGCAGTAATCAGATGCCGGCGGTGGCGATTACTGATATTGGCAATTTGTACGGCACCGTTAAGTTTTTCAATAAATGTGTAGCCCAAGGAATCAAGCCGATCATTGGCGCCGAAGTTTATATTGAAAATTCTGACCAGGTGACTCAGCCCACCAGTTTAGTATTATTGGTGCAAGACGAGCTGGGTTACGTCAATTTATCAGAGCTGTTATCACTTGGGTTTCGAGAAGGCCAGGCGCATGGCAAACCGATTTTAAAAAAGCAATGGTTAGCCGAGCGCTGTGACGGTCTAATATGTTTGTCTGGAGGTCAGCGCGGCGAATTAGGTAATGCCGTTGTCGCTGGCAGAGAGAAATTTTTAGACGCGCTAATCAAGGAATATCAAGCTCTATTTGATGATCGATTTTATATCGAAGTACAACGAGTAGGACGGCCATACGAGGAAGAATATATTGCCGCAGCAGCGCAACTAAGTGCTAAGCATAAGGTACCGTTAGTGGCCACAAATGACGTGCATTTTATGCGCGCCGAAGATTTTGATGCCCACGAGGTGCGAGTCTGTATCCATGAAAGTCGAGTGCTAAATGATTCGCGCCGGATTAAGCATCACACTGAGCAGCAATATTATAGAACTGCGCAGGAGATGATCGACCTATTTGCTGACTTACCGTCAGCAATTGATAACACTTTAGTCGTCGCGCAACGATGTAATTTTGCGCTGCGCATGGGCGAATATTTCTTACCAGATTTCCCAGTTCCTGCTGGTGAGACAATCGAATCGCATTTGCGGAATGAATCGTTTCGAGGCCTCGATGTGCTGCTGGAGCGTCGATTTCCGAAAGGTGCCGATGAGTCAACCCTGGACGAATACAAAGCTCGAATGGAGTTTGAGTTAAAGATCATTTTGGAGATGGGCTTCCCCGGTTACTTCCTGATCGTAGCTGACTTTATTCAATGGGCCAAAGACAATGGCGTTCCTGTTGGGCCCGGTCGAGGTTCGGGAGCTGGTTCGCTGGTTGCCTATGCACTAAAAATTACCGATCTGGACCCTATTGAGCACACCTTACTGTTTGAGCGATTTTTGAACCCCGAGCGGGTATCGATGCCTGACTTTGACGTCGATTTTTGCATCGAAGGTCGTGAGCGCGTGATCAATTATGTGGCGGAGAAATATGGTCGCGAGCGCGTATCACAAATCATTACCTACGGCACCATGGCGGCTAAAGGTGTGGTGCGCGATGTTGGCCGTGTAATGGGCATGTCCTATGGGCATGTCGATGGTATTGCGAAGTTAATCCCCTTTGATTTAGGCATTACGCTGACCAAGGCTTTAGAACAAGAGCCCGAGCTCAAAGATCGATACGAGCACGAAGAAGAAATCACTGAGCTAATCGATATGGCACTCAAGCTCGAAGGCTTGGCTAGAAATGTTGGTAAACACGCAGGAGGCGTGGTCATTGCGCCGAGCGATTTGACGGATTTTACGCCACTGTACAGCGAGCATGGCAGCGATCAAATCGTCGCCCAATATGATAAGGATGATCTTGAAACCATCGGCTTGGTCAAGTTCGACTTCCTTGGTTTAAAGACCTTAACTATTATCGATTGGGCTATGAAGGCCGTTAACCAGTATCGATTGGCGCGCGGTGAACAAGCCTTTGATGTGGCTAAGCTTCCGCTCGATGATGCGCAAACTTACGAGCTGCTAAAGAAGGGGCAGACCACGGCGATCTTTCAATTGGAATCTTCGGGTATGAAGGAGCTAATTAAGAATTTAAAACCCGACCAATTTGACGATATTGTCGCCTTGGTAGCGCTGTATCGGCCAGGCCCGCTAGGAGCCGGTATGGAGAAGGTTTATTGTGACCGCAAGCATGGCCGCGAGCGAATTGAATACCTGCATCCCATGCTTGAGCCTATTTTAAATAATACTCAGGGCATTATTCTCTACCAGGAACAGGTCATGGAGATTGCGCAGGTGATGGCTGGTTACTCGCTAGGCGGCGCTGATTTGTTACGCCGCGCTATGGGTAAGAAAAAGGCCGAGGAGATGGCCAAGCAACGAGCAATTTTTGAGCAAGGCGCAGCAGAACGAGAGGTAGACAAACAAGTCGCCGCCGACGTATTCGATCTAATGGAATACTTCGCAGCGTATGGTTTTAATAAAAGTCACTCAGCGGCATACGCGCTGGTGGCCTATCAAACCGCTTGGTTAAAAACCCACTACCCATCACAGTTTATGGCGGCGTGTATGTCGGCGGATATGGAAAACACCGATAAAGTGGTAACGCTATTAAACGAGGCCAGCAAGTTAAGCTTGGCCGTGCAGCACCCTGATATTAATCATTGTCAGTACCAGTTTCGCGCGATTGACGAAAACAGCATTGTTTATGGTTTAGGCGCAATTAAAGGCATTGGCAAACCGGTTATTGACAACATTATTGAAGCGCGAGAGATGGGTGGGCAGTTTAAAGATTTGTATGACTTGTGCGCGCGAGTCGATACCAAACGAGTTAATCGCCGAGCATTGGAAGCACTTATTCGAGCTGGCGCCTTAGATCAACTAGGTCAGCATCGAGCCAGTTTAATTGCCAGTATAGATCTCGCTTTAGAGGCTGCTAACCAGCAACATAAAAGTGCGGCAGCCGGGCAAAACGATATGTTTGGTATTGCTGCACCAGCGGAAACCGTGCAGATCTATAGTGAGGTAGCGCCCTGGACTAAAGAAGATTTACTCACGCGAGAAAAGGAAACGCTGGGCTTGTATCTAAGTGGCCATCCTATCGATATGTATATCGAGGAACTAGACCAGTTCACTAGTTGTCGTTTGGTTGATATCGACCTCGGCAATGAAAAAGGCAAGAAACCGGTAACCCTGGCTGGCTTGGTAGTTGGTGTTAGAACCATGCATACCAAATCAGGGTCGCGGATGGCGTTTTTACAGCTTGATGACAAAACCGCACGAGTTGAGGTCGGCGTTTTTGGCGAGCTTTATGATCAGCGCCGTGATGTGATTCACAAAGACAAAGTGCTAGTGGTCAAAGGCAAGGCCAGTCATGACCACTTTAGCGGAGGTATTCGTCTCTCAGCCGATGAGTTATTCGATATAGAACAGGCGAGAGCGCAGTTGGCACGCCACATGCAAATTCAGTTACAAGCGTCGCAATTGAATAGCCAAATGATCACCAATTTAAAGCAAATATTAAGCCCTCATGAGCACGGGCAATGCGCGGTTGGATTTGAGTACCAATCCGCAGCCGGGAAATGTAAGCTGGATGTCGCCAATGATTGGCGAATTGTGCCCAGTAAGATCATGATGGAGCAACTCGATATAATTCTAGGGCATGATCAGATACGGCTGATTTATTAGACAATTACTTACAAAGTTTTTCTAAGCCATTGCTCTTTAAATCTTTTTTCTCCTGATGCTATACTTATGTCTAGGTGGGAGTCAGTTGTCACTTTGAGAGCTGAAGAGCGTTGTCGATTCCTATTCAGTTTCCCTCCCTACCTAACATTTGGGTTTGATCCCTCCCGACCACTTAATCAAACCTGACAAACAAAGCCACTAAGTTGTTTATCGAGCCCAACACGATTGAGAGCTTAGACAAAACTTAAAATGAATAACATGCTGAGTATAAATCAGTTTGCGAGTGAGGCCTTTGATGCAATGAACTTGCCGAAAACGGCTAGGTTCTATGTTGCCTTTAGTGGTGGTGTCGATTCGACCGTTTTGTTGCATCTCATGGCTCGATTGAGAGAACAAGTCGGTTTTGACTTAACGGCATTGCATGTCGATCATAATCTACAGCAGAACAGTGTTTGTTGGCGTGAGCATTGCGAATCGATTTGCGAACAATTGTCGGTGCCATTGCATTACACAACTTTGTATCTAGACACCGATACGGAGGCTGCTGCGCGAAGCGCTCGCTATCAATGGATGAGTGAGCAAATACTGGCCGGCTCAGTTTTAATGACAGCCCATCATCAGCAGGATCGCGCCGAGACCTTATTGTTCAATCTACTGCGTGGCTCTGGTAGCGCCGGGCTTTCGTCATTACGCGCACAGCGACCCTTCTATTCTTCAAAGTTGGTTCGCCCATTATTAGCCTACTCACAATTAGATGTGCTCGATTATGCCAAGCGTCATAAATTAGTATGGATTGAAGACCCGAGTAACAAAGATACGCGTTATGCTCGCAATGACATCCGCAAGAATATCCTGCCAGTGCTCTCTAGCCATCGCACAGACGCCATCCGCAATATTTCAAGGGCGGCCGCCAATCTGGAGCGCGAAAATAGCTTAATGCGCGAGGTCGCTATTGCCGACCTAGTAGAGATTCGTGAGCATCCTAAGCACCCTTTAGATCAGTCTTATGCGTTGTGCACTGACGATGTGGTGTTTTTGTCGCCGGCTCGACAAGCCAATTTAATTCGCTTTTGGTTGCATAGCCTGGAGTTACATACACCAAGCCAGCGATTCTTAGAGCAAATTCTAGCTGCGATAGCTACCCCACCTAGCGCCACAGCGGTGTTGCAGGAAGAGGGTATTCAGTTTCGATTTTACAAAGGCTTTATGTATGTAATGCCGGCGACTAGCAATAAGCCTGTGTTTGAAGCGATTGATTGGCGCAACCCTGATCAGCCATTGGCTCTGTTCGCGGATCGATTGCAAGTTGGCGCCAAGCCTAAACTACGCGAACTACTCGGTTCACAAAAAACTGCGAGCTTACGATTCGCCGCGCGAGAACATGTGCAGCAGCCACAAGCGTTACAAGGCCACTCTTTAAACCTCAAGAAATGGATGCAGGAGATTGGCGTACCTCCATGGAGGCGTCAGAACTTACCGATTCTGACTATGGTTAAGGCCAATCAAAGTGTGGTGCTGGCGCCGGTTGATCAAAATCACCACAACGACTGGATCTCTTTACATTGTGCTGTTTAAGCATAGCCAACTGATCAATTCGCCATTTTAGTGCCAGGATTTTTTCGGCAGGAAGCCACAAACGCATTGTCGCCAAGGCTGTGCTCACGTATTATGTAGAACCTTCTGGAGCACTGCGTTTATCTCATAATTTGCTGTCTTTTACGGCGATTCCCAGTGCTTAATCTTCATGAGCTAACACTTAGGCACAATGACTAAATACGTGTTTATTACCGGAGGGGTTGTTTCGTCTTTGGGCAAAGGCATCGCCGCTGCATCGCTGGCTACTTTGCTTGAATCACGAGGTCTTAAGGTAACACTGATGAAACTGGATCCTTATATCAATGTGGATCCTGGCACCATGAGTCCGTTTCAACATGGAGAGGTATTCGTTACTGAAGACGGCGCTGAAACGGATTTGGATCTAGGCCATTACGAGCGATTTATCCGCGCGACCTTATCTCAGAAAAATAACTTCACTACTGGTCGTATCTACGAGCGAGTGATTCGCAAAGAGCGCCGCGGTGATTATCTTGGCGGTACAGTGCAAGTGATCCCCCATATCACGAACGAGATGAAAGACGCTATCGCCGATGGTGCTGGTGACGTTGATGTCGCGCTTGTTGAAATTGGCGGCACAGTCGGCGATATCGAATCATTGCCGTTTATGGAAGCCATTCGTCAAATGCGTATAGAGCTTGGTTTTGAAAACACCATGTTCATTCATTTGACCCTGGTGCCTTATATCGCAGTTGCAGGGGAGATCAAAACTAAGCCAACCCAACACTCGGTTAAAGAATTAAGAAGCATTGGTATTCAACCGGATATTTTATTGTGTCGCGTTAATGAAACATTGCCTGACAATGCGCGCCGCAAGATAGCACTGTTTACCAATGTCGCTCCTAAGGCGGTGATCTCGGGTGTGGATGTTGAGAATATTTATCAAATTCCTTTGTTGTATCGTGATCAGAAAGTCGATGAGCTGGTGGTGAATCATCTGCAATTGGATTGCCCGAATGCAGATTTATCTGAATGGGAGCGGGTTGTTGAGCGCAAAGCAAACCCTACCGGCGAAGTAAATATCGCGTTGGTCGGCAAATACATCGGTTTAACGGAATCGTACAAATCTTTGTCTGAATCACTGATTCATGCAGGCATTCAAACCCTTACCAGAGTCAATATAAATTACATTGAGGCTGAGGATATCGAACAACAAGGTGTCGAGACCCTCACTGGCAACGATGCCATCTTAGTTGCCGGTGGTTTTGGTGATCGCGGCACTGAAGGTAAGATTTCTGCCGCTACTTATGCTCGCGAACAAGGTGTTCCGTATTTAGGAATTTGTCTTGGTATGCAAGTCGCGGTTATTGATTTCGCCCGCCATGTTGCTGGCATGAAGAATGCCAATAGCTCTGAGTTTGATGCGGACACGCCGTTTCCCGTAATCGGTTTGATTTCTGAGTGGACTGATCAAGCCGGAGAAATTCAACAGCGTGATGAACATTCTGATATGGGCGGTACCATGCGGCTCGGTGGGCAAACCTGTCATTTGAAGCAGGGCAGCAAGGTGCGCGATATCTACGCTCAGGATGAAATCATTGAACGCCATCGTCATCGCTATGAATTTAATAACACTCTGCGCGATCAACTGATTGGTGCTGGTTTGGTTATTGGTGGTGTGTCAGACGACGATTTGGTGGAAACGGTCGAGCTGGCCGACCATCCGTGGTTTGTTGGTGTGCAATTTCATCCGGAGTTTACTTCCAGCCCCCGCGACGGGCATCCGCTCTTTACATCCTATATCGAGATTGCTCGAGAACTAAACAAAGCCAAGGCCGTCTGAGGTAGTGTATGCATATTGCTGACTTTGAAGTTGGATTAGACAAGCCATTCTTTTTAATCGCAGGGCCATGTGTGATTGAGTCTCGTGAGCACGCCTTAGAAGTTTCCAAAATGGTGCGTGATATCACTGGCGAGTTGGGTATTAACGCTTTATACAAATCCTCATTTGATAAAGCCAATCGTACCTCTGGCAGCTCATTTCGTGGCCCAGGTTTGCAAGAGGGTTTAGAAATACTACAAGAGGTTCGTGAAACCACTGGCATGCCAGTATTAACTGATGTGCACACGCCGGAGCAAATCGAGTTGGCGGCAAAATATGTTGACATGCTGCAAACTCCGGCGTTTCTTTGTCGCCAAACAGATTTAATTGAAGCCGCTGGTGCCTGCGGCAAGCCAGTAAATATTAAGAAAGGCCAATTTTTATCGCCGCCTGAAATGGTCAATGTCACCAAGAAGGCCGAGGCTGCTGGTGGCAAAGGCAAGATTACTGTGTGTGAGCGTGGCGCTTCTTTTGGCTATAACAATCTGGTAGTTGATATGCGCGGGCTGGCGCAAATGCGTGCCACAGGCTGCCCGGTAGTATTTGATGCGACACATTCCGTGCAGTTACCCGGAGGTCAGGGGGATCGCTCTGGCGGGCAACGAGAGTTTGTACCGGTACTGGCTCGTGCCGCTGTCGCCGCTGGTGTCTCCGGCCTGTTTATGGAGACGCACCCTGACCCTGATAATGCTAAGAGTGATGGTCCTAATGCCTGGCCGACCCAGCAACTCAAACAATTACTGACTGTATTACAACAAATAGATCAATCCACGAAAGCGGGTGGTTTGATTGATGGCTTATAGGTGATCGACTCTCCTGGTAACCATCCAAACCCAACTTAATCTATTCAACTTTATATTGATATGTCTACCATTAAATCAATTCACGCCCGCGAAATTCTTGATTCGCGTGGTAACCCTACTGTCGAAGCCGATGTACTTTTAAGCGACGGATCTTTTGGTCGAGCGATGGCGCCATCAGGTGCATCAACAGGCACCCTGGAAGCGCTCGAGTTGCGCGACGGAGATAAGTCACGCTATCTAGGCAAGGGGGTTAGTCAAGCCGTTGCTAATGCCAACACTCAGATCGCGGAAGCAGTCCAAGGCATGAACGCCTTGGATCAAAGAGCAGTTGATCAAGTCATGATCGACCTGGATGGTACCGAAAATAAATCCAAGCTTGGAGCAAACGCAATATTAGCGGTGTCGTTAGCTGTGTCCAAGGCGGCTGCGGTCAGCAAGCAGATACCCTTGTATCAGCATTACGCCGAATTATTTGGCAATTCAAACTACTCGATGCCAGTGCCACAAATGAATATCATCAATGGTGGTGAGCATGCCGACAACTCCATCGATTTTCAGGAGTTTATGATATTGCCAACCGGCTTACCTAGTTTCAGTGAAGCTCTGCGAGCGGGAGCGGAGGTGTTTCATGCGCTTAAAAAGGTCTTACACGATCAAGGCCTAAGTACCGCAGTTGGTGACGAAGGTGGCTTCGCACCGAATTTAGAAAGCAATGAAGCAGCGGTCGCGATCATTATGCAAGCGATTGAAAACGCTGGTTATAAACCTGGTGAGGACATTTTGATTGGATTAGATGTCGCCAGCACTGAATTTTATCGTGATGGCAAATATCACCTTGAAGCTGAAGGCAAATCTCTGGATTCCAAAGAGTTCGCAAAGTATTTGCAGGCCTGGGTAGAAAAATACCCAATTATCACCATCGAAGACGGCATGGCTGAAGACGATTGGGATGGTTGGGCCGACATTACTGCTCGCGTTGGCGATAAAATCCAGCTGACCGGCGACGATTTATTTGTTACCAACACCAAGATTCTGCAACGCGGCATCGATCAGGGTGTTGCTAACTCAATCCTAATTAAGTTCAATCAGATCGGTTCGCTAAGTGAAACATTCGATGCGATTAAAATGGCGCATGATGCTGGCTATAAAGCAACGATCTCACATCGTTCTGGTGAAACTGAAGATACTACGATTGCCGATCTGGCAGTGGCGACCGCGGCCGGGCAGATTAAAACTGGTTCATTGTGTCGTTCTGACCGAATAGCTAAATACAATCAACTGCTGCGTATTGAACAGGAATTAGCGGATCAGGCTAGTTATCCGGGGCTGGCTATTTTTAGTTAAGCCTGGCAAATACAAAATTCAAGTCTCAAACAGCCAGCTTTTGCTGGCCGTTTTGTTTTTCATTAAGCCTTTATCTTTGGTGGAACAAGTTAGGTCGTTGGAATAAGTCGCAATTGGTCATGGTCGCCGACCGTCTTTTGCCATTATGATTCTCCTTAGTGAAACAAAACGACTCAATTTGCAACGATGAATACGGTCAAATTTACCAAAATGGAAGAGGGTACGGCGCAGGAATATGCTCTGCTTGATCAGTTGGAGGGCGAATATAAAGCGCAATTAGTGCCACGATTAATCGAAGCTCTGGAGCGCCTGGATGAGTCACTTTCGGGGTATCTCGTGTCGCGTTTAGAACATAGTTTGCAGGCAGCGACACGCGCTTTTCGAGATGGTCGATCAGATCAATGGGTAGCAGCTGCTTTACTGCATGATGTGGGCGATGTGCTGGCGCCATATTCCCATTCAGAAATGGCTGCAGCGATTTTGCGGCCATTTGTCGAAGAGGAAATTTACTGGGTGGTAAAACATCACGGCGTTTTCCAAATGTACTACTATGCTCACTATTCTGGCGGTGATCGGCATGCTAGAGAGGTTTTTAAAGATCACCCTTTTTATCAAAGTGCCATCGATTTTTGTCATCACTATGATCAAAATTGCTTTGATCCGGAGTATTCCCACGAACCGTTGGAATTTTTTCGCCCAATCCTAGTAAAAGTCTTTCAAAAACCCCGGTCTTTTGATCAAGAACAGCAAGCTCGCTATGGTAAAACATGAATTTATGGCACAATTGAGTGTCGCAATTTGAACAAAACCCCAAGCCCGGGTAAATGACAATACTGGGCGTTAGCGATGTGAGTCGTTAACAAACAACAAAACACGCGTTGAGGCGTATATGAGTGACCAAGACGATTTCGAACTCAGTGAACTAGACGACAAAGAACTAGTTGAGCAAATCCAAGATGATTTGTATGACGGATTGCAAGGCGAGGTCTATGAGGGCGTCGAAATCTTATTAAATCGAGATTGGGATGCCAACAATGTGCTTGGTGAAGCACTGGTTGGCGGCATGAAGATCGTAGGTGAAGATTTCCGCGACGGTATTCTGTTCGTTCCTGAGGTATTGAAAAGTGCTGGTGCGATGAAAAGCGGGATGGAGCTACTCCGCCCAATTTTGTCGCAGAGCGCGGTTGATATTTCGATGGGCAAATTCGTGATCGGTACCGTCAAAGGCGATATCCACGATATTGGTAAAAATTTGGTCGCCATGATGCTCGAAGGCGCAGGTTTCGAAGTGGTTGATTTGGGTATTAATACCGATGTCGATGAATTCCTGGGTGCGCTCGATGAACACAAACCTGTGATCATGGGCATGTCAGCGCTGCTTACTACTACTATGCCGTATATGGGCGTGGTGATTGAAGAGCTCGACAAAAGAGGCATGCGTAATGACTTTCATGTTATGTGTGGTGGTGCGCCGCTCAATCAAGAATTTGCTGATGCGATTGGTGCCGATGCTTATGGACGTGATGCCGCACGCAGTTCTGAAATGGCGCAGGCCTACGTTGAGACCTCTAATGCAGCTTAGTAGGCTTTTGTCGTAAGTAGATGCGTTGATCGTATTGCAACAATGAGGGTTTAAAATGTCAGTTTCCTCGAGTCAAGCTAAGGCAAAAAAGCGCTTGGTTCTTGGGTGTGGCGCTTTGGTCTACGAGTTGGTTGAGCTAACTCAGAGTGAAGAAGCTGAGCAAAAAATTGATCTACATTGTCTGCCTGAGCATCTGCATAATACACCTCAGTTCATCGCCCTCGAGGTCGATAGCTTTTTAGTTGAGCACGGCCACAAATACCAAGACATTTTTGTGGCCTATGGTGATTGTGGTTCAGCCGGAGAGCTCGATAAGGTGTTAGCAAAGCATCAGGCGCAGCGGTTACCAGGAGCTCATTGTTATGAGTTCTTTGCTGGCAGCCAGCTATACAACGCCATGCTTGAAGAAGAGCTTGGGAGTTTTTTTCTAACCGATTATTTGGTGCGTTTCTTTGAACGAATCATGATGAAAGGCTTAGGGTTAGATGATCAACCTGAATTGCGTGACATGTATTTCAAGCACTACAAAAGACTGGTTTATTTGGCACAAACTGAAGACACTGAGCTTCAATTAATGGCTAAACAACACGCCGAACAACTTGGCCTGAACTACGAATACCGTTTTGTTGGAAAACAGGGTTTAAACCCTGTCGTTGAGTTTCCTAAATCAAACTCATTTTCGAACCAACAAATTGCGATCGAGGTTCAGCATGATTCAACTTAGGCATTTCGCCACGCGCCACGCTCGTGCTTACGAAATCGTTTATAACGCTAGTAAGCCAATCATTCTTGCCAGTATCCGGCTAATGCAAAAACTATTTGGTAATCGTTTAGACGGTGTATTCACCTGGTTTGAAAAACACCTCAAAGGCCTGCTTTTCGATTGTCAAATGTGTGGCAATTGCGTGTTATCCAGCACCGGCATGACTTGCCCAATGAATTGCCCTAAAACCATTCGTAACGGGCCTTGTGGAGGTGTTCGCGCTAATGGTCATTGCGAAGTAAAATCTGATATGAAATGCGTTTGGGTAGAAGCTTGGTCGGGCGCGCAAAAAATGAAGCGGGTAAGTAAGATTGAAACCTTGCAGTTTGCACCTAATCACCAACATCAAGGCACTAGCGCCTGGATAAGATTGGCGCATGAAAAGAACATTGGATTAGAGGTGCATCATGAGGCGTGAAAATGCATCGATTCATCCGCCGGTTAAGCATCCTGGCTCGCCATTACCGGAGCTTGAAGGGCATCGTTCACAAGGGCGTTTCGAGCGAGTATTAAGAGCCGGGCACTTTGCCGTCACCAGCGAGATTTCACCACCTGATTCCGCTGACGCCGATGAGGTTTACTTACGCGCGCAATTATTTGACGGCGTCTGCGACGCGATTAATGCCACCGATGGTTCCGGAGCGAATTGCCATATGTCATCGGTTGCCGTTTGCGCCTTATTAACTCATGTTGGCTACTCACCGATATTGCAAATTTCCTGCCGAGATAAAAATCGCATTGCCATTCAAGGTGATGTTTTAGGCGCAGCCGCACTTGGTGTCTGTAATGTCTTGGCCTTAAGTGGTGATGATGTTTCTGCTGGCGATCATCCAGAAGCCAAACCCGTATTTGATTTAGATTCCATTTCATTGCTAACCACGATTACCACCATGCGCGATGAACAACGTTTTTTGAGTGGTAGGCAATTAGACTTAGCGCCAAAAATGTTTGCCGGCTCATCAATCAACCCCTTTGTGCCGCCTGTTTCACATCGCGTCACACAGCTTGAAAAAAAGATTAATGCCGGCGCGGAATTCATCCAGACTCAATATTGTTTTGATCTGCCGATGTTACGAGAAATGATGCAGCAAGTGGTCGATAAAGGTTTAACTGAGAAAGTATTTATTTTGGCTGGAGTTGGCACGCTTGCTTCAGCAAAGACCGCGCGCTGGCTGCGTAATAATGTGCCTGGCGTGCATATTCCTGATGCGTTGATTCGGCGCCTTGAGGGAGCACAAAACCCAAAAGCTGAAGGCCAGAAAATTTGTATTGAGCTGATGCAGCAATGCCAAGAAATCGAAGGTATTAGCGGCGTGCATGTTATGGCTTATCGTCAGGAAGAAGCAGTCGCTGACATGATCAAAGCCTCAGGAATATTAGAAAATCGAGTATGTTGGGCGCCTGGTCAAGTAGAATAGGCGTCCCTACCTTTAACCCTAGAACTCTCATTTGAGAGAACCACTAAGAGAATCACAAGAGAACCGCAATGACGAATACAGTTTTATCATCACCAAATAAGGAAGTGACCATCGGCTTTGGTAGCCCCTTTGTCATGATTGGTGAGCGTATCAACCCAACCGGCCGAAAAGTACTGTCAGCTGAAATGAAAGAAGGCGACTATTCCCGAGTTGAAGCCGATGCCATTGCTCAGGTTCAAGCTGGTGCGCAAATGTTGGATGTGAACGCCGGAATTCCTTTGGCTGATGAACCAGCGATTTTGGCCGAATCTATTCGTCGAGTACAAGCCGTAGTCGATGTGCCGCTGGTCATTGATTCATCGATTATTGAAGCTTTAGAAGCGGGCTTAGCAGCTTATGAGGGGCGACCCTTAGTCAATTCCACAACCGCTGAAGATGAAGTCATGGAGCGCGTACTGCCATTGGTGAAAAAATACGACGCGGCTGTGGTTGGAATTTCCAATGACGAGACCGGTATCTCAGAAGACCCGGATGTGCGATTTGAAATCGCTAAGCGCATCGTCGAACGTGCACAAGACTACGGCATCAAAGCAGCTGATGTGGTGATTGACCCGCTAGTAATGCCCATTGGCGCAATAGGCCAAGCCGGTAACCAGGTGTTTCAATTATGTAAGCGATTGCGCGAAGAACTAAAAGTTAATACCACCTGTGGTGCCTCGAATGTGAGTTTCGGTTTGCCTAATCGTCATGCTATTGCGAATGCTTTTTTGCCCATGGCGATTGGTGCCGGTATGACCTCAGCGATTGTGAACCCCTTGCACGCAGGTGTAGTCGAAGCGGTTCGCGCTGCTGATGTTTTAAAATACAATGATCCTGATTGTGAGCAATGGATCGCTAATTATCGCGAAGCGCCAAAAGAAGGTCAGGAAGGCGGTCGTCGCCGTCGTCGTCGTCGCGGTTAACCGTTAGTGAGCGGTTTAAGGTTCGATGTCTGTGCAAGTTGTCAAAGGCGGTTGTTGTTGCGGTAAAGTGCGTTACCATGGGCAAGGCTTTCGACTGATATGGTTTTGTCATTGTGAACAATGCCGCCGCATGACCGGTCATTACATGGCCGCCGCACAAATTGATTTGCAAAACATCGAGATCGCCGGTGAACCAAAGTGGTATTACGTTTCAGAGAATTCCCGCCACGGGTTTTGCCCGGATTGCGGCTCCCAGTTATTTTGGCGCAATGATAATAATAATTATTTGAGTGTCACCGGTGGCACGATGGATTCCTCGCAAGACCTGCAGGCTGGCGGGCATATTTTTTGTGTAGAAAAAGGCAACTACTACAAAATTCCTGAGGGAGAACCGCAATTTTCTCATTGGTATACTGACCTCGATAGCAAAGATTAATCATGCCTCGTCAGGCATAATTGCCTTGTAACATACCTGCGATTAACAAAGCGTTTTACATGTCTGAGTCTAAGTCTTCTCACCGAATTGTATTTACACCTTCTGGTCTTTCAGCCACTGCTGAACCGGGTAGTAGCCTATTAGAGATAGCGCAGGAAACCGGTGTTGCGATTCGCTCTCTTTGTGGCGGCAACGGCAATTGCCGACAATGCTGGATTGAGGTATCAGAAGGCTCGCATAGTAAACATGGCATAGAGAGCGCGGCTGAAAATGTTTCGCCGGTCACTGAATTAGAAGAGCGCATGTATGAGCGCAATGCCAAGTTTCAAGGCCTGCGCCTCGCGTGCCGAACGCGAATATTGGGTGATCTATTAGTCGATGTGCCCGAGCGCAGCCAGGAGAATCTGGCCTATATCTCCAAGAAAAATGCCGCCCGGGAATTTGATCTGGCACCGATGATTCAATTGCTTGAAGTTGAATTAGCTGAAGCCACCTTAGATACCAATCCGTCAGCCAGCGAAAACTTGCTTGAGCGTCTAACAGAGCAAGGCATCAGCGCTGAAATTAATTCTAGTTTGTTGGTAGGTTTGCAGGCGCTTATTCACGAAAGCAAGGGGCGGCTGTCGGTAGCAGTGCGAGATGGTCGCGAAGTTGTCGCCTTGTTTGCTAATCACGAAGATCAGCCTAAGCCAATTATTCTGGGCGCAGCAATTGATATTGGTTCGACCACTCTAGCTCTCTATGTCTATGATTTGCACACAGGTGTTTTGCTATACGAGAACTCAGCAATGAATCCGCAAATTCAGTTTGGCGAAGACTTAATGAGCCGAGTTTCGTATGTGATGATGAACAAGGGCGGTGATCAAAAAATGACCGCCGCCGTGCGTAAGAAACTCACCGAGATGCTCAATGAGGCATGTAAGCAATTGGATTTGGCACAGCAAAATCTGCTTGAAGTTGTTTTGGTGGGCAACCCCATCATGCACCATTTGTTCTTTGGCTTATCGCCAGTTGAACTTGGGCAGGCACCGTTTACTTTAGCGACGCGAGACTGGCTGGAGATGTCAGCTCGGCAGCTTGACCTCAATTTGCATGCAACTACCAGAATGGCGTTTTTGCCCTTAATCGCAGGGCACGTTGGCGCTGATACGGCAGCGGCTTATTTGAGCGAAATTGAAACCATGCAAAAGCAAACTACCTTGTTGGTGGATATTGGGACTAACGCTGAAATTATGCTGGCCAAAGATGGCATGGTGTATGCAACTTCTTCGCCAACTGGCCCGGCCTTTGAGGGCGCGGAAATCAGCGCCGGTGTTAGAGCATCGCATGGGGCAATTGAGCGAGTGCGCATTGACCCGGAATCATTGACGGTTCGCTATCGCGTGATTGGTGTGGACGCCTGGTCAGATGAGCCAGATTTTGCTGCTGCCCAACCGCGCGTGATTGGCTTATGCGGCTCCGGCATCATTGAGGTGATGGTGGCGATGGCACATGCTGGTTTATTGGATCAAACTGGTTTGTTTGTGCAGGACAGAGCACCAGATCGCTTTGATAAAAACGAAGATGGCACTGTGCGCTTCTTATTAGTAGAGCAAGGCGAGCATTCGATTTACATAGAACAAACCGATGTGCGATCCATTCAGCTTGCTAAAGCAGCTCTGTCTGCCGGTGTGCAATTATTGATGGATTACCTGGAGTGCGAGTCTTTTGATAATGTTTTATTAGCTGGTGCATTTGGTGCTCACCTTGACCCGGACTATGTTGCCGATCTTGACATTATCCCCAGCGCACAGCGACAGCAAATTCGTTCCGTGGGAAATGCTGCCGGCATTGGCGCAAGTAAAGCCCTGCTCAGCTCGGATGAGCGACAAAAAATCATCGAAGCGGTAAAACATGTTCGCAAAATAGAAAGTGCTAACGAGCCAAATTTTCAAGAATACTTCGTTCAAGGCATGAGGTTTTCTGTTTCGCCAGTAGTCCAGCAAAAGAAAACGCGCCAACGCCGTCGCCGCAGAGCCTCATAAAAAAAACTAAAGCGAATTTCGCCGACAATCGAGGAAAGCACTAATGGCTAGAGAGCGCAGAAGAGGTGGGCGTCGTGCTCGCGTCCAGGCCGTCACTGAATCCAGCGCGCCCGCATATATCCAACGCAAGATTCCATGTTGGCAAGTGCTCAATGACGAACAGCTAAGCCTGATCGAGTACAACGCGGATTCGATTCTAGAAGAGATCGGCATAGACTTTACCGAAGACCAGGAGACGCTGGATATTTTCCAGGCGGCTGGCGCAAATATTGACGGTGAACGAGTTCGATTTCCGCGCGGTATGTGTCGGGAAATTATTCAAGCCAGTGCCCAAGCCCAGTTTACGCAGCACGCCAGAAACCCCAAGCGCAATGTCGAAATTGGTGGTGACAACATGGTGTTAGTGCCCGCTTATGGCCCACCATTTGTTTATGATCTTGAAGGTGGGCGGCGCTATGCGACGCTTGAAGACTTCCATAATTTCGTCAAGCTGGCGTATATGTCAGATAATCTGCATCATTCGGGCGGCACCATTTGTGAACCGGTTGATCTGCCGGTCAACAAACGTCATTTTGATATGGTGTATGCGCATCTAAAGTATTCCGATAAACCATTTATGGGTTCAGTCACAGCAGCAGAGCGGGCTGTTGACTCGGTTGCTATGGCCAAGATCGTGTTTGGTGATGATTTTGTGGATAACAATTGCGTCATGATCAATTTAATCAACGCCAATTCACCAATGGCATTTGATGCCACTATGGTTGGTTCCCTAAAAGTTTATGCCAGACACAATCAGGCCTGCGTAGTAACGCCGTTTATCGTAGCCGGTGCTATGTCTCCGGTATCAGCAGCTGGCGTCGCGGCTCAAAGCCTGGCGGAAGGGCTCGCTGGCATGACCTTGATCCAGTTGATCAACCCTGGCGCACCGATGATTTACGGTAATTTTGTCAGCTCTATGTCCATGCAATCCGGAGCGCCTACCTTCGGCACACCAGAAGCCGCCCAGGTAATGAATATTGGCGGTGCATTAGCGCGGCGTCTTGGCGTTCCCTTTCGCAGTGGCGGAGGCTTTACCTCATCCAAGTTACCCGATGCTCAAGCCGGTTATGAGGCCGCGAATACCCTGCAAGCGACGCTGGCAGCTGGTGTTAACTTTGCTTTACATACCGCTGGCTGGCTAGAAGGCGGACTGTCGATGGGTTATGAAAAGTTCATCATGGATGCCGATCAAGCCGGCATGCTGCGAATTTTTGCCGAAGGAGTAGACCTGTCTGAGAATGGTCAGGCATTGGATGCGTTGCGTGAAGTAGGCCCGGGTAATCACTTTTTGGGTTGCGAGCATACGCAAAAGAATTTTAAATCTGCCTTTTATATTTCCGAGGTCGCCGACAATAATAGTTATGAGGCCTGGGTTGAAGATGGCAGTGAAGACACGCAAAAACGCGCACACAAAAAATATCGTCGAATGCTAGCCGACTATCAAGCTCCAGAACTTGACCCGGCGATTGATGAAGCTTTACTGGCGTATATGGCTGAACGCAAAGCCAGCTTCCCTGATTCTAACGTCTCTTAACATCGCCCTGTTATAATCCGCTAGTAGTTGTTTTACGAGCCAAACTTTCGAGTTTGGCTCATTGCGTTTATGGCTCTATGGTTTATAAAATGATAAGTAAAAAGGTAAATAGAATTAATTGTCGAGCGCGGTTATCGCGCCAAACGCTCTGCATCATCGCATGCTTTTTAATCAGTCCTTATTCATCTGCCAACGATCAAGCAACCCAGAGTATAGAACCAACTGATTTGGATGAGGTCAGTGTTATAGCGACCCGTTCTGAGCAACCCCTGAACGAAAAATCGAATAATGTCTTTGTGCTAAGTAAAGCTGAATTAGAGGCTACTTCGGCTGTTCATATTCAACAAGTCTTAAGTCAGACGCCGGGGGTTGGTCTACAACGAGGCGAAGGACAAGAGTCATTGCCGTCTATTCGCTCTGCTGTGCAAACTGGCGCTGGTGCATGTGGCAGTGTATTGATCCTAGAGGAGACCATTCCGGTTCGTGGCGCTGGCTTTTGCAATGTAAACGAATTATTCGATACGCATTTTGAGCAGGCTCAGCAAATCGAAGTGGTGCGTGGTGCTGGTAGTGCTTTTTACGGTTCCAATGCACTCAATGGCAGTGTCAATATTCGCCTGGCAGCTGAAGGTGATAACCAATTGGCGTTTGAAGTTGGCGCCAATGATTATCGACGAGCAAAAGCGGCGATCAACACTGGCTTGGGGCGTCTATATTTGTCTTTTGCTGACGATGGTGGCTACCGCGACGAGTCTGGTTATCAACAAACCAAGATCAGTTGGCGAGAGCAGGGTCAATGGCGTGATTGGCAGTGGCAAGCCGGCCTCACTTATACCGATTTGGATCAGGAAACCGCCGGTTTTATCGTTGGTGAAAACGCTTTTTTAGATGAATCTCTGGCGCGGCAGAATCTTGATCCTGAAGCGTTTCGCGATACGCAATCGTTTCGTGCCTGGTTGAAAGCACAGCGTGAATTCAATAATGGTCATCGCTTACAAACCAGTGTTTTTGTGCGCGATACTGATATGGCCTTTTTACTACACTTTTTGCCAGGCGATCCGCTCGAAGAAAACGCCCAACAGGGGTTTGGTTGGCAGTCTTCTTACCTTATTCCAGTATCTGAACGCTTTGATTTAAGCCTTGGCTTTGATGGTGATTTCACCGATGGAGAATTGCGCCAAACTCAGGCGGCTCCCACTCGGGGTTCTGCCTTTTTGCGCGAGACCATCCCGGTGGGTGTGCACTATGATTATCAGGTTGATGCCAGCCAATTGGCTTTGTTTGCTCATGCAGATTGGCAAGCCGCCGAGCGCTGGCGAGTGTTGGCCGGATTGCGACTAGAACGAGTTGAATACCAATACGATAACTTGAGCCTTGATGGGCGCACGCGAGATGATGGCACCGAATGCGGTTTTGGTGGTTGCCGCTATTCACGCCCGGCTGATCGCCAGGACACCTTTACGCATCTTTCACCGAAACTAGAGATTCGCTATCAGGCATCTGATGCCTTGAGCTTATCCTTGATCGCCGCGGACACTTTTCGAGCGCCACAAGCAACTGAGCTATATCGTTTGCAGCGCGCGCAAACGGTGGCGGAGCTTGATCTGGTTCAGTCACGCAGTTTAGAGTTCGGCGCCAGTTATAGTGGTGAGTCTTGGCAGCTTTCTGCGTCGGCTTATCTGATTGATGGCGAAAATCAGATTATTCGTGATAGCGATTTCTTTAATCGCAATGACCAGGATATATCCAGCCGTGGTGTGGAGATTAGTATTGCCAATCAGTTAAATCAGCAATGGTCATGGTCACTTGCTGCTGCGTTCGCGCGCCACGAATATGCTTCGGATTTGTTTATCAATGATCGAAATATTAATGGCAATATTGTTGATACTGCGCCGGAAGTAACTGCAAATTTTGCCTTGGACTGGCAGGCCAGTTCGGTGCTATCCTTGGCAGCCGATGTGGCTCATGTTAGTGATTATTTTTTGGAGCCGAACAATGATTTTCAATATCGAGGGCATACTTTGCTGAATGTTCGTGCGGCTTATCAAATCAGCGATGCCTGGCACACTAGTTTGAGAGTATTGAATCTTGCTGATCGCCGCTATGCCGAGCGTGCTGACTTTACCAATTTCACTCAACAACGTTATTTTCCTGGCCAGCCAAGGCGCGTTTTTGCTGAAGTGTCTTATCGATTCTAACTACAATCACTGCTATGCAATCAGTTAATACCATTATTATCGGTTCCGGTTTTGCCGGGCTGTGCATGGGAATCAAACTGCGAAAGGCTGGGCGTGATGACTTTTTAATTCTCGAAAAAGCCAATCAGCTTGGCGGTACCTGGCGCGAAAATATCTATCCTGGGGCCGAATGCGATATTCCGTCGGCGCTTTATAGCTACTCCTTTGAGCACAATGCTGATTGGGAATTTAAATGGTCGGGTCAGGCGCAAATACTAAAATATCAGCGCGATACTGCTGAGAAGTATGAATTGCAAAAACACTTTCGCTTCGCTCAGCAAGTTGTCAAAGCGAGCTTTAGCGACGGTCAATGGTTGGTAGCAACCAGCGATGGTGAGCACTATCTTTGCCAGCATTTGGTGAGTGCTGTTGGGCAATTGCATCATCCATTTGTGCCAGCATTAAAAGGGGTTGACCTGTTTGCAGGTAGCCAATTTCATTCAGCCGAATGGAATGCTGATGTTGATCTCACTGGATTGCGGGTAGCGGTGATTGGCAATGCCGCTAGCGCTGTTCAGTTTATTCCAGAGATCGCCAATCAAGCCGCCAAGTTAGTGGTGTATCAACGCAGCCCGAATTGGATTTTGCCTAAGGTCGATCGCGCCTATTCGGGATTAGAAAAGAAGTTATCGGCTCGTTATCCCTGGCTCACGAAATTGTACCGCCGTTATTTATGGACAATTGGCGAGCACATTGTGCTGCCGGCCATACGAGGTCGTCGTTGGGCACGCGGTTTCGTTAAATTTTTATGCATGCGAAATCTAAACAAACACATACATGATGAAGAACTAAAGGCCTCATTAGTGCCAGATTACCCAGTTGGTGCCAAACGGGTGTTATTCAGCGATAGCTACTATCCAGCCTTACAGCGCGACAATGTGCAGCTCAATACCTGCGGCATAGATCAAATAGTTAAAACCGGCATTATTGATAAAGACGGTCAGTTAAAGGACTTCGATTTGATCATTTACGGCACGGGTTTTAAAACCAATCCATTTTTAGCCGATATTGCCGTGACCGGTCAAGAAGGACAGTCGTTAAGAGAGCATTGGGGGCAGGGCGCCTTTGCTTTTTATGGTTTGAACACACATGGATTTCCGAACCTGCATATACTGTATGGCCCTAACACTAACCTGGGGCACTCATCGATCATTATTATGCTCGAAGCTCAGGCAGATCATGTGGTGCGAGCCATGCAACATCTAGAAGCGCAAAATAAGCAGAGCATGGAAGTTAAACGCGAAGTCGAGCAGGGCTTTAATCAACAATTGCAGGCTGACTTAGGCCTGCTGGCGTTTAGTCAAATCAAGCAAAGTTGGTATATTGATCACGGGCGAGTGACCAATAATTGGTCAGGTGGTACCCGAGAATATTGCCGACGTCTGGCGAATGTGTCTTTTGACGATTTTTTACTGAGCTAATCTCATTAAGCACACAGTGCCTTCACGGCTTATTCGAGTAACCACATTTCATGACGGGCATGAATGAAGTTCAAGTAATTTTTAAGCGCTGACTTTAAAATGCAGGGCAATTCCTGATTCGCTAATTGCACGCAAAATTATGTCTACCATCGTTAATCGCCGCGACCTCGATTTTCTTCTTTACGAAACGCTTGGCCTGGATAGCCTTCTCGAATATGAGCGCTATGCGGATTATGACCGAGAGTCGATATCGGCCATTCTCGATTTATCGCAATCGCTGGCGGAAGATCAATTCCAACCTTTTGCAGCTTATTTAGATCAAAACGAGCCGCAATTCAGAGATGGCAAAGTTGAGATGATTCCTGAGGTGAGCAAAGCCATAGATGCTTATCGCGAAGCGGGTCTGTTTGCTACTGGCTATGACGCTGAACTCGGCGGCATGCAATTACCTTGGGTGGTGCATCAGTCGATCAGCGCGATATTCACCACTGCCAATACCTCGGTTTCAAACTACGTGTTTTTAACGCAAGGTGCTGCCAATCTCTTAAACGCTTGTGGCTCGCAAGAATTAAAAGATAAATATCTGCCAAAAATGGTGGCCGGTGAATGGTTTGGCACTATGTGTTTGTCTGAGCCGCAAGCCGGCTCTTCACTGGCAGATATTCGCACCAAAGCTGAGCCCCAGGAAGATGGCAGCTATAAATTAAGCGGCACCAAAATGTGGATTTCGGGCGGCGATCATGAATTAACCGACAATATTGTACACATGGTGTTGGCTAAAATTCCTGGCTCTCCAACGGGCATCAAAGGGATTTCATTATTTTTGGTACCCAAGAATCGAGTTAATGATCAAGGCGAAATTTCTGGCAGTAACAATATTGCTTTAGCGGGTCTGAATCACAAGATGGGGCATAAAGGTACCACCAACTGTTTGCTTAACTTTGGCGAGTCTGGTGACACCATTGGCTACCTTGTTGGCAATGTTAACGAAGGCCTGGCGAACATGTTTCAGATGATGAACGAGGCTCGCATCGCAGTCGGCATGGGCGCCACTGTTATTGGTTTGGGCGGGTATTTGTATTCGCTTGATTACGCTCGTAACCGCCCACAGGGTCGTCACCTTGGTAATAAAGATCCGGAATCGCCGATGGTGATGATCTCTGAGCATGCTGACATTAAGCGCTTGTTAATGACTCAGAAGGCCTTTGTTGAGGGCGCTATGTCGTTGTTGATGTATTCGGCCATGTTGCTTGACCGCCAACAACTAGCGCAAAGCGAGGATGAGCGAGTTAAAGCTCATTTGCTGTTAGAGTTGTTAACCCCAATTTGCAAATCCTGGCCATCGGAATTTTGTCTTGAAGCCAACAAGCTTGCGATTCAGGTCTTAGGCGGCTACGGCTATACGCGTGAGTACCCGGTTGAGCGCTATTATCGTGATAACCGCTTGAACCACATTCATGAGGGTACCCATGCGATTCATGGTTTGGATATTTTGGGTCGTAAGGTGCGCATCGCGAACGGCGCTGCTTTACATGCGCTGCGAGATGAAATAAGTGCAACTCTGACAGATTGTCGTGATGTAAATGAGCTAAAAGCGTACTGTGGCCAATTGACATCCTCGTTGACGTCTTTGCAGACAACGCTAGAGGCGGTCTCAAAATGCTCGGATCCATCTTTGGCGCTTGCGAATGCGACCTTGTTTTTAGACGCAATGGGCCATGTTGTAATTGCCTGGATGTGGTTGCGTCAAGCTAAAGCTGCAATAGACGGTTTGGCATCAGAACAAGCTCATGATGCGGCGTTTTATCAAGGTAAGTTGGCGGCTTGTCAGTTTTTCTATCGTTATGAGCTGCCCAAAGCAACCGCCAATTTTGACTTGGTCGCCAGCCTTGATGACACTTGCTTTAATCTTGATGCTGAACAGTTTGTTGGTGTGTAACATTGACTGCTCCTACCAGCAAACTGAGGTTAAATCAGGGCAAACGAGGCTGATGGGATAGTTTCCGGTTTGATACGGTCTCGAGCTATTCACATGGGTGGTTTAGACTTTGCTTTTCCCCAAATTTAATGATTTTAGGAGTCAGTTAATGACCGTAGCGCGCGTATTTAAGGTATTGATCACTTCTCTGGTAATAAGTGTCTGCTCTTTGGCTCAGGCCAACCCTCTCGATGGCCAGCCTGGTGGCGAATATCAGCTCGATTTAACTCATGCCAGTATTTTATGGAAGGTCAGCCATTTTGGTTTATCTGACTATGTGGGGCGATTCAATAAATTTGATGCCACGGTCGATTTGAATAGTGACGACTTCAGCAAAAGCAATGTAAACGTTGAAATCGACACTGCTTCACTTGATACCGACTACCCGGATCCTGAGCAGGAAGATTTTAATCAAACTTTGATTGGCGATTGGTTCAAAGGCGAAGAATTTCCAAAGATTTCATTCAAGTCAACTTCAGTGAGCGAGCTTGACGGAAATGACTTTACGATTTCTGGTGAACTGACCATGCTGGGTAAGACACTGCCGGTTACCTTAAATGCCAAGCTTAATGGCGCCATGGCAAGCCATCCCTTAGCAAAGGTTCCCGCCCTTGGTTTTGCCGCGACGACGACGATTAAACGTGCTGACTGGGGAATCGCTAATTTTATCCCCGCGGTCGGCGCTGAGGTTAGAGTAGAAATACAGGCTGAGTTTCAACAAAAGTCATAATCACAACGACGTTAAGATACACTTCTAATTCTAGTTAAATGCTCGCACGTTTGGTCGTGCGGGCATTTTGTTTACTGTAAAACGCGAAACGATTCAAAGTAAAAAATCGTATGTCAGCAAATCAATCATTCTATGATTCCATCGTTCTAAAGCGCTATCTCTGGGTTATCGCCGTGTTCGTCGCCATTATGGTGTCGCTATCGCCATTTGCCAGTAACTTTCGCCTGGATGCTTCATCAGATTCTCTGGTGTTAGAAAACGACGAATCGCTCAAGTATTTTCGCAAAGTCGTCAGCAAATATGCCTCCGCAGACTTGCTGGTTCTAACCTATGCTCCAAAACAGGACTTGTTTAGCGACGAAACTTTGCAAGATATCAGTGAACTGAAAGCAAAGCTTGCTAAGCTGGAACATGTTGATGCTATTTTATCGATTGTCGATGTGCCCCTAACACAAAGCCCGCCGCTAACGATTGGCGAATTGGCAAGCTCGCCGCGCGACTTACTAGATACACGCACTAACCGAGAATTAGCCAAAAAGGAATTCACCGAAAGTCAGTTGTATTCTGACTTGTTAGTTAGTGACGATTTAAGCACTACTGCCATTGCGATATCGTTAAAAGCGAATGAGCAGCTTTCGGTTTTGCTCGATCAACGTAATGCTTTAAGAGAAAAGCGCGCAGAACAAACCTTAAGTAATGAGGAGAGTGAGCAATTAGCGCAAGTAAGCCTTGAGTATCAAACTCAACTCGATGCCTTCCAGGCTTCGCAGGCGAGCATGATTGAACAATTGCGCGAAATCATCACCGAGCACCAGCAAAACGCAAGACTGTTTCTTGGTGGCTTGCCGATGATCGTCGCGGATTCAGTAAGTTTTATAAATTCCGACGTGGTGGTGTTTGGTAGCGCAGCGATTGTGGTCATTATCCTTATTTTGGTAATTGCTTTTCGACAGCTAAGCTGGGTCGTCGTCCCGCTAGCTAATTGTGCATCTACCGGATTCATTATCGTTTGTTTGCTTGGACTGTTGAATTGGCCGATTTCAGTAGTCTCTTCGAATTTTCTATCCTTGTTGTTGATTATCACGCTGTCATTGAACATCCATTTGATCGTGCGTTATCGAGAGCTTGCCAAACAGCAACCAGCTGCCAAGCAATTCGATCTTCTAAGTGAAACGATTCGCAGTAAATTCATACCATGTCTGTATACCGCGCTGACCACCATGGTTGCTTTTGCTTCATTGCTGGTATCAGGCATTCGGCCGGTGATCGATTTTGGCTGGATCATGTGTCTGGGTATTTTAGTGGCTTTTGTTACCACCTTTGGCTTACTGCCAGCGCTCGCTATGTTGATGAAACCGCGAACAGTAAAACAAAATCGCGATGCTATAAGTAGCTGGATTTTGTCGCTCGCGCAGAGCTTGCATCAACGTGGCGCTTTGGTTGGTCTGGCCTTCGTGCTTTTTACTGCCATTGCTGCTTTAGGCTTGACTCGTTTAACGGTGGAGAATCGTTTTATCGATTACTTCAAACCAGAAACTGAAATCTATCAGGGCATGGTCGAAATTGATTCCAAATTAGGTGGTACCACACCCTTGGATATTATTATCGATGCCCCTGAGTCGTTTTTGACCTCTGCAACGACGCTCGTATCAGATGAAACGGCGCAAACCGTGGCAGTGGCATCAAATGAAGCATCCGAGACTAATGCTGATGATGATTTCGACGACGGCTTTGATGATTTCGATGATTTTTCCGAGGAGGAATCTACCGGCCTAGTCGATACATCCTATTGGTATAACGAAGCGGGTGTGAAACGCATTCAGGCTATTCATACCGCTTTGGATGATATTCCAGCCACTGGAAAGGTAATGAGTTTGGCAACCACCATGAGTGTGTTTGAGGGCCTTAAGGATATTGTTGAATTAGACAATATTAATTTGGCCTTCATTGAGAACGTTCTGAGTGCAGAGTTGCGCGAAACCTTGTTCAAGCCGTATATCTCAGCAGATGGCAATCAACTGCATTTTAGTATACGAGTGTTCGAAACCTATCAGGGTTTGGATCGCAATCAGCTGATCGATGACATCCGTACCATGCTGATAAGCGATCATGATCTGCAAGCCGAACAGGTCAATGTCTCAGGCATGTTGGTGTTGTATAACAATATGCTCAATTCACTATTTAGTTCGCAAATCCTGACCCTTGGCACGGTCTTTGTCGTGATCTTTTTAATGTTCATCGTCTTATTTCGATCGTTTAGTCTGGCCATGATAACCATTGTGCCTAACGTCTTCTCGGCCTTGCTGGTACTGGGCGTGATGGGTTTGTTTAATATTCCTTTGGATTTGATGACCATCACCATTGCGGCCATCAGTGTGGGTATTGCTGTAGATAATTCCATTCACTTTGTTTCACGCTTTCGAGATGAAATGCGCTCTGGTTCGATGATTGCTGAGGCCATTAATCAAGCAACCAGAAATGTTGGGCAAGCGATGTTTTATACCACCATCGTGATTACCGCCGGCTTTCTAATCATGGTATTTTCTAACTTTGTGCCAACCATGTACTTCGGCCTGCTAACTGGCCTGGCAATGGTAACTGCACTAATTGCCAATTTGCTGATGTTGCCAATTCTAATTGCCTGGATTAAACCCCAGGTCGCATAAGAGTTGTTTGCGAGCCACTTGAAAAGCGATATTAACGCCACCTAACAAGAGGAGACATGCCGATGAAATTTGCTTTACCTTATTTAGTGTTGTGGATTACCGCGATTGTACTCTCATCGCTAGCTAATGCCGAAAGTCTAAGTGATCAAGAACAACAAATGGTGGAATGGGTTGACGAGCGTGCTGATGCGATTCTTGACGAGCTCAAGATGCATGTTGATATTAATACCGGCACTGCTAATTTAGCTGGGCTTGATCAGTATCGTGATCTGCTTGAGCAAGATTTAAAAACACTGGGATTTTCGACCTCCCGGCGTTCCTCTGCGGGCTTCAATGTATTGACCTGTGCTGGCGAGAAAGTTGAAATCGCTGATCATTTAGTTGCAACACGTTCGACAGATCAGGCTAAGCAACGAGTATTGTTAAACGGTCACATGGATACTGTTTTTTCCAAAGAGGATGAGTTTCAAACACTACAGATTCTCGATAGTGGTGTGTTAAAGGGCCCCGGAGTCGCTGATATGAAAGGCGGTATCGTCGTAATGCTATATGCCTTGCGTGCGGTGAAGGCGGCTGGTTTGCTTGATGAAGTGAATGCCACGGTCTTGTTGAATAGTGATGAAGAAATTGGCTCGCTCGGCTCGCGAACGTTAATTGAAGAACTGGCCAAACAACATGATATTGGCTTAGTGTATGAAGGTACTTATCAGCAGTTAATGACGCACTCGCGCAAAGGCTTGGGTCAGGCTAGATTAAAAGTTACCGGCCGAGAATCTCATGCTGGCGGTGCGCATGAACAAGGCGTATCGGCGAGCTTGGAGCTGGCACATAAAATTGTCGCTATCGAGCAGTTAACCGACTATGACCGACAAGTAACGGTTAATACCGGGGTAATGCGCGGAGGTGAAAAACGAAACACCGTGCCCGGTTGCGCTGATGCTTACATTGATATGCGCTTCCCTGAGCAGGCTGATGGCGATCAGCTGATCGCCGATATTAAGAAAATAGCGTCCAGTACCAGCACGGCAAACCCTAATTTCCCAGAATTACCAATCATCGAAGCCTGGGCGATTAGTCATCGACCAGTCAAAGCGCGCAATCAGGTAGTAGATGAACTTATCGAACAGGCGATGGACTTGTCGGCTTTAGTCGGCGAGCCGATCAAGGGTACAAGATTTTCAGGTGGTGGCACAGATGGTTCTATTGCACAGGCTGTTGGCTTACCAACGGTCGATAGTCTTGGCCTGGATGGCAAGGGTGCACATTCCTCGCGAGAAGAGTCAACTGTGGATAGCTTGATTGCGCGAACCAAACTAGCGGCAATCATGTTGGCGCGACAGCTCAATCAAACCACCTTAGAGACTCCTCAGTAATGCGGCGTTTATGCACGCTGCTTTTCTTTATTTTCTATACGCATTCTCTTATGGCTCTTCCCGAACATTCCATTGTTTTAAATTTTGGCGAAGGTGAGCCTAAGCACACCGTTATTTGGTTACATGGCTTAGGCGCAACCTCTAATGATTTTCCGCCGGTGGTACCTGAGTTGGGCCTGGAACAAAGCCGCCCGATTAAATTTATCTTTCCGCAGGCACCGAATCGCCCGATAACGATTAATGGCGGCTTTGAAATGCCAGGTTGGTATGACATCAAGGGGATGAGCTTAGAAGAAAAGCAAGACCTGGATGGCATGACGGAATCCAGAGCAATGCTTGAGGGTCTGATCCAAGCTGAGATCGACAACGGTATTTCAGGCGACAACATTATTCTTGCTGGCTTTTCTCAAGGCGGTGCAGTTGCCTATTACACGGCGGTTCGCACCAAAGTTAAACTGGCTGGAGTGCTGGCGTTGTCGACTTATTTACCATTTGAACAGCTAACTGAATCGGAGCAAAGCAAGGTTAATATAGATACACCCATGCTGGCTCATCATGGTACTTATGACCCGGTTGTGCCGATGAGCTATGGCGCACAAAGCGTGGATTCCTTAAAGCAACTTGGTTACAAGGTCGATTGGCAAACCTACCCGATGGAACATCAGGTCGTGATAGAACAAATCAAAGAAATTGGTGAATGGATAAACACGGTATTTAAGTGATCTCTGATTTCACCTTCAAACGTTTAAAACGAGCGATTTGTAAATAACATTCAGCGAGAAACCGCTGCCAAGTATAAACCAAGCCTGGCCAGCCATTAATGATCAAGCCTTTGACGATCAATGTATAGGGAACAACCGCCAGCGGCGCTACACCAATCATTCGTAAACGATCCGGCCAGGCCAACTCAGACCATTGTGATTGTGCAAGCTTGCTTGCCTCTTGCTTGGCATATCTTTTTTGCGAACCTAGCCAGCGAGTAAACGGCTTGCGATCATCATGCTGAAGTTTGGCACCAAGCGTGCTGACCAAGCCATCGATAACAACCCTTTGAGTATGGCCGTCTTGTCGATAGTGAGCCTTGTCCGCGCGATATAAGCAAGTACGAGGTGGATACAATGAGCCTTTTAAGGGCGCGCCGTCGACTAAGTATTCAAAGTGAATCTGAAATCCTGATACTTCTGCTCCCGGTTGCAATAAGCTGAGTTCCTTTTGTAGATCTTCAGTGACAATATAGTCAGCATCCATGGATAAAACCCAAGGTGTTTTAAGCGCTTGATCAAGAGCGAAATTGCACTGCTGACTCGCGCTATCAAAGCGGCGCTGAACTACTCTGGTATTGGTAAACTGCTGGCAAATAGCTAGCGTGTTATCAGTGCTATAACTATCAACGATCAGAACTTCCTTCGCCCAGGATAACGCCGAAAGAGTGCGCTCAAGATTCACCTCTTCGTTGAAGGTGAGAATAATGGGAGTGATTTGGCTCAGCATCTCTACCGGGCAAGCACGTCAAAATTCTCTCGCTCAAGAAGTGCTACTAAGCGAATTAAGGGCAAGCCAATTAAGCTAGCGGGGTCATCACCTTCAAAGCGTTGAATAATCGAGACCCCGAGCCCTTCGGATTTGACACTACCAGCGCATTGATAGGGTTGCTCTTTGCGTAAATAGTTTTCAATTTGTTCGAGCGTCAGTTGGCGAAAGTGCACTTTAAAGGATTCGACTAAGGAGTGCGTACGCCCTGTTTTTGCATTGACCAGCGCGAGGCCGGTAAATAGTTCGATACATTTACCCGAGGCCTGCTGTAATTGCGCTACTGCATTTTCATGCGAACCAGGTTTGCCAACGATGTCATCGCCGTGTAGCGCCACCTGATCAGAACCAATAACCAAAGCGTGAGGAAAGTCAGTGGCTACCGCGCGCGCTTTTTCTATTGCTAATCGTTCGACCAATGCTGTTGGAGATTCACCGACTAAAGGGGTTTCGTCGATATCCGGGTTTGCCGTTGAGAATGGTACCATGAGTCGACCTAGTAGTGCTTTTCGGTACTTTGATGATGAAGCTAAAACGAGCTGTTGGTCGGCCATATTCGAAGCTAGCGGTAAAAATGACATCGAGCGATATTATGCTCGAATGGCAAGTCAGATGCACTGATCAACAATGACTCTTTTTGTAACAAGCGCCCGAAGCTATGCATATAGTATTAGGCATTAGGTTAGACTTTGGCGCATGATAGCGGGTGTAAATTTATCCTCATTCCATTATTTATAAGATAAATATGATATATAATTTGGTTGCTTTTTTCGTTGTAAAATTTATACATAGAGCTCGTAAATTGAAATGACTCATCCAACCATCAAGCTTGGAATTGTGGGCGTGGGCAAAATTGTCCGCGATCAGCATTTGCCATCGATCGACAATAATGAGCAATTTACATTGCAAGCCACTGCCAGCCGCAATGCCAGCGTTGATGGTGTGAAGGCTTTTCAGACCATCGATGATTTATTGGCAGATAGCGATGTAGATGCGCTATCACTTTGTGTACCACCCCAGTTCAGGCATCCAATGGCGGTCTTAGCATTGGAGGCGGGCAAACATGTATTGCTGGAAAAGCCGCCGGGCGCAACCATCAACGAAGTAGATCATTTACGCGAAGTGGCGGCGGCTAGTGGGGTTAGCTTATATGCGAGTTGGCACTCGCGCCACGCTGTTGCTGTTGCCACGGCCAAAGAGTGGCTTGCCTCAAGGCGGATCAAAGCTGTGGTTTTGACCTGGAAAGAAGATGTGCGTCGCTGGCATCCCAGCCAGGAGTGGATTTGGCAAGCTGGTGGCTTAGGTGTATTTGATGCGGCCATTAACGGTTTGTCAATTTTGACTGAATGTTTTACCGAACCAATCTTCATCAAAAGTTCGGAGTTGTTGATTCCCAAAAACAAGCAAGCGCCAATTGCCGCCCGGTTAGAGATGCAATCGGTCAGCGGTTCTAAAGTCAGTGGTGTCTTTGACTGGGATGTCAGCGAAGACGAGCGTGCAATCGATTTTCACACCAATGATGGATTGCTGCGTCTACATAAAGACGGTGCCAAGCTTAGTTTAGATGGCAAAGAATTCGACATCGCACCAGCCGGGCGATATAGCGAATATGAGGGCGTATATGCGCGCTTTGCGAAGCTGATTAATGCCCAGCAAAGCGATGTTGATTTAGTTCCATTTAAATTAGTCGCCGATGCGTTTATTAATGGCAAGCCAATCTCGGCAGATGCGTATTTTGAATTCGAATAATGACTGACAACTCGCTCACCATTGATGGTTTTATTGATGCCATGTGGCTGGAGTCGGGTTTATCACGCAATACTTTAAGCGCCTATCGATCGGATCTGCAGCGATTTTCTCAATTTATCGAGCCGGAAAATTTGCTAAAAATTGAAGCTGATAAAGTACAAAACTTTCTCAGTTACCTGATGAGCGAAGGGGCGAAGTCTAGTTCCAGCGCACGAAGCCTGTCTACCTTGCGGCGCTTTTATCGTTACCAGTTGCGCCAGAATCAGGTTCAGTCTGATCCCTGTGCGCAATTAATGTCTCCCAAAGGCGCTCGCTCATTGCCCAAGACACTTAATGAAGATCAAGTCAGTGCTTTGCTGGCCGCCCCAGCGGCTGACAACCCACTTGGGATCCGTGATCGCAGCATGTTAGAAACCCTCTACGCCACTGGTTTAAGGGTTAGCGAGTTGGTCGGCTTGAGCATGCTTGAGGTTAATCTGGATGTGGGCGTGGTTCGTATCGTTGGTAAAGGCAATAAAGAACGGCTGGTACCGCTCGGTGAGCAGGCCATCGAGTGCTTGCATCAGTATCTTAATTCGGCGCGTGGCGAAATATTGGGCGCGCGGCAAAGCGACGCTTTATTTGTAACGGCGCGAGGCAGCGGTATGACTCGTCAGGCCTTTTGGTATGCGATTAAAAAGTATGCGCGTCAAGCGGGTATAGAGGTCAGTCTCTCGCCGCACACACTGCGCCATGCCTTTGCCACTCATTTACTCAACAACGGGGCTGATCTGCGATCGGTGCAAATGCTGCTCGGGCATGCTGACTTGTCAACTACCCAAATATATACCCATATTGCAGTTGAGCGGTTACAGGGTTTGCATCAGCAACATCATCCACGTGGTTAGGTTGGCGGTAATAAATGTGAATAAAGGGCTGGCAACCGCACAGCAAATTGTGCACAATTACGGGTAGGAAGAAGGTAGATCCTCCTTATTAGACTCAAATCAAGTTCAAAGCGTTTGACCGGCTAAGTCGAATTAGTTTACTGATAGCTTAGCCATATATATTTTTAACCGCGCGAGAACCTAGTTTACATCTTGAATTGAGATTGATCGTTAATCGATTTAAACCAGATTAGATGTCCTTATATAATCATTTAGAGAATCAGTTAAAGAATTTATTTAGTTAATTTCAGCCAGACTTTTGCTAAGCACGAAAGGAAGTGCGCAAAAGCAGCGAAGAGTCGCTAAATATTGAATACGCCTTAGATAAAAAAGCTTAGACACGAACAAATCACAATAGATTAAAGTAAAAATACTGAACTCATTACAAGCGTTTGTCCTTTCTTGTGATCACGATTTTCGAGAGCGACAATGCAATAGACTAAAACCGGCGCAGCCCATGGCAGGGGCGAATTAAAATGGGTCTGCGGAACGTTAACCAATGTTTAAAGAAACACAAAAGTAGATATTCCCTTGATTGAAGCAAATCGTATTGCCGCAGCGGACGTCGGCATCAACAACAAAAATATAAGCGAGAAGGCTCTCCAAGTAGTCGCCGATTTACAATCGGCGGGTTTTGAATCTTATTTAGTTGGCGGCTGTGTTCGCGACCTATTGATTGGTATCAAACCAAAAGATTTTGATATAGCAACCAATGCCAAGCCGGATGAAATTAAGCGCCTTTTCGGTGGCAATGCGCGCATTATCGGGCGGCGATTTAAAATCGTTCATGTGCGCTTTGGCCGAGAAGTGATCGAAGTTGCCACTTTTCGCGCAGACGCATCTGACCGAGCACGGGTTGGCCGCAATGAGATGAGCGAAGGCGAACAAGGTCAACTGTTGCGAGATAACGTTTTTGGTACGATTGAAGAAGACGTTATTCGACGCGATTTCACCGTCAATGCACTTTATTACGACAGCGTAGGCAAACAAGTATTGGATTTTGTTGGTGGCCTCGAGGACATAAAGAACAAGCAATTAAAAAGCATAGGCGAACCAGAACAGCGATTCACCGAAGACCCGGTGCGCATGCTGCGAATCATTCGTTTTGCTGCGAAGTTAGAATTCGAGATGCCAGAAGAAGCGCTGGAGCTAATCAAAGAACAAGGTAAGTTGTTATCGCATGTTTCTAATGCGCGACTCTTCGAAGAGGTTTTAAAGTTATTCCACGGCGGCGCCGCTTACAATACTTATTTGCTATTGCGAAAATGGGGGTTGTTTAAGTATTTGTTCCCGTTCACAGACGCCATGGTTGAAGAGGGGGTGGAAGGTTTACCTGAGCGCGCGTTACAAAATACTGATACTCGCGTGAAAGCAGGTAAGCCAGTGATTCCGGCATTTTTATTCGCATGCATGATGTGGGACCCGGTGCGTGCAGATGCTCAAACGCTGATGGAAGATGGTGCCAATGAGTCACATGCCTGGCGAGTTGCCATGAATGATGCCTTGCGCGATCAAAATCAATATGTGGCGGTGCCAAAGCGACTAGCCGACATTATTTTAGATATCTGGAATATCCATTTTAGGCTTATCAAACGAAACCCTCGTATGGTGAAAGCCTGCTTGAATAATCGCCGTTTCCGTGCTGCGTATGATTTCTTATTATTGCGCAATGAGTTACATGAAATAGAAGGCGATACTGCTGAATGGTGGACTAAGATTCAGGAAGTCGATGATGCTGCAAAAGAGCAAATGATCGCCGATGTGACTGAGTCTTACCGTGCTGAGCGTCAGGCGCGTCAGCAACAGCATCACCAGAATGAGCCGGATGGAAACAGCATTGCGTATCGCCAAAGCCAGGACAATTACGGTAACGATAATTATGGCAATAACGATAGCTATGGAAACGCTCGTGCAAATAATTCGAATCGTCGCGGCAGTCGTACGCACAGAACGGGCGGGCGTCAATCGAATAATCGGCGGTCAAATAATCGCCAGTCTAATGCGCGAAATAATGCCGGAGGCCAATCTCACAATTCGTCAGGTGGTGCGCAGAATCGCAATACCAATAACCGCAATCGTCATCGCTCAAAAAAGGCCAATAATTTTCAAAAGAACAACCGGTCTGGTGGTCAGCGAAGACACTCTGGCGGGCAGCGAACCGGCGGCCGTTATCAATCAGGTGGCAACGATGCGCGTTATCACGACGCTCGTCCGGCTGATGAGTACGCGGTAACCTCTAATGACAGAAATAAGAAAGTTAAAATTCGGCGCAAACGGCGTGTTCCTGGCGCCAGCGATAATGGCGTAGATGAGACTCCTCACTTCTAACGAGCGCATTGACTAATAGTAAATCGGCGCCGCGCCTTACCGCTTATCTTGGTTTAGGTGCCAACTTAGGCGACCCGATAGAGCAACTGATCATGGCGCGGGCGGCTTTATCGTCATGGTCACATTGCCACGAGCTGCGCTGTTCATATTTTTATCAAAGCAGCCCGGTTGGCTACGCCGAGCAAGATGATTTTATTAATTGCGTACTTGCCATAGATGTTAGTTGTCAAGCTGAGCAACTGTTGCAATATTCGCAACAGATCGAACTTCAGTTAGGGCGCGAACGCGATCCAGGCAATCAAAATGCGCCGCGTATGATCGATATCGATATTTTATTGTTTGGTCAGCAGGAGATTAAACAAGACAAGCTAATTGTTCCTCATCCTCGCTGGCAGCAAAGATTGTTTGTGCTTAAGCCTTTGCTTGATGTAATTCATCAAAGCCAAAAGCCAATGCTTGACCAGTTATTAGAAGAGCGAGATTTTAGCGATCAAATTGTTCATCGATTGTTAGTGTGAAAAGCTTGGGAGCCTCTGATTAATGGCACAGTTCTTTTCTATCCATCCACAAAACCCGCAACCGCGCTTGATCCATCAGGCAGTTGAAATATTGCGTGCTGGCGGTTTACTTGCTTATCCGACTGACTCCAGTTACGCACTTGGCTGTCATCTTGATGATAAAAGAGCGGTTGACCGCATAAGGCGGATTCGTAAACTCGATCGCCATCATAATTTCACCTTAGTCGCCGCTGATTTAAAACAGGTCTCGCAATTCGCCAAAATCGATAATGAACAATACCGGTTGATTAAAACGCTCACTCCAGGGCCCTATACTTTTATTTTGGCAGCCAAACGCCTGGTGCCAAATCGATTAGTGCATCCCAAACGCAAGACTATTGGAGTGCGTCTGCCTGATCACAATATTGTCCGTGATTTGCTGCGCGAGCTGGATGAGCCAATCATGAGTTCAAGTTTAATACTACCAGGTGATCGAGCTCCGCTAGCAGACCCTGAGCAAATTCGTGCGCGCATTGAGCATGATATTGATTTAGTGATAGATGGTGGCATAGGCACGCTCGAGCCGTCGACTGTGATCGATTGGCATGAGGATCGCTTACGTATAATTCGTGAGGGAGCAGGCGATATCTCCTTTCTGCAAACCTAGCGATACGTTACACTTTTACGATAATAATTTTCCACATAAACGCATGATTTCTAAAACAGGGCAGGCCGAGCGAGTCGTCTCGGGAATGCGGCCTACAGGCCGACTGCATTTGGGCCATTATCATGGTGTCCTAAAAAATTGGATTGAGCTTCAACATGAGTTTGATTGCTATTTTTTTGTGGCCGATTGGCATGCGCTCACCACTCACTACGAAGAAGATTCAAACACCATAAGCGAAAACGTCTGGCAAATGGTAATTGACTGGCTGGCCGTCGGTGTGGATCCAAGTCGAGCAACCATGTTTATTCAGTCTCGAGTACCAGAGCACGCCGAGCTCAATCTTCTGCTCTCGATGATAACGCCGCTTGGTTGGCTGGAGCGCGTGCCATCTTATAAAGATCAACAAGCGAAGTTATCAGAGAAAGACTTATCCACGCATGGTTTTCTGGGTTATCCAGTACTTCAAGCAGCTGATATTTTGTTGTATCACGCTCAGTTCGTGCCAGTAGGTGAAGACCAGGTTCCGCATATTGAATTAACGCGCGAAATCGCACGCCGATTTAACTATCTCTATGGTCGCGAGGCAGGCTTTGAAGAAAAAGCCGAAGAAGCGATCAAAAAACTGGGCAAACGAGGTGCCAAGTTATACCGTAATCTGCGTAATGCATACACCGAACGCGGTGATCATGAAGCTTTGGAGAAAGCACATGCCTTGCTCTCGAGCAATCAAAATTTAAGTAATGCCGAGAGCGAGCGCTTGTTTGGCTACCTTGAAGGCGGGGGGCGTGCCATCTTAAGTGAACCCGAATCAAGGCTCACCGAAGCGTCTAAGCTACCAGGCTTAGATGGAGAGAAGATGAGTAAATCGTATCGAAATACGATCGCCTTGCGCGATGACCCTGCGCGAGTTGAAAAAGCCGTGCGTGGTATGCCGACAGACCCGGCGCGAGTAAGGCGCAATGACCCTGGTGACCCCAATCGATGCCCGGTTTGGCAGTTTCATCATGTCTACTCCGATGACAGCACTAAAGCCTGGGCCGAGGAAGGTTGTCGAACGGCCAGTATAGGTTGTATTGATTGCAAACAACCGTTGATTGACGCTCTTTTGAAAGAACAGGTGGAGATCGCGGAGCGTGCCAAGCCTTATGAAGAGGATCCGACTCTGGTTAGATCAATCATTGCCGATGGCTGTGAAAAAGCGCGCGAAACCGCTGATGAAACTATGGAACAAGTTCGCTCAACTATGAATTTGGATTACTATTAAGCCATGACCATGAGTAACGAGCCACAAGACCCAACGAATACTACTGACGAATCTGCTGAGGTAGTTAGCTCCGAGGCCAAGGCTGATAACGCCGAACGGATTTACGCCGAAAGTATGCGCGCGGTGGTGATGGGTGAGGTCATGAATGATTGGCCACAAGACCTATTCATTCCGCCCGATGCCTTGGAAGTAGTGCTTGAGAGCTTTGAAGGGCCGCTCGACTTATTGCTGTATCTGATCCGCAAACAGAATATCGATATTCTCAATATTCCAGTCGCAGATATTACGCGCCAGTACATGAACTATGTTGAGATTATGCGCGCTGCCAATTTGGATCTGGCCGCCGAGTATCTGGTGATGGCGGCGCTATTAGGCGAGATTAAATCTCGCATGTTGTTACCTAAACCAAAATCCGACGTCGAAGACGAAGAAGACCCGATGGCGGCGCTGATTAAGCGCTTACAGGAATACGAGCGCTTTAGCGATGTGGCTAATAAGCTCGATGATCGACCCAGAATGGATCGAGATATTTTTACTGCCAATGCTGAGTTCGATGATCCAAGCCCGCCTGAGGTTAAAGCCCAGGTTTCGCTTAAGCAGTTAGTCAGCGCCTATCAGGCGGTAATGGTGCGTGCTGATGCCAATCAAAGCATGCGTGTATCGCGCGACATGCTATCTATGCGTGAACGCATGACCAGTATTTTGACGCGCTTGCAAGAGCGAGACTATTTAAGTTTTGAAGAGTTATTTACGTCCGCAGAAGGTCGTTTGGGCGTGGTGGTGACATTCATCGCGCTTTTAGAGCTATTTCGCGATGACATGCTGGTGGTGGTGCAAACCGAACCGTTAGCACCAATTCATATAAAACGAGCGGCGTAATTGCCTGTCATGGTTTAGTCACCGCACTCGCGAATGAAACAAAAAAGAATCAACATGGTCAAACAAAAGAAGAAAACGCCCGAAGACGATCAAGTAATTGATAGCGAACTTAAAAATATCATCGAGGCCGCACTATATGCTGCTAAAGCGCCTCTGGGCGTCAAAAAAATTATGGCGTTGTTTCCTGATGACGCCCAGCCTAGCAAAGTGGATATTCAAAATGTGATTTTGAATTTGCAAGATGAATGCGAGTTCCGCGGTGTTGAGCTGCGGCGTATTGGCAATGGCTGGCGATTTCAGAGTAAAGAAAAGTATTCGCCCTGGCTGCGTAAGCTCAGTGGCAATAAGCCGCCTCGTTATTCGCGAGCGCTGCTAGAGACGCTTTCAATAATCGCGTATCGTCAGCCCGTTACCCGTGGCGACATCGAAGAGATACGCGGCGTTGGTGTCAGTAGTGAAACCATTCGTACTCTCGAAGAGCGTGGCTGGATAGCGCAGATCGGGCATCGCGATGTGCCCGGCAGACCAGCTCTATTTGGCACCACACAAGGGTTCTTAGAATATTTTAATATGGCAAGCCTGCGCGAATTGCCCGAGTTGATGGAGAAACGCGAGCTGGGCGAAATTGCCAAAGAAATGAATTTGACCTTGCCAATGGATGGTCTGGTTGAACAAGGCGGTGAAGCCGAGACCACAGCAGGCTCATCAGATGCCAGCGAACAAAACCCAGACAAAGCTGAGGTGATAGAACTGCATCCTGAAGAGCAGGCTGCCGAAGCAGAAACCGCCGAAGATCAAGCCGAGCTTGAACAAGACGAGCTTTTAGCAAATTCTTCTACAGAGTCCGTCGAGAGTGTATCTGAGCGGGGTACTGCTGAAGAAAATAACCCTGAAGAAAGCACTCCTGACGAGAACGAGTCGGACTCTTCACAAGATAAAGATGAGTGAGCGGCTGCAGAAGCTGCTTGCGCATGCTGGTCTTGGTTCACGACGCGAGTTAGAAACTTGGATAGAAGCCGGCCGTATCAGTGTTAATGGCAAGCGAGCCAAACTAGGAGATCGAGCCGAAGTCACCGATCGAATTTTGGTCGATGGCAAACAAGTCAGGCTATCTGCCAGCGACAAACAAGTGATTAAAGCTATTCTTTATCACAAGCCCGAAGGCGAAATTTGCACTCGCAAAGACCCAAAAGGTCGCCCGACCATATTTAGCAAATTGCCATCACTACCAGCGGGCCGCTGGGTTTCAGTCGGGCGATTAGACATCAACACCAGTGGTTTGATTTTACTGACGAATAGTGGCCAACTAGCGAACAAGTTAATGCATCCCAGTACCGGGCTAGAGCGCGAGTACTTGGTTCGCGTGCGTGGTTTGATGAGTACTGAGACCATAGAAAAACTAACGCAAACGGGCGTTGATCTAGATGGTCGACCAGCACGTTTTGAACGCGTTTTAGCCGCAAATATGGCCGAAGAAGGCACTAATCATTGGTATCGAGTTATCCTTAAAGAAGGGCGATATCGAGAGGTGCGAAGGCTTTGTGAGGCGGTTGATCATCCGGTCAGCCGCTTGAAACGAATTCGCTATGGCACGGTGCGCTTGCCTCGAAGTGTGAAGCGCGGTCAGCATGTTAAGCTGGCTCCAAAACAGCTGGAGCGTTTGGTGAGCAGCGTTGGCTTGCAAAAGGAGTTTGCCGGGCAGCTCTATTCAAGCCAACATTCAACACGGCAATCTAAAGGGCAATCTAAAGGGCAATCTAAAGCTTACTCACGTTCAAAACCGCAAAAAGAAAACCCGCCAAAGGCTAAAGCTCGATCATCAAAAGCTCAAAAAGGGTCTGCCAAAAGTAGCCAAGGGAAAGCGCGTCGGCGTCCATGAAAGTCTCGATTGTCACAGTGGTTCTCAATGCCGCTGATACGATTGCTGATACGCTGCAATCTATTGCCGAGCAAAGCCATCCGGATATTGAGCATATCGTCATTGATGGCGGTTCTACCGATGCCTCTCTTGATATTCTGAATCAGCGAGCAGCTCAAATATCGCATTTAATTAGTGAGCCGGATAATGGCTTATACGATGCTATGAACAAAGGCATGGCGCTGGCGAGTGGCGATGTAGTAGGCATTCTAAATGCTGACGATGTGTTTGCTGATCATTCGGTGGTTGCGCAAATAGCAGAAGCCTTTGCTGATCAAAGTCTTGATGCTGTCTATGCCGATTTGGTGTACGTAGATGTTGACGATCTCAGCCGTGTCAGGCGTAAATATCAGTCGGGAGAGTATCAGGCTGGCAAAGGCTTTTCCGGCTGGATGCCAGCGCACGCAACTTTGTATTTGCGCCGAACAGTGCATGAAAAAAACGGCCAATATAATGTGTCGGTAGGCGCTCAGGCCGATTTGGAATACTGTGCCCGTGCTTTTGAAATCACTAAGATCAACAGCCGCTATATCCCTAAAGTCTGGGTTCGTATGCGGCTAGGTGGCATTAGTAATAATGGTGTTCTAAATCGAATTCGCGCCAATTGGCGATCTTATAAAGCACTGCAAGCACTAGGTATGAAACGCAATCCAGTATTATTTTTTATCCGCAAGTTTACTACCAAAATGCCAGGTTTTTTTAGCTCAGGCTCATCGTAGATTAGAGTTTATTTTATTCAGGCTAGTCGACATTCGCTGCTAGATCATTCAGCGTCAATGGCTGCCCATGGTGATCATGTTGCTTCGTCAATAGCGTCACATAAGCTGGTGCAACGGCTTGCGGTGAGAGTAAGCTGGCTTGGCTTTCTCCGGGATGCGAGCGCCGTCGCAATTGCGTGCGAACTGGGCCTGGGTCAATGGAGTTAACTTTGATGTTAGAGACCGCTTCGAGTTCTTCGGCCCAAATTTTCATTTGAGCCTCTATGCCTGCATAGGCAATGCTATAGGCGCCCCAATAGGGCATTGGTGAGCGGCCAACGTCTGCAGAGCTAAACAGTAAATTAGTTTGGTGATCTTGTTTTAACAGTGGCAAAATCGCTCGACTTAGCAGATAGGGTGCATGCAGGTTAACCTGCATCACCAGCTCCCAATATTTCAGATCATATTGATCCATTGGGCTAGGTGATCCGAGCTCAGCGGCGTTATGCAAAACGCCATCTAATGAACCCAAATCATCGTAAATGGATTGAGCGATTTGGGTCGCCGATTCAGCGCTAATTGTTTCTAAATCAATCGGTAGAATAATCGGCTCGGCATAGTTGCGCGCACAAATCTCGTCGTACAGTTTTTCAAGATGGCGCGCTTTTTTATCGAGCATTAAGACTGTCACGCCATGCTCAGCTAAGGCGATACTCACCGCGCGGCCAATGCCGTTAGCGGCGCCGGTAACCAGAATTGTTCGCTGATGGGTCATGATTTATTTATCCTTTCATCTAATAGCCTTGCCAGGCCAGCGGGGCTATTTAATAAAGCCCCGGCATTCCATTGTGCTGGTGATTGAGACTCATCTATATAGCCCCAGAGCGCGGCGGCGGTGTCCATGCCGGCGGCATTTCCTGCCATGATGTCTCGCTCGTGATCGCCAACGTACAAACACTGACTCGGTGCCAAATTCAACACCATGCAGGCGTGTAACATCGGCACTGGGTCGGGCTTTTTGACTGGCAAGCTATCGCCGCCCAATAATATCTGGCAGCGTTCAAATAAGCCCAAGCCTTGTAAGACGCCTTTGGCGAGTTCAACCGGTTTATTGGTAATCACGCCCCAAGCGATGGATTGTTCCTCACACCACGAAAGCACCTCGGCCATACCATCATACAATTGGCTATCGTCACACACATGGTCTTTATAATCGCTTAAAAATTCGGCTAGTAGGTCATCTGCCGAGTGCTGTTGGATCGCCTCACCAAAGCCGAATTCGATTAAAGCCTTGCCGCCATTGGAAACAAGTTGGCTTGATTGCTGGTATTCGGTTTTTGCAAGACCATGACGCACTAATAAACGGTCAAGCGCTCCGACCATATCGGGAGCGGTATCGACCAGAGTTCCATCAAGATCGAGCAATAAGGATTTGAGTTCCATAAGAATTAATTAATGCCCCTGTTGAGAAGGCGAATAAGAAGACAAGCTAAACTTTTTTGCAGTGGATCATGTAATTCACATCCACGCCCGGCGCTAGCTTGTAGTGTTGGCTTAGCGGGTTATAGTGCAAACCGATCATGCGCTTAAGTTCCAGCCCTGATTGGCGAGCAAACGAGCTAAGCTCTGAGGGTTTGATCAGCTTCTCATACTCATGCGTTCCCTTGGGTAATAATTTGAGCACATATTCAGCGCCAACAATGGCGAACAACCAGGCCTTGGGGTTGCGGTTGATAGTCGAGAAGTAGGCGTCTCCGCCAGGTTTTAATAAGTCGGCACAGGCCTGCACTACCTGCGACGGGTCAGGTACATGTTCAAGCATTTCTAAGCAAGTAACGACGTCGTATTGTTCGCTGCGTTGTTCGGCCAGTTGCTCCGCCGTGATCTGCAAATATTCGACTTCTTGGCCGCTTTCCAATAGATGTAACTTGGCAACATTCAAAGGTGCCTCGCCCATATCAATGCCGGTTACTTCGGCACCAAACGCCGCCATTTGTTCGCTAATTAAACCGCCACCACAACCAACGTCAAGCAAGCTTAACCCCTTAACTGGTGAGTGAAGGTTTATGTAATCACAGCGCAGTGGATTGATTTTGTGTAGCGGTTTGAATTCGCTCTCAGGATCCCACCAGCGCGCTGCTAATTCTTCAAACTTTTGAATTTCGTTTGGGTCTACATTGGCCGTGGTATTCATAGTCTTTAGAGAATAGTTTATTGCGATTGAATGCGTGCGCCCCAAGTGGCGGTGTTATTGAGAATCTTAGTCAAATCGATGCCCTGCAGCTGCTTATTCAACAAGCGCGCTTCACCATCAATCCAGACATCATTCACCATGTCTCGGTTAGCGCTGTAGACGATTTGAGAAACCGGATTGTAAACCGGCTGAGTAGAAATATCTGAAAGATCGATGCTAATCATGTCAGCCTGTTTGCCGACTTCAAGCGAACCGATCTGGTCTTGAATATTTAAAGCAGTAGCGCCATTAATGGTAGCCATTTCCAGTGCTTGCCAGGCGGGCAGGGCTTCGGCGTCCATCGTCGCCACCTTAGCAAGCAAGCAAGCGCTGCGCATTTCGCCGAGCATATCCAAGTCATTATTGCTCGCAGTGCTGTCAGTACCTAAACAAACATTGCTGCCTGACGCTAATAATTTTGGCACCGGGCAAATCCCGCTAGCCAGTTTCATATTCGATTCAGGGCAATGCACGATATGAATCCCTTGCTCGGCGCATAAAGCGATCTCAGCTTCATCAAGCTGGGTCATATGTACAGCCATTAATCTCGGGTTGAGTAAGCCTAACTCATGCAGACGCGACAGAGGTCTTTGGCCATGCTCTTTGATCGAATCAAGAATCTCTTGCTCGGTCTCATGAATGTGTACTACAACCGGCACATGTAATTCGTCAGCAAAGGTGCGCACTTGTTTAAACGACTCATCGGAAACGGTATACGGCGCATGCGCTGACATCGTGGTATTGATGCGCGACAGTGATCGAACTTCATCATGCACTTCGATCCCTTTGGCGAAATATTCATCTGGTGTTTCTGCCCAGGCGCTGGGAAAATCGATCACAATCATGCTGACAAAAGCGCGAATCCCCATGTTTTGCGCGATATTGGCAATTTCATTCGGGAAGAAATACATGTCGTTAAAACAGGTCGTGCCCCCACGCAACATCTCTGCGATGGCCAGCTCGGTGCCTGCTCTGACGTACTCGGCGCTCATCCATTTTGCTTCGGCTGGCCACATATGATCATTAAGCCAGTTCATCAAGGATAAATCATCGGCAAACCCTCGAAACAAACTCATGCCAACATGCGAATGGCTATTGATCAAGCCAGGAAGCAATACATGGTGCGGTCGTTCAATTTGTTGGGCATTTGGAAACTGTTTCAATGCTTGCTCGGTTGGTGCAATTGCGATGATTTTGCCGGCCTCGCAGACCAGGCTATGGTCGCTAAGTATGGCCTGGCGCGGCACCACCGGAACCAGCCAGCGAGGAGTAATAATGAATTGCTCAGAATGCATTTTTTGGAGTAACTGGTGTTGCTAAAAGAATCATAGATACGCTAAGCCTAATTGTAATATATACTTGCGCATCAAAAGGTAATTAATGCCTTTGCTTCAAACAAAGCTTTTACTCCTCAATGAAAATACTGGTTACCGGCGCGGCTGGATTCATCGGTTCAGATCTTTCTCAGCGATTGTTAGATAAGGGTCATACCGTTATCGGCGTAGACAACTTTAATGACTATTATGATGTCGCACTAAAACGAGATCGGGTAGCGCAAACTCTCGCGCACAAAAATAGCGAGTCGTTTAGTTTGAAGGAATTTAGTCTGCAAGACAGATCTCAGACAGCGGCACTTTTTACTCAAGAATCCTTCGATGTTGTGGTGCACTTAGCTGCCCAGGCTGGTGTGCGTTATTCTTTGGAGAATCCAGCCAGTTACATCGATTCAAATCTGGTTGCCTTTGGCAATATCCTTGAGGGATGCCGACAGGCCGAAGTACCTCACCTTGTGTATGCAAGTTCGAGCTCGGTTTATGGCAAAAACGACGACTTTCCGTTTCGTGAAACCGACCGGGTGGATGGACCAATATCTCTCTATGCTGCCACCAAAAAGGCCAACGAATTAATGGCGCATTCTTATGCTCACCTTTATGGTTTTCGTTGCACTGGTCTGCGATTTTTTACCGTCTATGGCCCTTGGGGCAGGCCGGATATGGCACCATTTCGTTTTGCTTCTAGAATGCTCAAAGGCGAAGCAATACCTGTTTACAATCAGGGGAATATGATTCGCGATTTCACCTACATTGAAGATATCAACGAAGGCGTAGTACGAATCGTTGAGAGTACTCAAGGCGATACTTTTAAAGTCTACAATATTGGTCGTGGCGAACCCGTTCAGCTTATGGATTACATCGAGCAATTAGCCAAACATCTTGGCGTAGAGCCGATCATCAACTATCTGCCTATGCAAGACGGAGACGTACCAAGAACACTAGCCGATACCACCGAACTACAAAACGATTTTGGCTACCAGCCCTCAATTTCAACGGAAGAGGGTAATCGGCGGTTTGCGAATTGGTATAAGAAATACTATCAATGAGTTTGAGCTACTTGTTGTCTCCATTCAACGATGTGCGTAGCAAGCGATCATCGTATGGTCAAAACTATCTAGAATTAGATGGTTTACGAGGAATAGCAGTTATCATCGTTTTGATGAGTCATACATCGGCGTTTGGCATGTATGGTCAAGGTAGCTTGGGCGTGCTTTTGTTTTTCTTTCTGAGCGGTATGGTACTCACTCTACCGTTTGTCGAAAACCCCAATAGAATGCGTAGCCAGCCAGTTGTCACAGCCTACTTCATAAATCGATTGCTAAGGCTTGTTCCTGCTTTTTGGCTTGGATGTTTAGTAATTTTCTTTTGGTCGTCTGCGCCTCTGGATTGGCTGTTATGGAACGCGAGTTTTGTCAAAGGTTGGAATCACTTCTGGAGTGTTGCAGAAGAGGCCAGATTTTATCTTCTCTTTCCGATAGTGATCATCGCTCTGAGCGTGCTTAAACACGCTATTCTTAGATTGACGTTAATCGTTGGATTAATTTTTTTGGCCTACGTTTATAAAGATATTCATCAGATTGACATGATGATGGACAGAAGTGTTGGGTTCTATTTTTGGATGTTTCTCGGTGGAGTGCTCACTGCTTTTATTCACAAGCAAGAGGCATGGGGCAACGTGGTTGTGGTGGGATGGTTAAAAAAATTGATTTCTATTTTAGCTGTCGTTGTACTTGTTGCACTTGTATTTAGTTCAACTTATATGATCAATAATTTTTGGAGTGCGATTTATCCAGGTATTCCAGCCGGCTTCAGGTTTAATGGTTGGACTCATCCAGAATGGTGGTTCTTTGGGTTCTTGGTGCTATTTTTGGCCGCCACATCAAGCGATAAAAAACTAATCAACAAGTGTCTTACATTCTGGTGGCTAAGGCATATAGGCTTGCTGAGCTATAGTATTTATATTATCCATATGTCGTTTCGATTCAAACTGTCGCACTATCAATTAAACCCACAGGTATTATTTGCCCTAGTTTTTTTATCGTCGTATTTTTATGCGTATTTCAGTTATATCTTGATTGAAAAGCCATTTCTGAGATTGAAAAGCCAAGGCTCTCTCAAGTAGGCGCGGTTACAGTCTTTCATGGTAGCAATGACAAGGCGTCGTTATACAAGAAAGACTTGAAAGCTGAGTTCAAGTTGTGGTACGCAGATAGGTCTAATAGGATCTGAGTTTTTGTTTGGTTTGTTATTCGCCTACTTAATACGATAAACACTAACCTCCTCGTTCTCCCAGAGTTTCTCAAAGTCGTCAGACTTTAAGCGCTCGAGTAGTGCAGTTGGATAGTAATTATGGATATCAAGCCATTCTATTTCTCGCCAATGGCCACTCAATTTTCCCACTACGCTTTTACTATTTGGTCGTTGATTGACAATGATTAGGTGGTCTCTGAATTGTGAAAGAGGTTTGTGGGTATAGTCTAGAAAAGAAAAACGAATAAAATTTTTGCCTCGAAAGAATTTTCTACGATTAGAGTGATGCTTACTAAGCGCTGACACCATATAACCAGTCATTGGGTCAGTAAGCACTTTTTGACTAGGCAGTTCCGCTAAAAAGTCGAGTAAGTCTCCATAGTGTTTATAGCTCAATTGCGGGTCGCTTGAAGCTAAAGTAGGAACGCGACTGAAATGAGTTTGATTCCAGGTGTTGGCGATCGGCAGCAAAAGAGCTACCACTAATATCAAAAAGGCTGCTGAGCGAAACCGATAAGCGAACTGCATGCTCGATGAGTTGAGTCGGCTCCAATGATATTCGCTTAGATCTGCTGCAATGAAATGTATTGGGATTAGATAGCACAATCGCCACACAGTGGTTGAGTTGTAATGACGAAGAAATAAGTCGATAAAAAATGGGTTGAGAATAGTGACGAGCGGCACGCTCAACGCTGCCATGATATAAAGATTTTTTATGTACCGTCGCCAATAAAAAACAGCGCAGGCCAAGACGAATAAGCCCCAAAGGGTAATGACCTG
>CAYVYS010000007.1:0-86829 GCA_964455815.1 uncultured Gammaproteobacteria bacterium
GGCTTAAAAGTGAGCAGTTAATGTTTGTGAAAGTGTTTGATATTTTGGTTTTGTTCAAATAAACTGTATATAAATACAGTTATTGATTTTCATAAGGAGGTGATTTGTGCCAAAGCGTAGCCCGTTTATTACTTCAATCCGTCGTAAAATGAGATTGCTTGGTTATAGTATTCGCACTGAAAAAAGCTATATCTATTGGATTAAATATTTCATTCGATTTCATCAATATCGCCATCCTTCCTATTTAGGTAGGGTTGAGATTACAGCTTTTCTTGATCATTTAGCGAATGACCGCCAAGTTTCACCGAATACACAGCGTATCGCTTTGAACTCAATTATGTTTCTCTACAATAAATTTTTGGAAACACCTGTTGCCAATTTAAACTTCAGTTTGGCTAAACCGTCTCGCTATTTACCAACAGTTTTGACGCCTGGTGAAGTGAAACGCGTTATTGATAAGCTTGAGGGTCTGCATAAACTGATTGTGGAAACCATGTATGGCAGCGGCCTGCGTGTCTCTGAAGCATTAGGACTGAGAGTGCAGGACATTAATTTTGAATCTAATAGTGTGACAATTCGAAATGGAAAAGGTCGAAAGGACAGAGTTACTCTTTTGAGCACGCAAATAAAAGAAGATCTTGCTAGGCAGATAGAGGTCGCGTTGGAAAAGCAAACTGAAGACAATGCATCTGGTATCGGCCCTTCGTTACCGGTTGGTTTGAGTCGAAAATATCCGCGAGCTTTTCAGACAAGTGGCTGGATGTTTTTATTTCCTTCTCGAACCTTGTGCCATCACCCAGTCACAAATCAATTGTGCCGACATCACTTACATAGCAGCGTGATTCGTAAAGCCTTAAAAAAAGCTGTGAAAGCAGCAGAGCTTAATAAGCGTGTAAGTTGTCATACGTTTCGACATAGCTTCGCGACCCACTTACTAGAAAGTGGCACAGATATACGAACAGTACAAGAACTGCTCGGACACTCTGATGTGAAAACGACCCAGATCTATACTCACATTATTGGTAAACATTACGCAGGTACAACCAGCCCATTAGATCGGATACAAGAATCCACAGCGGTATACGCCTAAGCAATATATTAGGCACAAAAAAGCCCCGGTGATTGACCGGGGCTTTGGTTTTGCGCTGGGCGCTGATGTTTTAGAATGCTTTCACTCGCAGCATTCGTAAATCTCTTTACATCATGCCGCCCATGCCGCCCATGCCGCCCATGTCTGGCATTGCTGGAGCAGCTGAAGCATCTTGTGGTGCATCGGTAACCATCGCTTCTGTTGTGATGATCATCGAGGCAATGGATGCTGCATGTTGTAGTGCTGTGCGGGTTACTTTCGTTGGGTCAAGAATACCCATTTCGATCATGTCGCCGTACTCACCAGTGCCGGCGTTGTAACCGTAGGTGCCTTTGTTGTGAGCGACTTCGTTTAGTACAACTGAGGCATCATCACCGCCGTTATCAACGATTTGGCGTAGTGGCGATTCGATGGCTTTCAAGATGGCCTTAACACCGGCTTCTTGATCGGCGTTATCACCTTTTACTTTGGCAACTGTGTCTAGGGTACGAACCAAGGCAACACCGCCGCCAGGAACCACCCCTTCTTCTACAGCAGCTCGAGTTGCGTGCAGTGCATCTTCAACACGGGCTTTCTTCTCTTTCATTTCGACTTCAGTGGCCGCGCCAACTTTGATCAATGCCACACCGCCTGCTAGCTTGGCGACGCGCTCTTGCATTTTCTCTTTGTCGTAGTCAGAAGAAGACTCTTCGATTTGTGCGCGAATTTGGTTAACGCGATCTGAAATTTGTTGCGCTTCGCCAGTACCGTCGATGATCGTGCTGTTCTCTTTTGAAACTTGCACACGCTTAGCGGAACCTAAGTCTTCCAAAGTGGCACCTTCAAGGCTCATGCCAACTTCTTCTGAGATCACACGACCACCGGTTAGAACCGCAATGTCTTCTAACATGGCTTTGCGGCGATCACCGAAACCAGGTGCTTTCACAGCGCACACTTTGACGATGCCACGAATGTTGTTAACTACCAAAGTAGCTAAGGCTTCGCCTTCGACATCTTCGGCAATAATCAACAATGGGCGGCCAGCTTTGGCAACCGCTTCAAGCGTTGGAAGCAAATCACGGATGTTGGAGATTTTCTTGTCATGCAACAAGATCATTGGGTTTTCCAAATCAGCAATCATGGTGTCTTGCTTGTTGGCGAAGTATGGCGATAAGTAGCCACGATCGAACTGCATGCCTTCAACCACATCAAGTTCGTTTTCAAGTGACTGACCTTCTTCTACGCTGATAACGCCTTCTTTGCCGACTTTGTCCATTGCTTCAGCGATGATGCTGCCAACAGATTCGTCGGAGTTGGCTGATACCGTGCCAACCTGGGCGATCTCTTTTGCGTCTTCGCATGGCTTGCTTAGCTTTTGCAAAGCTTCAACTGCAACAGTTACGCCTTTGTCGATACCGCGCTTTAGATCCATTGGGTTCATACCAGCGGCAACCGCTTTCAAACCTTCTTTGACCATGGCTTGGGCTAGCACAGTCGCTGTCGTTGTACCATCGCCAGCTACGTCATTGGTTTTAGATGCGACTTCTTTTACCAATTGAGCGCCCATGTTTTCGAACTTGTCTTCAAGCTCAATTTCTTTGGCTACTGATACACCGTCTTTAGTTACCGTTGGTGCACCGAATGATTTATCAAGTACAACATTGCGGCCTTTAGGGCCTAGTGTAACTTTGACCGCGTCGGCCAATACATTAACGCCCGCCAGAATCTTAGCGCGCGCCTCATCACCGAATTTTACGTCTTTAGCTGACATTGAAATTCTCCTGTTTAAATATGTTCAATCTTAAAATTATGATCTTAGGAAAGTGGCGACTGATTCTCGATTAAGTTGCAAGCTAGGCTTAATGCCCGTGTTTAACGCTTGCGTTGAGAACAGTCTCTCCTTTCTATTCGACGATGCCGACGATATCGTCTTCGCGCATTACTAATAACTCTTCACCGTCAACTTTGACTTCTGTGCCAGCGTATTTGCCGAACAATACAGTATCGCCAACTTTGACTTCTAGCGGGCGAACGTCGCCGCTTTCTAGAATTTTGCCATTGCCGGCGGCGACGATTTCACCTTGAACCGGTTTTTCTTTGGCAGAGTCAGTTAGGATAATGCCACCTGCTGAGGTTTCTTCTTCTTCGTTGCGACGAACAAGAACGCGATCATGAAGTGGACGAATAGCCATTCGTTAGCCTCCAAATAAATAAAAAATAAATGCTAATGTTTGTATGCGCTGAGCGTAAATTAGCACTCAGCCTTAGGGAGTGCTAATAATAGGGATGAAGTGTTTAATGTCAAGCGTTTGGTGCGCATTCTTTGAGCAAAATTGTGCGAGATAACTCACTTAGCGTTTTTGCTCGGGCGGAATGACCTCGCCTTCAATGACATCGCCGGTTGCGCGTTCGGCTTGCATTGGTGAGCTGGTCGCTGAGTAAACGGTGTGTACCTGACCTTTCATCAAATGAGTTGCCACCCAACGAATAAGGCCTTGGCGGATTGGTGGAATTAGCAGTGCAAAGCCGAGCGCATCGGTCATAAACCCAGGTGTAAGCAATACCGCGCCAGCAAATAATAAGGCAACACCCTCGGCCATTGGCATGGCTGGCACACGGCCAGCGTTGGTTTCATCGCGCACTTTATTGATCGTGGCAAACCCTTGCATGCGCACTAGGTAGGCTCCAAGCACAGCGGTGAAGATCACAAACGCAATGGTGTTAAACACACCGATCGAAGTTCCCACCCGCAGCAATAAGGTGATTTCTATGATGGGTACCGCAACAAAAAGTATAAGTAGCAGCAGAAAGGGCATAAGTAGTTAGAATTCGATAAGTGGTTAGATTAGACAGCAGGTTTGCTTAGGCAATTATCTCTTTTTTATAAAGCCTAATTTTCTAAATTCAATGTAAGGGCTTTCATGCAACATATTGTATGACGCTGATAATCTAAAGCGCATCACCGCATTGCCAGCACAGATCAAAGCTACCCGGATTTGCTTCGTCACAGGTTTTGCATTGCCAGTCGTCGCGATCGCTACGATCTTCATTGAGCTCTTCAAGTAGGCGCAGCGCTTGCAAACGATAGGGCTCTGGCACATATATTTCAGGGTGAGTCTCAACGAAAGGCAGTTCGCCGATTGCCGACGACGTATGGTAGTTACGCATTTGCGTAGGGATATTGTGTTGCTCCAGTAAGTTCTGAAACAAACCGGCGTCAACAATGCTGGCGCCGGTATAGACTTTCACAAAGACCGTCTTAGCCACCGCTTACGACAAGCTGGGTGTGGCGACGATACCAGGTGTTTTTGAATACATCATGAGCTTCATTCGGCGCGAATCGAAACACATCGCCGTTGATTTCAAAAAACACATCGGTGTTTTGATTGTTTTTTTGCAGCTCAAGTGTGTCTTCTTTATTGATGCATACCTGGCCCTGAATAGGGTTTTTACTAAACTGACGAAACTTGAGTGAACCGAAAACTCGCACACCGCCAACGCCACCTTTGGTATAGGCGCGGTAGCGAAAACAGCGATTCGCTAAGCGATACACTTTCGGCGTGCTTTGTGGGCCACTTTGCACAGTGTTTTGATTTGGTGACTCGAATCTAGGCTTTGGAGTCGCCACTTTAACGGCGGCAGCAGCACCAGTAATTGGGAATCGCTGACTCTCACCATTAGGGTTGATAATGGTCACATCTCGGGCGAACAAGTCAATGCGAATGCGCTCCGCCGTGTACTGATTGCTTAACAGCACACTATTGCTTTCGCGCGCGACTTCATCGAACTGCGAGACACCTTTACGCGCATTGTCTAACCGCCATTGCTTTTCACCGGTTTGTTGCAGCACGGAACGACCAAACGCTACGCGCGATACATTCGCCGCACTCACATTCGAATCAATTCTTGGTGCTGTTTGATTAAACGGCCGCGGGCTGTCGAAACGACGATCGCTTTGTGGGCGAACGTCGACCACTTTTATTGAGCTGACTTTATCGTCCCAAAACCGATCAAAACAACGAATATCACGATCAATATTCGCGAAGTCGCCTTTAAAATCGTCGTGTTCGTAAATACGCACTTCAAAGCCTTCGGGAACACGAATCGATGAAATGCGATCATTTTTGAAATTCACTTTACCCATGTTGCCATGCTCACCGGGCTCTACCTGCGCGGCGTCACCCCCAAAGTTGCAAAAGTCATAAATTTGTACGCCTTCAGTTTGAGCGTGTATAGCCTGACCATAAAATGCCATGCCAGCCGCAACGGTAATAACAAAGGTTTTGATTGATCGTATAAACATAACAACTCCATAACAATGACCAGAACTTAGTGTAGCAGAGGCGAACAATGATAAACTTATTACCCCTCACTAATTAGCTATTATTAACATGCTGGCTTAACGCAAACTGAATCAGTTGGTGAGCTCGCGAGCCAGCCGCGAATGTCTTTCAAATAAGATGAGTAAATTTTGGTCTGACATTGTTGCTGAATTAACGCCCTATACGCCTGGTGAACAGCCCCGGGTAGATGGCTTAATCAAGCTCAATACTAATGAGAACCCCTATGGCCCTTCGCCTAAAGTGCTCTCCGCAATTCGCTCAGCGGCAAGTGATAATCTGCGCAAATACCCCGACCCGAATGCGAGCGCGCTAAAAAAGACCATCGCTCACTACTATGGCTTGGATGCCAACCAGGTGTTTGTTGGCAATAGTTCTGATGAAGTCTTGGGGCATGTTTTTCGTGGCCTGTTAAAAAAGGCTAAGCCGCTATTATTCCCAGATATCACTTATAGTTTTTACCCGGTTTATTGTGGCCTCTTTGATATCGACTATCGACAGATTCCACTGCGGGATGACTTTTCAATCTCGGTTGATGACTATGCTGGTGAAGCCGGTGGCGTTATTTTTGCCAACCCAAATGCGCCAACTGGCTTGATGCTGCCAGTAAGAGAAATCGAAACACTTTTAGCACGCTTATCCGAGTCACAATCCGGTGCGGTATTGGTTGTTGATGAGGCCTATGTGGATTTCGCTGATGAAAGCGCCATTAGCTTGATTGAGGAGCACTCCAATTTACTGGTCACGCAAACGCTTTCTAAATCGCGAAGCCTGGCAGGCTTGCGTGTTGGTTTGGCATTAGGGCAGGCGCATTTGATAGAGGCCTTAGAGCGAGTTAAAAATAGTTTTCACCCTTATGCGCTCGATGCGCTGGCGCTAGCTGGCGCTGAAGCAGCGTTTGCTGACAACGATTATTTTCAAGCATGTCGTACCAAAATCATTAACACCCGAGAGAAGTTTAGCCGCGAGCTTAACGAAATGGGTTTTTCGGTATTAGCGTCGCAAGCCAACTTTGTATTCGCTTCGCACCCTGATAAAAATGCGCGCGATATTTTCAATACCCTAAGAGCAGAAAAAGTATTGGTGCGCTATTTTGATAAACCTCGCATCGATAATTTTATTCGCATCAGCATTGGCACTGAGGAAGAAATGTCGGCAGTGAGCCAAGTACTTAAGTCGAAAAATTAGGCCTGTCTGACGAGCAAGGCATCCTTTAAAGACTGCTGCTGGTCAGCGTTAAACGCCAGCACTTGCTCAGCATAATTCGCAAAGCCCTGGTAAGTCTGCTCCACATAGTTGAGCAATGTCTCTATATAACTTGGGTTGGCTTCAAACACCGGGGCAATAACATCGCTTGGGTATTGTCGCAATCGATTCTGCAAATCACTAAACTCATCGGCATTAGCAGCCCCGGCGGCTCGAAAGTGATCGAGCAATTTGTGTACTTCCTGCTGCGTTAATAGATAATCCTCAATGATGTCGTCGCGACTCACGCCCAGCAAACCTAAAATAAGCGCGGCGCCAACTCCCGTGCGATCTTTACCAGCGGCGCAATGAAATATCAGCGGAGTCTCGCCAGCGATCAAGCGATCTAACATGGCTCGATAAATACCTTTGTGCGAATAAAGTTTGACCGGATAATTAACTCGCATGGCCTCGCGCACTTGTTCGGCATCGCCAGTGTCCAGAGCCTGACGCCAGGACATTTTGATCTCTTCAGCCGAATCCTCTGCTTGCTCTTCAAGCTGATAATAATCTTGCCATTCGATAATGTCGGCCTTCGGTAGAGCTTGACGATTGGTCGGGAAACCTCGAGTTTCTTCGTTGAAACGCAAATCAACCACCGTTGCGATTTGTAAATCTTGTAAACTTTGCACGCCTTGCTTGCTAGGGCGATCTAACTGACCAGCACGAAACACCTTGCCCCACTTTACTTGGCGACCGTTTTCAGTTTGATAACCACCAAGATCGCGAAAATTAACGACACCATCTATTGGTAAAAATCGGCTGGTTGATGGCTGGACTTGATTCATGACAGGTTTGGACATTGCATCTTGATAATCGAGAAATTGGCTCAATAATGGCACAATAGCAAGTAAAGGTGACAGCCTAATCACTTGCGCTCGGTCTTAACTAGCTATTGAATGACTTAACTCCCTTATCTAATGTCTTTTTCTAATCTTATGCATGGCCGTTGTTTGGCTGCGTTGCTGGTACTCACGCTGGCTGGCTTGGTGTTTAGCAGCCCGAGTTCTGCCCAGTTCTGGAAGCAAAAGCAGCCTGAGCTATTAGCTGAAGATCAAGCCTTTGTGCACGATACGCGGCTTGAAGGGAATGAGCTAGTGGTCGATTGGCTGATAGCCAACGACTATTACATGTATCGCGATCAGTTCGGTGTGCAAAACACCAATAGCGGGCTGAGTTTTGGTGAGCCAACTTATCCTAAAGGGGTTATTGAGGAAGACCCTGAATTTGGCGAAGTTGAAGTGTATTTTACCGATGTTTCTTATCGTTTACCGATCACGGCGATTCCTGAAGGGCAAAAGCAAGTATCGATAACTCTCTTAGCCCAAGGCTGTAACAAACCAGTTGGCGTTTGTTACCCACCACAGTTTCGCGCCATCAATTTAGATTTAAGCGACGTCGATTTAAGCGCTGTGGCAAAAGCTACCAGCACGGCTAACGCGTCAGCTGATTCCGCTACTGGCTTTAGTGCGGATGAAGGCACTAGCGATAAATCTTATTGGGCGTATGTGTTAGCAGCATTTGGCGCAGGCTTATTATTGAGCTTTACTCCCTGTGTACTGCCGATGATCCCGATCTTGGCTGGCGTGATCGCAGGGCAAGAAAACCCATCGCGGGCTCGTGCGGGCTGGCTATCGATTTGTTACGTCGCTGGCACGATTGTGACTTATGGAATCGCTGGTTGGATCGCTGGCGCGACCGGCACCCAACTGCAAGCGCATTTTCAAAACCCCTGGGTTATCGGTTTTATCTGCGTGTTGTTATTAACGCTTGCAGCATCCTTGTTTGGTGTCTTTAAGATTCAGCTGCCCTCCAGTATTCAAACACGACTCAGTAGCACCGCCGTGTCATCACGATCGGCATCAATATCAACTTTCTTTCTAGGTTTAATTTCGGCCTTAGTGGTCGGTGCTTGTGTATCGCCTATTTTGATTATTAACCTAGGCGCCGCGATTGCTCAAGGTGACCCTGTGCTGGGCGCGAGCATAATGAGCACCATGGCACTGGGTATGGGTTTGCTATTAATCGCCTTTGGCTTTGGCGCCGGATGGTTATTACCCAGGGCCGGAGCCTGGATGAATGAAGTGCAAATTTTATTCGGCTTCATGGTGATTGGCGTTGCGATTTATTTAGCCAGCTTTTTAAACGGTGTGCCCGCATTGTTTTTGTGGGCTGGCTTACTAATCTGGGCGGGAGTGTACATCTTCAAGTTGGCTGATCGCTTTAGCTCTAATCTGTTAAGCTCGATTATCAAGTCGGCTTCTATTGGCTTGCTAATCTGGGGCGGTATGAGTTTGGTTGGTGCCAGCGCCGGTGGCGACAATATCTTAAAGCCGCTTGATTCGGTATTTGCTGGGGAAGCTAAGAAAGCCAAGGTGCCATTTGATCGTGTGACCACATTGACCGCCGCCAAAGAATTATTGAATCAGGCTAAACAACAACAAAAGCCGGTGTTAATCGACTTTTACGCCGATTGGTGTTTGGACTGTGTGCGAATGGCACGTACGACCTTCACTGAGCCATCGGTACATGAGGCGCTCGGCAGCTGGCAGCTGATCGAAGTCGACGTAACTGACACCAATGATGACAGCGAAGCACTGAAAAAATTCTTTGGCGTATTTGGCCCACCAGCCACCATTTATGTAGCGCCTAATGGCGAGGAATATCAAGGTTTGCGCCAATATGGTTATATGAATGAGCAGGCTTTTTTGTCTCGCTTAAACAGAGCTAACTAAATGTCGGCACAAACTAAAATTCTGTTGGTGGTCGCGGCACTGATCGCGTTTGTGATTGGTGCAGCATTAAATCGGGGGCAAATAGAACAAACTGAACAGGCGTCAGCCTTGCTAAATGCCGAGCTTGAAAAATTCCAACCTGGGCAAGAAGCACAAACACAAGCAATACGAGAGGCCTTAGGATCTCTTAATTTGGTTAACTTTTGGGCGACCTGGTGTGCGCCATGTCGGGAAGAAATGCCGCTTTTCGAATCAATGTACCGACTGCATCAGCAAGACGGCTTTAGGGTGCTTGGTATCGCTATTGATAACCCCGAACGGGCCCAGCCTTTTTTGGATTCTTTAGATATAAGCTACCCAATTTTGTATGCCGAACAAACCGGTATGACATTGATGGAACAAAGCGGTAATCCCCAAGGTTTATTGCCTTATAGCCTATTAATTGACGACCAGGGTGTGATTCTTGAGCAAAAGCTCGGCGTGATTGATCAGGCTCAGATTCAAAGCTGGATTGATCAATACGGCTCATGAGTTGGCAGCAAGCGACCTTTGTTGTTAGCGCTTCTGAGGCCGACAAGCTGAGCAATATACTGGAAGGGTTTCTAGCGCAGGCCATCACCTCAGAGAACGCCGGTGAGGATGAATTCTATGAAGTAGCCTTTCCAGGTAAACCTGATTGGCAAACGGTACGTCTAACTGCTTTGTTCGATGGTGAAGTTGACCTCAGCAAAATCGTCGATTTTGTGCAATCGCATTTTCAACCTGAAGTACCCGTCAGTATTGAAAGATTATTGGATCAGGATTGGGAGCGAGTCTGGCTAGAGTCATTTAAGCCAATTCAGGTCGGGCATGAACTATGGGTTTGCCCTTCGTGGTGTGAGCCAGAGCAACCACAAGAACGAAATATTATTCTCGACCCGGGACTGGCTTTTGGCACTGGCACACACGCGACCACACATATGTGCTTACAGTGGTTAGCTAGCCAGAATCTCAGCGGGCAAAAGGTGCTCGATTACGGTGCCGGTTCAGGCTTGCTGGCCATTGCCGCGCTGTTTAGTAATGCCGCAATGGCTGACGCGGTAGACATTGACCCGCTGGCGGTGCAAGCCTCGCGCGACAATGCTAAACGCAACCAGGTAGGCTCACAACTAGAGGCATATTTACCATCAGATTTACCTGCTGCGCGGCGCTATCCATTGGTCATCGCCAATATCCTTGCAGAAGTTATTATTGAATTGCGCGACACCTTGCTGCTACATTTGCAACCGGGCGGCACGCTTTTGCTCACTGGTATCCTAGAATCACAAGCATCCCGGGTCGAAAAAGCGTTTGCCGTATCTCTCGAATTTGAACGACAACAACAAGATCAATGGTGCTTATTAATTGGCCGTTGAGGAAACTTTTTATCGCCCATGGCGCTGCACAAAACTCAATGCCCGCATTGCTTCACTAGCTATGTAATTAGTGACGAGCAATATCGCGTGTCTCAGGGAATGGTGCGCTGTGGAACCTGCCGCGAGCGTTTTCAAGCGCATCTGGACACCGAAGGCGAAATCCCCAAGTTCGACCCTCGTAAGGTTTTTATCGAACCATTAACGCAGGAACCTGAAGAAGAGATTGAGGAAGTTAGTACGCCGATTCGTTTTACCGACATCAAAAACCTGGACGCTTCGCGTGAATTTTCGATGCACTCAGAATTGAGTATCGGTTTCGCAGAAGCTCATGCAGAAGCCGAGCTAGCGAAAGGACTCAGCACCGAAAAAATTATCACTAACATCAAGGCAAAGAAGCAACGTTATGATCAGGATAAGGGCGATAGCAAAACAGAAGCCTCTAGCCAAATTGAGGCCTCTAGCCAGTCCACAGCTCAAACGCCACCAAACACTACAGCTGAGCCAGCCATACAGGCCGAGCCAGCGACGACTCCTGCAGCATCGGTGGCGAATGTTCCAGTTTCTCAAGCATCAACCCCGGAGCCGGATGATGCCAAGTTGATTGACGAAGTGGACTCGTTGATTGCCGATAAATTGCTCAATGAAAACGGTGCCGCAAAGAGCTCAGCCGTAGTCAACGATCGCCTAGAATCTGATCCTGGCAGTTCGCAATTTCTTGATGCTGAGGATGATGAATCAGAAGCACCGTTTTCTTTGGATGCTTCAGAGCGCTCAGGTAAAATGAGCCGTTGGTTACTCGCTCCTGTGCTATTGATAGCCTGTGTCGGTCTGGCCGCGAGCCTGGTGTATCAGCTTTGGCTGCAGCAGGGCGTTTGGTTCAACCCAGGCTCGAGCGCCGAGCGTTTTGTTACCAGTGTTGCGAGTGAATTTGCCGGGCGAGTCTCACAAAGCAATGTCGCTTTGCCGGTGCGCCGAGACTTAAGCAAAATGGAATTGGTGTCGGCCAGAACTCGGCCTCATCCAACGCGGTCTTCCACCATTTTGTTACAAGTTGGGTTGATTAATCACGCTGAAATAGAACAAAGCATGCCGTGGTTGGAGTTAACCCTATTCAGTGCTCAAGGAAATCTGTTGTCGCGCCGAAACTTATCGCCCGAGGATTATGCATACAACAATGATTTGGATGCCATGATGAGTTCGCGAGAATATCGCCGACTGGCAATCGAATTGTTAGCCTTTCCCAAAAATGCCACTGGCTATGAATTGAAGTTGTTAAGCCAATAACGTCTAAAGTGATTAAAATTTAGCCATTATTTTAATTGAGTCACTTGTTCACTTAGTGACCCAACAGTATTATTTGTCGTCCTCTTTTGGCAGTGTTTAAACACCGCCCATAAAAAATATAACAAACACAAACTTTACATCTTCGGCGCATGCAAATCGGTCCTTACAAACTGGCAAATCAGGTAATCGCCGCACCGATGGCTGGAGTCAGCGACAAACCTTATCGTCAAGTTTGCCGACAACACGGAGCTGGTATGGTGGTTTCCGAGATGGTAACGAGTCGCAGCGATTTGCGTCATACCACCAAGAGCCGATATCGACATGATTTATGTGGCGAACCTGAACCCGTGGTCGTGCAAATGGTTGGCACCGAACCCGAGTTACTAGCCGAGGCCGCGCAATACAATGTTGCTAATGGCGCACAGATTATTGACATTAATATGGGTTGCCCGGCCAAGAAAGTGTGTAAAAAAGCGGCCGGCTCTGCCTTATTGGCCGATGAACAGCTAGTCGATACGATTTTACGCAGTGTCGTTGCCGCCGTTGAGGTACCAGTTACTGTCAAAGTACGCACCGGCACAGACCCGCAGCGTCGTAATATTGTGACAATCGCGCAGATTGCCGAACAGGCAGGCATTCAGGCGATTACGATTCATGGGCGTACGCGCGCCTGTCGTTTTGTTGGTGAGGTCGAATACGATAGTATTCGTGCCGCTAAAGATGCCGTGTCTATTCCAGTGATCGCTAATGGCGACATAGATTCACCACAAAAAGCCAGGCAAGTCTTGGATTACACCAAGGCAGATGCAGTCATGATTGGGCGCGCTGCTCAAGGCAAGCCTTGGCTATTCAGTCAGATTGCGCACTATTTGCAAAACCAGCAACCTTTGCCTGCACCTTCATTGCAGGAACGAGCGCATACGATTGTCAGCCATGTGCAGGCAATTCACGAATTTTATGGCGAACATCTTGGAGTACGTTTCGCTCGTAAACATATTAAATGGTATTTATCTCACTGGCCCATGCCTTGTCAGACACACTACCGCCAACAACTAACCACAACTGAAAACACACACGAGCAAGTCGATCTACTCAGGCAGTTTCTAGAATTCTGCCTATTACAAGATGCCGCTTAGAGTGCATGAAAAAAACTAAAACAAAAATGACCAAGTCAGACCCCCTTGCTGATTGCGTAACGCATTCAATGGAGCAATATTTCCAGGACATGAACGGCCAGGAACCTACTAATTTACATAACTTTTTTATGGGCGAAGTTGAGCGCCCGTTCTTAAAAGTGGTAATGCAGCAAGTGAATGGTAATCAAACGCGTGCCGCCGACATGCTAGGCATCAATCGAAACACTCTACGAAAGAAACTTAAAAGCTATAACCTTGTATGAGCTCTACTAATTCTAATCAGGCGCACGATAGTACCTCTGGCCGCGGGCGCAATAGTTCTTCTGGCCGCGGGCGCATTATTCCCAAACGCGCGTTAATCAGCGTTTCTGATAAAACCGGCGTGATTGACTTCGCTCACGGTTTACATAACGCCGGAGTTGAATTGCTCTCCACGGGGGGCACCGCCAATTTGATTGACCAAGCCGGGATCCCGGTTACTGAAGTCTCTGACTACACGGGCTTTCCTGAGATGATGGATGGGCGCGTTAAAACTCTGCATCCGAAAGTGCATGGCGGCATTCTGGGACGACGTGGTACCGATGACGAGATCATGAATGAACACCGCATCACACCAATCGATATGGTAGTGGTGAATCTCTACCCGTTTAAACAAACAGTAGAACGAGACGATTGCGATTTACCGATGGCAATTGAGAATATCGATATCGGTGGCCCAACCATGGTTCGATCCGCCGCCAAAAATCATCGCGATGTCGCCATCGTGGTTGACGCCGGCGACTATGATGATTTGTTACAGCAAATCAGCACGGGCGGTATTAACGAAGCAAGCCGTTTTCGCTTGGCAACCAAAGCCTTTGAGCACACGGCTCAATACGATGGCATGATCGCCAATTATCTTGGTGCCATCAATAGTGATGGAGAATCGGAGCGCTTTGCTAACACTTTTAACCAGCAGTTCACGCTTAAGCAGGTGATGCGTTACGGCGAAAATCCGCATCAAGCAGCGGCCTTTTATGTAGAAGACCAAGCACCAATCGGCATTGCCACCGCCACTCAGGTGCAGGGCAAAGAACTCTCTTATAACAACATCGCCGATACCGACGCTGCACTAGAGTGTGTTAAACAGTTTATTGACGCTCCATGCTGCGTGATCGTAAAACACGCCAACCCATGTGGTGTTGCTATAGGCTCATCGATTGGCGAGGCTTACGACAAGGCCTATCAAACTGATCCTGAATCGGCCTTTGGTGGCATTATCGCGTTTAATCAAACGCTCGATGGTGACACCACCAAACGCATTCTTGAGCAGCAATTTGTGGAAGTCATAATTGCGCCTGAGTTTGATCCAACAGCCATAGAGGCGCTCACCAACAAACCCAATGTTCGGGCCTTGCAATGCGGGATCTGGAGCGATGCCGATCGCAATCCAAGCGAATACAAACGAGTTACCGGTGGCTTATTGGTGCAAGATAATGACTTAGCTCTCACCAACAAACTTGAAACCGTGACCACGGTAGCGCCGAGCGATCAACAAATGGCCGATCTATTATTTGCCTGGAAGGTCGCCAAGTATGTTAAATCCAATGCCATCATCTACGCCAAAGACCAAATGACCATCGGCGTTGGCGCAGGGCAAATGAGCCGTGTGAACTCGGCTCGCATCGCTGGTATTAAGGCTGAACATGCTGGCCTTGAAGTGCCCGGATCAGTAATGGCGAGTGACGCTTTCTTTCCATTTCGCGATGGTATTGATAATGCCGCCAACGCGGGTATCAAAGCCGTTATACAACCCGGTGGCTCGATGCGCGATGATGAAGTAATCGCCGCTGCCAACGAAGCAGGCATCGCTATGGTGTTTACTGGCATGCGTCACTTTCGACACTAAATTTTATTTGGGCTTTATTTGGAGACATTCGATGCGCTTACTTTTTCTACTAGGCTTGTTTTTGAGTTTCTCTGCTGGTGCAAATGCTCAAACAATCATCAAAGCCGATGCCTTGGTCGATGTTATAAAGGGTCGAGTCATTGCAAACCCACGGATCTTGATTAACGATGGGCGAATCGAATCTTTACAGGCTTCGGATTCAGCTGACGCAGAAATTATCGACCTAAGCGGGCACACTTTGTTGCCAGGCATGATCGATATGCATGTGCACCTAACCTCTAGTGCCGATGAACATGGTTACAAACGTCTTAGCACTTCTAAAGCTCGAGCGGTGTTACGAGGTAGTTTGTATGCCAAACAAACCTTACTGGCCGGGGTTACTAGCGCACGCAATCTTGGCGCACCTGGTTTCATCGACGTGGCGCTGCGCGACGCTATTAATGCCAAAGAAATAGTCGGGCCAAGGTTATTTGTCTCCGGCCCTTCGTTGAGCATTACTGGCGGGCATTGCGACAATAACTTGTTACCAATCGATTTTGATACCCAGAGCGATGGTGTTGCCGACGGGCCATGGGATGTTGCTAAGGCCGTGCGACGCAATATCAAATACGGGGCGAATGTTATTAAGGTTTGCGCCACCGGCGGGGGTTTGTCAAAAGGCACCAAAGTTGGTGTACAGCAGTATTCCTTAGAAGAACTCAGTAAAGCGGTCAGCGAAGCACACCGGCGCGGCATCACTGTTGCTGCGCATGCCCATGGCACTGAAGGTATTACCGCCTCAATCAAAGCCGGAGTTGATAGCGTAGAACATGCCAGTTTTATTGATGATGAAGGCATTAAACTGGCCAAGAAAAATGGCACAGTGTTGTCTATGGACATCTACGTCACTGAATATATTTTGAGCGAGGGCGAGAAAGCTGGCATTCTTGAAGAAAGCCTTGAGAAGGAGCGACAAACCGGCGGCAAACAACGAGAGAATTTTCGAAAGGCAGTCGAAGCTGGTGTAAAAATGGTCATGGGCACTGACGCTGGAGTCTACCCGCATGGCGATAACTTGAAGCAATTATCGCGCATGGTTGAGTTTGGCATGACACCGATGCAGGCTCTACAGGCGGCGTCAATAAACGCGGCAGAACTACTCAATCAGGAAAGTGAAATTGGCTCAGTATCGGTTGGCAAACTAGCCGATATCATTGCCGTGAAAGGCGACCCAATCGACGACATCAGCCTAATGGAAGAGGTAAAATTTGTGATGCAAGGTGGGCAAATAGTTAAATCAGTTAGTTCAAAACAAAACGATTAAGCGCAAGCCGATTAAAGCTAAAAGAATCGCAGCGAATCGATCCAGCCAAACCTTAGCGGCCGCATAGAGCCGTCTAGAACGTTGTGCTGATAAACATAGCGCCACGAAAGCGTACCAAGAAAAGTCGATCACAAAAGCAATTATCGCAATCAATGGCACGGTGAACGAGGGCGGCTCAGCTGGCATGAATGCGGCAAAAATCCCAGCGATAACTAAAGCTGTCTTAGGGTTGCTAGTTTGCACCACTAAACCTTGCATAAAGGATTGAGAAAAGCTCCCTTGTTGGCTATCTGAATTTACCTTGGTCTCTAGAGGCTCACTGGCGGCCTGCCAAATTCGCCAGGCAAGATAGATCAAATAAGCCCCGCCAATTATCTTAAACACCAGATACGCGGTGGGTACGGTTTGCAAAAGCGCGGTGACACCGAGACCTGCCAGCACAGCAAAGATCGACACACCTAGGCCAGTTCCCACGGCAGTAGCCAAACCATGCGCCCGCGATTTTCCCAAAGCGTTTCGAGCCACCACAAAGAAACTCGGTCCCGGGCTCATGGCACCAAAAAACAGGATGCTGGCTATGCCGAGCAAAAAAGCATAGTCACTCATGTCGACGCCTTATCTAAGCCAATAAAACGAGCAACATCATCGACTAATTCAATCACTGGCTGTGCTGTGATCATTCGATACAGATCTTTGTACTGTTCGCTCCCAATTTTAAGCTTAGCGTGAATCTCTGCTTTTTCGCTTAATGGTTTATCGACCAAGTCATCCCACTCTACACCCTGATGAGCACGAGTCGAAGAAGGTAGCCATTCAGTCTTTTTCGCCGATGGTGAAAACACTGCAACGCTTGGGATAGCTAAAGCCTGAGCTATGTGTCGCGGGCCGCCTTCATTGCCGATGAATAAATCGCAATGTGAAATAAGCCCGGCAAGTTCCATCAAATTTTTAGTCTTAATGCCGGTAATAATGTCTGGGTTGGATTCCATTTGCGCATGAAATTGATGAACGTCATCAAGCTCAGCCTCCGAGCCATAGTAAAGCACAAGTTGCGCATTGTATTTACGCAAACAATGTTGAGCGACTTCTTGGATGTGCTGCATGCGCCATTTCTTGTGCGCTAACTTAGCCGTAACCGCAAACACAAAAAGAGGACGATCAAAGCTTACCCCTCGCTGGCTAAGTTCCTGGCGAAACTGTGCTTTCGTGTTTGCTGGTAAGTTGATCGCCATCTGCTCATTCAACTTAGTATCAAAACCGAGCTCACCAAGCGGTTCCAGCAAGGCAAGACGTTCAATAATTTTATGACCGAGCTTTGGCGTGGCATCAACGGTGTGCGTAAAAAATCGCCCACGACCCGATTTAGTTCGGCCTATACAAATGGCTTTAGGTCTTGCACACAACAAAGAGATTAATTCGCTTTTGTTGGTTGATTGCGCGTCAACAATTAAATCATATTTACCTAATCTCAATAACCGACCAAGATAAGCTATTGGGTTTTTGCGTTGCCGCGTGGTCAGTACAATCGTTTGATCAACGAACGGATGATCATCAAATAGACTGCCTGACGCCTCGTGCATTAAGTAATGTACCTCAGAATCAGGAAAGCTTTCTTTCAGAGAATTTGCCAGCACAGAGGTCAGCATTACGTCGCCAATCCATTTAAAACGGATAATCAGAATTCTGGGCGCACGAGGGAAGCTCTCTGGCTGATAATGAGCCTGAGCCTGCCCAGGAAAAATGGCCGAAATCAATTTACCAAACATGGCAAAAAAACGCTGCTGCGCGACGATCAAAAGAGAGGCGTTAGTATAAGCGTCTTTCCCACTCTAAGCACAATTATGCTATGCTCCGCGACGTCAAATTGACGCCCAGGGGGCGGCTGACCTTTTCAGCCTGAGATTTGTTGATGTGTGCTTTTTTTGCACGAGGCAACATAACCCCATGAACCTGATCCGGTTAGCACCGGCGTAGGGATGGGGAATCGACTTGCATTTGAGAACTTTTGAAAAAGTACTTTAGTAAAGTCACCTACCACGCCTGCCGGGTCTTTCTTTTATTAAATCTTTTAATTAAGAGACGAGACCATGAAATACAAAAACCTTAATCTACTTGCTATGTTCTCATTGAGCCTAGCTTGCCATACAGCCGCCTTTGCGCAATCTACCGAAGAACTGATCGTTACCGCCGAGCTTATTCAAAAAAGCGTGTTGGACTTACCCAATAGTGTCAGCGTTATCGATAGCGGTGAGATAGAACAGCGGAATGCGCAACACCTAGAAGATCTGTTAAATCTTGCTCCCAACGTTAATTATTCGACCGGTGCGTCACGTGGGAGATTTATTCAAATTCGAGGTATAGGTGAGCGCAGTGAATTCCAAGAACCCATTATCAATTCGGTTGGTGTCGTTGTCGATGGCATTGATCTCACTGGGATTGCCACAGCCGCAACGACGTTAGATACCCGCCAGGTTGAAGTCTTGCGCGGGCCACAAGGCACATTGTTTGGCGCCAACGCCTTGGCCGGCCTAATCAATATTGTTAGCAATCGCCCGAGTCAGGAATTTGACGTAAAACTTGGCGCGCGGTTTGAAGAGTTTGGTGGCTTTGGACTCGATGGCGTGGTTACTGGGCCTTTGTCGGAGCGCACGGCCTATCGACTTGCGATTAAAAAGTACGAAAGTGACGGTTTTACCGACGCCGTATTTCTAGGCCGCGACGACACCAATAATATCGACGAAACAACCGCGCGGGCGCGCTTAACTCACCGAGTTAATGATCGATTAGAACTTGACGCCACTTTACTACTGGCAGATATCGATAATGGCTATGACGCTTTTAGCCTGGACAATACTCGCACCACCTTCACCGATGACCCAGGCTTTGATCGTCAGGATACCACCGCCGCCTCCTTGCGAGCGAACTATCAAATCAATGAACAATTGCGCTTTGAAAGTTTGCTTAGCTTTGCTGACAGTTCGCTTGAATATGCCTTTGACGAAGACTGGAGCAATGTCGGCATTTGCGATAACACCGCTTGCGATCCAGACTTGTTGGGTTTTGATTTGTTCTTTGTTTCTTTTGATAGCTATTTTCGCGAGAACGATAACACCAGTGTTGATCTAAAATTAGTCTCTGAACGAGAGAACCTCTCCTGGGTTGCTGGCTTATATGTTCGCGATCAGAGCATCCAACTCGAGCGCATCTATACGTTTTTAGAAAACGATTTCGCTAGCCGTTTCGACACTACAAATGCGGCGGCTTATGGCCAAGTTGATCTAAATCTTGGTGGCAACTGGGCGCTTACTACTGGCTTGCGATTAGAACAACGAGACGGCGACTACAGCGATAATAATGGCGCCACCGCCAACCCAGATGAATCATTCTGGGGCGGGCGAATTGCATTACAATATCATGCTGACAATGGCGCCTTATTCTACGGCCTGGTCTCTCGCGGTTATCAAACTGGCGGGTTTAATCTGGGTGGCAATATTGACCCAGCCGATTTGGAATTCGACACCGAGACCATGATCAATTATGAACTCGGGTTAAAGCAACAATGGTTTGATGGTGCCTTAAATCTGCAAGCTTCTGTGTTCTTTCAGGATCGACAAGACATTCAAACTAGCCAATCAATCGTGCGCTCGATCGCTACCGGCGAGATTGGCGGCTTATGCCCATGCTCGTTTACCGACTTTACTGGCAACGCAGCCAGTGGCACCAATATGGGCTTAGAAGTTGAAGTAGATTGGGCGGTTAACGATCGCTTTGCGGTCTACGCAACCTTAGGTTTATTGGATACCGAGTTCGATGAACTATTGAGCTTTGACCATATTAATGCTGATCGAGACAATGGCATCGCCTTTGATTTATCAGGTCGGGACCAAGCTCATGCACCAAACTATCAGTGGGTTATTGGCGGCTCTTATGCGATAACTCCGCGTATTGCCATAAGCGGCTCAGTCGAAGCAAAAGACGCCTTCTTCTTTTCTGAGCGACACGAAGAGCGCTCTGACAGCTACGAATTAGTCAATCTCGAATTAGGTTATCAGGGCGACAATTGGTCAATGGCAGTCTATGGTAAGAACCTAACAGATGAGCTAATTCAAACCCGCGGCTTCGGCAGCTTTGGTAACGACCCGAGAAACTTCTACGAAACCCAGGAGTACAATCAGTTTGGCGCACCACGCGTGGTTGGCGTTAAAGCTGAATTTGATTTTTGATCAACCAGATTTACAGACACTTAGAGTCTTTATTTGATGATCAGGACTAGCTACTACAATTTGCAAGCGTATTCAGTAGTTCCATTAGATGATTTTTACTTCCGACTCCTTAACTTGTAAAACTGCAACACACTAAAGAGAAAACAATTGAAAGGTGCGAAATGAAACTATCTGTTGAAATCAGTATGTACCCCTTGCAAGCGGATTATAAAAGTAAGATCAACGCTTTTTTAGAACAACTGAATTCGCAAGCTGGGGACGTAGAGATTCGCACCTCGAATATGAGCACTCGCCTATTTGGTGATTTTGATCAGCTTACAAACTTACTGAACCAGGCGATGAAAGACTCAATGCAAAGGTTCGGCAAAATCGTCTTTGTCTGTAAATATTTGGAAGGCGATGCGCGCGAACTAAAAAGCTATGACTGACTTTTTTGCGCGTGTTTATGCCGATTTGCTAGCGACTTCTTCTTTGGAGCTAATCGCGGTTGTTTTCGGCGTTGCCTATATTCTATTGGCGACCAGACAAAATATCTGGTGTTGGCCAGCAGCTTTAGTTAGCACTGGCACCAGCGTCTATTTATTTTGGGATGGACGTTTATTGATGGAATCGGCGCTCAACGTTTATTACCTGGCCATGGCGGTATATGGCTGGTATCAATGGCGCTATGGCGGCACACAAAACGGCAAATTAGCAGTGCGCTCCTTTAGTACAACCGAGCACCTGCTCGCTATAGTTAGTGTGGCAATACTCGCTTTAGTCTCCGGCTACTTTTTAGCTCAGAAAACGCAGGCAGCGCTGCCGTATTTAGATTCTTTTACCACTTGGTCGGCAGTGATTACCACCTGGATGGTAGCGCGTAAAATTTTAGAAAACTGGTTGTATTGGATCATAATTAATAGCGCCACGATCTATCTGTATTTGGATCGCGGTTTCGCTCTGTATGCGCTGTTGTTTGTGGTTTATATAGTGCTCTCGATGATTGGTTTTTTGCAGTGGCGCAAAAGCCTTCAACAACAAGCTACCTAAATGCCGTCGCCAATCGATAATTGGCAAGCGTGGGGCTTTACGCAAGCACCAAGGTTAGTTCGGCAGTTTGATTCCGGGGAGAATCATCAATGTTGGTTGATTCAGAGTGAGGGCAAACAATGGGTCGTAAAACGGTTTGAACATTCCTTTGAGCAAGCGCTACAAGGCCAGCAACTGGCTAACGATCAAAACCTAGCTCCGCTTGTTAATGTGGCCAGGAAACCCTGGTTGCTAATGGAGTTCATCGAACACGAGACTAAATTTAAACCAACAGACCATCAACTTAAGTCAATAGCGGCTAGCTTGGCAGAACTGCATGGTATTTCTGAATCGTCATTCCGATTTGATTTATTAGAATTTGCGAATGGCTATTTAGATTCCGTATCAAATTTTGAACGCATCAAGCATCAAGAGATGCTGATAGCACTCGATTATTTTGTGAATGACACAACTCCCTGGTGTTTTTGTCATAACGATTTGGTGCTGGAGAACATTGTCATCGAAGCAAATAGAACTCGTTTTTTGGATTGGGAGTTCGCCGGGCTGAACAATCCCTGGTTTGATATCGCAGCGATTCTTGTTTATGCCGATCTAAGCGCCGACCAGACAACAGAATTTCTGAATGCCTATGGCGCGAACGTTAGTTCGCCATGGTCAAACAAACAGGGCCGTGCGATATTTTGGAGTGCGCAAGTGAGCCTCTTATGGCTGGACTTAATCTGGCACGCCGCCCGGGACCCGAACTATCGACACGCGCATCAGTGGCGTTATCGACAAGTGGACCAACTATTGAAAAACTTTCAAACAAGCCTGGCCTAAGTGTTTGGTCTTAGACGGATCAATCCTTCTTGCGCTGTTGATGCTACTAAGGTGCCATCTTCTCGATAGACCCGACCATAAGTAAAACCTCGGCCACCGCCAGTGGATTGCGGGCGACAATCGTAAAACAGCCATTCATCAGCCCGAAACTCCCTATGAAACCAGATGGCGTGATCCAACGAAGCCATAATTAGTCGTTGCTGGTTTTTCTCTAAGTTTTCTTTGGTCAAACTATGTGGGTTTAACGCCGCACGCAATAAGCCCATGTCAGAAATGTAAGCCAATACCGAATGATGACAGGCCTGCTCAGCTGGCAACTCATGTTTAGCTTTGAGCCAATATTGCACTGCATGTTCATTACTAACGCGATCATCTGGCAAAAAGTAGGCTTCAAAATAGTCGCTTTGAAAGGTATGTTGCTGAGGCAACTCTGATTCAAGTGCAGAACGCAAATCCTCTTTAGGTAGCTGGCCTTTGTCAAAGTGATCGACCCCGTCTTCTTGTTTTTGAAACGACGCTGACAAGTGAAGAATCTGTCGCCCGTGCTGAATCGCAACGACACGACGACTCGAAAAACTACCGCCATCTAAGCTTCGATCTACTTCATAAATAATTGGCGCTTCAACATCGCCGCGTAATAAAAAGTAAGCATGCGCAGAATGGATAAAACGCGGCTCATCAAGTGTGTTGTAAGCTGCCTTAATTGCCTGGCCGAGCACCTGGCCGCCGAAAACTTGACCGGTTTTGAAATCTCGGCTTTGGCCACGAAACAAATTCTTATCGAGTTCTTCGCAGTTTAAAAAATCTAAAAGTGGGCTGTTCATTAATGCGAGTACGAGAGTAGCGAACGAAAAACGGCTGACCGATGGCCAGCCGATAATATGGATATCAAACGATCTTAGGGAAGCTCTGCAAAAATCATGAATGGAAGCTTGACCATCAGTTTTCTCGAACTTTTTGTTGCAAAACTTGCCAATAGCTCGCTATTACCTGCATTTTGCGCCTCAATTTCGAAAAATCGGCTATCCAATTTTCTCACCCAGATTTTTGCAGAGCTTCCTTTAGCTCGGTGGGTTATTTAAATCTAAGCCAGCGGCTTCGGCAGCTTTTTCGAAGTCTTTACACTCAGCGGTATTTGGTTCACCTTCGCTTGCAACCAACTCCTCGCAAGATTGTTCTAGAACTGAATCAGAACATGCTTTGGCTTTCGATGTTAAACCCGCATCCTCGAAGGTTTGGGTATAGCTTTTTAGCATCACCTCGCATTGAGCATCAAACATAGCCTCGAACATTTTTTCCATCTCGGGAGGAAAGTTTGCTTCTTTCTTAGCTTCTGCCATTGCGCACTGTTTGATCTTACTGCACATCTTGCCGTACTCGATGCCTTCAGCGTTCGCGGTTCCGATCATAGTGATTGACGCTACCAATCCAATAGCTAAAAGGGTAAGACCTTTTTTCATTGAGGAGTCCTCGTTCATGGGTGTTCGCAAACAGCATACCATTTTGTATGCTGCTTGCGTGTTCATAACGCCAATTTAAGCTCGTTGTCTTTGTGGTATTTGTGGTATTTGGTGTTGATCAAAACCGAGCCTTTGACAAATCTCTGCCACCGGCTGGGTTTTGTTCAAGGTATAAAAATGCAAACCAGGCACACCACGATCCAGTAAATCCCAACAAAGCTGTGTTACCACATCTAAACCAAATGCTTTTAGCGAGGCTTCGTCGTTTTGATACTGTTCTAATCTTGAGATGATCCAACGAGGGATCTCAGCACCACAAGCTTTGGAGAATCGCACCAACGTTTCATAATTCACAATCGGCATGATACCCGGCACGATGGGCGCATCAATGCCAACACGCTCGGCTTCGCGCACGAAGGCGAAATAACTATCCACATTATAAAAATATTGTGTGATTGCTGAACTCGCACCAGCGTCAAACTTTGCTTTGAAGTATTTTAGTTCACTACTTGGGTCGGTCGATTCCGGGTGCAACTCTGGGTAAGCCGCCACCTCTAAATGCAAGTCACCACCAAACTCTGAGCGAATAAAATGCAATAGGTTCTCGGCATAAGGGAATTCACCTCGATCAATATGATCTTTAGGTAAATCACCACGCAAAACCACAAAGCGATCGATATCAAGCGCTAAATATGAATCTACTAGCTTGCAGATATCGACTTTTTGACTGCCAATACCAGTGACATGCGGCACCACTTGGGCACCGGAACTTTGCAGTTGCTTAACCGCTTCCATAGTGCCTTTTTGGGTACTACCCATCGCTCCATAGGTTACTGAAACAAACTGCGGAGCAAATTGGCTTAGTGTTTTATAAACATCAACTAGGCGCTCTGTACCAATCGCAGAGCGCGGTGGAAAGAACTCAAAACTGAGTTCAGGCCGAGGAGGCTCGGGATAAAAATCGTTCATAGGTCAAACTCCTACTACAGGTGTTCGACGCGCCCTGGAAATTGCGTGCACCAATCTAAACCAGCGCACCAAAGTAGGCTGCGCCAAACGAATCCAGGACAAACAAGAAGCTTGTTTTAACCGGGTGATCTGCTGAACATCGCAATACGATGCATCAACTGATCTAATACAAATTTAAACAAGCAACTAAACAAACGAGAACTGGCTAACAGCCAGCGCTCTATTCTGCTCCACTAGTATCGATAGTGTTCTTGTTTGTATGGGCCTTCAACGTTAACGTTGATGTAATCAGCTTGCTCTTGAGTCAAGGTAGTCAACTTAGCACCGATTTTCTCAAGGTGCAGCCGGGCTACTTTCTCATCCAGATGCTTAGGCAGAATATACACTTTGTTATCGTAGTCATCGCCTTTGGTCCACAATTCGATTTGCGCCAAGGTTTGATTAGTAAACGAATTCGACATTACAAAACTTGGATGACCAGTTGCGCAACCTAGGTTGACCAAACGCCCTTGTGCTAGAAGAATAATGCGCTTGCCGTCAGGGAAGATCACATGATCAACTTGATCTTTAATGTTCTCCCACTCTAAATCACCCAGACCAGCAACGTCGATTTCATTATCAAAATGGCCGATGTTGCATACAATAGCCTGATCCTTCATGTTCTCCATGTGCTCGCGACGGATGATGTCGAAGTTACCAGTAGTAGTGACAAAAATATCAGCATCCGCTACGGCGTCTTCTAACGTCACTACTTCATAACCTTCCATCGCCGCTTGCAAGGCACAGATTGGGTCAATTTCAGTTACTTTAACGATCGCGCCCAAGCCTCTTAAAGAGGCTGCTGAACCTTTACCAACATCGCCATAGCCGCAAACTACCGCAGTCTTACCGGCAATCATGACGTCTGTCGCGCGCTTGATGGAATCCACCAAAGACTCACGACAACCATATAAGTTATCGAACTTTGATTTAGTCACTGAATCGTTAACATTGATTGCCGGGAAGGGTAATCTGCCTTCTTCAACCATCTTGTATAGGCGTGCAACACCAGTGGTTGTTTCTTCTGTAACACCTTGTACTTCAGCCAAGCGACGCGAGTACCAAGTATTATCTTTAGCAAGTTGCGCCTTGATTGCAGCGTAAAGAAAGGTTTCTTCTTCACTGCCTGGGTTAGCTAAAATGCTGGGGTCTTGCTCGGCCTTGCTACCAAGAATAAGTAATAAAGTAGCATCGCCACCATCGTCCAGAATCATGTTAGGGCCAGTGTCGCCAGGCCAGCTCATAATTTGGTGTGTGTATTCCCAATACTCTTCGAGAGACTCACCTTTGTAGGCATAGACAGGAATATTTTGTGCCGCGATAGCCGCAGCTGCATGATCCTGAGTTGAGAAAATATTGCATGACGCCCAACGCACTTCAGCACCCAATGCCACCAGTGTTTCGATCAACACCGCAGTTTGGATTGTCATGTGCAAAGATCCTGCGATCTTGGCACCTTTTAAAGGCTGCTCAGCGCGATACTCTTCTCGAATGGAAACCAGGCCAGGCATTTCGGTTTCGGCAATCGCAATTTCTTTGCGGCCGAACTCGGCTTCGTTAATATCTTTAACGTAGTAGTCAGAAAAATCAGGGATAGATGGATTTGCACTCATCTTTCATCTCCGGTTAAAAAGTTAATGAAAAATGAGCGTCGTTGAACTTGTTAGATTCTAGCCGTTAATACATTCAAAACAGCATCGCTTGAGCCTAACGCTTTTTGAGTTTATCGATCGAGAAACTCGGTTTTAAGCGGTGCAACGCTCCTCAAGCCGGGCAGATTATAGGCAGTTGATCAACAAAATTCCAGTCAAATTAGGGCGTCTCTACCGAATTAAAGCTGGCCCCAAATGGCAAATTCGTTGCCACTTGGCTCCTCAAAATGAAAGCGTCGACCTCCTGGAAATTCAAAAATCTCTTGCACAATCTTGCCACCATGGCGCTTTACTTTCGCTAGGCTCGCTTCAAGATCATCGCTGTAAAAGACTGTCAGAGCCGCTCCATCGGAGGTTTTACTGGCTAAATCAGCAAAATAGAAGCCACCCATAAGACCCTGATGATCAAACGCGGTGTATTGATCACCATAATCTATAAAAGACCAGTCAAAGACATTCTCAAAAAATTGTTTGGTGGCTTTTAAGTCTCTTGATGGGTATTCCAAATAATTTATCTTTTCGTGTTGGGGCATTAAGGCTCCGCGATTTCCGTACTTGCCTAGCTTAAATTATCACAATATCTATGGTAGCTTAGAGCTAAGAGGGTAGAAGAATGAGATTTTGTCGAGGTGTATTAATAGTTTTGCTAAGCCTGTTATTGCAGGCTTGTGCGAGCACACCTTATAAAGGCAATGGCAAACTCAATCCTGAATTAGAACATGTTTTAAGCTACAAGGAACGTTTAGAAGAGAATCACCCCGATCAACTCGATAAACTATTTTTCGTTCCAGATCAGATGCTCCAGGAAGTGCAGTCACGATTTGGGCATTTGCAAAGTTCTAGAGCCGCCAGCACTCTGGCAAAGTGGCTAATTGACCCCGATGGCTACAATCTGGTGTATGACATCTCCGCCAATCTGAAACCGAGTAATGCTCTGGAAGAAAAGCGCGGAAATTGTTTGAGCTTTACGCTTTTGCTGATCGAGTTAGCAGATTCCATCAATGTGGAAATTCGACCAAATCAAGTGGATTTGCCCGATACATGGGGCGACAGTGGCGAAGATAATTTGGTGTTCTATCGACACATTAACGGCATTCACAAAAACTACCGTCAAACGCAGGTTTTAGACTTGGCCATTCAAGATTACGACTTTGCCTACCCGCAGCGAGTTATCAGTAAAGAACATGCCGCTGCTTTACTCTTTAGTAACAAAGGTGTCGATGGCTTGAAGGAGAATAACTACGAAAAAGCTTTTCATTATTTGAAACTATCGATTTCGCATTACCCTAACAATCCCGATATGTGGATTAATCTCGGCGCTGCGTACAAAAGCGCAGGCCAGCTCGATTTGGCCGAAGCAAGCTTCCTGCACGCTTTGGGCTTACGCGATCGCAACAACTTAGCCGCCAGTAATTTAGAGCGACTATATAGATCTGAGGGTCAACAGTCGAAAGCCAGGCATTACGCAAAAAAAGCCGAGCGGGCACGCAAACGAAACCCGTATTATCAGTTTAAGGTTGCGCAAAGCCGATTTAAACAAAGCCATTATGATGATTCACTTAATGCAGTGCAAAAAGCCATTCGCTTTCATAATAAAGATCATCGATTCTTTGATTTACGCTCAAGAATTCATTTTGTTAAACGGCGCTATGTCGAGGCACTTAAAGACCTGGATAAAGCCTTTCGCCTAGCCAGAGAAGACAGTTACCGCGAGGAATATCAAGAGCGAGTGCAAAACATTATTGCCCGCATTGAAAAAATTGCGCTGCAACAAGATGAAAATTCTGACAGCTACGATGGTCGCCAAGTTCGTTACGAGGACCTTATTCCGAAACTCGTTAACTGAAACTCGTTAACTAAGGAACCTCTGATTTAATCGAGTTTAGCCTGTGTTTGAGTCTCAACATGTTGATAATCAAGGCGCGCTGCGCCGCAGTTATTCGGCGGCCAAACATCGTAACGCAGAGTGTCAGCATTTGGAGCCAAACCCTTAAGGGACGAGTTTTTGCGCTTCCCACTCGGTGTTATCACTCAGATATTTGGAACAAGCAAATTACCATCATGAATGCTTTGATTGGCAAGCGCAAAAACACCGTCACAGGCAAAATCGATTAAATCAGAGGCTCCCTAAGTTCTTAGTCTACAGACGAGCGCTTAAACCAGACTACCCCATTCTGATCGTGCTCAGCGGTGGCACTTTGCTCGTCTACTAAGTAGTTCAGATGTGCCAGTGCTTCGCCAGTGGCAAATAATGATTCAACGAATGACAACTCGCGATTAAAGAGCACTTGTCGCGCGGTAGTTACACTAATCGCTTGTGGCGCTGCTGCTTCGAGCTTTTGTATAAGCAGTTGTAGTTGTTGATGATGACCATCGATCAGCTGTTGCATGCGCACATCAATTCCGTAAAAGGGTTCCTGATGAGCGGGTAAGATCATTGTTTGAGAAGGAATAGTCTCTTTGAGACTGGCGCAAGAAGCTAACCAATCTTTTAATGGGTTGTCATTTCTGGTCGCCGGATAGACACTGATGTTCGATGAAATTCGCGCAATTGCCTGATCGCCTGAAATCAGCGCATCCAGCTCGGGGCAAAACAAACAGCTGTGTTCTGGTGAATGCCCATTACCGTGTACCACTTGCCATTCGCGGTCGCCGATACTAAAAGTATCGCCGGCTTGAATAAAAAAACTTTGCTCTTTTTGCAGGCGAGATTCAGCTGGTTTGTCCTCGCTATTCATAAATTGCAGATAGCGCTGCGAGTGTTCGCTCTCAAAACCGAGCTCTTTAGTAAATGCGCTAATTTGATCAGCAAATAATTTCTGATCTCGATCTATCATGGCTCGATACGTTGCGAATTCTCCGCGACTAATAAACACCTCGCTATCGCATTGTCGGCTAAGCCATGCGGCCAAGCCGATATGATCCGGGTGATAATGCGTTACGATGATGCGGTTAACTGACTTAGGATCAAGAAAATTTTCAAACACCTGTCGCCAAACCGCTTTTGACGATTCATGGTCGTAACCAGTATCGACAATGGTCCAATGATCACCATCACGCAACAGCCATAAATTGATGTGGTCTAAGGCCATCGGCAAAGGTGTTCGCAGCCAGTAAACGCCATCAACCACCTCAAACGGCTCGCCAATCGGCGGGCTCCAGCGTAAGCCAAAAGGGTACTCTAAGCCCTCATGGGTTTCGCTTTGACCGGGCTGCGTGTGGTGATTAACTATTTGTTTGTTCATTTAATGCTCAGAAAAGGCTCAGACATTATTTGCATTGCCGTGACCAATTGTCATGGTGCGTATGATACTGAAATCGCTCAACGCTATCTGTGATTATTTTCATTAGAAAATAATCATTCAATCACCCAAAGTGAGCTAAGCCCCAATTTTTCTTATACGCAAAATGCGATAAGGCTATAATCCCTTATTCCTTTTAAGAATAAAGCCCAGACGCTATATTAAGCACATATACAGGGGCGATGCGCCCTTTTTTCATGTCTTATGGTTATTGCTTGCAGGCAAGTGGGATAAGCTTATGTATAAATATGACGCAATTGACAAAACCATTATCAATGAGCGAGTTGCACAGTTTCGCGATCAAGTAGCGCGTCACTTGGCCGGTGAGCTCAGCGCCGCCGATTTGCAACACTTGCGATTACGCAATGGCCTTTACATGCAGATCCACGCGCACATGCTGCGCGTATCTATCCCCTACGGCATGATTAATAGTGAGCAGATGCGCACGCTAGCGCATATTGCGCGCAAATACGACAAGGGTTATGGCCACTTCACAACGCGGCAAAACATTCAGTACAACTGGCCCGAATTAAAAGACGTACCCGATATTTTGCAAGACCTGGCTGAGGTCGAAATGCACGCCATGCAAACCAGTGGCAATTGCATTCGAAATATTTCTTCTGATCAATACGCTGGTGTGGCGCGCGATGAACTTATTGATCCTCGCCCTTATTGCGAGATCATTCGCCAGTGGTCTACTTTACACCCCGAGTTTTACTGGCTGCCGCGTAAATTCAAAATCGCCGTTACGGGTGCAACTCATGATCGAGCCGCAGTTCAGTTCCACGACATTGGTCTTGAAGTCGTTAAAAATGATTCGGCAGAAATCGGCTTTCGCGTTTACGCTGGTGGTGGCATGGGTCGCACGCCAGTGATTGGTAAAGTAGTGCGAGAATTTTTGCCACGTGAAGACATTCTCTCTTATTGCGAAGCGATTTTACGGGTCTACAACTTACATGGTCGCCGCGACAATAAGTACAAAGCTCGCATCAAAATTTTAGTTAATGCACTTGGCATTGAAGACTTCACCGAACAAGTTGAAGCTGAATGGGCTCATATCAAAGAAAGTCAGTTGAAGTTACACGAAGTGGATTTCGATGCTATGGATGCGTTCTTTCCTGCACCGGCTTATGAAGACTTAGCGCGTGGAGATGAGCGAGTTAAAAAATGGCGCGACTTAGATACCCGCTTTAAAGCCTGGTATGACAATAACACCGTCGAACATAAACAAGATGGCTACCGCATCGTCAATATTTCACTCAAAGAACATGGTGTTGCGCCAGGTGATATTACCGACGAGCAAATGGATGCTTTCGCCGACATCGCCGAGCAATATTCCTTCGGCGAAATTCGCTCTACCCACGAACAAAACTTAGTGTTGGCCGATGTGCGTGAGCAAGACTTACTGGCGCTTTGGAAAGCGCTAGATGAACACCGCTTAGCAACTCCCAATATCGGGTCGGTCAATGACATGATTTGCTGCCCTGGGCTGGATTTTTGTTCTTTGGCAAACGCCAGCTCAATCTCCATCGCCAAGCAAATTAACGAACGCTTTAATGATGAGCAAGAGCTCGATGAGATTGGTGAAGTGAAGTTAAAAATGTCTGGCTGCATGAATGCTTGTGGCCATCACCATGTTGGCCATATCGGCATTTTGGGCGTCGATAAAAAAGGCGAAGAATGGTATCAGTTAACCGTTGGGGGCGATGCCACCAATACCGCTGAATTAGGCACGCGGCTTGGCCCGGCTATCGCTAAAGATAAAGTCAGCGATGCGATTGGCGATATTCTAGATGTCTATCGCGACCAGCGCAGCAGCGATGAAAGACTGCTCGATACCTTTCGGCGTATTGGCATTGAACCTTTTAAAGAACGTGTTTACGCGGAGCAAGCCTAATGACCAGCACCGTTGCCAATCGCGCTATTAAGGCCCGAGCTAAAGCCTCGCCTGATCGAATTCAAGAAGACATAGTTAATCGTCAGGCCATTGTTGATCAGCAAGTGGTTGAAAACCAGCTTCACCATCTGGCCGAACACGAAGATTTATCGCTCGATGGTTTGCCAGCTGGTGACATTAGCGTGCCGATGGAGTTCTATTTAGAACATCGTGATGCGCTATCTAAACGAGAAGAGCTGGTTGCGGTGCAAGTCGCCGCTGACCAGGACCCATCCGAATTACTCGACTTTGTTAAGAGCATACCGATGATTGTGCTGCCCATGGTGGCGCAGATCGATGGGCGATCTTATTCCATCGCGTATTTATTAAGAACGCGCTATGGGTTCAAAGGCCAGTTGCGTGCTATTGGCTATGTGCGCTTGGATCAACTTGGGTTTTTGAATCGCGTTGGTTGTGATGCCTTTGAATTACACGAGGGCGATGACTACCAGACTGCTTTGCGCGCTTTTAAGGAGTTCAGCGAGGTTTATCAACCCTCAGCCGATGACGGCAATTTGATTTTTGCTCGCCGCCGCGCGCTGCACTAAACCTGTTAAGGCTTTGCTATGCATATTACCTTTGTAAAAAAAATTCTCGAAGATGGCAGCCTGTGCAAGAAATGCCAGGAGGTCAGTGAACGCATGCAACAAGATGGCGTCACTGATCTCGTCAATGAGGTGTTGATCGCCGACACCCGAGATGCCAGTTCAGTTGGTATGCAATTAGCCGCCGCACATCAAGTCGAACGCGCACCGTTTTTTATCGTTGAAAAAGATGGCAAAACTCAGGTGTTCGACGTGTACTTCAAGCTACGCAAATTCCTAACGGATCAAGACCTGCTGGCTGTCAGATCACAAGCTCTGTAAATGGGCTCTGCTTTATTGCTCAAGATCGCGATTGTGGTGTTTGTATTCGCCCTACCAGCCTTGCTGGTCTGGATCGTGATCAAGAACAATAAGGACAACTAGCTGTCGTTTATCTAAACACTATCTAGATCTTGCCTTTATGCACCGCGAGGCCGGCTGATGCCTGACAGGTTGGCATGACTTCTAAGCGATTGACATTCATGTATTCAGGCTGCTCGATAACCCAGCGAATACTGCGCGCGATATCGTCGGCTTGCAAAGGCTCGCAACCTTCATAGACGTTAGCTGCGGAGTCTGTATCGCCGTGATAACGAACCTGGCTGAATTCTGTGCCACCAACTAGGCCTGGGATAATATTACTAACACGCACGCGCGTGCCTAAAAGGTCAGAGCGTAAACTCATAGTAAAGTGATCAACAAAGGCTTTAGTCGCACCGTAAACGTTGCCGCCTTTATAAGCATGCAGGCCAGCCGTTGAACCAACATTAATAATTTGACCAGCATTGCGCTCGATCATTTGGGGTAACACTAACTGCGTCATAGAAGCGAGCCCCGCACAATTGGTACTAATCATGGTTTGCCAGTCTTGCCAATCACTGTCTTGGGCGGGCGCAACACCAAGCGCTAAGCCAGCGTTATTAATCAGCACATCGATGTTTTTAAAATCATCAGGCAAGTTACTAAGTGCGGCATGTAGCGCATCTCGATCATTCACGTCTGCAATAATAAGATGCGGGGTTTGTTGTAACTCTGATTGCAAGGCAGCGAGTTTTTCTTGGCGGCGCGCCAGCAAAATCAATCGATATCCAAGAGCATCGAGCTCTAGTGCTGTGGCTCGACCAAATCCAGAAGAAGCGCCGGTAATTAAAACTATCTTGTTCATATTCTAGGGTTCTTCAGCTAGTGCTTTGCCAACAATTTCTTTTACATCACGCGCTAAATCTTCCTGCTGTGCAATGCGCTCTAATTCGGTTTTCATTAAAACCGAATTTGGCTCCACAAGACTGCGCCAATTATTAAAGACACTGACGAGTCGGGCTGCAATTTGTGGGTTTATTGTATTCAAGCTGATTACTTTGTCGGCTACGAATTGATAGCCGAAACCATCGGACTGATGAAAACCTAAAAAGTTAGCGCTAAAGGCGCCGATAAGTGCGCGTACTTTATTGGGGTTATTGATTGAGAAGGCCAGGTGGTCACAAAGTTCAATAACTTGATTAAGCACATCTTCGCGGTGCGAGAGCGCCTGCAAGGAGAACCATTTATCGAGTACCAAAGTTTCGTTTTGCCAGTTTTGATAAAAGTCTTCTAGTAATACGTCACGCTCTTGATATTCAGAGTTCAATAAAGCATCAAACGCAGACAAACGATCTGTCATATTGCTGGCGACATGATACTGATGGCTGGCGAGCGCATGATACGCCGCCTGTTCGGTGGCAACTAGGTACGCTAGCGCGGTATTTTTAAGTGCTCGTTCCGCGCTGGCCTCGCCAGTAAGTTCAAAACCATGGCGATGATTGTTGTTTGCATAGACGGCGTGAAACTGCGATTCGAGATCGCGCGCTAATTGCCGCTTCAGGTTCTCGCGCTGGCTGGCGATAGCCAGCGGGTCAATCTGTTCACAGAGCTCGGCGATATAAGCATTGGAAGGCAGCTTAAGCATTTCGGCAAAAACGGCTTTGTCGCTTGGTGGCGTTAACATGAGTGCTTGCAAGGCCGACAGTACTGATTGGTAGCTTTGCGGCTCTAACTCTTGAGTTTTAATTGCTGGCAACAAAACGCGTAAGTAGAGTTCTTGCATGGCTTCCCAACGGGCAAAGCCATTGTCATCATGGACTACCAATAACGCCAGCTCTTGATTATCACGATTAAAGTGGCATTTAACCGGCGCAGAAAAATCACGCAATACCGAAACCAGCGGTGCTGCATCGAGGCCGGTGAACTCAAATTCATTTTGCGCCTTATCGACTACCAGCACTTGCTCTTTGAGCTTGTTGCCTTGCTGATCAAATAATGCGATGGCCACTGGAATATAAAAAGGCAGTTTGGAATCAATTTGCTGACCCGGAGTGGCTGGGCAATGTTGTGTGATAGTGAGCTTTAAACAAGCAGATTCGAATGCTCTTTCAATCGTTAATTCTGGTGTGCCTGATTGGGTATACCACCGGCGAAACTGTTGTAGATCTATCTGATTAGCCGCTTCCATGCTTTGCACAAAATCTTCAGTGGTCACTGCTTGGCCATCAAAACGGCTAAAGTATAAATCGGTGCCTTTACGAAAACCGCTGTCGCCCAATAAGCGGTGCATCATACGAATAACCTCAGCGCCTTTGTCGTAGATAGTCGCGGTATAGAAATTATTAATCTCCTGATACGAGTCTGGCCTTACTGGATGCGCCATTGGGCCAGCGTCTTCTTTGAATTGATACGCTCTTAGTATTTGCACGTCTTTGATTCTTTTAACCGCTAATGAGCCCATATCGGCGCTGAACTGCTGGTCTCGAAATACTGTAAACCCCTCCTTTAGACTCAGTTGAAACCAATCTCGGCAGGTGACTCGATTGCCTGACCAATTGTGAAAATATTCGTGACCAATCACGCTCTCTATACCTTCAAAATCCATATCTGTCGCAGTGTGCTGGCTGGCTAAAACATACTTGGAGTTAAAGATGTTCAGGCCTTTGTTCTCCATCGCGCCCATATTGAAATCATCGACCGCGACGATGTTATAAACCGCTAAATCGTATTCGCAACCATAGCTTTGCTCATCCCAGCGCATGGCATGTTTTAAACTGTCCATGGCGTGTTGGCACTTGTCGATATTGTGCGCCTGGGTATAGATGTTCAACTCTACTTGCTGGCCTGACTGCGTGATGAACTGATCTGAAATAGACTTTAAATCGCCAGCGACCAGCGCAAACAAATAGCTTGGTTTGGGATGTGGATCATGCCATTTGGCCCAATGGCGGCCATCATCATGTTGACCTTGCGAATCCAGATTGCCGTTGGCCAGTAACACTGGGTAGCGCTCTTTGTCGGCATGTAAAGTAACGGTGTAGACGCTTAATACATCAGGCCGATCCAAAAAATAAGTAATACGCCGAAAGCCTTCGGCCTCACACTGGGTACAGTAATTGCCGCTGGATTGATACAAACCAGATAGCGCAGTATTGGCTGCGGGTTGAATCTTTGTTTCGATGCTAAGTTGCGCTTTATTACCCGGGATGACCAGGCTGAGTTTGGTTTTGCTTAAGTCAAAGTCGGTTGGTTTACCATCAATTAAAACACTAAGAAGTTCGAGTTGCTCGCCATCTAAAACCAATGGTTTGTCGTGTTCGCCCTGTCGTTCTATTTGCATGGTCGATACGACTCGGGTATCTGGCTCATCCAGATAAAATTCAAGATCGAGTTCGCGTATCGCAAAATCAGGCGCCTGATAGTCTTTAAGGTAGACCGTTGGCTGACTAATTGGCGGAGATAAGTCGTTCTCTAACATGGCGTGTATCTCAAGACTTCTTACATTAATTGGTGCCAAACTGGCGTTACATTGTCGGGCAATGCCGGAGCGCCACCAAGCCTTGCCCAGGGCTGATCATACGAATGAAAGTCTGAACCGCGCGAGGCCAATAAATCGTGTTCTACACAAAGCTGCCCGAGCATAGTCATTTGTTGGGCATCAGTGATTGGGGTTGCTACTTCCATTGCGCCAACGCCACAGGCTTTCATGTCGTTAATCAATTTAATCAATTTACTGCGAGTAAAGTTATACCGCATCGGGTGTGCTAATACTGCGATGCCACCAGCTGCATGAATCCAACCAGCGGCTTGATCTAGGCTTGGCCATTCAATGGGAACAAAGCCCGGCTTGCCGTTGACTAAAAAACGGCGAAAGGCCTGCTTTTTATTTTTGGCATAACCAGCCTCGACCAAAGCTTGCGCGAAGTGTGGTCTGGTCGGCACGCTGTCTTCATTTAACATTTGGCTAACGCGATCTTGAATATCGATATCGTGCTTCAGTAGATCGGCATGGATAGCCTCAGCGCGTTGCCAGCGGCGTGCTTTGTTAGCCTCTATACCTTCAATTAGCTTAGCGTTATTCGGGTCGACGGCCAGACCAAGCAGGTGGATTAGCTGGAAGCGCCAATGGCAGGAAAACTCGATGCCATTGATCAGAGTAATTGCCAAGGTTGAAGCCATTTTTTGAGCTTCGGCTAGACCACTGGTGCTGTCGTGGTCGGTTAACGCTAAGTGGCTGATGCCAAGCTCGTTGGCCTGCACCAACAACTCACTGGGGCTTAGTTGCCCATCAGAAAAATACGAGTGTGTGTGCAGATCGAAATTATTCAGCAACGGCGTCGACATAGGTCGCTAGATCCAGTGATGAAAAGTCCAAAGGAAAGCGCATCAATGGTTCGTAAGTCGCGCCATTACTGCTCAAGATACTTTCAAACAGCACGAGCTCATCGACATAAAATTCGACTTTATTCATTGGTGGGATTTGCCCGGCAAATTGATTTTTACTATGGCGAAATCGACCTAGAGTGACATGCGGTTTGAATTTTCGTTTATCGGCCAACATATTCACACTGCGGACTGCCGACAGCACTCCTTGGTGTAGATCCAGTAATTGTTCAGAGCGCGTGAGCATGGCGGCCAGCAATTTTGGCTTTGATTCTGGGAAGGGGCTTAAATGACTGAGCTGCGCGATAAACTCATGCTGCTGAATATGATGATCTAATGCTTCGACCAAATTCTCTAAATCGGCCTCGCGCTGCTCACCTAAAAAAGCCAGAGTGATATGGTAATTCTCTTGATCGACCCATTTCACGGCATTGCTTTTATCTTGATACGCCATCTTGGCGGCCAAATCGCCAAGTTGATTGGCGGCTTCCTTGGGAATTGGTAATGCAATAAAACTACGAACTGTCATAACACCCTCCCAAACAATGTGTGTTTTGCCGAGCAGCTGTGGGGCTCGATTCAGTTAGAGCATAACAAAGACGAGCTGGTCGCTGGGGATAAATTTCGTCAGATTTTGTGGTCTCGTGAAAAACTAGCTAGAATGGAGATCGGAGTTTGAATGCAAATCACTAAAGACGAGAAACAGCGATTGCTGCAAGCACTTGCGGAGCTCAAACAAGAGCACCGGGAGATGGATTTGGCCATTCAACAAATGGATGAACAACTCTCTCTAAATCAGTTCGAAATCAAACGACTGAAAAAACACAAACTACAATTAAAAGACGATATCGCACGCCTGGAAAGCAAGTTGATACCCGATCTGCACGCCTAGTTCGCACCTTCTTATTGGAGCACCTTATGAATCGATTCCTGTGTCTTTGCACCCTTGTTTTACTCTGTCTTCCGGCTCACGCCAGTGATCTAAAAAATGCAGTTCAAGATGATTACGACCAACATTTAGACGCGCTGTACAAACATTTTCATGCCAACCCTGAGTTAAGTACGGTTGAAAACCAAACTGCGGCAAGAATGGCAGAAGAATTAAGCAATGCTGGCTTTGAGGTGACAACTGGTGTCGGCGGCACTGGTGTAGTCGCTATTTTGAAAAACGGTGATGGCCCCTTAGTGAGCATGCGCGCCGATATGGATGGCTTGCCGGTGGAAGAAAAATCCGGCTTGAGCTATGCCTCTAAGGCCAAGCAAGTTGACCCAATTACCGGCAATGAAGTGTTTGTTATGCACGCCTGTGGTCACGATGTTCATATCACCAGCTTGGTTGGAACCGCGCGGCGTATGCAGGCGATCAAAGATCAATGGTCGGGTACCCTAATGCTTATTGTTCAACCAGCGGAAGAACGTGTGTTGGGCGCCAAGGCCATGATGGAAGACGGGTTGTACGAGCGTTTTGGTACTCCTGATTTTGGCCTGGCCTTTCATGTTAGTAGTGGTCTGGAAGCTGGCAAAATAGGTGTGACCGATGGCAGTCCCTATGCCGGCGCTGATACCGTTGACATTATCGTACATGGTGTTGGAGCTCACGGCGCCTCACCACATGCGGGGAGGGATCCAATCGTATTAGCCAGCCAGATTGTGCTGGCACTGCAAACCTTGGTCGCCCGAGAATTGCCTCCTCGCGACCCGGGCGTGGTCACTGTGGGTTCATTTCATTCTGGAACTAAGCACAATATTATTTCTGATCGAGCGGTTTTACAGCTCACCGTTAGAAATACCAGCGTTGAAACTCGCGAACTACTATTGGACGGTATCAAACGGATTGCCGAAAACATGGGGCGCGTAGCTGGCTTGCCAGACGACAAGTTACCTGAAGTCATTGTCTCGAAAGAAAGTGTTCCACCAACCATTAATAATGCTGAACTGGCTCAGCGTTTGCGTGCGCTGTGGGTCGACCAAATGGGCGAGGGCATCTTAAGCAATCGACCGAACAAAGGCATGGGCGCTGAAGATTATCCGTTCTTTACCACTGAACCTTATATTCCCAGTGTTTATTTTGCCGTTGGCGGCACACCAGAAAAAGACTTCAAAGCCGCTGCGAATGGTGGCCCGGCTATACCAAGCCACCACAGCCCACTATTTAAAGTGACGCCCGAGCCGGCAATTACCAGCGGTGTTCAAGCTACTGTATTAGCTTTACTCGAGCTGATGCCGAAATCTTAAAGTCTCTTTAATTTACCGCTAGCCTTGTCTGTTCTGAAACAAGATCAAACCATTCAGCAAGTTGAACGCTTCGTTGAGCTGATAGTCGCGAGCCAGCAATGCCTGGGTCTCTTCAGATAAATCCATACGCTCAGCCTGATCTTGCTCATCATTATCGAGCCGGCCTGGTAGGTCGGCTTCTTTGATTCTCTCGAAGCCATCTTCTTGTTTGGCAAACTGCCGAGGTTCAACTAACACATCAGGGGTAATACCTTGAGCTTGGATTGAGTGATCGTCGGGTGTGTAATAACGTGCGGTGGTCAGCTTGATGGCTTCTCGCTCACCTAAATCCAATACGGTTTGCACCGAGCCCTTGCCAAACGAATCGGTGCCTAAAATCAGTGCTCGCTTATGATCTTGTAGCGCACCGGCGACAATCTCTGAGGCACTCGCTGAACCACCGTTGATTAGCACTACCACAGGCTTGCCATTTAAAAGGTCTGTAGGCGTTGCTTTATAGGATTGATTGTTGGCTTGGTTTCGCGCTCGCGTCGAGACGATGGTGCCCTCTTTAACAAACACATCAGCAATCGAAATCGCACTGGTTAGCAAGCCACCTGGATTATTGCGTAAATCCAAAATAAGGCCGCCGAAGTTTTCTTTTTGCAGCAATTGATTTAGTTGTTTGCGAAAATTTTCTGCTGTGGCTATTTGGAATTGAGTAATGCGTAGATAGCCAATCTCATCGCTTAAGCTTTGACGCTTAACTGAGCTTAACCGCACAATCGCTCTGGTTAACTCCACATCGAATGGGTCTGGCTCTGATTCGCGCAAAATAGTCAGCGTAATTTTTGTGCCCGGCTCCCCGCGCATACGTTCAGTCGCTTCCTGCAGGCTCAAACCAGAAACAGTTTTGCCATCCATGCGAATGATTAAGTCACCCGTTTGAATACCAGCTTCTGCCGCTGGTGTGTCATCAATTGGAGCGATCACTTTGACAAAACCGCCTTCCATTACCACTTCCATACCAAGCCCGGCGAAGGACCCGCTGGTGCCTTCACTCAAATCTTCGTAGCGCTCGTCTTTTAAGTAAACAGAATGTGGGTCAAGACCATTAAGCATGCCCTCAATAGCAAATTCGAGCAGTTGCTCATCACTCACAACTTCAACATAGTTAGCCTTGATGCGAGTAAACACCTCAGCAAAGGATTGAATTTGTTCTAAAGGCAGAGGAGTATTCGTCGCCGCCGTTATTTCATCATTCGGTTCGCCAGCTTGCTCATCAGTTTGAGCTATTGCGGCTCCCGATAAAAATAGCGCAAGCACCATAGTGACGCTCGTTGAACATTGTTTAATAACTCGTTTCATAAATTAATTACCTTAACTGGCCACTGCTTTGATGACCACTGCATTACTGGTCAAACTTCCCTCATCGACACCAATCTTGAGGATTTACCGGGCGCGCATTATTACGGATCTCAAAGTATAGACCGTGCGACTTCAAACCACCTGTCACACCAGTTTGCGCTATTACTTCATTGGTCTCGACAGAATCCCCGACATTTTTAGTTAATGTCGCATTATGACCATAAAGGCTAATGTGATCATCGCCATGGTCAACAATTATCAACAGACCATAACCTTTTAGAAAGTCGGCGAACAACACCTGACCTCTAAAAATACTTTTCACCGCTTGCGAACCATCAGTGTTATAGAACAAGCCCTCTGATCGCATACCCGATTCAGCCAAACGCGCACCAAACCGCCGCTTAGGTTTAGTCGCTAGCGGACAATGCAGACGACCTTTTTGTTTGGCGAAGCCTCCCGGAATTATTGTTCTTGGTTTGGTCGGAGAAGCTGGTCTGGCTCGCTCTAACTCACGAAGCTTCTTGGCTTGCTCTTGTAAATTCTTCAACAAACCCTCAAGACGCCCACGGTTAGCTTGTAAAGTTTTTAACGACGACTCAGCATCTTTTATTTTTGCATCGAGCCGAGCGATGCTTAGCGCGCGTTGTTGGTTTTGTTGAGTTTGCTGCGCTCGCAGGTCTTTGAGCTTGGTTTGTTTGGTGCTAATTGCTTGCGCCTGGTCTGCTAACTCAGCTTGCAGCGCTAACACGCCTTGCATATCGCGGGTCACTGCCTGAAAACGATCCTTTAATGCCGCTTGATAATAGCTCTGGTAATGCTGAAACCGACCCAAAGCGTAGGGGTTCTCTTGATTCAACACACTCATAAGATAGTTAACCTCGCCATTTACATATCTGTTTCGCAACAGGCTTACCAAGCCTAAGCGTGTTTGTTCTGCTGATTCTTGCTTTTGATCAAGGTCTTTTACTAACTGGTCTTGACGATTACTGACTTGTTCAAGCTCCGATGTTTGCTCAGCAAGTTGTTTGGATAGTGTGTTAAGAGATTTTTCTGCCGCTAATAACTCATCCTGCTCGTTATCACGAATGGCTTTATTGGCGTTTAGGTTATCCGTTACTTTACGAATTTCGCCGTTAATTTCCTTGATCGACTTTTCGTAATCGCTGGATGTGGTTTGTGCTGATATAGGCAGCGATAGAACCAAAAACAGCAAAACCAGAACCAGCAGCAAAGCCAAATTAGCACGATAAATTTTTTCATTGATCATTAGCATGTAAATTTGACTTTGTAGGGTATAATTCGCCGCTGATTTGACTGGTGTCGAATCCTGATATTTTAAACCTTTACGCTGCGGTTGCCTTGTATTTTTCACCGTCGATTCGCTCCGCAAAGGTGGTTTCTACCAAGACAGCAACTCATAAATGACAATACAATGTTTATTGATTTTGTAAACCAGAACATTTGGTGGTTTGTGGCACTGGCTGTAGTAGCGAATATGCTGCTGTGGTCAATTGTTCAAAGCAATGTAGCCGGAGCCAAAATGGTTTCTGCGTTGGAAATGCCTGCCTTACAACGCAAGGGCAAATCGTTATTGCTAGACGTTAATAAGGCCGAAGATTTCGCTCGAGGTCATATTCCCGAGGCACTCAATATGCCTCTAGAGTCATTGAACACCGGAGATATTGCGCTCAGTAAACACAAGGAAAACCCCGTGATTGTGATATGTCAAAGTGGCTCTCGTAGCGCAAAGGCTGCCAAAAGCCTGATTAAAGCCGGCTTTAGTAATGTCAATATTCTACGCGGCGGCCTGATGAGTTGGACTAAAGAAAACCTTCCTATAACCAGCAACCAAAAAGATTAAGAGAAAATCATGGCTGAAGAACATGCGGCTGCGCAACCGGCAGCTGAAAATACTAATTCGGGCAATACCTTTGATATTCGAAAGATTTACATTAAAGATGCGTCCTTAGAATCACCACACGCCCCTGACATATTCTTAAATGATCCTGGCCAACCTGAAGTTGGTGTCGAGTGCTCGATCAAGTCTCGATCTTTGAGCCAAGAGGGTTTTTACGAAGTATTACTCAGCATGACGATCACCTCAAAAATAGCTGACAAAACCGCCTTTTTGGTTGAAGTGCAGCAAGCTGGTGTTTTTCATATTGTTGGTTTGCCAGAAAATGATTTGCCGCTTGCCTTGGAAATCGCTTGCCCCAATGTACTCTTACCCTTCGCTCGAGAAGCGGTTTCCGATTTGGTTGGTAAAGCTGGCTTTCCACAATTGTTATTGGCGCCGATCAACTTTGAAGCTTTGTTTCAACAAAAACTAGCTCACCAGGAAGCGCAAGCGAAGCAATCATCTGAACAAAGCAGCCCGACCTAACAAAGTCGTCATTGTTCTTTAGGCAATTGTGATCTAGTCTTTAGCTTAGAGCTGCCAAGACTGGTTATACTAATTTATTCGCTTTTGCTCGGGAGAGAGTCTGTTGTGACTAACCACATCCATACAAAACGTACAGCATATATAAGTGTCCACCTTATATCGATCTTCCTAATTGTTTGCCTGGGCAGCGCTTGTACTACGCTTTCTAAGACTGACGACCCTTTAGCTCAGCAGAGTGCCGACCCACTTGAAGGGTTTAATCGAGGTATGTTTGCTTTTAACAGTACTGCCGATAAAAATGTTCTTAGACCAGTCGCCAGCGCTTATAGCTCAACCTTACCAAAGCCTGCTCGGATTGGAGTTACTAACTTTTTTGCTAATTTGGGCGAGCCCTTGAACATGGTAAATAACTTGCTACAAGGAAAGGCTAACGGTGCTCTAGTTTCCACTTACCGGTTTGCGGTGAATAGTACGGTTGGTGTTCTGGGTTTAATCGACGTTGCCAAGTATCACAATGTCGAACGTAAACCCGAAGACCTTGGTCAGACTCTTGCGGCCTGGGGCGTCAAACCAGGGCCTTATCTGGTATTGCCCTTTTTAGGCCCGAGCAATATTCGCGACGGTGCTGGTGGCTTAGTCTCAAGCGCAGTTTACTATCCATTTAATGAGATCACCGACGACGCTACAGGGCGAATAGCGCTTACGGTTTTAAGTGCGGTGGATACCCGTTCGCAGTTTTTGGACATTGATCAAGCTTTACAGGCTCAACCAGACCCTTATTTATTCATGAAGTCTATCTACGAGACGAGCCGCCTAGAAGCAATCTATGATGGCGATCCGCCTGAGTTAGAAGACGACTCAGACGACTTTTAACGTTCCCACATCGATGGCCGTTTATGCCGTAGGAGATATACAGGGCTGTTACGATCCCTTACGAAAACTCTTAGACCAGGTTAAATTTGACCCGAGTTCCGACACACTTTATTGTGTTGGCGACCTTGTTAATCGCGGGCCTAAATCATTGAAAACACTACGTTTTTTAATGAGTTTAGATGATGCTTGCGTATCGGTTTTGGGTAATCACGATATCCATCTTTTAGCGATGATCTATGGCCTTCGCCAACCAAGAGCAACTGACACGCTGGACAAAATCTTAGCGGCCCCAGATGTAAGCCAAATCGGAGATTGGCTGCGCTCCAGGCCTTTATTGGAAGTTAATAAAAAGCGGCGAATGGTGGTTTGTCATGCCGGTATCTACCCATGGTGGAGCTTAAAATTTGCTCGCAAACGTTGTAATGAAGTCGAAGCTGTTTTTAAAGATAAAGAACAATGTATCGACTTGTTAGGGAAAATTTATTCGAACAAACCGCTGCGCTGGTCGAGTGATTTGACCAAAACTCAGCGTTGTCGTTTTACCATCAATGCGCTTACCAGAATGCGATTCTGTTCTCCAAAAGGTAGATTAAATTTCAAAGATAATGGCTACGTCGGTATGGTTACTGACACCCGAGTGCCATGGTTTGACTTTAATAACCCTGGTTTAAGCGGATGGCGCGTTGTGTTTGGCCATTGGTCATCGTTGGGTTTGTTGATTCGGCCTAAGCTACTAGGGCTAGATACAGGTTGTGTTTGGGGTCGTGAGCTAACATTAGCTAAAATACCCAAATCTATAGATGGTCCTATCAAACTCTATAGCCAAAAGAATAATTAGATTTATGAGTACCGATAATTCCAAGGTTACTGCCCAGGCCGAAGCACAATATATTCCTCAACAGTCTGATCCTGAGAGCAAACGCTATGTGTTTAGCTATACCATTTCGATTCACAATGAGTCGAAGCGAGCTTGTCAGTTGTTATCACGCCACTGGGTGATCCAAGACGCTAATCATAAGGTTGAGGAAGTTTATGGCGAAGGTGTAATTGGAGAGCAGCCGGTAATTCAACCTGGCGAAACTTACACCTACACTTCTGGTGCCATTCTCGAAACTGAAATGGGCACTATGGAAGGCCGCTATTTTATGGTCAGAACATTAACAACCGATGATCAAAAACCACAAGTTGAAGAGTTTGAAATTCCGGTACCTAAATTCCTGCTCTGCATCCCACGAACCCTGCATTAACATTGCTTAAATTTTAAGCGAAAAATAGCCGCGTTTTGCCACTTCTTATGAGTATAGTATCGAGCCAAAAAAAAAGATTTACGAGAGCGAGATTAAACTTTCGTGTTTTTATTCATTTTTATCTTTAACTTTTTGATTTTAAAGGTTTTTTTAAACATCTAGGTTAGAAACTGTGAAGGCGTTTTTTTCAATAAAATCACGCCTTGGTTCGACTTGATCTCCCATTAAAATGGTAAAGGTATCGTCGGAAGCAACATCATCTTCGATCACAACTTTTAGCAGGCGTCTTACCTGCGGATCCATGGTCGTCTCCCAAAGTTGTTCTGGGTTCATTTCACCCAAACCTTTGTAGCGTTGAACATTCAATCCTTTGCGAGCTGCGGCCATTAACCAGGTTAGAGCTTCAGAGAACTCGGCGCATTGCTGCTCGCTTTCCCCTCGTTTAGCCAGAATTTCATTTGGAAACAAACGCTCCAATTTGTCAGCTAATGCTTTGATTGACGTATATTCTGGTGACAACCAGAATGTCGAATCAAATTCACTTTCGCTTGTCATGCCGTGTAAACGACGTTCTATCTTCAAGCTCGCTGCGCCATTACGTACCACGGAAAGTGTATAGTGAGGCGCCTCATAACCCTCACTATTGAGGCTTTCTTGGAGTTGAGCAACAACATCATCATTTAGCTGGCTATCATCAATGCTTTGGTCAATCAGTGCTTTTAATACCACTGGATCGTAGTCCTGGCTCAAACGATCGATGGTTTTCTCTACTGAGAGATAATCTCGGCACAAACTGTTCAATTCATCACCGCTTACCTGCTCCGAAGACTTACTGTCGACCAAAACAGCCTTTTGAAGAGCCAGTTCCAATAGGTAATTTTCGAATTCAGCATCGTCTTTTACATAGCGCTCAGACTTTCCTTTACCCACTTTATATAAAGGTGGCTGTGCTATATAAACATGACCTCTCTCGATCAAATCGGGCATTTGGCGATAGAAAAACGTCAACAACAAAGTGCGTATGTGTGATCCATCTACATCAGCGTCGGTCATGATGATAATGCGATGGTAGCGCAATTTATCGACATTAAAATCCTCTGCGCCTATCCCTGTGCCAAGCGCTGTAATTAGAATAGTAATCTCATCAGACGCCAACATCTTATCAAAACGCGCTTTCTCTACATTCAAGATCTTACCTTTAAGCGGTAATATAGCTTGAAAAGAACGATCTCGAGCCTGTTTAGCTGAACCTCCCGCCGAATCTCCCTCTACCAAATAGATTTCAGATTCACTAGGGTCTTTAGTTTGGCAATCGGCTAATTTGCCTGGTAAACCACCTAAATCCAACGCGCCTTTGCGACGAGTCATTTCGCGCGCTTTGCGAGCTGCATCGCGTGCTCGCGCCGCCTCAACGATCTTCTCTGCAATACGTTTAGCATCCACTGGATTCTCTAACAAGAATTCAGAGAGCTTCTCATTCATTACAGATTCAACGACGCCTTTAACTTCAGAGCTAACCAATTTATCTTTGGTTTGAGAAGAAAATTTAGGGTCAGGTACTTTAATTGAGAGTACTGCCGTTAAACCTTCTCTCGAATCATCTCCAGAGACAGATACTTTCTCTTTTTTGGCTAAGCCAGATTCATCTATATAATGATTAAGCGTTCGCGTTAATGCGCCTTTGAAGCCTGATAAATGCGTACCGCCGTCGCGTTGAGGAATATTGTTGGTATAACAGAAAATATTCTCTTTATAGGAATCGTTCCACTGCAGCGCCACCTCTACGGTCACACCATCTCGTTCGCCCTGTACTTGAATAATGTCTTTATTCAATGGAGTCTTCATCTTATTGAGATGCTCAACAAAGGCGGAAATTCCTCCTTCGTATTGAAACACCTCATTTTTCTTACTGCGCTCATCACTCAGTTCGATGCGCACACCTGAGTTGAGAAATGATAATTCTCTCAAGCGTTTCGCCAAAATGTCGTAGCTGTATTCAGTGATCGAGAAAATATCTGAACTCGGCTTGAACGTCACTTTGGTACCACTTTGGTCGGTGGTACCGATCTCGGTTAAATCGGCTTGTGGTACGCCTAAATTGTATTCTTGAACATAGGATTTGCCACCGCGATTGATTTCCAGCTTGAGCCAGTCTGACAATGCGTTTACTACTGAAACCCCAACACCGTGTAAGCCACCAGAAACCTTGTAGGAATTGGAGTCGAACTTACCGCCGGCGTGCAGCACAGTCATGATAATTTCTGCCGCGGACTTCCCTTCTTCTTCTATGACGCCGACTGGGATACCACGACCATCGTCAGATACAGAGATTGAATTATCTTGGTTAATAACAACACGAACTCCTGTGCAATGGCCTGCTAAAGCTTCATCGATAGAGTTATCGACAACCTCGAAGACCATGTGGTGTAAACCGGTGCCATCATCCGTATCACCAATGTACATTCCCGGGCGTTTTCTGACCGCATCCAGGCCTTTTAAGACCTTAATACTACTGGAATCGTAGCTCATTCTAATTGTGCTTATAGGGCTAAATAACAACGATCTATTGTACCAAATTAGCGGCTTTTTATCATGCAAAGCTTGCGCCAATCAGCCCCATTTTTAGATGTTTCACGTGAAACATAATGTGAGAATTGTTCCACGTGAAACATAAAAAAAGCCGGGGTATTAGACCCGGCCTGGTTTATCGTTTTCTTTTGATTTTATAAGCGCATCGGCATAATCAGATAAAGCGTGTCGTTTGATCCTTTAGCATGAAAGGTGCAACTTGTGTTTGGGTCTAATAAACCAAGCTCTATATGTTCAGATTCGCACGCTTTTAATGCTTCAAGTAGGTAATTCACATTGAATCCTATCTCTAGCGCATCACCACCATAGTTGACTTCCATCTCGTCTTTAGCATGTTCTTGATCTGGATTGTGAGACCTTACCTCTAATATTGATTCTCCGACACTTAAGGAAACGCCGCGAAACTTTTCATTACTTAAGATCGCTGCCCTATTTAATATTTCTATTAATTTAGCTCGATCGATTACAACATTTTTATCAAGATTCGCAGGGATGACTTTTTCATAGTCAGGAAAACGACCATCAATCAGTTTAGAGATAAATTTAAACCCACCAGACTCGATAGATAAATGACTGGCGTTTATGCGAACCTTAACTTGATCTTCACTATTAGGATCTAGGAATTTACCAATCTCAAGCACCGCTTTGCGTGGCACGATGCTTTGCACCATTTCAATATCCAGTGGATCAACCTGAATTTGGGTCTTTGCTAAACGATGGCCATCGGTGGCTACAGAGATTATGTGATCGTTATGAATTTCCAATAATAAACCATTTAGAAAATACCTAACGTCTTGTTGCGCCATAGAGAACGACGTTTCGGTTAGAAGACGATTCAACTGCTGTTGCTGAAGAAAGAATTCATGCTTCCATTGCGTTTCTTCAAGCCGAGGATAATCATCAGCGCTCAAAGTCTGTAACGTGAATCGACTCTTACCTGCTTTAACAACCATTTTATTATCATGCTCAACATCTAAGTTAAGCATGGATTCAGCAGGTAATGAGCGACATATATCGAATAGTTTACGAGCAGACACTGTCGTTTTCCCATTTCCTCCCTGGACACCAGATACTATGGTTGTGATCTCTGTTTCCAAATCAGAACCAACCATTGTTAATTCACTATCAGTTAGGCTGATATAGACATTTCCCAAGATCGGGAGTGTTTGCCTTTTTTCAACTACCCCGATGATTTGAGATAGTGGAGCTTCGAGGATTTCCTTTTGAATATTAATATTCATGTTTTAGTATCTGTTTATTACTGTTTTTATTAGTAAGTCGGATAAGTCGAATAAAGACTAAAAATAGTTTTATTTCAGCAACTTAACGAGCGATTTTGGTGTTGATAAGCTTCTGCAAATTCTTTGGTAAAGCTGTGGATGAATTGTGCATAAAGTTTATTAATAAATCATACCGTATTTATACCGAAGTTATCCACAGCTTAGTTTTCGTGATTGATCTAAACGCTTAGTATCGCCAATAACTTGTCGTAATCGTCTTTTATTTTGTTATCTGTTTTTGCCAACTCATCAACCTTTTTGCAAGCGTGGATAACGGTAGTATGGTCTCGCCCACCAAAGGCATCTCCAATGTCTGGCAAACTCATACTGGTTAATTCTTTAGCCAGTGACATAGCTATTTGCCTTGGCCGGGCTATTTGTCGATTACGGCGTTTAGACTTCAATTCAGAAACCCGGATGCCAAAATAATCCGCCACCGTTTTTTGAATATTCTCCATCGAGATTTTGCGCTCTTGAAATAGTGTTAAATCTTGCAGTGTGTCTTTAGCAAGCTCTAAATCAATTTCTCGGTTAGAAAATCGAGAACTAGCGGCTAGTCGGTGCAGAGCGCCCTCTAATTCACGAACATTATGACGAATTTTCTTTGCTACCATAAATGCCACGTCATCCGACAAATCAATTTTGTTCTTTCGAGCTTTATTTTTAAGAATTGCGACTCGAGTTTCTAACTCAGGCGGATCTATCCGCACCGTTAAACCACTTTCAAAACGCGATGTTAATCTTTCTTGTAAGTTGTTGATTTCTTTAGGGAATTTATCGCTTGTTAGAATGATTTGGCTATTGGTTTCTAATAAGGTATTAAAGGTATGAAAGAATTCTTCCTGAGATTGGTTTTTACCAGCAAAAAACTGAATATCGTCAATTAATAAGGCATCCAATGACCGATAATATTGTTTAAACTTTTCCATGGTGCCGGTTTCGAGTGATTTAACCATGTCAGAAACGAACCGTTCCGAATGCACATAGGCGACTCGAGCATTCGACTTATTTTCTCGAATTAAATTACCAGCAGCATGCATTAGATGGGTTTTACCTAAACCCACTCCACCATAGATAAATAAAGGGTTATAAGCGCTTCCAGGATTTTCACTGACTTGTTTAGTTGCCGCGCGAGCAATCTGGTTGGACTTACCTTCAATGTGATTCGCAAATGTAAAGGCCCCATTCAAAACATTAGTACCAAACGGTGTGCTCATTTCATCGAAATCTTCGGACCCGTCAGTTTCTGTGTTGACTGATGGCACAGCTTGAGATGAGCCAATAGTGGCGCTTTCTAAGGCCAGCGAGATGCCTTTATCGTTACCAGCGAAGTGTTTTACGGTCTTGGTAAGTTGTTCGAGTAGATTATCGTTTAACCAGTCTTTGATAAACCGGTTTGGCGCGTACAAAACAAGCCCCTTGTCATTATCACTGACATACAGAGGCCGAACCCAGGTATTAAAATCGCGGGCTTCGACTTCGTCTTCAAGTTTACTTAAACAGCGTTCCCAGAGGGCCGAATTTAGCATGGTGAATAGGTTTTTTTACTAAGTACTCTCAAAGAAGTACTTTAGATTAATTTAGTAGAGTGATTCCCTTTGAGAATTTCTAACATCTCTTTATAACGTACCTTATTAACGAAACTACTCAACGTAACTACCAGAAAATCGAAACGCATAGCCAAAGGTGATAACCACCGTTTTTTGTTCTCATTACGCGGCCGGATACTATACCGCTCGGCCTTGGGGTTAGACAATAAAAAAAGCGCTCAGTTAGAGGCTTTTAATAATTAAATAAACAACAATAAATAGATCGAAAGAATCCTTTTAAGTGGTTGACTCAGAACGGCAAAATTAGTACCTTTGCCGCCCGTTTGCCGCGGGTCAACAGGCCAGCAAGCCGTTTTATATGATTACGTGGCATCAGACAAACAATTTTAATCCGTATTCAGGGTGACACCATGAAACGTCCATTTCAACCGAGCCAAATTAAGCGTAAGCGCACACACGGTTTTAGAGCGCGTATGCGTACTAAAAGTGGTCGCGCTGTGATCAAAGCCCGACGAGCTAAAGGCCGAGCAGTGCTCTCAGCCTAGCTGGGTGTAGGTTCTAGGTTCTTAAAGCAGACCTTATTCGATTTCATCGGATAGAACAAATTGACTACCCTTTCTCTTGCAAGGGTGAAAAAAGGGCTCTCTAGCAAAACTGTTTTGTGCAGTGTTAAGCAGAGAGCCTTTTTTATTTAATTTCTCTTTTTTCTTTAAGTCAAAAACCATCAATCGTTTGATTTAACGGTTTTCTCCAGCAAAAAGCCTACTAATTTGTCGTCAAATTTTACATATCCAAAATCGAAACGGATCCTGAATAACAAGGAGTTTCGTCGGCTCTACCGCAGCTCACAACGAGGCAGTAGCACACACTTTGGCTATCATGTGGCGGCGAGCGAGCAAAACGAAAGTCGCTTGGGCGTTACGGTTTCCAAAAAGGTTTCAAAATCCGCGGTGGATCGAAATAGAATAAAAAGGGAAGTGAGAGAGTTCTTTCGTTTACATCAACACCAACTAGCTCATACCGATTTAGTGGTAACAGCCAGGGCTAGTTGCCTCAAAGTGAGCAGTGAAGAACGTCAAAACGAGTTGCAAAAGCTATGGCAAAAGGTAAAAAAATGGCGAGCCTGGCACGATCGAACGCACACGCAGGCCGATGATAGTTAAGCTTTTAGGCTCACTATTCAAACTTTACCATTGGCTAATAAGCCCCTGGTTGGGAGCTCGTTGCCGCTTTACCCCCAGTTGCTCAGATTATGCTCAACAAGCCCTAACTCAACATGGAGCAATTAAAGGTTTGTGGCTTACCAGCAAACGCTTGGCTCGATGCCATCCCTGGGGGGGACATGGGCATGATCCGGTGCCGCCCCCTTGTGCTAACGACCTCAGAGAGAATTGATTGTTTAAAGCTTTCGATCTGCTCTTTTAAGGTTAGAATACGCCCCCAAGATAAAGTGCACAGACACGCGATAACAGGTTCAACACCGTAAAAAGCCTCTATGGATAATCAACGTCAATTCTTAAGCATTGCACTAGTATGTATTGTTGCGGTCTTGTATTTCAAATGGGTGGAATTCACTGCGCCCAAGCCAAGTGAAAACCAGGTCGCACAGCAAAGTGATGTGCCAGGCGCGCCAGCCGCACAAATAACAAATAGCGATTCAGTGCCGACTCTGCCAAATTCATCAGCTGCAGGTTCAGTAAGTGCGCCTCAGGCGCCAAGCGCTGCAACTACTAACGTAGCGGAGTTGATCGAAGTCAATACAGATATGGTGCGTGCGCTGATCAATCCTGTTGGTGGTGTCATAGAGCGTCTGGAGCTAAAAAAACAACCGGTGAGTCTTGAGCAACCTGATCAGGGTTATCCATTGCTAAAGAACGATGAGCGAGGTTTCTATGTGGCACAAGATGGCTTGTTATCAAATCCGGCAGGCCAAGCCCCAGACCATACCAAGACGTATAGCGCGAGTGCTAAAAATTACCAGCTCGGTGCAAAAGGTGTAGTAGAGGTACCTCTGCAATGGGTATCTTCCAACGGCGTTACGGTAACCAAAACTTTTCGATTCAAACAAGGCGATTATTTAGTCGATGTGGAGTACGCCATCGATAACAAAAGTGCTAGTGATTGGGTTGGTTTCCATTACGGTCAATTGAATCGGACAAGACCATTAAAGAAAAGCGGTGGGTTCGGGCAGCTGCCATCGTTTACCGGCGCGGCCTATTTCACACCAGAAGAAAAGTTCGAGAAGGTGGATTTCGGTGATATTGAAGATCAAAGCTTAAATATCAATAGTGAAGAAAATTGGGTCGCTATGTTAGAGCACTATTTTGTTAGTGCCTGGTTGCCTACTTCGCAGCAGAATAATTTATACACCGGCTACTCTCTCGCCGGAGAACAATATCGAATCGGATATAAGTCTCTAACCGGCTCAACAATTGCTGCTGGGCAACAAGGGGTGATTTCTAGTCAGTTGTTTTTAGGTCCTAAAGAGCAAGAACGCTTGAAAGAATTAGAAGATCAAGGATTCACTGGGCTCAATCTGAGCGTTGACTATGGTTTTCTCACTTTCATTGCCGACCCACTGTTTTACATGTTGAATTTAATTTATAGCTTCGTAGGTAACTGGGGCTGGGCGATTATTCTTTTGACGATTTTGATTAAGGCTGTTTTTTACCCGCTTTCAGCCGCAAGCTATAAGTCTATGGCCGGCATGAAGAAGCTGCAGCCACGGATTCAAACTTTAAAAGAGCGCTACAAAGATGATCGCCAGAAATTTCAGATGGAAATGATGGCCTTATATAAGCAAGAGAAAATAAACCCCGCTGGTGGCTGCCTGCCGATATTGATTCAAATACCGGTCTTCATTGCTTTGTATTGGGTATTACTTGAGAGTGTCGAAATGCGTCAGGCACCTTTTGCTCTTTGGTGGCAAGATCTGTCTGCGCCAGACCCCTATTTTGTGCTTCCAGTATTGATGGGTTTATCGATGTTTGTCATGCAGAAGCTGAATCCAGCCCCAATGGATGACATCCAGAAAAAGGTCATGATGATCCTGCCATTTGCGTTAACCATCTTATTTTTAAGTTTTCCACAAGGCTTGGTATTGTATTGGGTGGTTAACAACATCTTATCGATGGCACAGCAATGGTATATCAATAAAAAGCACGCCACTTGAGCAGCACTGACACCATAGCGGCTATTGCCACGCCTCCAGGTAAAGGAGGTGTTGGCATTATTCGCTTATCAGGAGATAAGGCGCTTAAGATCGCTCAAGAAATATGTGGCAGAGCACTTAAACCAAGAGCAGCGCATTTCACTCACTTTAAGGACACAAATGGCGAATTAATCGATAGCGGTCTAGCCATCTATTTTGCTGCGCCACATTCGTTTACCGGTGAGCTCGTGGTTGAACTGCATGGCCATGGTGGGCCAGTTGTGCAGGATTTATTACTGAAAACATTGTTGGCGGCAGGAGCCAGACAAGCCCGCGCGGGAGAGTTTTCAGAAAGGGCATTTCTCAATGACAAAATTGATTTGGCTCAGGCCGAAGCCATCGCGGATTTAATCGATAGCTCTACTCAGCAAGCCGCTCGGGGGGCAATACGGTCACTGCAAGGCGAGTTTTCAGAAAAAATATCGAGCCTGCTAGAAGAGCTGATTTATTTGCGAACCTATGTTGAAGCTGCCATTGATTTCCCGGATGAAGAAATCGATTTTCTGGCCGACGAAAAAATTCGTACCGCGCTAGAACAGCTCAACACAAGCCTGCTAACCACCATTGGACAAGCCAATCAAGGCGCTATTTTGCGCAATGGTTTGCGCTTGGTGATCGCTGGGAAACCAAACGCTGGCAAGTCGAGCTTATTAAATGCACTCAGTGGTTATGAGGCGGCGATTGTGACTCAAGTACCTGGTACCACCAGGGATATTGTTAGCGAAACCATCGATATTGATGGCTTACCGGTTCACATAATCGATACCGCTGGTTTAAGAGAAAGCCAGGACACGGTAGAAAAAATAGGCATAGAACGAGCTCGCAAAGCAATCCAAGAAGCAGACCATGTTTTATATGTTGTGGATGCCACTGATAGCGATGTTCCTTCTATCGATATGGACGTGCCGCACACCTTAGTTATTAATAAGCTCGATTTACTTGCAGACCAAAAGCTTGCGAACACAAACCTCGAGTCAATAATGGTCTCCGCGAAAACCGGCGAGGGTTTGGATTCGTTACGCGCGCAAATTAAAACTATCGCCGGTTTGGAAGATTCCACTGAGTCTTTGTTTACCGCGCGTCGCCGCCATCTGGATGCCTTAATGCGCGCACAAAAGGCGGTTGATTTGGGAGTAAATCAGCTAACACAATTTAATGCTGGGGAGTTACTGGCAGACGAACTTCTACAAGCTCAAAATGCCCTAAATGAAATTACCGGAGAATTCAGCGCGGATGATTTACTTGGCGAAATATTCGCAGGGTTTTGTATAGGAAAGTAAGCGCAATTAAACCAGCTATTAATAAATAGTAAGTCGTATCGTTTTAAGGAAGATCACGGTTACGCTAGCGGTGTGGAGATTTTAAACAGGCCAAGCAACCGGTTTTTGATAGGGAGCATCTCAGCGATGACTTGTCATTTTCTCTTATTCGCTTTGCCTTATTCTAAAATTGCGCCAGCTGATCTACCTTCTACAGAGCTAACTACTTTAAGAGTGACGATGTTAACTGAAACTCAAAAACCTGTTGAAGAAACGCCCAAAGAGTTGATGGAACAGGAGTCAACGGAACCAGTGGTTGAAATCAGCAAAAAAACAGAGCAGCTAGATCAACCACATAGTAAGCCCTTGCCTGACGAAAAACTTTTACTACAAAAAAGCTCACCGACTGCTTACCGTCTTAGCAACAAGACGATTAACGAGTTCGCAAATCGTATTACCGGTGAGGTTTTAAAACAAAACCCCTCGCAGTTAGACGAGTTCGACGCAAGCTTCGAACAAAAATTGAATAAGGTCGAAACGCTAGAACTTGAAAATAGACAAGCTTTAAACCAACTTGCATCTACCGGAGTGGGAAAAACAATCAACCCAGATGGCAGCCACACATGTTTTGCTATGGTCTATGATTTATTAGCGGGTCAGGGTTTAGGCGATCAAATAGTACGCGCAGATTGCACGCCAAAGCAAAAATTTGACCTTGATCTTAATAAGCCAAACAATGGTTTTATGGTTCGATGATGGCTTTATTTTTGTTTAAGTCTTATATAAGACACAAAATTTTATTGGTAATTTTGAGATAATAGACAAATGGTATGGTAATGGAGGCTAGCTTCTGATAAAACGAGCGCTCGTTCTAAAATGAGGTTTCAATGGCAAAGTCGCTATTCTTATTGTTGGTCATGATCAGCATTGCTTTTATGGCATGGTGGTGGTGGCCGAGTGCAGCTGAAAAACCTGCTCTAGATACGATCTCGAATTCCACTCAAGAAAAGCGCGAGCAAACTGATTCAAAAACCAGTAAAAAAGAGACTGATTCGTCTGCGGTTTCCGTCTTTGAACAGGAGAACCCGTATCAAGACGCCGTTATAGAAGCGCAAATACAGCAGATCGCTGATCAATACGAGCAAAACAGCCGCTACCCGATTACCTCGCAGCCTATTCAAAACCCGGAAGATGTTCGAGACTTCGAACCATTCGAAGAAGCCGAAGTTGATTTACCATTCCCCGACGAAGATGAAGATGGAGAGCCAATCCGTATCGTCGCTGCGACAGATAGATTCCAATACTTTAATGGCGATCTAATTCAAGCCCGAGTACAAATAGTGAATGGGCCGTCCGATACCTTCCAATCCGTTTCTGGTGTGTTGGCTGGTGACCAAGGCGATCTGCCAAATCCGATAAATTTTGAACCAAGCACGGCGCAAGCCAACACATTTTTGGCTAGCTTTGATACACGTATTGCACCAGCAGAGCTAATGTCACAAGAGATGTTGCTAAAGCTGGAAGTCACGATTGGTGGACGCAAGCTATTTACGACAGTGGCCTTGCGATATGCTCAGCCTTCGGCTCATATCAGCGGCCTGGGTTTAAGCCAACCACTAGGAGCTGAGCTAGTCATTCCCGCTCAGCTATCGGTTTTTCAGCCAGGCTATTATTTTCTGAGTGCAGTACTAGAAGACGCTGCAACTGGTCAACCTTTGATCCAATTACAAAATGAAGCCAGGCTAAATGCCGGGAATGCCGAGTTGCCATTAAAAGCCCATATCAGCGCATTACGCGCAGCGGGTTCTGAAGGGCCATATCGACTCCGCCAACTTCAAATTTTACGCGGTGCTGAAGCAGGTGAAACCTCAGATAAACCTGGTTCGGTATTTCAAAGTCAATTTGATGTGCCGGGCTTTGCTTTTTCAGCCTACCGCGACGAAGAATTTAGCGACCCACAAGCGCAGGAACGATTAGAGTTTTTGCGCGAAATTGGTAATGCTGAGAATGAATCAGATCAATAAGAAATAAACTAAACACCTAATAATTTAAAGATTAAACCAAAGGAGAACACGATGAAAACAAAACTTTTCTTGATACTGGCAGCCTTGTTGTTGTCGACCCAAGCCGAGGCGAAGCTGGCGGGTAAGAACGTCATTTTAGTGCATGGCTTTCAGTCAGGTGATCTCAGTGCTCAACCAAACGCTTCCCAGAGTCAGGCCAATTCGGTTCAATACTGGCGCGATTTCTGGAATGCACGAGCAGAAGGTCACTTAGCTTGGTCGTCAGCGCAGCGCGTAGCTGGTGGTATTAAAGATTCTATTCGCTCGCAGATCCAAGCTTTTGATCAAAGTGGCTTGTGCGCACAAGGTTGCGTGTTTGTTACCCATTCGACTGGTGATCTCGTACTAAGAGATGCTTTGCGCCGACTCGGCCAATGGGGCATCAATTCCAATCGCTTTAGAGTATTAGCGGTACTGGATCTAGCCGGCGCTGGTGGTGGCACCGGCTTGGCCGATTTTGCGGTAAATACGGCCAATAGCAATGCGCCGTTATCTGGGCTTACCAGAAGTATTGGTAGCCTCGCTTTGGGCATTGATTTCACCGAATCCAATTTAGGTGTTTTAAATGACTTGCGAGTATCCGCCGCACGTAACATTGCTACCCAAAACAATGTCTATCCACGCCTGCGCTTTGTTGGAGGTGGAACACAGTTTGCTGGCATTACCAAAGGGTTTTTACAAGGTGCTGACGATTCAGTTGTTGCTCTACACAGCTCTTGTGGTGCGCGATTTGCTGATGATGATGACTCATGTAGTAACAGCATTCGGATCAATGGCCAAATTCGCAGTGCCGATGGCCCTTCATCTTTGTACTTCAATCACTTCCCCATCATTATGGGAGAAAGGGTTGATCACGAAGAGGCGCGCAATAATTCTCGCCCTGGTGGGCAGCTCACAACAGTAGTGAATAATCGATCGTTCGGTGGAATTAATGTTGATTTTTCTACTACCACTGGTCGTAAATGGTGGAGCTGGTTCCGCGATGTGCGCGAAGTGCGAAATGGAACTCGACAAAGTTTTTCAGCTACGATTTTTAATACCTTAAATAACTAAACTGATTGGTAAGGCTATAATACGGCCCCCTCGAGTAAACTAGCTCGAGGGGGTTTTTTTATGGGGAGTAGAAAGATGGCGCAAGAGTATTTTTTTAAAGAAGGTTGCTTTATCGAGGAATGGCACAATAGTGGCAGCGATCAAGACTGTTCTATTGCTCATGTGCGTGTCGAAGCGAAACAAACAACTAAGTTACACGCACTCAAAAAGAGCTTTGAACGCTACCTAATTCTAGAAGGCCAAGCGATGGTAACGGTTGGAGAAAAATCATGGCAGATCGGCCCCAAAGATGTGGTGTTAATCGCGCCGAATCAACCTCAAAAAATCGAAAACTTGTTGGATACTGACCTAAAGTTTTTGGCGATCTGCACGCCGCGTTTTGAAGAAGAAAACTATTATGAGCTTTAAACGCCAGTCTTTAACAGGTTAACTGCTGTTCTCTCCTATATTGTTCAAAATTAAGAATACCTGTATTTAGCTACTTGGTGCCTTGAGCGACTAGGCGGTACAATCGCGCTGCTTAAGTTTCTATAAAGTCTTTTCACAAGCATGTTTCACAGCGACACCTATGACGTGATCGTGATCGGAGGCGGTCACGCTGGAACAGAAGCCGCCCTGGCTTCTGCGCGAACTGGTGCACGCACATTATTGTTAACTCACAATATTGAAACCATCGGTCAAATGTCCTGCAATCCGGCAATTGGTGGAATAGGCAAAGGGCACATTGTGAAAGAGATTGACGCCTTGGGCGGAGTGATGGCTGAGGCTGCCGATCGCGGCGGAATTCAATTTCGCATTCTAAATGCACGTAAAGGCCCAGCGGTACGCGCAAGTCGCGCGCAGGCTGATCGAGTTCTCTATAAAGCCGCGGTACGCTACGCGGTAGAAAACCAGGATAACCTCTCTTTGTTTCAACAAAGTGCGGATGACTTGATTATCGAAAACGATCGCGTCACCGGTGTGGTTACGCAGATGGGTTTGAAGTTTCGCGCAAAAACAGTGGTCTTAACTACTGGCACTTTCTTGGGAGGCATTATTCATATTGGCATGCAAAACTTTCAGGGTGGGCGCGCCGGTGACCCTCCATCTAATGCGCTGGCGAAACGCCTGCGTGAAATGCCATTTACCGTCGATCGCTTAAAAACTGGCACACCAGCAAGGCTAGATGCACGAACCCTTGATTTCACTAAAATGCAGGAACAACCAGGCGATACACCAACGCCAGTGTTTTCATTTTTAGGTAAGCCAGAGCATCATCCTGAGCAGGTCAGTTGCTATATTACGCATACCAATTCCAGCACGCATGAGATTATTCAAAGAAGCCTCGATAGATCACCCTTGTATGCCGGTGTTATCGAAGGTGTTGGCCCTCGCTATTGCCCGTCTATTGAAGACAAAATTGTGCGCTTCGCTGATAAGTCCTCTCATCAAATCTTTGTTGAGCCAGAGGGTTTAACGACCCATGAGGTTTACCCAAACGGGATTTCAACCTCCTTGCCTTATGATGTGCAGTTCGAGTTTATTCGTTCTATTGTTGGTTTTGAAAACGCCCAGATCGTGCGCCCTGGTTATGCGATTGAATATGATTTTTTCGATCCGCGCGGTTTAAAACCAACCCTGGAAACAAAATACATTAACGGCTTGTTTTTCGCCGGGCAAATCAATGGCACCACCGGCTATGAAGAAGCTGGCGGTCAAGGCTTAGTGGCGGGCTTAAATGCGGCTCGTCAAAGTCGCGATCAAGAAGGTTGGTACCCAACTCGCGACCAAGCTTATATCGGTGTATTGATTGACGACTTAATCACAATGGGCACCAAAGAGCCCTATCGTATGTTTACTTCGCGAGCCGAGTATCGCTTATTGCTGCGTGAAGACAACGCCGACCTTCGTTTAACCGAAATAGGTCGTGATCTAGGTTTGGTCAGTGATCAGCGATGGGCAGCTTTTAGCCAAAAGCGAGAAGCTATCGAGATCGAACAACAACGCCTTAAATCAACTTGGTTGCCACCTAGTTCAGTGCCAAATGACTTAGCCGAAAAAATCGTTGGCTCACCGTTAAAGAAAGAAGCCAATTTAATGGAGTTATTGCGTCGCCCGGAAGTTAACTATCACAGCTTGATGGAACTACCTGGCGCTGGTGATGCCGTTCTTGACGAAAAAGTCGCAGAGCAATTAGAAATACAAGCTAAGTATCACGGCTATATAGAGCGCCAGCAGACCGAGATCGACAAACGAAAAAAACACGAGACCACTGAGCTTGCGCAAGACATTGATTACTCCTTAGTAAAAGGCTTATCCAATGAAGTAGCGCAAAAACTCAATGAGCACAAGCCCACCACTATTGGTCAGGCCTCCAGAATCTCAGGAGTAACGCCAGCGGCCGTGTCTATTTTATTGGTTTATCTTAAAAAACGTGGACATGCGGCGTAAAAAAACTAGAGATCTCAAATCATGGCATTCTTATGGCATTATGGCTGTTCGCCATATAGAGGTTTTCTATCTAAGTGAGTCTTTTCTATAATCTCTGCCCCGATGTCTTGAACAGCGGTAATCTTAGCCGCACGAGTTGCACGGTTTTATGAATACAAGTTTGGGTGATGCAATACCTGGTTTGGCGGAGCGCTTGCGCGCAGGCCTTGATGCGATGGACGTGTCCTATGGTGATGAGGCGATTGATAAGCTGCTCATGTTTATGGAGTTGTTAGCGGAATGGAATAATACGCACAATCTCACTTCGGTCGATGATCCGGATAAAATGCTGGCTGTGCATATTCTCGACTGTGCCAGCATTAAACCCTATCTGAAAGGTGCAGCATTGGTTGATGTCGGTAGTGGTGCGGGTTTGCCTGGCATGATTTTGGCAATTTTATCTCCTGCATTGCAGGTGACGTCGGTAGAATCACGCAACAAGAAGGCGCAGTTTCAGATGTTCGCTGCCAACAAGCTTGGCTTGCAAAACTTTAAGGTTGAACACACTCGCATTGAAGATTTCAAACCAAAAGACAAATTTCCAATGATCACTGCTCGAGCTTACGCCAGCCTGGAAGATCTTGTTAATAGTTCTAAGCACGTTTTGTCAGCAAGTGGGCGCTGGTTAGCAATGAAAGGCACAGTTCCCAAAGAAGAATTGAAAGTTATTAAGAAGCTCAACCTAAAATTTGATACCTTTGCACTTAAAGTTCCCGAGCTTGAAGCGCAGCGCAATCTCATCACTTTGTGTTTGCCTAAATAAGACGCTAAAGACCTTAAACAAGTTGCATGGCAAAAATTATTTCTATAACCAATCAGAAAGGTGGTGTTGGTAAAACCACGACCAGTATCAACCTGGCCGCTGCACTTGTACAACAAGATCAGCGCGTGTTGTTGTTGGATATGGATCCACAAGGCAATGCCACGGTTGGTTTAGGAGTTGATACTCAAGATATTGAGCACACCATTTATGGTGTGCTTCTTAATGAGTGCACTGCCAAACAAGCGATTGTTAGCAGTGAGAGCGGCGTTGATTTAATGACGGCAGATGGCGATCTAGCTGGTGCTCAAGTCGAATTGCTTAATGAAATAGGCCGAGAATTAAGGCTGAAAAAAGCACTGGCAGCAGTTCAGAAAGATTATGATCTGATCTTTATTGACTGCCCTCCGGCCTTAAATGTTCTTACTATTAATGCGCTGGTCGCATCAAATTCAGTGATGATACCTATGCAGTGCGAATACTTCGCACTTGAAGGTTTAAGTGCGTTGATTTCGACGATTCGCGCCATTCGTGAAACATTAAATGGTGATTTACGAATTGAAGGTCTGCTTCGAACCATGTTTGATCGGCGCAATAGTCTCTCAGGTGAAGTAAGTAAGCAATTGCAAAACCATTTTGGCAACAAAGTCTACGACACGGTTATCCCTCGTAATGTGCGTTTAGCTGAAGCGCCGAGTTATGGCGAGCCAGCGATCTACTATGCGCCAGATTCAAAAGGTGCGAAAGCCTATGTCGCACTAGCAGCCGAAATGCTGGCGACACAACCCGCCAAAGCGTCCAACATGTAGGTGAATCATCAATGAGCAAAAAGAAAAAACGATTGGGCCGCGGTCTTGATGCATTACTAAGCAGCTCGGAACCACAGAGCACCGCTAGCGATTCTTCCAGCACGAGTAATATCAACTCTTTGCCAATCGAAGTGTTGCAGCCCGGGCAGTATCAACCGCGCACCAATATGGATCCTGAATCCTTGCAGGAGCTGGCCGCATCGATTCAATCTCAGGGCATTATTCAACCAATCTTAGTGCGCCCGATTGCGGGCGGAAATTACGAAATCATTGCTGGTGAACGCCGTTGGCGAGCCGCGCAGATCGCACAACTCGATCAAGTGCCGGTATTAGTTAGAGACATCCCTGATGAGGCAACTCTGGCTGTTGCATTGATTGAAAATATCCAGCGCGAGAATCTCAACCCAGTAGAAGAAGCCTTGGGCTTAAAACGATTAGTAGACGAGTTTGATCTTACTCACGAAGAGATGGCGAAAAGCGTTGGTCGCTCGCGAACCTCGGTGACGAATTTATTGCGCTTATTAAGCCTTAGCCACGGCGCTAAGCAACTACTCGAGCACGGTAAAATTGAAATGGGCCACGCTCGAGCCTTGCTGGGTTTGCCGGTGGAACAGCAAGACTGGGCCGCCGCCGAAGTCTATACCAAACGCTTGAATGTACGTCAGACCGAAGATTTAGTGCGTAAGTACGGCAATAGCAAAAAGTCGAAAAAGCCGGCTGCACAAAAGAGTGCCGATATTCGCGACCTAGAAGAACAGCTCGCTGAGAAGCTCGGCACCAAAGTTTCGGTTGTAGATAAAAATGGCAAAGGTAAGCTAATTATCGAATATAAAAATCTCGATATCTTAGATGGAATAATTGCTCACATTAAGTGATTGGCGTCGAGCCAGACTGATTCATTCTTGCTCGAGCTCTTCCAGTCGCTCCGACTCGGCTTGAATCATAGATTGTAATTCTGCCATGTTGGCTTGCACACGAGTCATGCCGATCTGAGCTCCCTGAGCCATGAGTGCCGGCATTTTTTCTAAGGTTTTTTTACCTACCTCTGTGGAATAAAAGCGATTGATTTCCTGGAGTTCGGAAGCAGTAAATTCTTCAGAGTAAATTTTCAATATTGCTGGCTTTATGGAATCCCAACTCAAATGCTTATCGAAAAACTCGATCATGACGTTTTTATAGGGCGCAAGATCTGGGTTCTGTTGCAATTGAACGTCAATCAATTGAGACATAGATCGGCTCATTAGGTCTTCCATTCCCAAAGAATCTAACAAAATTTCGGCTTCTTTCTCTGCAGCAGATTGAGCATAGGCATTGATGTTTATAATCAGACAAGTAAGTAGAGTAAGTATTTTCAATTGTTTCATTTTGTCTCCAAAGCAGAATCTCTATTTAATAACGTGTTGGTTTTCTAAAGTGATGCAGCTGGGTTTAACATAGCCTGCATAACCTCTTTGAGTTCTCTCACCTCTACCGGTTTGTGTAAGATTTGATAGCCGGTATCCAATACCTCTTTAAGTCTATCAGGTGAAGTATCGCCAGTAACAATGACACTTGGAATACTACGATTAAATTTTTCTTCAATTCGCTGGCAAACTGAGGTGCCGGTTTGGTTATTGCGCAGTCTATAGTCTGCGATAATAAAGTCGGGCACAAAAGGATGCGCTTCGATGTGTGCCAGCACTTGTTCTTGCGATTCGCAGCAAATCGCCGTGCAGCCCCATTCCTTTAATAGATGATCCATGCTTTCTAAGATGCTCATATCATCATCGATCACCAATATAGTCAGACCACTGAGATATGCGGTTTGTTCAGTTTGCTGTGTCTGTTTGGACTCGGCTGGTTTGCCTGGTTGAGTTTGAAGTCGAAATGTAGAACCTTTTTCAACGGTTGATTCAACTGTGATTGGAATATCCAGCAAATCACATAGCCTTTTGGAAATCGCCAAACCCAGGCCAAAGCCCTGATTACGATCTCGCTCTGGGTTACCAAGTTGATAGTATTCAGAAAATATATTGTTCAGTTCGTTAGATGGAATACCACATCCACTGTCTTTAACAGCAATCTCAACTCCTTGGTCAGTTACTATCACTTTGATCTCCACTACGCCCTCGCTAGTAAACTTAATGGCGTTGGAAACTAAATTCCGAATAACTCTGGCGAGTAAAGCGCGGTCGGTATAAACATAGCAAATGGGGCAATCGACTGATAAGCGAACTTCTTTGCTTTCGGCGCGGGTTTTAAATTCGGCCTCGACTTCTTCTAACAAGTTTTGCAAAGAGAAATTTTCCAGTGAAACTTCAACTACTCCGGCATCAAGCTTGGAAACATCGAGCAAGCTTCGAAAGGAATTGCCCAAGGCTTCCATCGATCTAGCAATGCCTGCGAGTAGTTTTTTGGCGGTGTCGCCACTTAGCTGATGTTCCAGCGCTGAAATCAATAAACCGGTGGCATGTAATGGCTGCCTTAGATCATGACTGGCAGCGGCCAAAAAACGATTTTTGTCTTCAACGGATTTTTCAGCAATACGTTTTTCCTGAACAAGTGATTCGGCTAAGGCTTGTTTCTCAAGCTGCAAACGAATCAGATCGGTGACCTCAATATTTGAAATACGCGCCAGATACAAAATAAAGGCATTAAAAAACAAAAAGCCGATCGTGAAGCTGGCGAAAATACCACCTTGGAAAAACAAAAACACACTGCTTAAAGAGGCAAAAAGCGGGAACCAAAAAACCAAAAAAGTTGTTCGTGAGGCAGATAAAGCGACGGTGCTTGAGACTAAAAAGATGAAGTAAGTAAAAATAAACACCAACAACACAAGCGAGTCATCGGTCGAAAAGAAAAACGGTAGAGCCAGTGCCCAAAAGAGGCTGGCCAAGCCAACATTGGCACTATAGAGATTTAAGTAGTCGTGAACATTATCGACAGTAATCTTAGCAGCATCCAACTTGGGGTAGAGCCAGACCCCTCGTAGCAAAATGATGGCCAGATTAGGTACTAACCAAACCCAGATCACGGCCAGGGTATTTGTATGCCAGTTGAAAAACGCAAAGCTTGAGACCAGCAGTAATAATGCCCAATTTGGTGTTCGTCGATTGTTGAGGATTTTAAACACCTCGACGAGAATCAAATTTTTAGACTGCGATTCGTTCATTTGTTAACTAGCTTATGGAAGGAGCTGAAGTTGCCTCAACAATCGCGAGTTTAAGTTGTTTGGTTTCGATCGGCTTATATAACACCTGATAGCCTGTTTCGAGAGCAAGGTTTATCCTTTCTGGCGCAGTATCGCCGGTAATTAAAATAGCGGGGATTGGGCTATTGAATTCCTCACGCAGTTGCTCGATCAGCCGATCGCCACTCTCCTCCTTTAAACGCAGATCACTAATTATCAAATCTGGTTTGATGTGTTGTTGGGTAAGGCGTTCAATGATCTTGGTGCCCGTTGTCGCGGTAATGACCTGACAGCCCCAGGTGCTTATAACATCTTGCATGCCAGACAAAATATCATCTTCGTCGTCGACGATGGTGACAATCAAACCGCGCAAACTTTTTTGTGGAGACTGATGTACCAAACTTTTGGTTGGGCTAGCTGACTGAGTCAGCTCTAAGGTCAGCGTAGTGCCCGAACCAACTTCGGATCGAATCCCGATGGGGATACCCGCCAGATCACACAGTCTTTTAACAATCGAGAGACCAAGCCCCAGGCCTTTGTCGCGGTTGCGCTCAGGATTATTAAGCTGTTGAAACTCATCAAAAATAGTATCCAAGTTTGCGGCTGGTATTCCGACCCCTGAGTCTTCGATAGACAAGCGAACTAATTCATCGTGGCTTTTCGATTTGATTTTAACGCCGCCTTTAGCGGTAAACTTTACGGCGTTGTCAATTAGGTTACTCAGAATTCGCTGAATTATCATCGGGTCGCACCAAACCGCGGTTTCGGGCGCTATGTCGATGACAAAATCGATACCCTGTGTTTGTGGTCTAACCTCATCTAGTAATTGGTTTACTAATGGTAAAAGCTCAATTGATATCGGCTCATTCTGTACCGCGCTGGCATCAAGCTTGGATATATCAAGTAAGCTGTGCAGCATTTTATTAAGGCTGCGCAAAGAGCGGCTGATCTTATCCAGGGTTTGAGCATCCTTCTCATCTTTGTTGCGATATCGAAGTGAATCGACAAACAAATTGATCGCATTTAAGGGTTGGCGTAAATCATGGCTGGCGGCGGCAAAAAACTGCGTCTTAGAATGCGTAGCGCGCGTGGCCACGTTCCGTTCCTGCTCAAGGTCATCTACTAATTGCAGTTTCTCAAACGTAGTTTGAGCATATTGTTTGAATAAGATGTGCATATTACAGGCGGCATACACCAATATGCCAATATAGAGAATTAATGCGACTTTGAGAAAGTCGTAGACCTCGCCTTGATAGTTAAACAACATTAACCAAAATGGCAAGCTAATGCCTGCTGCAAAGCTGCAGAATACTGGTGCGTAGAAAAACGTGGTTGGCACAGCCGCAGAAACGTAACCGGTGAATACACAGCACATGATCACCATGAACACCAGATCGCCGTCAGTATGAAACCAACCAGGCAAGACGCCCCAACTTAAGCCCATTAGCAGGGCCGAAAGGCATGCTCTTAGCATCCACAAATCACCTGCCATGCCTTTCGCTCCAACTTTGCGAGGCCGTAGAGATATCATCGAGAAAATCCCAGCCCCAAGCATCAGCGCTAGCCAGGTGGCTATCTCAAGCCAGTTCGCCCTCGACCACAACGCCCAAACTGATAATCCAGCAATAATACAATGGCCAACACCGGTCACCAGTCGGTGCTTGATCATGTAGCCGATGCGTTGATCAATCAGAAACTGCTTAAATTCATGCTGCCTGGAAGCGCTCATGGCGTGATCATAACTCTAAATTCGCATAAAAAGTCGCTCGACTTTCATAGGGGGCCATTTGGCCGGTTGACCTATACAACTGTAAAATTGCATAGTGTCTAATCAGAGATATGTGAGGGATACTGTGCAGCATCGGAAAATATTAATTTTAGATGATCACCCGTTATTTGCAGATGGCTTGGGGCTCATACTGTCGACTATGGGCGATCATATAAAAACCGATATTGCCAAGGACGCATTCGAGGCGCTGGGTGATAAACCAAGCTTGCTTGCATATGACTTGGTGTTGATCGACTTGCACATGCCACGCTTTAATGGCTTTGGCTTTTTGACCGCCGTCAAAACTCAGCAACTTCCTATCGATGTGGCGGTTATCTCTGGATCCGACAAACTCTCTGATGTAGAAAAAGCGATTCGATTAGGAGCCAAAGGTTTTATCCCTAAAGAGAGTGCTAGCCAGGAAATGATCAAGGCAGTCAATGATCTCCTAGAGGGCAAGCGCTACTTACCACTTCAATTTGATGGCAAAGTGGATTGGGTATTACCGGAGCAGCGCAAACCGATTAAGGCAAACCCACTTACCAATCGGCAAACTCAGGTATTAGAACTAATGAGTGATGGCATGCAGAACAAACAAATTGCGGTGGTGTTGGGTGTTAGTGTCTCGTCAGTGAAGGGCCACGTTGAGTCCTTGTTCAGACACCTTAATGTCAACAACCGAACGGCATGTGTAAAAGCCGCGCAAGAGGCAAGAATTATTCGCTAGCGTTTTCGCGAGGCTTGTCTTGAAGCGCTTGCACCATCAACTCTTCCAGCACAGAGCTATCAATGGGCTTGTATAGAACGTAGGCTTGCGCCTGATCTGCCAGCTGTATTCGCCCCGGCGCGGTATCGCCAGTTATTAGAATAGCTGGTATGTCTCGATTGAATTCCTCACGCACCAATTCGATGGCATCAATGCCATTGTTTGCACCACCAAGGCGAAGGTCGCTCAAAATTAAATCCGGTGGTCTCGAGCAGGTCGCCAAACTTCTATGTAGCCGAGTATAGCTGTCGCAGCTCACTACCTCGCAGCCCCAACCTTCCAGCAACAAACTCGTGCTCTCAAGAATCATGTGTTCGTTATCAATAACCAAAGCCAATGTTGACGAGAAATCTGAATTCAGTTCACGCGCCGCATCAGTATTAGACAAATTCCGGCGGCCTTTCGGGATGTCTAAGGTGATCAGCGTACCAAGCCCTACTTCGGAATCAATTTGAATATTTACATCGGCAAGTTTGGCCAGGCGTTGCACGATGGCAAGGCCAAGGCCTAAACCTTTTTCACGATTGCGTTCCGGGTTGTTAAGCTGCTCAAACTCGTCGAACACCAACTCTAATTTATCATTAGGGATACCAATGCCGGTATCTTTAATCTTTAGTGCTATGTGTGTGTCCGTTGCTTGTGCGTTTATCTCAACTTGGCCCTGGTGCGTGTATTTGGCGGCATTGTCAATTAAGTTGCGCACAATGCGATACAACACTGTCGGGTCAGCGTGCACGATGATTTGTTCATCGATATCAGCAACAAATTTAAGATGCGGCGCTTTTTCTCGATATTCATCGAATAGTTGCTGTACCAGCATACCTAAGGCTATGTCATTGGGGTTATTTTCCACCGAGCCAGCATCCAACTTGGAGATATCCAATAGGCTGTGCAGCATGCTGTTTAAGCCAAACAAGGCTTTACGAATTTTACTAATGATGTCGCGACCTTTTTCCTGCGTTTGCATAGGCGCTAAGACATCAACGAAAAGATTGACTGCATTCAATGGTTGACGCAGATCGTGGCTGGCAGCGGCGAGAAATCGATCTTTAGCGCCGACGGCTTGTTCAACCGCCCTTTTTTCTTTGGCTAAATCGCGCACCAATTGTTGATTATCAAATTGGGTATGCGAGTTTTCGATAAACAAGTTGTGCATCAATACTGCACCGTGAGCCAGCATGGCGATATAAAAGGCCGCTAGTGCTGCAACGATTTGAAAAAGAGGTATGCCGGTGGTAGCGAATTTTGCGATAAACGGAATGCCAATGCCCGCAGCAAAGCTGGCGAAGCTCGGCCAATAGGCAAAGGTGACAGAGTGAGAGCCAGAAATAAAACCAGCAAAGATGGCGATAATTAACACCGCATAGGTCGCATCGTCTGGCTGAAAGAACAATACCGGCACTATGCCCCACAAAAACCCAACTCCAAAAGAGCCAATGGTGTCCATGGTAATCCAGCGTTTGAGATCTAAATCATCGGCCGGCTCGCCCCTGAAATTGTGCGACCTCCAACCCAGCGAAACGTAGAGTACATAAATCACAGCCCAGATCAGTATTGATACCGGATTAAACCATTGCCATAAAATCGCCGCCGTTATTGCAATAACCCCGAAGTTAGAAAGCAGCGAATTGAGATTATGATTGTTTAGGTGGCGAACCCTCTGTAAGGCCAAAAAATGGTCAAAATTCTGGGTGTTCATTTAGCGATAGTGTTCCGAAATGCGGGTTTATGTCAACGCCAACAAGTAGTCTAAAGAGTGATCACAGGGCAAACAAAAAACGATTAATAAAAATGACTAAAAAACCCCGCGTTTATTACCACTGACAGCATTGCGAAAGGGTTTTCTAGCCTTTATACTCCGCACGCAGTTTAAAAGGCGAGCTTATGACACTCAATGAGTCTCAGATTCAATCTCAGGTTAACCCCGGGATACTAGTTAAGCTAGCTGCTTTGCAGGCTCTAGCTACATTTGTTTTAGCTGTGGTCTTTTTGTACTGTTTTGACGCTCGAGAAGCTGTGTCAGCCGCGTTCGGCGGCGCTATTGCCACAGTGATGACTTTGTTCATGGCTGGTCGTTTGTTCTCTGCACATCGTTTGTCTTTGATTCGCGAAGTGCCAGCAGGAGAATCCCTCGTTCGGTTTTATCTGAGTGTCGGCATTAAAGTTTTATTCACTCTGGTGATGATGGCTATCTGCCTTATTGTCATCAAAGTATCGGTACTGCCTTTTATAATCGCGTACCTTGTAGCAGCTTTGCTGGTGAATTGGTTGAGTTTGTTATGGCTCGACTCTTAATTCGCTAACGACAACGTTGTTGAAAGCAACACGACATTTACTTTTGGTTAAAACGTCTTATGGCAGCTGATAAAGAAGCGCACTCAAGTGCCGACTATATCAATCACCATTTAACGAATCTCACTTATGGCCAGCACCCTGATGGCACATGGGGTTTTGCGCATGGAGCCGAAGAGGCACAGGCCATGGGCTTCAATGCAATTCATGTGGATTCTATGGCTTGGACGATCGGCCTAGCCTTGATCATGATGTTCGTGTTTCGCCGCGTTGCAAAAGGATTCAGCGCCGAAAACCCATCTAAAGTTCAGTGTTTTGTCGAGTCGCTCTTTGAAATGGCGCAAGACAGCAAAGACTCTACTTTTACCAAACACGCGAAAAATGTGTGGATCGCGCCGATGGCGCTGACGGTTTTTGTCTGGATATTTTTGATGAATCTCATGGATCTCATACCGGTTGACTGGATTCCAGAGCTATTCATTTTGCTTGGTGTTGACTATATGAAAATAGTACCGAGTACCGACGTCAATATTGCGCTGGGTTCTGCGTTCGCTGTTTTCATAATGATCATTTACTACAGCTTAAAAGTTAAAGGCCCAATCAGTTTTGGTAAAGAATTGTCTATGCAGCCATTCAGCGCCAAAGAGTTTGGGATAGAAAACAAGGGTTTACAGGGCTTTTTAAACTTGGTCTTGTTATACCCATTAAATCTGGTGCTTGAGACCGTTGGCTTACTCGCTAAGCCCCTTTCCCTGGGTTTGCGTTTGTTCGGAAACATGTATGCCGGTGAGCTGATCTTTATTCTAATCGCAATGATGTACAGCGCAGGCATTGGATTAGGTATATTGGGCGGCTTTGCACAACTTGGTTGGGCGATCTTCCATATATTGGTGATCACTTTGCAAGCGTATATTTTTATGATGCTAACGATTGTGTATCTCTCACAAGCGCATGAGCATCATTGATCAATTTTTAATTTAATACATTCTCTTAAATAGGAGTTTCAAATGGAAACTATCGTAGGTTTGACCGCAATTGCCGTAGGCATCATGTTAGGTTTAGCAGCCGTTGGCGCTGCAATCGGCATTGGCTTGATGGGTGGTCGTTTCTTAGAAGGTGTTGCTCGCCAACCTGAGATGGCAAACTCACTGCAAACCAAAATGTTCCTATTAGCTGGTTTGATCGACGCGATCCCGATTATCGCGGTGGCCATTGCTTTGTACTTCCTGTTCGCGTCAGGTTTGATTGATGCCAGCGTGATGGAAACACTAAAAGCAGCAGCTAGTTAAATCAGCACCAACTAGTAGAGGAACGAAAAGATGAATATTAACTGGACCTTTGTAGGGCAGTCTCTCGCGTTCTTCGTGTTTGTGTGGTTTTGCAAAAAGTTCGTGTGGCCGCCGATGGTGAATGCCATGTCAGAACGACAAAAGCAAATCGCGGATGGCTTAGCGGCGGCTGAACAAGGCCAGCAAGCGCAAGAGGTTGCTGAGCAAGAAGCCGCAACACTCTTAAGCGATGCCAAGTCACAAGCGGCTGAGATCATCGCCAATGCAGAGAAACGTGGTAGCTCAGTGGTAGAAGAAGCCAAAGAATCGGCCACCGCTGAGAAAGATCGCATTGTCGCTTCGGCCATGGCTGAAGTTGAGCAAAGTGTTCATACCGCGCGTGAAGAGTTGCGTGGTCAGGTCTCCGGCATTGCTGTGGCGGCCGCTAGCAAAATTGCTGGCAAAGAGATCGATGAATCAGCTCATGCTGAGTTGATCGAAGACTTAGTAGCGCAACTCAAAGCCAGTTAGCCCGCAAAACCCAAACAGGTAAGAAGAATGGCAGACAATGCATCCATAGCTCGACCTTACGCCAAAGCGATATTTGACTTGGCGCAAGAGAACGATGCGTTTGCGGCCTGGAGCGAAACACTGACTAAGCTCGCGGCGATCAGCCAAGACGCTGACTTCGCTAACGTGGTCAATGATCCCAAGGTATCAAGCGATCAGGTAACGAGTCTGCTCAAAGAGTTAACGGCTGATGGCCTACCCTCTGGCGGTGAGAATTTTATTAATCTTCTCGTTAGCAACGATCGCACACTGGCATTGGCCGAAGTTAAACAGCAGTTCACTGCCTTGGTCGCCAAGGCGCAGGCCACGGTCAATGCTGAAGTCGTCACCGCGATGGCGCTAAATGATCGCCAAAAAGAGGCGCTCAGCAGCGCACTAGAGCAACGCTTAGGGCTCAAGGTTAAGCTGCGTGAAACCGTCGATAATAGTTTGGTCGGCGGCGCCGTAATTAAAGCTGGCGACTTAGTGATTGATGGCTCCGCGAAAGGTCGAATCGAAAAATTAACCAGCGCATTAATGCGCTAATTGAACTGGCCACGAAATTTAATTCGCGACCAGATTTAAATGAAAGTAAGTTGAGGACACTGTGTCATGACAACGCAATTAAACCCGTCTGAAATAAGCAATCTGATCAAAGATCGGATCAAAAATTTCGAGGCTTCTGCGGAATCACGTACCGAAGGTACCGTCGTTAGTTTGACTGACGGTATCGCTCGTATTCATGGTTTAACCGAAGCCATGCAGGGTGAGATGTTGGAGTTCCCTGGCGATGTTTTTGGTTTAGCGCTTAACCTTGAGCAAGACTCGGTTGGGGCGGTAATACTGGGCGACTATAAGAACATTTCTGAAGGCGATACCGTTAAATGTACTGGTCGTATTTTGGAAGTGCCGGTTGGCCGCGAACTACTTGGCCGCGTTGTTGATTCACTGGGTCGACCAATTGACGCCAAAGGCGCGATTGAATCGAGCGAAACCTCTCCAATTGAAAAAATCGCACCGGGCGTAATTGAACGTCAAGGCGTTGACCAACCATTAGAAACGGGTTTTAAATCCATCGATGCGATGGTGCCGATTGGTCGCGGCCAACGTGAGTTGATTATTGGTGATCGCCAGACAGGTAAAACCGCCATCGCCATTGACGCCATCATCAACCAAAAAGGCAAAGACGTTAAATGTATCTACGTCGCCATTGGTCAAAAAGCGTCTTCTGTTGCTGGCGTGGTTCGAAAGTTAGAAGAACACGACGCCATGGACTACACCATCGTGGTTGCGGCAAACGCCTCTGACTCAGCGGCATTACAGTACATTGCGCCTTATTCTGGTTGCACCATGGGCGAATATTTTCGCGATCACGGTGAAGACGCGCTGATTATTTATGACGACTTGTCTAAGCAAGCCGTCGCCTACCGCCAGGTGTCATTGCTATTGCGTCGTCCCCCGGGCCGCGAAGCCTACCCTGGTGACGTATTCTATTTGCACTCTCGTTTGTTAGAACGTTCATCGCGTATTAACGCCGACGAAGTAGAGCGTCGCTCGGGTGTTAAAGGTAAAACAGGTTCGCTAACCGCGCTGCCAATTATTGAAACGCAGGCTGGTGATGTATCGGCCTTCGTTCCGACTAACGTAATCTCGATTACCGATGGTCAGATCTTTATGGAGACCGACCTATTCAACTCGGGCATACGCCCAGCGGTTGACCCTGGTTTGTCGGTATCTCGTGTCGGTGGTGCTGCACAAACCAATATTATTAAGAAGCTGGGCGGCGGTGTCCGTTTAGCCTTGGCTCAGTACCGTGAGCTAGCTGCCTTCTCGCAGTTCGCTTCTGACTTAGACGAAGCCACGCGTGCGCAATTGTCTCGCGGTGAGCGAGTCACCGAGTTGATGAAACAGGCTCAGTATGCGCCGATGTCTACAGCGCAGATCGCGGCGTCACTGTTCGCCGCGAACGAAGGTTACTTCGACGATGTTGAAAAAGATCGAGTGGTGGCGTGTGAGGCGGCAATGCAAGCGCATTTAAAAGCCAACTTTGGTGAGTTAATCGACAGCATTAACGCTGAGCCAAAACTCACTGACGAAGTCACAGAAAAGCTGCACGCAGCATTGAAAGACTTCAAGGCGAACGGCAGCTATTAATTCGCTGCGTTTGCTTAGGCAAACAGCCAACTGAATAAACTAAATTGATGAGAATTTAAATGGCCGTCGGCAGAGAAATTCGCGACAAGATTACCAGCGTCAAGAGCACGCAAAAAATCACCAAAGCTATGGAAATGGTGGCGGCGAGTAAGATGCGTAAGGCTCAAGATCGTATGCAGGCTGCGCGCCCCTACGCACAAAAGATTCGCTCTGTGGTTGCGCATATCGCCAAAGCCAATCTCGAATACAAACATCCGTTCACACTTGAGCGCGATATTAAACGCGTTGGCTATATTGTCATCAGCTCAGATCGCGGCCTATGCGGCGGTTTGAATATGAACGTGTTTCGTAAAACCATTGGCGAAATGGCCGAGTGGGATGCCAAAGATGTTGAGATTGACATCGCAACCATTGGCAGCAAAGCCTTAGCCTATTTTCGTCGTGCCGGTGGCAATGTCATTTCAGAAGCGTCTCACTATGGTGACTCGCCAGCGTTGAGCGATCTTCTGGGCGCCATCACTTCCATGTTGAGCGCTTACGAAAATGGCGATATTGACCGCTTGTACCTGGTATCAAACGAGTTCGTTAACACCATGACGCAGGCGCCACAATCGGTGCAATTACTACCGATCGCATCAGATGACGCGGCGGCCGAAGATGTGCCGGCGCTGTTTGACTATATTTACGAACCAGAAGCCAAACCAATCCTGGATACGGTGTTAAAACGCTACATCGAATCACAGATTTACCAAGCCGTGGTTGAAAACATTGCATGCGAGCAGTCGGCTCGAATGGTCGCAATGAAAGCCGCCAGCGACAATGCAGGTGATTTAATCGGCGAGTTGGAATTGGTCTACAACAAAGCACGACAAGCCGCGATTACTCAGGAAATCTCAGAGATCGTGTCTGGCGCAGCCGCCGTTTAAGCGGTTTATTTTTTAGAAAGAATTAATTAAAGGTATACAGAGGAAACCAAGATGAGTTCCGGAAACATTGTTGAAATCATTGGTGCGGTGGTCGACGTTCAATTCGCCGACGACAACGTGCCCAAGGTATACGATGCACTAACTGTTGACTCCGAAAACCTAACGCTTGAAGTACAAGCTCAATTAGGTGATGGCATTGTTCGTACAATTGCCATGGGCGCAACCGAAGGTTTAAAACGTGGTCTGGATGTGAACAATACAGGCGCACCAATCTCGGTTCCGGTTGGTCAAGGCACTCTTGGCCGCATTATGGACGTGTTGGGTAACCCGGTAGATCAGGCTGGCGAAGTGAAGTCTGAGCGTCGTGACCCAATCCATCGCGAACCACCAAGTTATGCCGATCAAGCGTCTGAGGTCTCGATCTTAGAAACCGGCATTAAAGTGGTGGATTTAATCATGCCGATCGCTAAAGGCGGCAAGATTGGTTTATTCGGTGGTGCGGGTGTAGGTAAGACAGTTACTTTGATGGAACTGATTAACAACATCGCCGTACAACAAGAAGGTTTGTCAGTATTCGCGGGTGTTGGTGAGCGTACTCGTGAAGGCAACGACTTCTACTACGAAATGAAAGAAGCCGGCGTACTCGATAAAGTAGCGATGGTTTACGGCCAGATGAATGAGCCTCCAGGCAACCGTCTTCGTGTGGCGCTTTCTGGTCTTACGATGGCCGAGTACTTCCGTGACGAAGGTCGTGATGTATTGATGTTCATCGACAACATCTATCGTTATACCTTGGCCGGAACCGAAGTATCCGCCCTGCTTGGTCGTATGCCATCGGCGGTAGGTTATCAGCCAACCTTAGCTGGTGAAATGGGTGATCTGCAAGAGCGTATTACCTCAACCAAGACTGGCTCAATCACTTCATTCCAGGCCGTTTACGTACCTGCGGATGACTTGACTGACCCATCGCCCGCCACCACCTTTGCTCACTTAGATGCAACCTTAGTACTGTCGCGTCAGATTGCTGAGCTAGGTATTTACCCAGCGGTTGATCCATTGGATTCAACCTCTCGTCAGCTCGACCCACAAATTATTGGCGAAGATCACTATGAAGTTGCGCGCGGTGTGCAAAATACCTTGCAGCGTTATAAAGAATTGCGCGACATTATCGCGATCTTAGGCATGGACGAATTATCTGAAGAAGATAAAAAATCCGTTGCCCGTGCCCGTAAGATTCAACGTTATCTCTCACAACCTTTCTTCGTTGCTGAAGTGTTCACTGGCTCGCCAGGTAAATACGTGAGCTTAAGCGAGACAATTGCTGGGTTTAAAGCCATCTTAAGTGGTGAGATGGATGAGTATCCCGAGCAGGCGTTTTATATGGTTGGGGGGATTGATGAGGTGATCGAGAAAGCCAAAACCATGTCTTAACGGACATTTTTTGCTCAGCTCTTCGTTGCCAGTTTGCTCGCGAACTGGCGCCTCGATCTGAACAAAAACCGCCTCGTTAAGATTTACAGCTATCTAGAGTTTTGAAGTTTGTTAAACAGTAAAGCGCCTGCGGCGCAAGCGTGCCAAGGCACGCGCCGGGTAAAAAACTATGAGCACAATGCAAGTTGAAGTCGTTAGTGCAGAGAACGAAATCTTCTCTGGCGAAGCCAGCATGTTGATTGCAACAGCGGCAGCTGGTGAACTTGGTATTTATCCGAATCACACGCCTTTGCTAACCAACTTAAAACCGGGTGACGTGCGAGTGCAAACACCAGATGGTGAAGAGCAAGTTATCTATGTCTCAGGCGGCATTCTTGAAGTTACACCTAAAAAGGTCACAGTGTTATCCGATACCGCCTTGCGAGCAGACGATATCGACGAAGCCGCCGCGCTCGAAGCCCAACGTAAAGCCGAACAGGCTCTGAAAGATTCCAATGCTGATATGGACTACGCACGAGCCAAAGCCGAGTTAGCGCAAGCCGCCGCGCAACTACAGGCGTTGAAGAAAATGGTCAAGAAAGGCCGATAAAGCCCAAGATCATTGTTATCCAAAGCCCGGCTTCAAGCCGGGTTTTTTGATTATAGAGGTAGTAATAAGATAAGATGACTTGAGGAAAACTGAAAAGACTACAGATACAGTTTTTTGTCTAGATTTAATTTTCAATCCTTAATGGGGTTTCAGGAATCAAGCTCAGTCTGAATCCAACTTTGACCGTAGAATACTCAAAACGGACATTCAAAATTAAAGTCGCGACACCTCTATTTGAATGTTCACTAAAGCCTTTTTAGAGCTTTTGAACTCATCGGCAAATTATAGTCGGCACTGAAGCCTTTAATCACATCATGACAGACTTTAAAAAGTGGCCAAATAAAATTGCCCAATTAGCCAAAAATAGCTTCAAGACTCTGGTAAAACCAGCACAGTTTTCCTCTATCGAAAGATTGGTGTTGATAGGAACTGCCGTAGCTTTATCCCTCGGCTTTATAGATCGGGAACGACAACTTGTTAATCAATCTTGGCAAACTATTGTCACGAGAGCGTCTGGCAATAGTGGAAAAGTGGAAGCACTTGAGTATTTGAATAGCCATTCCTGTTTTCGTAAGTACAAAGAAAGATTGGATTTTAAGCATTGTGAGCTATTCTCTTTAAAAAAACGTATTGAATTAGTTGGAATTGATCTGCGAACTACAAATGATCAGGATGGAGTATATCTAAGGAAAATAAATTTGAATGGTGGAAATCTATCAGGCGCCCAACTCGTTAGGGCATTCATGGATGAAGCAACTCTAGAAAATATTAGTGCTGAAAGAATAAATCTCCAACTTGCAACATTGAGAAAAGCAAGCTTAAAACGATCGTTGTTCGCTTGGGGTAGTTTAAGTAGAGCCAATCTGGCTGGCGCTAAACTTGACGGGGCGAGCCTTTGGAACGCAAATCTAGATAATGCGAACTTTTTCAAAACTAGCCTTAACGAAACGAACTTGACTGGTAGCTACCTCTATGGAGCTAAATATCTAACCTGCGATCAACTAACAGCAGCTAAAGGCTGGGAAGCTAGTTACAGGGACACAATTCATGCATGCGGCAAAGAGGTTCCAGAACCACCAAAAGAAAAACATCGATGGGTCCCTAAAAACGTTGATTCGAACTCACATTTTGCACAGTAAGGAGAAAATAGAACGCCTCTTATGGGCAACTTTAAGACGCCCGACTCTAACTAATATTCCGACATAATGTCGGATAAAAAAGCTGTTAGCTGTTGAATGGAAAATTACTATTACTTAGTTGCTCGCAACATTTAAAAATCCATTACTGTATTGTGTGTAGGTCATTCAGTCTTTGCGGTAACTTGTCTTTATTGTAGCTTATCGGATAAATGAAACACTACGGAGTTGTTTAAATATGAAGCTACTAAACTGTCTATTACTTCTACTATTTTTTACATCAGGCTGTACGACAAACGTTGAGTCTCAAAATCGTGCTACCAATCAAGCCAAACAACAAACGAAAGACTCTATCTTGATCAAAGAGATAGTTTTTGAGAGCGAAGGCATTAAGTTAGCGGGGAGTATATACAGCCCAAAAGATGCTCAAGCAGCAGTTGTGTTAGTGCACGGTTCTGACCCCGTACCACGCATGACAGAGTTAGCAGAGTTATTAGCCAAGAATGGTTTGCTCGTTTTAACGTATGACAAACGCGGGGTAGGAGAGTCTGGCGGAGTGTATGTTGGACCTCAGGTAGGAACCAACAATATAAGTGTTGATAATTTAACTCTGCTTGCAAAAGACGCAAGTGCAGCGATAAATGTTGTTCACCAGCATAATATAGATCTGCCTATTGGTCTTATTGGCGCGAGTCAAGCAGGTTGGATTATCCCTATCGCCGCACTTAAAAATTCGTTAGTAGAATTTATGGTTCTTTTTAGTAGTCCTACAATCAACACTCTAGAGCAACTTAGGTTTCAGTTCTACACCAATGGTAGAGAGGATTTTTGGGTAAATCATACTGATGAAGATGCGCGTGAGCACACTAAAAATGATCCCGATAAATATCAGTTTAAAGCCACAGACCCGAAAGTTTCTTTGACTGCTCTATCGATACCAGGCCTTTGGCTTTTTGGAGAAAAAGATATACAAGTCCCAGTCAAAATGTGTATGGAGCAACTAAATGAACTAAAAGCGCAGGGCAAGCCTTTTGAGTATGTCTTGTTCCCGTCTCTAGGACACAATACTAATAAAGCAGAGCCCTTGGATATTGCGATACATTGGATAAAGGAAAAAGCTCTGAGCCATTGACCCTGAGTGCTTGTTTGGGTGATGACGGCAACAAATAGCTCACGCCCAACTGAGACTAGCTGCGCGCGCCTCAGAGACTTGGCTGGGCGTTAGTAAATGGCAGAAATGGGCAAGTTAAAGCCATAGTCCGAATTCACTATTTTAATATCGAGAAGAACAAGGAATACTTGAAACCAGTATTTAAAGGATCTTACTCCGATTAACTAAATGAACCTGTTTCATACTAGCCAATTGCTAGCCGCGATAGAGTGTTAAGAGGATAGAGGCTCTGCAACCAGTGGAAGTTTTAGCATCAGATATTGCTAGCATTCCCAATTAAGGAGGATAACCATGACTGAATATAATCGTGTCAGCCCAACTACGTCTGCGCCGTACAACTCAATTTGCCAGTTAATTGTTACATTTCCGAACGGTACCCAAGCTGCCGGTTCGGGTTGCTTTGTCGGACGAAGGGTTATCCTGACAGTTGCTCATGTTCTTTATAACCCGGACAATGGTGGAACGGCGACTAGAATAAAAGTCCTTTCTGGGCGCGACGGAGCAGAATCTACAAGATTATATGAGGCCGAAACTTCAATCATTCAGTTTAAGGAAGCATTTATCCCAAGAGAGCGAAGACGCCGAGATTTTGCAGCCATAATTTTAGAAAGTGGCGATGCTCTTCCTGCCGGGTTTCCCCTGTTCATCCCATGGCGTCGAAAGCGTCGAAAGTTACGCGGCATGTACGCTAGTTTAAGCGGTTATCCTGACGGTGGACGCTTTGGGCAGCTTTGGGAGGATCGAGAGAAAATCAAAAGGGTAAGGAAACGAATAATACGTTATCGGCATACCGCACTTTCTGGTCAAAGCGGAGCTCCATTGTGGACATTTCGCGATGGACGGCCGCATGTTGTCGGGTTACATAGGGGAGATTGGGGATTCAAAGAAGAAGGGATGCGCATTGATCGTGAGCGCAGAAATTGGGTAAATAATCTCGTGCGTAATTTTAGCTAGTACTTGGGTGTTTTTAGAAACTTTTTTAACAACTTATTCTCAAAAAAACATAGTCAGAATGATCACTTAAGGCAAAATTCCGACATTAAAATTATAGCCAGACTAAGAGACATTCCCGAGCAGTTGATCTTTTGTTCATGCGGTTATCGCTGAGCTAGAAATTCGCGAGATTAAAAATATCAAAACACTTCACCCTTAGCTAACTTTCCAGCAACCCAAGCTTGTGCTAACTGAATTTCGGCTAAGGCTAAATCAGTTTTTGATTGCGCTAAACTTGCTTCGGCGTCGAGGAGTTCATCGATGTTTAATCTTCCTGCGTCATAGCGTTTTCTTGAGAGTTCTAAACGTTCTATGTCGAGTTGTAGGGATTGTTTGGCGAACTCGATGGCGGAGACTGCATTGCGCCTGAGTGCTTCGGCTTGTTGAATTTCAACTTGTATATTGCGTTGGAGTTCGAGTAGTTGATTAGTTGCGGCTTGCGCTTGTGATTTGATGGCTTTCTTTTTACTGCGTAGTTGGCCACCGGCGAAGATGGGCCAGGCGAATTCGAGTAACGCGCGTTGATCATCTTCGGCCACAAACAACAGGCCTTCGCTGCGCTGATCGCTTAGGCTTAAATTGATGGTTGGTAGGGTTGTTGCGCCAACGCTTTTGGCTTGCGTATCTAAAATTTCTATTGAGCGTTCAACGGCAAGGCAATCTTGGCGCTCAAAACATTGCAACGCGGTTATTCTGTCTGTCGAGTCACTTTTTGATAAGGGCCGATCCAGTGGCGCGTATTCAAGATTGCTTGTTTTGGGAATACTAAGCCTATTTTTCAGGCTTGCTTCAATAGTAGCCAGTTGGTTTTGATTCACCACTAATTGTTGTTTAACGCGATTCGCCGCAACCTGTACTTGCAACAAGTCGGTTTTTAACACTCGCCCGGCGTTGAACTCTTTTTGTGTGCGTTCGATTCGAGCATTAAGTGACGAATCTAGGGCGGTTAACGAAGCTCTAACATTTTGCAAAGAAAGTGCTTCCAGATAGGCATTAATAGCGCCACCAGTTATTTGATGCAGGCTTGCGTTTGAGCGCAATTGAGAGGAGTCACGTTCCAGGCGAGCGACCTTGGTGTCGTATCGCTGAGCACCAATATTAAATAAAGGTTGGCTTATTTTGGTGTTGATCACATAGCTGCTGTCTTCAGAGACAACCACATCACCAAAAGGTTGTGGCAGCTCAATAAAGGTGTCGTCTGATCGTCGGCTGAGTTCGCCGCCTATACTGAGCTTGGGTGCCCATGCTTTTCTGCGCTGAGATTGATACTCGAACTCTGCTGCTTCGACTTGATTTTGAGTTGCCACAAAACCGGCATTCTCTTTTGCCCTTGCTATGATTGTGTTTGTATCCAGTACTAGGGTTTGAGTTTCAAAGTCTTGAGCTGTGGCCTTATCGGTAGTGACAAAGCCTACGCTCAGTGCGAGTGTTAGAAAGATCATCGCGATGCTTGGCGACACTCGAATCGGCGCAATTCGATTTAACCTCCAATCAAGAATCAGGGTACACAAGGCAGGGATCGCAACCAGCGTTAGTGTTGTAGATAGCAGCAAGCCAGAAATAATCGCCCACGCCATTGGTGGCCATAAGGTCGATGACGATAAGGCCAGTGGTAATAAGCCAAGAATGGTGGTGGCGGTGGTAATTAAAATGGGTGCGGTGCGTTGCTCCAAAGCTTGGCGAACTGAGACGTCAACACTCTTGCCTTTTTTAAGCGATTGGTCGACCACATCGATCAAGACAATCGCGTTGTTGACCACAATTCCAATCAAGGCGATCACACCTAATAGCGACTGAAAACCGAAGGGTTGGCCGCTTAAGACCAGCCCAGGAATTACCCCAACACCGGCTAAGGGAATGGTGATAAACACGATGGAAATCCGGCGAAAGGAATTAAACTGCAACATCATAAAAAAGATCAACAGGCCTAACGCCAGTGGCGCTGCGGTGGCGATATTGCTGTTCGCTTCTGAGGATGCCGCCGCATCACCACCGTATTCGATTTTGACACCACCCGGCAGATCCGCTTCAGCGAGCTTTTTGTTGAACGACGCTAATATCTGATTAAACGCATAGCCTGGTTTAATTTGCGCCAACACAGAAACTGATCGCTCAAAGTTGTGATGCCTTAAGGTGGTGGGCTGCCATGTGGCTTGCAAAGCCGCGACTTGGTTTAGAGGCGTGCCCTGTTTTTGCTGAGCAGTTGAATTCTGGCTATTAGCGCCATAAATAAATTGGTTCTCAATAACTTCTACCGAGCTTCGTTGCCCGTCAGACGAGCGAACACGAATCGGCACGGGGTCGGTGTCGTAGCGAAACTGACCCGCATCTAGCCCACGACTTTCAGCGAACACCGCGCTTGCCACTTGTTCAGGTTGTAAGCCAAAACTCAGCGCTGCATTGTCTTGAATCGAGAGTTGTAGTTCTGGTGTGCCTAAATCAAGATTGCTGCGAAGCTCTGTTACGCCCGGCGTTTGCAATAAGAGTGCTTTGACTAACTGTGATGCGTCGTGCAAAGCCGCTAGATCATTGTGCTTTACTAGTAGCTCAATAGGCGCTGGACGAGGTGGCCCTTGCCCCAGTAGTCGAGGCACGAGAGTAACGTCGGGATAAAGCGGTTTTAATTCTTCTCTAACCCAGTCAACAACACGCTGGTTGTCGGCTGTTTTTCGGGTATTGACAGTCAAGCGAGCCACATGCGATTCGTTTGGCGCGCCGCCCATATTGTAATAAAAGCGAAAACCAGCGCCGCCAACGTATCGATATACCGTGTCGACCCCCTCTTTCGAAAGCAGTTGTTGCTCTAGCTCCTTGCTGACTTTTTCAGTTTCATCGAGCGGCGTATTACTTGGCATAACGATATCGACGATGATCTGTGCTCTATCTGTCGAGGGGAAGAATTCTTGTTTTAAAAAGGGCGTTAAGGCGACTGATACCGAGAGCATCAAGGCCACTACCAGCAGCACCCGTTTTGGCCCTGCCTCAACCAAACTAGCGCAACGATTCGCCAACTTATCGGTAAACTGAAACGCGAGGCCAGAATTCGCGGGCTTGTTTTGCAACCAATAGTAGGCCACCAAAGGCAACACCAAAACAGAAATGACATAACTCACCAAGAGCGCGATAACGATCATGGTTGGCACCGCGCGGGTAAAGTCTCCAACGCCTCCTTTTGCAAGCAGTAATGGAATAAAGGCGGCGATAGTAGTTCCAGTCGACGCCATCAAAGGCTTGGCCATAACTTTGATTGAATCACGTATCGCCTGCTCGAGTTGTACGCCTTTGCGGATAGCGGATTCGATGTATTCGATAACAACAATAGCGTTGTCGATCAAAATACCCAGAGAGATCACCATGCCAATAACCGCCATTTGGTGGAACACGCCGCCACCAACGCTGTATAAACCAATGGTGATCATTGAAACGACGGGCAAGACCAGAGACACCAAGGCACCAGTGCGCCAACCCATCGCGAGAAAAACAATCAAAGCGATGATCAACACCGAAATGATTAAATTGCCGCGCAAACCATCTAGGCGATCTTGCACATAGTCTGGTTGAAAAAAACTCTCTTGAATCTTAAGCGGCGCTAAGACGGGTCTGAACGCTTCAATTTTATTGCGCAGTTGTTTGCCAAACTTAACGATATCAACCTGACCACGCTGGGCGATAATGCCTAAGGAGATCGCTCGCTGCCCATCTTGGAAGGCTTGTGAGGCCAGCGGTAACCTTGGCTCAAGTTTTACCTCAGCGATGGTCTCTAGCGAGACGACTTGGCCACTGGGTAACGGAATGCTAGTGCGGCGCAGTTCATTTAAAGAGGCGAAATCAGATTGGGTATTGAGCCGAATATTTTTGTCTTCGCTTGAGACTAAGCCTCCTGGGATAATTTGATTGCGCTGTGCAATCACGTTGGCCACCATTTGGCGCGATACGCCAAGACGGTTAATGCTGTCTTGATCAAGTTTGACGATCACTTCTTTGGCGGGCGCGCCTTCAATCTCGATTCGAGAAACCCCCGAGAGACTTAATATGCTGGTTTTAAGCTTAAGCGCGGCTTCTTCTAGCAAGATAGGGTCGTTTGAACCGGTAACACTTAGCACTGCCGCGGGCATATCGATCCGCCGATCATCAAACTCTATACGATTAACACCTCTGGGAAACTGCAGACGGGCGCGTTCAATCGCCGCTTGTACCCGATCCCATGCCGAGTCCGTGTCATACACATAGTCTTTTAAAAACAGATTAAAGATCGCCAAGTCATCGCGTGATGTTGATTCCACATCCTCAATCTCGGCGACTTGAGCCAGCTCTTCTTCAAGCGGCTCAGTAATGAGTTTTTCGATTTGCAGAGGCGTACCGCCCGGGTAAAACACTTTTACCAGCCCCATCCGGTAGGGAAAGCTTGGGTCTTCCTGGCGAGCCATGGTGCTTAGTGCCAAGTAACCCACAGCAATAAACAAAAGCACTAGGCTAAATACCAGTCGGCGGTATTGAATCAGGCTTTCAATAAAACCATCGAAGAACCTTGCGTTGGGCCTCATTTGAGAACCTCAACGTGAGCGCCATCATAGAGCTGCGCTAAGCCTTCGGTGATAATCTCGTCGCCAGCGGCGAGTTCGCCTTCGATAGTGACAAATTTAGAATCAATCGCCAGAGGCCTGATCGCGACGAGGCTCGCTACGTTATCACGTACTCGATAGACGGCAACAGTGTTCTCGCCAGTCATCAAAACAGAGCGCAACGGAAGGCTTATGCCAGAAGCAGCAGTGGTCATTACAAATGCATTAACCGCGGTACCCGGCGCTATAGCTTGAGCGTCTAGTGAGACCACGGCTTCAGGCAATGAACCCTGCTCGCGAAACGGGCTTATCTCACTAATCTGCCCTTGTATGGCTTGCGCGTTAGGGTCAAGTGCCGGTTTGACCAAGACGGTTTGACCTACCTTTATCTCGCTAATTAGTTTGTCGCTCAGTGGCAGTTTTAGTTCAACTGCCTCAGGATTCGATAAGCGCATAGCGGGCGCGCCAGAGCTGACAACTTCGCCAACATCGATCAAAATATCCGTGACCGAGCCAGAGAACGGAGCAACAAGACTCAACTCTCCAGAAACCTGATTCGCTCGCGTAAGCTCTGCATTTGCCGCATCGACCGCGGTGCTGGCCGCTGTTAAGCGAGTTTGCGCATTCTCCCACTCTTGTTGGGTTACCGCCTGTTCTTTATAGAGCGCATCTACCCGTTGAAAATCATTATTAGCCTGCTCGGCTTGCGCTTTGGTGCGTTTGAGATTGTCTTTCGCGCGCTGGGCAACAGGCTCAAGCTCTGGGTTATAAACCTTGGCCAGTATGTCGCCTTTGTTGATCTGATCTCCAAGCTTGACCGGTTTTTCGGTCACGCGGCCTGAAACTTGAAATCGCAGTAAGGCGGTTTCAGCCGATTGAGTGGTTCCTGCGATCTGTAATCTTTTCTGCGGTAAATCACCTGTCAAAACGGCGGTTCGCACTGGGATAACGGTGTTTGGCGTTTCTTCATCAGCAGTTTGTTGCCTGAGTAAGAGCAGCGCCGCGATTGCCGCGATTAAAAAGAATGGAATCACTAATCGTCGTGATTGCATAGAGCCACCTAAATAGTGAGTGTTAAACGTCAACATGACGGCTTGTAAATTCGCTCTTGTTCAAAAACTCGCTTGTGAATTGACAATGTGTCATTAATTGACATAATGTTATTAAATATCGTGTAAAATTTAAATGACGATTGCGCAAATAATTGATTTTTTCAAAATGCGCTTTCTTAAATTGGGCTATTCAGAACACATTAATGCGCTCTCGCAACCAACAAGAAAAGGCACAACGCCGCGAAGCTCTACTCAATGCCGCTCAAATCGTGTTTTTTGACAAAGGTTTTGAGCGTACCTCCATGGATGATATTGCTTCTAAAGCGGGTTTTAGCCGAGCACTGTTATACGTTTATTTCAAAGACAAAAAAGACATTTATCGATCATTGCGAATTCGCAGCGCCTTAGTTTTGCGTGAGCGAATGCTGCAACACATTAATCCAGAGTCTTTAGGCATAGAACAAATTCGCCAGGTCGGTGAAGCCTTTTATGATTTTTATAGCAACGACAGCGATCATTATCATTGTCTGTCGGTAGACATGAGCTTAAGCAGTCAGAACAGCCATATAAAACAGGAAACCAGTGAGCACCCGGAGTCTCTCGAAGCAGAAAAATGCACCATGCAAGTAATGCTGGACGTTCTGAATACCGGGCTAAAAGATGGCTCGGTAAGTTCAACAAAGGTTAGTGATCCTTTACAAACCATTATGTATCTGCGAGGCGCGTTACACGGTGTAGTGATGTTGCAATCAGCTCAAGGCAGTGGGCTGATCCAACAATCACAA
>CAYVYS010000008.1:0-63697 GCA_964455815.1 uncultured Gammaproteobacteria bacterium
CCTCCATCCTCCTTTGGTGGTTTGGGCGCGGCACCAGTCGCGCCTTTTTTTTGGCAAAAATTTTGTGTTTTAGATCTTGACCTTACTGATTGTACTCTGACTAATTATTGCTCGGTTTACGACTCAGCATATATAAAGCAGCGCAGCAAAGCCAGACGCCGCAAGCCATAAAAAAGAGTACGCCGCCGTCGGTATCTCCAGCAGCATTAATCTTTCGGTCGACGCCTAATGGTGTGAATAAATGAAAGAAAATTGCGCCAGTCATGACCGCTAAGCCGAGCAAAGCTCCAAATTTACGAGTGCTTGGCTTTATTAATAAGCCGCTGGCAATAAGTTCGGTGCCACCGATCACGTAACCTCCAATGGCAGCAAAGGCTGGCGCGATAAAGCCTAAGCCAACGGTGTTCATCCACTGGGCAATGGTATTGAAAATAATGTCGGTTTGTTCTGAACCGCTAAACTTATAGAAAAGTGATTGCACAAAAACGAAGATCACGAAAGCTATCATGGCGTAAGTCAATATTTGTCTGATGTTCACTGGCTGGTCTAAATGTGGTTATCTTGGGCGAACGATCATAGTTTAAAAGTAAGTGAATTTGAGTTGATTTTATTTTTCTTAAGCTTTTCATATATTTAGAAAACCAATGCGATGATTTTCGGTCAGCTGCCTCTGGTTCAATTACCTTGTTCAGTAGGCGTTATAGAAAATCGCCAAAATTGTAGCTAAGGCCTTTCATTTACAGGGCTTAGCAGCTAAAATCGCGCGCCTTGATCAGGATGCGACAAGAACAGTACGAATTTGACGCATCAGACCACATATTTTCCCAAAGTAGATACTCGTTAATCGAACTTTGGGTCATCAGGCAGAGAGTAAATTATGGTAACAATTCGTTTAGCACGTGGCGGCGCCAAAAAGCGCCCATTTTACGGCATTATGGTAGCCGACCAGCGTCGATCACCGCGCGGCCGTTTTATCGAACGTGTCGGATTTTTTAACCCGCGAGCAGTTGGTGGTGAAGAGCGCTTGCGCGTCGATACTGATCGGGTTGATTACTGGATTAGCAAAGGCGCACAGCCTTCTGATCGAGTCACCAGTCTTTTAATAGAATTCGCTAAAGGGCCTGAAGCAATTGAGGCTGAAAAAGCCAAATTAGCAGCTCGTGAAGCTGAAAAGCTTGCGGCCTCAGCTGCCGCTGAAGCAGCAGCGATTAAAGCACAGCAAGAAGCTGAAGCCGGTGCGGCTGAAGAAGCATCAGCGGCCGAAGCAAGCACTGAAGCTGAAGTCGAAGCAGCGCCTGAATCAGAAGACGCAGCCGGCGAAGAAGCTGGCGATTCTGCTGAAGCACCAGCCGAGGAAGCTTCTGAGTAAGCTGCTCTGCGGTTGCTAAAAGTTCGATCGCTAATACTAGTTTGATAGAGCTCGGCAAAGTCGTTGGTGTATGGGGTATTAAAGGTTGGGTCAAACTCCATTCTTATACCCGTGAGAGAAACTCAATCGCGGCTTACAAGAACTGGCTTTTAAAAACTAAGCGCACACCAGCACAGACCTTTGCAGTGACTCAATGTCGAACTCAAGGTCAGGGCATTGTCGCTAAGTTAAATACTATCGATACACGTGAGCAGGCCGAGGCCTTAATTGGCTCACAAATATTGATACCGGAAGAGGATTTGCCTGACCTGCCTGCAGGCGAATACTACTGGCATCAGTTAATTGGTTTGACGGTCGTTAATGACGATCGAACAATTGGGACTGTTAAATCAATTATGGAAACCGGTGCAAACGATGTACTTGTTTGTAGCCAGGTTAACCACGACAGCAAAGATGTGTTGGTTCCCTACACGCCTCAGGTGGTGTTAGCAATCGACCTTGAGTTAAAAACGATGACGGTGGATTGGGACCCATCGTATCTTGAGTAATAGCCGATTGAATCGGTCTCGCACAAGACGACCTTAAATTAGTCATAGTGCGATGATAAACAAGCAATAGCGAGAACAGCGCAGAGCGATGAAAATACAAGTCATCTCAATATTCCCGGAGATGTTTTCAGCTCTGACAGATTATGGTGTTGTTGGTCGAGCGATTCAAGACGCTATATTGTCGGTGGATGTATTAAATCCCAGAACGTTTACCGACGATAAACACAGTACTGTTGATGGTCGCCCATACGGTGGTGGCCCTGGAATGGTGATGTTGCCAGAGCCTCTTGGCCGAACAATAGATGCGGCCAGGCAAACAGCGGACAAATCAACCAAAGTGTTGTATTTGAGCCCCCAGGGTAAGCAATTTGACCAGGCCGCGGCGCAGTGCATGGCGCAACAAGATGAATTAATTTTGTTGGCTGGGCGCTACGAAGGTATCGATGAGCGAATTATCGATCAATACGTTGATGAGCAGTGGTCAATTGGTGACTATGTGTTATCGGGTGGTGAGCTGCCGGCAATGGTCATGATTGATGCGATTTGCCGCTGGTTACCAAACAGCCTGGGTAATAAAGAATCAGCGTTGCAGGATTCTTTTGTTGACGGCCTGCTTGATTGCCCGCATTATGCGCGCCCTGAAGACTATGCAGGTAGTCGAGTGCCAACGGTGCTGTTAAGCGGTGATCACGCCGCGATTGCGCGCTGGCGATTGCAACAAAGCCTTGGTAATACCTGGTTAAATAGACCAGATTTGCTGGAAAAATTAACCCTAACAACTGAGCAAGCTCAGTTGTTAGAAGATTTTAAACTGAATCGGAAATAAGCCGTACTTCCTTCAAACAAACTTAGCGTTTTGATCTGTTGTGTTTAAAAGTGTTGAGTTGAGATGTGTTGAGATGTGTTGAATAGTACCGCCGGAGAAGACGATGACTAATATTATTGATGAAATAAACAACGAGCAAATGAACAAAGATATTCCCGAGTTTGGCCCGGGCGATACCGTCGTTGTTCAAGTGAAAATTAAAGAAGGCAATCGTGAGCGCCTGCAAGCCTTCGAAGGAGTGGTGATCGCTAAGCGAAATCGCGGCTTGCACTCGGCTTTTACAGTTCGCAAGATTTCCTACGGTGAAGGTGTTGAGCGCGTCTTTCAAACCTACAGCCCGTTAATCGATTCCATTCAGGTAAAACGTCGTGGTGCCGTACGACGGGCTAAGTTATATTACCTGCGTGAGCGCACTGGTCGCGCCGCTCGAATTAAAGAAAAACTTAGCTAAGTTTTTCAGAAAGCATAAAAAAGCCTGCTAATGCGGGCTTTTTTTATAGGTAAATGAATTGGCTTATTGAAAATCAAACAACATGGATAAATCCAGCGCTCGCACATGTTTAGTAATTGCCCCAGAAGAGATGTAATCGACGCCGGTCTCAGCGATACCGGCAATGGTCTTTAAGTTGACGTTGCCTGACGCTTCCAAATCTGCCTGATCACCAGTTAACTGAACGCCCAAACGCATATCTTCTAAACTAAAGTCGTCAAGCATGATGCGCTTGGCGCCAGCGTGCAAGCCACGCTCTAGCTCTTCAATGGTTTCTACCTCGAGCTCAACCAATGCACCTTCTGACATAGAGGCAATAGCATCGGCCACCAGGCGCTCGAGGCTCTTGCCGCTGCGTAAATGATTTTCCTTGATGATAATGCCATCATATAAACCCATGCGATGATTGACGCCACCGCCGCATAATACCGCATACTTTTGTGCCTCTCTCATCATCGGCAATGTCTTTCTGGTATCCAGTAATTTAGCCTTGGTATGGGCGATCGCATTGGCGTATTCGTGAGTAATGGTCGCTGTGCCCGAAAGGGTTTGCATAATATTAAGCGCGCTTCGTTCGCCCGATAATATCGGGTGCGCGAAGCCTTCAAAACGACACAGAGTTTGATCTGCCTGAACTTCATCGCCATCGCTGATTTGCCATTCGATCTCGATTGAGGTGTCGTGTCGTTGCCCGACTTGATTGAATACCTCGTCGACCCAGGCAATGCCGCATACAATGCCGGTTTCGCGACTGATGATTTTGCCCTCGATCCGGCTTTCCCGAGGTGTCAGCCTGGCGGTAACGTCACCATCGCCGATGTCTTCGATCAGGCAAAATTTGACAAGACGTTCGATGACACTGTGATCAGGTAGTGGGTTAGGCATGCATGTTCTCCTAAAATACGAGCTGGCAGAATAGCAGAAAGCCCTCAGCCAACACTAGCCGAGTCTTTGACCGGCTTGTATTTTGCCCTGATTGCCTTAAATACAAAGAGACTCGTTTTATTACGCAGGTATAGCCATGAGAATGGACAAACTGACTTCGAAATTCCAGCTCGCGATAGCTGATGCACAGAGCCTTGCCATTGGTAAAGATCATCAGTTTATTGAGCCAGTACATGTGCTTGCCGCCTTGTTGCAACAAGAGGGCGGTAGCGCCAAACCTTTGTTGTCGCGGGCTGGTGCACAAGCTAAAAAATTGCTTGAAAGTCTTGATCGAGCGCTGGCTGAGTTACCTCAGGTTCAGGGTCAGGAAGGTGAAATTCACCTCTCTCAGCAAACCGCGCGCATCGTTAATATTGCCGATAAATTAGCCCAGGAGCGCGGTGACTCTTTTATTTCCAGCGATCTATTTCTGCTGGCATTAGCACGAGATAAGGATAAAGCCGGGCAAATTCTCAGAGAAGCTGGTGTCACATTAGAAGCCCTGGCAAAAGCAATTGATGATGTGCGTGGTGGCGAGAATATCGCCGATGCGAATGCTGAAGACAATTTACAGGCGCTGGAGAAATACACCATCGACGTAACTGCCAGAGCGGAGCAAGGCAAGCTCGACCCGGTTATTGGTCGTGATGATGAAATCCGCCGTACTGTACAAGTTTTGCAACGCCGCACCAAGAATAACCCAGTGCTTATAGGTGAGCCGGGTGTAGGTAAAACCGCTATCGTAGAAGGTTTGGCACAGCGCATTGTAAATGGCGAAGTACCGGAGGGAATAAAAAACACACGCCTATTGTCTTTAGACTTAGGAGCTCTAATCGCTGGTGCAAAATTTCGTGGCGAATTTGAAGAACGTTTAAAGGCGGTACTAAAAGATTTATCCAAACAGGAAGGTCAAATCATTTTGTTCATCGATGAGCTTCACACCATGGTAGGCGCCGGCAAGGCTGAAGGCGCTATGGATGCAGGTAATATGCTCAAGCCTGCATTAGCGCGCGGTGAACTGCATTGTGTTGGAGCCACGACCTTAGATGAATATCGACAGTTTATTGAAAAAGACGCAGCACTAGAGCGACGCTTTCAAAAGATCGTGGTTGATGAACCATCCGTCGATGACACCATTGCGATCCTGCGAGGTTTAAAAGAGAAATACGAAGTTCATCACGGTGTGGCGATCACTGATCCGGCAATCATTTCGGCGGCGACTCTTTCACATCGTTACATCACTGATCGAAACCTGCCGGATAAAGCCATCGATCTAATCGACGAGGCCGCCAGTCGCATTCGGATGGAGATCGACTCCAAGCCCGAAGCGATGGATAAGCTAGAGCGAAAAATTATTCGTCGCAAAATTGAGCGCGAAGCACTGAGTAAAGAAACTGATGAAGCCTCAATGAAGCGCTTGGCTGATCTGCAAAAAGAAATAGACGATTTCGAGAAGGAATTCGGCGAGCTAAATGAGATTTGGATGGCAGAAAAATCTGCCGTACACGATGTGCAAGCCATTAAAGAAGAACTCGAGGCAGCTCGTTTAGAAATGGATGTCGCGCAACGCGCCGGTAACCTCGCGAAAATGAGTGAATTGCAGTACGCGGTTATACCCGAACTCGAAGAGCAATTATCACAAGCGCACAATAATGAGCGTGATGATAGTGGTAATCAGTTATTGCGTAGCAATGTGACCGATGAAGAAATTGCAGAAGTTGTTGCCCACTGGACGGGAATTCCTGTTAGCAAAATGCTCGAAGGTGAGCGCGAAAAGCTCTTACGCATGGAAGACAATCTTCATCATAGAGTGATCGGCCAGCAGCAAGCAGTCAACGCTGTGGCAGACGCGATTCGACGTTCTCGCGCGGGCTTGTCTGACCCAAATAAACCGTCCGGTTCATTTTTATTTTTAGGCCCCACAGGCGTTGGTAAAACCGAGCTGAGTAAAGCTTTGGCAGAATTTATGTTCGATACTGAAGATGCCATGGTGCGCATTGATATGTCGGAGTTTATGGAGAAACATTCAGTGGCACGTCTGATCGGCGCGCCTCCGGGCTATGTTGGTTATGAAGAAGGTGGTTATTTAACCGAAGCGGTACGGCGCAAACCTTATTCGGTGATCTTATTAGATGAAGTCGAGAAGGCGCACGCCGATGTGTTTAATATCTTATTACAAGTGCTCGATGATGGTCGGCTCACCGATGGTCAGGGACGCACTGTTGATTTTAAAAACTGCGTGATCATCATGACCTCCAATCTGGGTTCGCAACGAGTACACGATCATCAAGGCTCTTATGATGAAATGAAAGACCTGGTTATGGAGAGCGTCACGGCGCATTTTCGCCCGGAGTTTATTAACCGGGTAGACGACATCGTGGTCTTTCACGCATTGGCTGAACAACATGTGCGCGCCATCGCCGATATTCAGATTCAGATTTTACGCAAACGCTTAAAGCAGCAAAACATTGAGCTTGATGTGGATGCGTCAGCGCTGGATGTCGTCGGTAAAACCGGCTTTGATCCGGTCTATGGAGCACGGCCGCTAAAGCGTGCGATTCAAACCATGTTAGAAAACCCCTTAGCGCAAAAACTGTTGGCCGGTGAGTTCGGCTCTGGCGATATTGTTGTAGTAAGAGCGGTTGATGGCGATTTAAAATTTGATAAGGCAACGGCTCATTAAGTATTAGTCACTAGATGCAGGCTTCTAGGTTGGTCGAGGTAAATTTCCTCAATGATGTCATACCTTAAAAGCCTTACTTGGAATATTACGCCGTTTCTTTTCGGTCTCTGCTTTTTATTACTGAGTGCTAAAGCCTCTGCTGGTAATATTGCCTACATACATGGTGATATCTCGGCGTGCGGCACTACACCGTCGTCAGCCGAAACCGCTCCAGGATGCAGTACTAGCCCATTTGATCAAATGCTGCTCGAGGACACTGGCTCTCGAGGCTTATCTCAATTTGTGGATTTGGTCGAAGGCGAAGGCCATAGTATCAGTTCATTTTATGATCAGGAAATAACCTTGAACAGCGAGTTCTTTGCGGACCTCGAGGTAGTGGTTTTTGGCTTGCATCAAAAGATTTGGTCGGGTAACGAGCGACAAGCGCTTTATGATTGGTTAGAAACTGGTGGCGGTATGCTGATCTATTCTGACTCGGCCTCGGGCGGTTCTTTCCAGGAAGTTGGCGCACAAAATCCAGTTGGCCAAAACGTTACGGGTAATTTATTAGCGCCGATCAACTTGCAAGTCAGCGTTGATCAGGCCAATGGGGTGAGAAGCGTGTCCGCCAATTCAGGAGGTAGTATTGAGGGTTTGGATGGGCTGGTGCTTGAAGGAGAAGGTGTGTCCCCGGTAGCGATAGCACCTGATGATACTGAGACCGAAGTATTGATCCCCTTCAATTGCAATGGCTGTACGGTTAACCGGCAGCAAGGCCTCGATTTACCGCGAGTCTATGCTGCGCTGGTGTTAAGACCGGTTGGACAGGGCCATGTATCTGTCATGTTCGATCGTCAACCCATTTGGAATAGCGGCCCTGGTTCAGATATCAATCAGCAAGATAACGGTGAAATTTTACGCCGTCTGATTAATTTCTTGGCGATTCAGCCGCTTGTGAATCCAGATCCTGATCCAAATCCTCAGCCACGCCCGAATCCACCGCCAGACGACGTTATATTAGCGCCGATATTACAGCTAATGCTTGACGACGATAGTTGACTTGGGGCAAGCATTCAGCGCAGAAAGGCGCTAAAATACCGGCTCTTCTTAATCAGCACGTCTCGTCGATAACGCGCAATGAAAGCAATGATATTGGCTGCGGGTAAGGGTACCCGTGTACGACCATTGACGAATGAACTTCCCAAACCCATGATCCCGATAATCGGCAAGCCGGTTATGGAATACTTGATTGAAGAGTTAGCGCGACATGGCTTTGATGAAATCATGATCAATGTCAGCCATCTGCCAGAGAAAATCGAGAGTTATTTTGGCAATGGTGAGCGGCTCGGGGTGGAGATTGGTTACTCTTTCGAAGGCCATATCGATGAGGGAGAAATAGTATCTCAAGCTTTGGGGTCAGCTGGTGGTATCAAGCGAATCCATGAATTTGGTGGTTTTTTTGACGATACTTTTTTGGTGGTATGTGGTGATGCACTAATCGATTTAGACCTTACCAAAGCAGTCAGAGAACATTGGCGAAGTGGTGCAGTGGCAAGTATATGCACCTCAACTGTAGACCCTAAGGCAGTGTCAGATTACGGCGTGGTAGTCAGCGATGACACTGGTCAGATCACCTCTTTTCAGGAAAAACCGAGTGCTGAAGAAGCTTTATCAAACAAAGTTAATACCGGTATATATATCTTTGAGCCAGAAGTGCTAGATTTAATTCCTTCCGGGCAAAATTTTGATATTGGTGCGGATCTATTCCCCTCCATTGTTGAAAAAGGCCTGCCTTTTCAGGCGATTGATTTGCCTTTCAATTGGATTGATATCGGCCGTATCAGCGACTACTGGGAAGCCAACCAAAAAATCATGCAAGGCGATTTACGTACTATTCCTATGCCTGGCACGCAAATCAAACCAGGCATTTGGGTTGGCTTAAACGTCAATGTTGATTGGGATGAGTGCGATATTACTGGCCCGGTTTACATCGGCAGTGGTAGCCGTATAGAAGCGGGTGCAACCATTACCGGCCCGACCTGGATTGGTCATGGCTGTTACATCCGAAAGGGCTCAACGATCTCAAAAAGTATTATCTTCGAATACACAAGAATCGGCTCCGAGAGCGTTGTGAAAAATGCTGTGGCATATGGCAAGTTCTTTGTCGATAAAGATGGCAAAGCCTTTGAAAGCCCAGATATGCACTTAGACTGGGTGACGGATTCACGTATTCCAGCGCATAAGTTAGCGTCTTAATTATATGTCAAACATCGTTCTTATTGGCATGCCGGGTTCAGGCAAAAGCACGCTCGGTAAGCGTTTAGCGCGCGAAATTAATATGCCATTCATTGACACTGATTCGCTACTTGAAGCGCATGAAAATATGCACATCCAGGACATTGTGAATCGTCGCGGCGTCGCGCATTTGCGTAAGATAGAAGACCAGGTGTTGTCGGCCATAGACCTTGATCAGCATGTGATCTCAACCGGTGGCAGTGCAGTCTATAGCCAGGCGGCGATGCAGCATCTTGGCAGTATTGGGGTTCGCTTGTATTTAAAAATAAGTTTGCCAACTTTATTACGCCGAGTCGATAACGAGGCCAGCCGAGGCTTGGCGAAAATGAAATCACATCCCTTGCCGCGATTGTATTCAGAGCGTATTGATCTTTATGCTCAAGCGGCCGACATTACTTTTGATAATGATTGGCCAGTAACTGCTTTGAGTATGGACGGGTTGTTGCAGCAATTGCGAGCCATGCCATTAAACCCCTTAGATTCTGCTGTGCAGCCAGCTCGTTGCGCTAATGGCTAATCGTTGCTGGGCTATTATTCCTGCTGCCGGTTCCGGTCAGCGGATGCAAACTCAACAAGCCAAACAATATCTTCGCATTGCTGGTAAGACGATTTTAGAGCATAGCTTGGCAGCAATTTTAGCGGAGACCCGCGTCACCAAGGTGGTTATTTCGCTTAGCAAAAATGACAATAGCTGGTCAGAATTAGCCTTGGCAGACAATGCCAAAATTATTACTACAAGCGGCGGTCAAAGCCGCGCTCAAAGTGTATATAACGGGCTGGTTGAACTATTAAATCAGGCAGAGCAGGATGATTGGGTGTTAGTCCACGACGCAGCCAGACCTTGCTTGCAAGCTGCCGACTTGTCGTCGCTAATCGAGCATTGTTTTAGAACTGGCAGAGGTGCGATATTAGCAACCCCAGTGGTTGATACTTTAAAGCGCGTTAATTCCGATGGCGCAATTACTGCCACGGTCAGCAGAGAACACATGTACCAGGCTCAAACTCCACAAATGTTTCGTCTTGGGGAATTAAAGTTGGCTCTGCAATCGGCGCTTGAGCAAGGTGGCGAAGTAACCGATGAGGCATCGGCGATGGAGTTGGCAGCTAAGCGTGTCGATGTGGTTAATGCAGATGCCCATAACATCAAAGTCACCACACCGGCAGATCTACAAATCGCTGAGTTTTTACTGCAGGATAAACGCAGTACAATAGACCTTTCCTAGATAAGAACTACTGTCTGTTAAGAACTACTAACTCTTAAGAACAACTGGGGGTATAAAAACTATGCGAATCGGCCACGGTTACGATGTGCACCAGCTGGTAGAAGATCGGCGCCTGATTTTGGGCGGTGTCGACATACCTCATCCCCTTGGCTTAGCTGGCCATTCGGATGCCGATGTGGTTTTACATGCTTTATGTGACGCGATTCTGGGTGCTCTTTCTTTGGGTGACATTGGTCAACACTTTCCGGATACTGACCCAAAATTCCAGAGTATTGATAGTCGGCTATTATTAGGCAATGTCGTTGAGCAAATGCGGCAACATGACTATGTTGTTGGCAATGCCGATATCAGCATTATTGCTCAAGCACCAAAATTGGCGCCGTTTATCGCGCAGATGCGAGCTAACATATGCCATGATTTAGATTGCGAACTATCCGCAATTAATGTCAAAGCAACCACTACTGAGCAGCTTGGGTTTGCCGGCCGCGAAGAGGGCATTGCTTGCCACGCAGTGGTACTACTTATAAAAAATTAAACTAATATGATCGCCGACCAACAAGCGAGTTTGTAATGGATCAAGACATTTTAAAGAATCGCCACAATAGCAAACTTACTCAGGAAAAAGCTTTGCAAATCAATCTTGATAGCAGCATTTATGGTGCCATCGTCGAAATTGGTGCCGGGCAGGAAACTGCTCGCCAATTTTTTGGTGCAGGCGCGGCTGCGGGCACAGTGGCTAAAACTATGTCTGCCTATGATATGCAGGTCAGTGACGATATTTATGGTAAAGCGGGTCGCTATGTGAGTCGCGAGCGTTTGGAACAGATGTTGCAACATGAATACCGCCTGCTTGGTGATCGCTTGAGCGAGGCGCGTGGCGAAGAAAGTCGATTTTTTGCCTATGCGGCAACCGTCACGGCACGCAGCTATAGCCAAAAAAATGAATGTCATGGCTGGATTGGCGTGCGCCGTCAACTCGAGCCGGGTGCTGAGCCTAGTGAAATCATTTTGCATGTACGCATGCTTGACGAAACCAATCGCGAGCAATCCGAAGCGCTTGGTATTCTCGGCGTTAACCTGGTGCATGGTGCTTATCATCACGCCGATGACCCCAAAACCTTTATTAATAATTTGCAAGATGGCATGGGGCACGACAAACGCATCGAAGTCGATTTAATCCACTTTTCAGGACCGGATTTTGCGCAGGTCGAAAACCGTTTAATGAACCTACACCTGATTCATTCCTGGAATTGTCGTGCGGTAATGTTTGAACCAACTGGTGAATCGATCGTGCCAGCATCTGCTTTGCGCAAAAAAGACACCATTGTTATAAGAGGTTCATTTAAGCCGCCGACAAAAGTTCATATGGATATGAAAACGTCGGCGATCAAGCATTTTTCTGAAGAAGAGGGCGTTGAGGAAGACAGCATTTTAGTGGTTGCCGAAATCACTATGAATGAATTATCAGCAGTCGGTGATGACCCCGATTCTGACTTTCTGGCACGCGTTGATCTGTTAAACGAACTTGGGTTCTCGGTTTTAATTTCAGATTACTTACGGTTCTTCCGGCTTCGCTCGTGGATACGACGTTATACACCAAATCGAATTGGTATTTGTCTAAGCGTACTCGATTTTGATTATCTATTTGCTACCAGTTATTACGAAGGTTTAGAAGGCGGCATCTTAGAAGCTTTCGGTAAGCTCTTTTCAGACAACACCAATGTGTATGTCTACCCGACGATTAGAAATGGCAAACTGATTACTCTTGACACTGTAGAGGTTGATTCGAGTTTGCAATATTTGTTGCGTCATTTAATTGATAATCGCGCCATGGTTACCGCCGATATTCAAGACGTTCGCAATCTGGATATTTCAGCTAGAGAAATTATTAAAGACTTACCAAACGGTCGCGGTGACTGGGAGAGCATGCTGCCTCCCGAAACGGTCAAGAGTATCATCGATAACAAGCTGTTTGGCTTCTCGGGTGAATGACACCAATTCTATATTCTTTTCGTCGTTGCCCCTATGCAATCCGTGCGCGCCTGGCGCTAAGGTTTGCAGGCCAGCCTTTTGAGCTGCGTGAGGTATTGCTCAAAGACAAACCACAGGCAATGTTAGAGCTATCTCCTAAGGGCACGGTACCGGTGATGCAATTGGCAGATTGCGTAATCGACGAAAGTCTTGATGTAATGCGCTGGGCGCTGGCTGATCACGAAAAGAGCAGCGAGTTAGATCATCCTTTAGCGCGACAAATAGTGCGACAAAATGATTTTGACTTCAAACCAATTTTAGATAAGTACAAGTACTTTGATCGTTACCCTGAATTTTCTCAGCAGTATTACTTTGAACAAGCGCAGGTATTTCTACATGATCTGGAAGAGAATATGCATAGTGATGAACACCAGCAATTCTTTTTAGGAAGCCCTGAACTCAGCCCCCTAGATTTAGCAATCGCGCCTTTTATTCGTCAGTTTGCCATGGTTGACAGAGTGCGTTTCGATCAGCTGCCATTCCCCAAGTTGATTAGCTGGTTAGACCAAATTTTAGCAAGCGAATTATTTCTTTCAGTTATGCACAAAGCCTCGCTTTGGTCGCCTGAAGTAAATCACGGGCATGGTGTGTTGATTGAATAAATAGCATCATGCGGGTTTGCGCCATTATTTGTATTTAAAAAACGTTTCACGTATAAACCTCAGTCATGAGCGAATCCTTTGACATACTCCATCAGGAGCAAGAAGACCTTTTTTACATCCCTTTAGAGGATGGACAGAGAGCCTTTATCAAATATCGGCACACCGCCAATACTTCAGGAGTGGATTTCTATTCAACCTTTGTACCCAGTGACTATCGAGGCAAAGGTCTTGCCGCCAAACTAGTTAAGCATGCCTTCGCCTGGGCTGATAGCCAAAGTTTAGATATCAAAGCCTCCTGTTGGTATGCTGACAAGATGCGCCAGCGATTGAGTTAAAACGCTATGAAGGATTGGCGCGCCTGTTTAGATGCTTCGCCGTATCTCACCAAGCTTCAATCTAATCTAAGCATTCAGCATCCCGAGCAAGTCTCTGCGCAAGAGCTGGCACATCAGTGTGACGCGCTTATCGCTGCGAATGAGCCCGATCTCATACAAGCCAAAATCGATTTCGATTACTGCTGGTCGCGAGCCTTCATTGGGCAGCACCTTGACCACGCGCAACTTGGTTTATGGCGCTCGAATTTTGCCGATACGACGATTCAATCAGCTTTACGCCTGGCCTGGCAAAAGATCATCCGCAAGAACAAAGCGCTCGCTCATTTGCCCGAATCAGGTGAGGTTGAGGGTTTGTATGTTTTTGCCATGGGTAAGCTTGGCGGGCGTGATCTAAACTTCTCCAGCGATGTAGATCTACTGGCATTTTTTGATCCACAACGATTGGCTGTACCGAATGCCATGGGTAAGAGCTATGTCGCCCATCAGGTACTACAGGTTTTTAACCAACTCTTATCTGGCCAAGACAAACGCAATTTTGTATGGCGAGTCGATTGGCGTTTGCGGCCAAATGCTTCGGCAACTTCATTGGCTATGTCCTGCGAGGTAGCGCGCGAATACTATTTTTATCGAGCCTCACCATGGCATCGGCTGGCCTTGTTAAAGGCGCGGTTTGTCGCTGGTGACCAAGAACTGGCAAATGAGTTTTTAGCCGAATTAAGCCCGTTTATCTGGCGGCGTAACCTGGATTATCGCGCCCTAGATGAATTGGCCGAAATAAAGCAGCGAATCAATTTAGAGCACCCTGGGTTGCGCGCACAGCGCCAATGGGTGGAGCCAATCAGTGATGATATTGCCGGCTTTAATTTGAAGCTTGGGTCAGGTGGCATTCGCGAGATCGAATTCATAGTCAATGCGCATCAACTACTTTGGGGCGGCCGCGATCACCGCTTGCGAACAACTAATACTCTTGAAGCGCTCTCAGCACTAGCAAGCAGCAATCGGCTAGACACGGCGACAGCACAAACGCTTGCGCCGGCTTATACGTTTTTGCGTCAACTAGAAAACGCTGTGCAGTTACGCGATAACCAACACGATCACTTACTACCTGGCGCTGATTCTCTGCAAAACGCGATTCTTACTCTGACCGATTTTGATTCTTGGCAGCAACTGGCCGAACAACTCAATCATCATCGTCAATTAGTAAACCAAATATTCCAGGGCTTGTTTGCCGAGCAAGTGAGTCAGCAAGGTGAGATCATAAGCTGGCCTTCGCCGTTATCTGATGCTGCGCAAGAGGTCATCGAAAACTGGGAGGCGGGCTTCGTGGCCTATGGCGTATCGCAAGCGGTTCGTTTTCGTTTAAAACCACTGCGAGCAGGGCTGGCGGAATATCTTCAGCAAATCAAAGAGACTGATGGAGATGTCAGTGAGATCGTGATCGCCCTGCATCATTTCTTTAATTCGTTACCCAGTGGCGAGCAGTATTTTCGCTTGCTTGCTGAGTCTCCTCAATTACTGGAAAACATGGTGCAACCTTTGATGCATTCTCCGCCTATGGCAATTCTGCTGAAACAGTCACCGCATATTGTGGATTGTTTTCTGCAAGCACATTGGCAATGGCCAGATCCCTTCGAGACCGATATTGTCGAACAAGCGAATTCCTATGAAGCTCGCCTTGAGGGCTTGCGACGTTTCGTAAACGAGTACCTCTATCAATTGTATCTTGCTCTTTTGCAGGCGCGTTTAAGCATCACAGAATTACAAACCGCGCTCACCAAGCTGGCACAACAAACTTTGGAACTCAGCCTGACAGTTGTTGCACATGAGCTAGGCTTTGCAAAGGTACCGGTTGCCGTGATTGGCATGGGCAAACTTGGCTTGCAGAAAATGTCACCACAATCTGATCTGGACCTGATTTTCGTATTTGATGAGCAACAAGTGAGCCTTGAGCAAGCCTCAAAGTTTGTTAGTCGTTTGCAGACCGCAATCGCCACGCCAATGCGAGAAGGTATTGTGTATGAACTGGATACCCGTTTGAGGCCTTCAGGTCGCGCTGGTGTACCTACCGTTAGCGCGATAAGTTTTGACAAACATCATATGAGCCGCGCACATAGTTGGGAGCATTTAGCGTTAATGCCATCTCGAGTAGTCGCTGGCAATATGGCCTTGTCGGCGGCAATCGATAAGGTGAAGAAAAAGATTTTGCGTAGCCCGCGAGATCAGCAGCAGGCGATTAATGATATCCATAAAATGTGGGCTCGCATTGAAGAACATCGTATTCAAACAACTGATCCAAATACAATCAATACTAAGCTGCGAGCTGGTGGTTTAATGCAGGCTGAGTTTCTCGCAAGCGCGCTCGTTTTAGTGCGAGGTGGTGAGCTTGACGATCTCGCCAGCCTAGACTTTGATCAAGGCTTGCAAGCGGTATTACATGAGCATGAGCAAGATCTAAGTGAGATTATCTCTTTCTGGCGAGCGCTACAGTGTTGGGAGCGATTGCTAGGCCTAACTGGTCAGCCTTGTGATGTTATACCTGCTTCATTTCAATCGGCTTTGCTACACGCGTTAGAGCTTAAGTCTTTCGATGCTTTAATTAGTAAGCAAAAACAATATCAAGCACGAGTACTGGAGCTGGCTAAAGAATTTTTTCAAGACTCCGAGTTGAGCGATTCCTCTATGCTAGACGCCTGGCAGGAAACCAAAGTTCAGTGGTTGGCGAAAGCTTAGGTGTTCTGTTTTTGAGTTTTTAGATCTAAGCCTCAGGGTTCACAGTCTCCAGGCTTTGCTCTGCCACTTCGATCAACGTCTCTCTTAACCAACTTAAAGCCGCGTCTTCCTCACTGTGTTCATGCCAATACAAATGCATCGAATACGGTTTGATTTCAAACGGCATGTCGGCAACAAACAAATCCTCATTGACTAAGTTATCCGCCATGATCTTAGTAGTAGTCAAAAGCTGATCCGAACTAGATAAAACTTTGGTGGCGGCATAATAGTTTTGGCAGCGAATATTGCTTTCACGTTCCAGGCCGGCTTGCTGGAAAAAAGTATCTTCCATGGTCATACCAATAGGCCGATTTGACACACTAATATGCTGGCTTGCCAGGTAGCTATCTTTATCTAACTTGTCGCGCAACGGGTGGTCTTTGCGCATTACCACGCAAAAATCACAGGATTGCAATTTGTGATTCTGCACCGGTTTTTTTACTCGAATGCCGACATCGAGCGCCACATCGATATGCCCAGCAGCGAGCTCACGACTAAGCTGGGTTCGATCAAAACTAACGCTCGCGAAGCCAACGCCTGGTGCTCGCGCGTTGAGGGTTGAACACAAGGCAGGCAGAATTGAGATTTCAATCGAATCATGCATGCCGATGCGAAACACGTGATTACTGGTCAGCGGGTCGAACTTATCCCATTGCTGAAGTGCGCGTTGCAGCCGCGTGAGGTTCTCGATGATTTGCGGAGCCAGGCGCCGACAGGCCGGAGTCGGCACCATGCGGTTTTGAGCACGTTGAAACAAAGGGTCGCCTAAAGCATCACGCAGCCGACGCACCGCATGGCTGATTGCCGATGGTGTCAAATGCAATGCCTCGGCCGTTCTACTCATATTTTGTTCTTCATACAAACTACGAAAAACCTTAAGCAGATTCAAATCGAGCTGGTGGATTCTGTGTTTATTTTGCATTGGGTCTTTGCCTCTTCAGTAACCGTTGTAAATCGCTATGCGCCATGGCCAATTGCTGCAAAGTGCAGGTAAGTTGGGTGAACTCACTTCATTTAAGACCCGTAGTATATTTCATTTCATTCATTTTAAAATCCGTTATATTGCGATACATAACCCGCTGATCAACGCCAAGTTCGCCACCATGCCCAGTATTTATCTTATTCGCCACGGACAAGCCTCGTTTGGCCAGGATAATTACGACCAGCTTTCCGATATTGGTGAGCAACAGGCCACGCACCTTGGGAAATCGCTGGCTGGGCGTTTTGCCGGCTTTGATGGGGTGTGCCTGGGAGCGCTCGAACGCCATCGACAAACGGCGGAGCGAACATTAGTGGCGATGAATAATATTGAGCTACTTAGCTCGGCGATCAAAATTCCTGGTTGGAACGAATATGATCACCAAGAGTTACTAGCTCGCTTGCGCCCAGAGTTTGCTAGCGCCGCAAGTATGATGGCGTTTGTAGGTCAGCAAGCGAATCCCAAACAATTCTTTGAAGACAGTTTTAACGCGGCCATGTCACGCTGGATTCAAGGACAGCATGATGATGACTATTCTGAGACCTGGCAGCAGTTTGTCGATCGAGTTCATGAGGCGCTAAAACAAACCTTGGTAATTGCCAAGGATAAAAAGCGAGTAGCGGTGTTTACCTCTGGCGGGCCAATTTCGTTAATAAGCCAACATTTATTGGGTGTGCCAGCAGCCAACATCATGCAATTAAATTGGACACTATTAAATTGCGGGGTTACCAAATTAGTGGCAACTTCTTCGCGAGTGTTTTTAGCCAGCCTGAATGAACACACACATTTTGAGTCGGCCAATCACAAACATTTTCTAACGTATTCTTAAGCAAATATCTTATGCAACGACAAAATATATTAATAACTGGGGCGAGTTCCGGTTTGGGTTACACCATGGCAAAATTGTATGCGGCTCAAGGGCGCAATTTGGCTTTGTGCGCCCGCCGCACTGAACGGCTTGACCAGTTAAAAGCTGAGATCAGTGAGCTCTATCCGCAGGTTCAGGTCGCTATTCGGCCGCTGGATGTCAATGATCATGACCTGGTCTTTGCAGTATTCAACGAGTTCGAGCAGGAGTTAGGCCACATTGATCGCGTCATTGTTAACGCCGGTATGGGTAAAGGAGGCTCAATCGGGATGGGGCACTTTGCTGCGCACAAGGCGACCGCAATGACTAATTTTGTGTCAGCAATTGCCCAATGCGAAGCGGCATTAGAGATGTTTCGTCGCCAGCAACACGGCCACCTAGTGATGATTTCATCTACCAGTGCAGTGCGAGGCTTTCGACGTGCGCTCAATGTCTATGCGGCAACCAAAGCGGCCGTGAGTAATCTTATGGAAGGCATTCGCGTTGATCTTTTGAACACCGATATCAAGGCCACTACCATTCATCCAGGCTTTATTCGCAGCGAAATCAATGAAGACGTTGAGAAAGTCCCGTTTATCGTTGATGCTGAAACCGGATGTAAGGCCATACTTGCTGCCATTGAAAAAGAGGGCGGCAGCTATTTTGTTCCCGCCTGGCCTTGGGCGGTCATGGCTCGCTTTATCAAGTTATTGCCGTTGAGTGTTATTCGCAAATTCAGCTAGATTTAAAAAAGAGCCCCAATTTAGATGGGGCTCTTTGCAAGGTAACATCCTATTGTATTTCGGCAGTGCGTAAGTCCAGTATCGGCATGTTCTCACCGCCAACGTATCTTGGCAGGATGCCATTCCAGGCTTCAATTTGTTTTAGCTGAATATACGCCGGGCTTTTTTGCGCGGCTTCATTGATTTGCTCGATCTTATAGGCCTCGGCATCTGCCAATAAACGAATTCGTTTTTCTTCGAGTTTCGCCGCTTCTAGTTCGGCGTTGGCGGTGGCGATTTTCTGCTCTTGCTCGGTTGAAAAACGCTTAAGCTCGGCTTTTTGTTTTTCGGCTTCTTGCTCGCGACGTTTTTTGTCTTCAACGGCTTTGGCAATAAAAGGCGGTAAGATTACATTACGAATTAAGATGCCTTGCATCTCAATGCCGATGGGATCAAGTTTAGTTTTTAATGCCTCCATCATTTGAATCTGCATACGGTTTTGCACTGACTCAGAGTAAAACTCCTCGGCATTTGCCACGGTTTTGCCCTGCTCACGAATTAATGAACGAAAATAGGGCACAACATGAATCGCCACTACATCGGCGGCGCTACCGGTGTTCTTTTTTACTTCTGGTGCCTTTGCGCCAATCATTCGATATTGTAGTGAGACGTCAAAGTGTGAAATCAATTGATCTTGAGAAGGCACGCCCATTTTGTCGAACTTTAAGGTCTTCTGACGCACATCGTATTGCGTCCATGAATATAATGGGTTGACCGGAAAGTGTAAGCCTTCGGGGTATATCTGCTCTTGTACCTTACCAAAAAGCGTGGCTACTTTAACGTGGCCAGCAGGGACTTGCTGTACGAAAAAGAGCGCCAGAAAAAGTAAAAGTGCGGGCAGAACTGCGATTTTAGCTAAGCCGCTGAAAGCGCCTAGAGCGGCCTTCTGACGACCTAACGCCAACACGATCAAACTGGCTACAGCGACGGCCAGCGAGATAAACTGAATGTTTTGAAACATAAAAACCCCCTTAAAGAATAGTTGTAGTTAATTCTCTTTTATATGCGGGGGTAGGGCTGATTTCCCAAGATCTTCATTATGGCGATCTTATGGTTTTGGTGATTTATCCTCAGCGGTCTCTTTAAGTGCGTTGAGTTTCTTCTCTAGTAACTCTATCTTGCTCTTGGTGCTAACCAGCGTTTGCATTAGTTGATCATGCAAATCAGGGTGCTCTAACTTTTTAAGGTGAGCGTACTTAGCTTCATCTAAATTATTAATCACAACGGCGATAAATAAGTTGATCACAACAAAGGTTCCTACCACGACAAAGCTGACAAAATATAGCGCGTACAACGGCGATAACTCCATGGCTTTGTACATCACGTCGGTCCAGTCTTCGAGAGTCACAATACGAAATAAGGTGAGTAGTGCATAAGCGAGGTTGCGCCAATGAGTGGGGTCGTGTTCATGAAATAGGTGATAGCCAAGCACCGCATAAATAAAGAACAACAAGCTCATTAAAATTGTGATGTGAAACATCGAGGGAATTGATCGAAGCAAGGTTTCGACAATCAGGCGCAACTCCGGAAAGACATTGATTAACCTCAGAACGCGCAGCAGTCGCAGCACGCGCCCGAGCATGGCGTACTCTGATGAAATAGGTAGTAGCGATAGTACGATCAGGCTGAAATCAAAAACGTTCCAGCCACTTTTAAAGTAGTGCCAGGGCCGTGGCGACAAGGCGATCATCTTGATCAGAGCCTCAACAATAAACGCGCCCAAGATGACTTGATGCGCAATATTGAAGATTTGCCTTAGGCGCGGCGTCATCACGCTCGGGAAGGTCTCGATGGCGATCATCACCGCGGTGATGAGAATCAGCCCGATGATGATATTGTCAAACGCTCTAGACGCAGCGAACCTTTTGATCGCATTCATGTTTGTCTACCCGGTGTTACGCAACCCTGTGGCAATGCCATTGATGCTATTCAACGACGGTTTTAACCAGGGTGATTCCATTCGATTATCCGCTTTAGACAAGCGTTCCAGTAGCATTACTTGGATGTAGTTTAGCGGGTCAAGATAAGCATTGCGCCAGCGAACTGATTGCCCAATCGCCGGGAAGTCGGTCATCATCTCAGTCTCGCCAGTGATTTGCTGAATTTGACTAATGGCTCGTTCATATTCAGATCGCATGGCCGTATAAGTTTGTTCAGCGATAGCCTCATCAGAGCAGAGTGTTGAGTAGGCTTTAGCAATGCATTGATCAGTTTTAAGAATCACCATTTGCGAATTACTTAACAGTGTTCTGAAATACCGCCATTGGCTTTGCATGGCTTGCAGTGTCTCTAAACCACCATCATCTATCGCCTGTTGTAATGCTGTGCCTAAGCCATACCAGCCAGGAATATTTTGCCGTGATTGCGACCAGCCAAATACCCAGCCAATCGCGCGAATTGATTTCTTTGAGTAGTCGGCCTTCTTGCGGTGTGATGGCCGCGAGCCGATATTGAGTAAACCAATTTCAGATGATGGCGTGGTCTCGTAAAAATACTGCATGGTCGCGACATTGTCGTCAGTGAGTGCCCGAAAGGCTTGCTCACCGTCACGCACTAAACGCTCCATCATCTCAATATGAGGCGCTTGATCGGTGTTCGCATTGACCGGGTCACTGGCTTTCATTAGCCCGGTAATACCCACGGTGAGTTCATAACGGGCGGTATCACGAAAATTATATTTAAATGATAAAACCTCACCTTGCTCAGTGAACTTAATGCCGCCTTTCACAGTGCCTTGTGGCTGACTTAAGATCGATTCATGAGTGGGGCCACCGCCACGGCCAATCGTGCCACCACGACCATGAAACAATAAGCAACGAATACTTTTTTCATCGCACACCGAAACAATATTCTGCTGTGCTTTATAAAGATTCCAGCTTGAGGCTAAGATGCCGCCGTCTTTACAGGAATCAGAATAACCAAGCATGACTTCCTGAGTGTTGTTAGTGAAGCGCAGGCATTGCCGATAAACCGGGTTGTCAAACAAGCTTCGCAAAGTTGGCTCAGCGTGTTCCAGGTCTTTAACTGTTTCAAAAAGCGGTGCAATATGGATGCGACAATCGAGTTCGCCTTGCTGATTCACTTCGATCAAACCAGCCATCTTGGCAAGCAGGGCAACCTCTAAAATATGGCTAGCCTCATGGGTCATCGAGATAATGTAGCTACCAAAGCAATCAAGTGAAATCTCCTTGCGCATCTCCTGCATTAATTCGAATACTTCGATAATGTCGGCGCTTTGAATGGTGATTTGGCGGCGATCATAATTTAATGGCGTTGAGCTTTTAATCTGCTCACTTAGCCATTGTTGCCTTTGTTGTTCAGATAGCGCGCCATAGTCAACTGGCGAATCCAGTGTGGCAGCAATTTCCTGCACCGCCTGGCTATGCAGTGTCGACTCCTGACGAATATCAAGCTTAGAAAGATAAAACCCGCAAGTATCTAATAAACGCAATAATTGCTTTAAGCTGCCACGAGTAATATTCCCCTCGTTGTGATGACGCAAAGAATCGCGCACCAGCATAATGTCGGCTTGAAACTCCTCTTCACTGTTATACGCCAGCGGGTCGAAAAATTGTTTGCCATCGCCCATGCGCGCTTCGACCTGATAAATGGTTTTGTCCAGACGCAGTTTTACAAAACTCAGGCGGCGTTGGTACGGCTCGCTTATATGCTTATCTCCAAGGTATTTGATCAAACGCTTTTCATCGGCTTGTTCGGCGGCCACAAACTCAGGCGATAGATCTACTTGATCAGCGCTGTGCGTAAAAATCTGTGAGAGATGATCTACCCGCCGTGAGTACTCACGCAGCACTTCAAGCTGTTGTAGCCTCAATGCGTTGCGGGTGATCTGTGGCGTAACAAAAGGGTTGCCATCGCGGTCTCCACCAACCCAGGTGCCGAACTGTGCAATCTTTGGCAAGTTGAGCGAGTCACCGCGTGCCTGCGGGTAAACTTGTTTGATCGCCGACTCCAAATCTCGGTAAATCTCTGGCAACACCGCAAACAAAGTCTCGCGAAAATAATATAAAGAGTTCTCAATCTCGTCATACACCGTTGGTTTAGACGGGCGAACTGCCTCTGTCTTCCAAAAGATTTGGATCATGGCCTTGAGCCGATGCATGTATTCTGTTTTTTCAACGTCGCCAATGCGCCCACCAAGCAAGGCTTGATATTCCCGATGAATACGTTGCAAGGCCTCTAATACCACCGGCCTTTTGGCCTCAGTAGGGTGTGCGGTAAAGGTTGGGTAGTAATTAAGCTCGGCAATTAACTCCAGCACTTCTTCGAGTGATTTGCCCGCTTCTTTAAACTGAGTCAGTGTATCCAAAAATGAATTTGGCCAGCTCTGGCTATCGTTCTCGGATTCAGCTCGTTGTTGCTGATTGGTGTGTTCTTCAGCGATATTCGCCAAGTGAAAAAAGGTGCTAAATGCGTGTATCACTCGGTCTAGAGTATCGACATCAAGCCCTTCGATGGCAGCGGTTAGTTTGTCTAGATTTTCAGGCTGATGGCTGTCGTCTTCATTGGTGCTAGCGCGACGTTGTTGAATAAAGCCCTGGCGCAACAATTCCACCGCATCGAACACGGCTTGACCCTCCTGCTCGAGGATCACCTCGCCGAGCAGGTCAGGCAGGATTTTGGCTTCGTCGCTAAGAGAAATAATGGCTTGAGACATAAGAACTAAAAGTAAAATTTAAGCAGGCGGAGTTTAGCATGCCTGACACTACAATTAAGCTGCCTAAGCGCTTAGAAATCAGCAAGTGAGCTATCAAATTTTCACGAAAATTGACCGCTACGCCATGCGTTTCACGCAAATCTGAGTACAATCGCGCGCATGAAAAAGATCAAACAGGGTGCCTTGCGCCGCCGCCTTTCACTAGGCATTGCTGGCGCTAAGAGTGGTGTGGGCCTTCTCGGTTCGCGCGCCAGTGGTTTGTTGCTGCCCGCTGATCAAAAAGAAGCCCACAACGCTGCCGCCCTGGAGCGAGAAGCCAAGCGTTTTGTCGCTGAATTAGGCGAGCTCAAAGGTGCCTATGTCAAGATCGGGCAAATGCTGGCACTCTATGGCGAACATCTCTTGCCTGAGCCTGTCACGCGGGCTTTACATACCTTAGAAGCACAAACTACCGCCATCGACTGGGCCGAAATCAACACTAATATGGCTGATGATTTTAAGCAGCTAGAGATACAAACCGAAGCCTTTGCCGCTGCCTCGCTGGCGCAGGTTCACCGGGCAAAACTTGCTGAACAAACACTCTGTGTAAAAATTCAATACCCCGGCATTGCTGATGCGATTGATGACGATTTCAATCAAGTTTTGCAGATGCTTAAATTCACTCGTTGGGTAGAATCGAGTCGGCAACTTGAAGAAGTAACTCAACAACTAAAAGCGCATTTGCTAGACGAGGTCGACTACCAACTAGAGTTAAGCAAAGCGCAACAAATAAGCGATCATCTGAAAAATGATCAGCGTTATCTCGTCCCTCAGTATCACCAACGTTTTTGTTCTTCTACCGTGCTCACCATGGATTACGTCGACGGTTTGGACGTGATGGACAAGGCTGTGCAAAATTTGAGTCTCGCGCGTCGAAATCGACTAGCCGAAGCCATGTTGGATTTATTCTTCAAAGAATCCTTCACATGGGGCCTGCTACAAACTGACCCAAATTTTGGTAACTACCGAATTGTCATCGGCGAACAGCTACAACATGATCAGCTCGCCTTACTCGATTTTGGTGCGGTACACGCTATCGATAAATTGTTTCAACAAGCGCTTCGCAAAACAATTTTTGGCGCCTGGCGCAATGATAATGCTCAAACTATAGAAGGCTTGATCGGCTTGCACTGTTTACGAAAGCAAGACAGTGACGAGGTAAAACAATCGTTTGCCGATTTTTGCACTCTGTTAATGGAGCCCTTCAAAGAAGACTTAAGCCAAGTACCAAAGCAAGCACTAAACGCCCGAGGCATCTACGACTGGCATGGATCGAAATTATTGAAACGCGCTGGCAAAATGGCGGCTAAAAGTATGCTCTACAAAGGCTTTACTGTGCCGCCTTCGGAATTTGTATTGCTAGCCAGAAAATTAACCGGTGTGTTTACTTTTGTCGCTGCGTTGAAAGCAGAGTTTAATGCCAGTGAGTTACTAGCGGCTTATGAATAAATTAACTTGGGTTTGTTGCGAAAAGATAATATTGCGAGCTAGCGTTTAGTAGAAGTTGAAACTAAAGTGTTGCTGGAACACCGACGTCGAGTTCCTAGTAACCCTCCTTGGTAACTTCTACCAGTTCAACTAATAGATAATCTTGTTAGTGGTGGTGATGTATCGTCGATTCCGGTGCAAGGGATTTTTGAGATTTCACCAGACAGCCAATGGGTGGTCTAGCATGCAGACCAACTTGCCGACGGTGTGTTTGAATTGTTTAGCGTACCAATTAACGGTTCGCAACCTCCCGAACGCCTTAACTCAGATTTAACGGTAAGTTTCTATTCGCGGCAAGTCCAAGCTATCAATTCTAGAGAACTATAGCTTGATGACTATAGATAGCCAACGGTTACATTCCCTTGCCAACTGGGCTGATATGCTTGAGAAATCGATTTGTGTTTAGTCAACAAATTCTATTCTTGCATAGCCTCTCCAACGCCCGATTATGAATATACCTAAAACAGCTTTTCTTAAAATAGCTTTAAAGGTGGTTCTTCGGCCGCCGATCAACATTATTCTGATTGCAGCGATTGGTCTAATTGTCTTAAACGCATCAGCCGAAGGAGAGCAGGCTGAACTGCCGCCATTCAATAAGGGCAACTCTTTTGTGTTAGTCAACGCACGAGTCTTCACTACCAATGGTGTGATCGCACCTGCGGCAATCCGAGTAGAAAATGGAATAATTGCCGAGGTTGGCGAGAAAGTTACTCAAGACTCATCAGTTCAGCTGATCGATCTCGATGGTCAAACCATAACTCCTGGATTTATCGACGCGCACACGCATTCATTTTTTGAGTCTCATTTATTTGATTCCTTACGGTTTGGTGTGACGGCTCAGTTGGATATGGCTACCGACGTAAGTTTTATGAATGAGCACCGCGAACAGCGCAGTCAACTGGAAGAAACAGAGTACACTGATCTGTATTCGGCAGGAACTATCGTCACCTCATCGGGCGGTCATGGAACACAATATAATTTGCCGGTGCCTACAGTGGACTCCACTGCCAACGCAAAAGAACATATCCGCGCGCGGCTTAAAGAAGGCTCAGATTGGATCAAAATTGCCTACGAATCCGACAATGAATTTTTAACTTCTTTTGATAAACCAACTCTGGCGGCATTAATAGCCGCTGCACACGAGCAGGGTAGTTTGGCGGTGGTTCATATTTCTAAGTTAGAAGCCGCGCGCGATGCGGTAGAAGCCGGTGCAGATGGTCTTGTTCACGTATTTGCTGATAAAGTGATCGACGATGAATTACTGAAGTTGATGCGCCATAAAAAGGTATTCGTTATTCCAACCTTGAGCGTGATAGCGGCGATAGTTGGTGAAAATAATGCAAATCACTGGGCTTTTGAACAAAGCGGCTCAATGCGTTTAAGCAGAGGCCAAAAGAATACTCTCACGTCCGAATTTGAAACCTATCCGGGGCAGGAAAAGTTCTTTAAGCTTGAAGTGGCTTACGAGAATGTTCGTAAAATGAAAGCGGCGGGTATTCCTATACTGGTTGGCACTGATGCCCCCAACTCCGGAACAGCACACGGCGTGTCAATCCATGATGAATTTGTTCATTTTATTAACGCGGGTTTCACAGCAGCCGAAGCCCTACAATCGGCAACCAGTATTCCAAGCAAGCTTTTTAAGTTGGAAGACAGAGGTGTTATTAAAGTAGGCATGCGTGCAGACCTTATCGTTTTTGATGGCAAGCCTGATAAAAATATTCTGGATACCAGAAAAATTTCTCGTATCTACAAAAATGGATATGAATTCGAATAGGCTGCCGATCTAACTATGGTTACCGGTGCCGGGTTAAGTTGTGCACAATATCGATCAATCCATTTAACAAGCGCTTCGCGCAGCAATCTTTGATCGAAGTTGTCGGAATCATCAACCGTTAGCGAGTCAAAATAAGGTTGTCTGTCTAACGGAGAGATTCCTTATTGAGTCGTCAGGTCCCGAATACGAATCTAACCTATCCGATATCTTTAGTAGAGAATACAAATTACTAAGCTCTGGTGATGCAAAACAAATCGTGCTGGCAAACATATCTTTCGAGAGTACCAGTAGACCAATAGTAGTGTCTTGGGCATAGTAATAAAGGTCAAATAGAGAGAAGCTAGCTAGAATTTGAGCATAAAAATCTGTTTGGTATCATTTGTTCTGGTATCTTCGATGCAAGAGAGGTCAAATTGCTGGCAATAGCTCTTCGTCATCTGAATTGAATATAAAATCAAATATGCCAACAGAAGAAAGTGTGCCGAAGTTATCCCAGTTTTATAAGAATTAGCATAATCAATGATCAAGGTTTTTAACGAGTTAAAACGTCGAAATGTATTCCGCGTCGCTGCGATGTACGCAGTCGTTGCGTGGCTATTAATGCAACTCGCGACTCAACTTGAAGACTCTTTAAATTTACCAGCATGGTTCGATACCATGATCACTGCCGTCGTTTTGCTTGGTTTCCCAATTGCATTGATTCTGGCTTGGGCTTTTGAAATGACTCCTCAGGGAGTTAAGCGTACTGAGGCGATAGCAGCTAATGAAGGGACTACTGAAGAAAGAGGGTCTAAGCCGATTGTTGCGTTTTTGGCCAGCTTGGCGGTTATCGCTTTAGGCAGCGCTTATTTATGGACATCAACATCGCCGTCAGTTGATGAGAGCGTTCCTGTCGTTGATAGCTCTGTGCCTCCCGAAAAAGACAGACCCCCTTCTATTGCGGTGTTGCCTTTTGACGACTTTTCACAAGCTAAGGATCAAGAATACTTCGCCAATGGTATATCCGAAGAATTGCTGAATGTGCTGGCGAGAATTGACGGCTTACGAGTAGCGTCGCGCACATCCGCTTTCTCATTTCAAGGCAGTGGTGCAGACACGAGCACAATTGCGAAAGCGTTGGATGTGGGGCATATCGTTGAGGGCAGTATCCGAAAATCTGGCACAACGCTGCGGATCACTGCTCAACTTATCGATACATCAAACGATCAACACATGTGGTCAGAGACTTATGATCGTCCCTTAACCGCCGAAAATCTATTTGAGATTCAAGATGAAATAGCTAAGGCTATTGTGTCTGAGTTAAGGGGGCGGTTATTGATTAACACTCAAGACACGGTCTCTCGTACAGAATCTTTAGAAGCGTATCAATTGTATTTGCGAGCGCGCGAAAACATGGCGAAACGATTGCCCGCGACACTGAACGCCGCGGTTGCAGGTTTTGAACAAGTTATTGAGCTGGACGAAAATTTTGCGCCAGCCTATGCCGGGTTGGCTGACACTCATTTGTTAAGACCAGGTTACGCTAATGTAGATAAGGTAAACGCGCTAAGCCAAGCAAGAGGGTATATTGAGCGCGCTTTGCACCTGGCACCGAATTCAGCGGAGGCATTGACGGCCTCAGCACTTATGGCTTTAGAAGAAGGAAAATTCTCGGAGTCAATTGATTTCGCGACAAAAGCGATAGAGGCTAACCCCAATTATGTGCCCGCCTATCACCGGCGCGGAGGCGCTTACGCCGCTTTAGGTCAAAACATTAAAGCCATAGGTGATTTTGAGAAAGCGGCAAAACTTGATCCTCTTTCTGCCGTGATCTTAACCAACTTGGGCGGTCTTCAAACAGCCTTAGGTGATGATGAAGCTGCGCAGGCAACTCACGAAAAAAACATCCTTTTTAATTCTGACAGCGAATTTGGTTATTCTGGCCTTGCCAGTGTCAAGCTTAATAATGCTGACTACCATGGTGCGCATAGTCTTTTAAAGGACGCGCAAGTGCTTAACCGAGAGAGCGAATCTGTCAATCAGATGCTCAATGCAATCTATACGAGTACTGGTTTTTTTGATCGAGCGCTTGCACTCAGAGTAGGGCCAATTGAAAAATCGCTGACTTTGATGGCCAGCGGCGATCTTGACGCAGCTCGCAACTTGCTTGTGACAGATTCCAATATTCCCAATGTGGTTCAATTTTTTCTTGGCGATACCAAAAAGGCCTATCCATCTTTTCGAAGATGGGTCAATGTCAGCGATTCAATGTCGCAACCAATTAGAAGTAACTCAGTATTTCTTTTAGTGATGAGTGCCTCAGTTTTTCAACATGAGTCCGACCCTGATGCGCAGCCTTTAATTGATAAATTAACTGCCTATTTTGAGAATAAATCACCTGCCGAATTACATAATTTTGAACTCGAAGCAGCAGGTTTTCTCTATATGCTCAGAGGGGAGCCTGAAAAGGCATACCCTTGGTTTGATCGATATCTCGACTTGGGTTTTGCCAGGGCAGGTGTTGAAAATTTCGTATTTCCAGGCATGGAAGAACTGGGTGATCATCCGCAATGGTTAGATATTCAAAAACGCTATGAAGAGAACGCCATGAATCATCGTGAGCGCATACAATCTCAACTCGACAAGCCTAAGCAAAATTGGTTGTAAAAACCGCGTAATGGTTACCGCGAGTCTAAATGCCATTGGTTGTGATTTAGAGATAATCAGTTAGTCGATTCTCAAATTCAATCATAAATCGGTTGAGAGAGGATTCTCAATCACGTAGCGGCATGGCCCACTTTGGGGATGCTTGATGAGAGGCCAGACACTTATCCTTCTTCGCCGTTTCGTTAGTCGGAAACAGTTTACCTATATTTTTGATCGCTTTTCGAATCACGCTGTTCAAGAATTCGGTTGCGTTGGTTGTATAGATCACCTTGAGGATGTCCGCCGGAAAATTCAATAGCGTGTTTAGATTGTTCCAATGTGCATGCCACGAGCGGCTGATTTGTGGGTATTTTGCGTCTCACTTGTCTCCAAATTAATCGAGCGCGAGTAATGGGATAACTCGGGTAGATTGCTAGAGGGTGTGCTAAATGGTAGGGGTTGTGTTGTATGAGGTAGTCTTATATAAGATCTAGATAACATAATTTATAGGAAAGTGGCGCAAAGTAACCCTACAACTTCGAAGATCAAGGCAAACAAATTTGGGTAGCCAAGCCACGCTTTGCTAGCTCATTACTTTGGTTTTCGAGAAATATGAAAAAATTCATTCAGATAGGTGAGCGAGGCATAAGAATATTGTGAGAAATAAATCTATGATTTTTTATCAATACAGTTTTGCTTTTTATCTTATATTTTCGCTCTTGCTTGTGTCGACTTCTAGCAGCCACGCTCAGGAATATAATCCAAACCTGGGCTGGAAAGACAGTTACTCAGTTGATGGTGTTTGCTATTGTGATAGCAACGGGTTTGATCACGGCTTAGACACTAAAGAAGCGGATACTCCAATTGGTTCACAAAATGTCGTCGACATTTGCGCCGCAATAGAACGCGTGCTCGGTGAAGGTGCTCAAGAAGGGAGAATACCCTACAACGACATTCAATGCGGTAACGGCCCAGCTAATGATGCAGCTGATGAAACTGGCTGCCCAGGGCGCGTAGACATTGGGCCAGAAGGGTGTAATCAGATCGGGCCTAAATGGGATCTTGAAACGGTCTACGCAAATCTTCCAAATCCAGAGGATAGACTTGATCGATCTAATTGGACCATTATAGCGACCAATAATCAAAACGATGTTGCTTTGATGATAGATGGCGATGATGATACTCGATGGGCTACACAGCAGAATCAGACGCCGGGTCAATCGATTGTGTTAGACCTAGGTCAGATCGAAACCTTTGATCTGATAGAACTCGATACCACCAATAACCCTAACGACTTCCCGAGAGCTTATGCTGTTTTTACTTCAGAAAGTAATGGCGACTGGGGCGAGCCAATCGTAACTGGTGCTAGTGATCGAAGCATTACTGATATCGCCGTTGATACGCAATCTGCACGTTTTATTCGCATTGATCAAAACGGTAGTCATCCCGATTTCTGGTGGTCTATCCATGAGTTAAATATCTATCGCTCAGAAGAAGATGATCCAGATCCAGATCCAGATCCAGATCCAGATCCAGGCCCAAGACCCACACCGATACCACCATCTGGAGAAACGAAGCACCTCCCGGGAATACTCGATATTCTTCTATCAGACGATAAGTTGTAGATGACTCTCACCATTTGAGATGCCAGAAAACTTATAAAATTATCGTTCTTGATTGTCTTGAATTTTTATTAAATTTACTTTGCTACTGCGATCAAGGTTGACTCAGAGGCAATCATTAGATATCGATGCTTAAGAAAGCAATTTTCTATTCATTAGCAATTGTTTCATTAATCCTCGCTAGCGCAATTTCAATTTCGATTCTAAGTAAAATTGAGTATTCAAATAGAATACTTGAGCTTGTTGGTTTTGAATTTGGCGTGCCGATCTCAAAGCTAGTGAAGGATCTGGAAGATTATGAGGATTCATCTTCATTTAGATCATCAGTCTCTTTCTTTACATACAACACCGATCTCTCAAAAAAGAAAATAGAGTCTCTATGTGATTTAAGTGACAGCCTCTCAATAATAAAGGTATCGGAGATCCCTCTAAGTTCGAATGAGTTTAGAAAACGAGCCAAAAAATATACAAGGAAGATGTTGATGTTTGTATGGGGAATTCCTAGCAGAAAGATGCTCATTATTCCATTTTGATTAGCTCTGAGGTTATTTTGATATACGGTTTCGTTTGAGTTGGCATGAACCATAAATACGATATCCACCAACAATTTTACCCCTAACCCATAACTAGCTATGATGTCATCGAAGATGGGGGCACTTTAAGCACTGAGGTAGTGGTATGAATATGGTGGACATTAAGTCCCTGAATAAAAGTTATGGTGGTCAGCAGGTTTTGTTTGAAGTTGATCTGCAAATCGGGCCAGGCGAAATTGTTGGTTTAATTGGGCCGAATGGGGCGGGTAAATCGACTTTATTAAAAGCCATCATGGGTTTGGTTGATTATCAGGGGCATTTGCACGTTTTTGATAAGAGTCCTTATCAGCATCGTACTGAAGTATTAACTCAGATGAGCTATATCGCCGATGTGGCGAGCTTGCCCAATTGGATGAAGGTGAGTGATCTACTTGATTATGTAGATGCTTGTCATCCAAAATTTGCAATGCAAACTGCCGTTGCCTCACTCAAGCAAACTAACATCACTTTATCAGCTCGCATTAATACCTTATCTAAAGGCATGAAAACAAGATTGCATCTTTGCATTCTATTGGCCATCGATACGCCATTTTACGTGCTCGATGAGCCAACTATTGGTTTGGATGTTTTGGTGCGTCGAGAGTTTCAGGATCAACTAGTTGCCGATTTTCATCAAAGTGATAAGTCCATTTTAATTACCACGCATCAGGTTGATGAGATAGAAAGCATTTTGACTCGCGTGGTGTTCATTCGCGAAGGCCGGATTCGTTTGGATATTCAACTGAGTGAACTTAAACAACAGTATGCAAAGCTAAAAGTTGATAAGAGTCTTGACCTAAGTAGTATCAATCCAGCACCAATTTACACGCGAGTGTTACCAGAACATAAAGAGTGTATTTTTTCAGGTGTTGATGTTCAGGAACTTGCGTCGCTTGGTGAAGTCAGTACACCGAGTTTAGAAGATTTGTTTGTTGCAACGAATAGTTAGGAGGTGGGCATGATCAATCGTTTTTTTGCTTTACTAAAACGCGAGTGGCTTGAGCACAATAGCTTATGGCGTGTGCCAGCGATCCTAATTGGGCTGGCCGTCTTAGTGCGTTTGTCGTTGGTCTTTGGCAACCTCGCGACTGATGTTGATGTGCCTGAACAGTTCCAAATTGATGAGATCGTTGGGTCGGCTGTTGATGCTGCCATTGGCAAAGGCTTGAACATGATGAATGCCATTATTGTTTTTACCCTAGTGATTGTGGCCTGTTTCTACGCTTTGAATTGTCTGTTCAGCGAGCGACAAGATCAAAGTGTGTTGTTTTGGCGATCACTGCCGGTGTCGGATACGCAAACGATCATTTCAAAATTGGTGGTGGCCTTGATTGTTATCCCATTGCTAATTCTTGTTTGCCAAGTGGTGATAGCGATTATTTTTCTGGATACCAGTAGCGCCAATTACCTTGGCCACTACTTTGGTCAGTTTCTCAACACGCTTAGTAAATTGGTGCTCTGGGTGTTATTGCCAACAATTGCCTGGTGCCTATTCTGCTCAGCCGCAGCTGATCGAAGCCCATTTTTATTGGCCTTATTTGCGCCGCTTGCAGTAATAGCGGTTGATTGGTTGTTTCTTGATGGTGTGATAAACAATTGGTTGAGTCTTAATCGACTGATTGGTTTTAAGGATTTTTCAATTGCAACTCTTGTCAGCGGCTTAGGTTTGAGCGCATTATTTATCGTGTTGGCGATCAATAAGCGTCGCCAACGCATATAAAAACTGAATTGAAAAGAATGATGCGTCGTATTTATTGATAGCAATGAGAGAAAGGGCGTGCAGGCCTCACTTCAGTAGTTAACCACACAGCTTAAGGAGAAAAGCATGAAAGCACTTGTATTTTTGCCGGGCATTATGGGCTCGGAATTGCGACGCGATAGCGACAATGAACGCGTTTGGCCACCATCTTTAACCGACATTATCTTTAAAAATGCCGATGTTGATGCCTTGCTTGAACCCGGTTTGCATGCCACCAGGCCGATAGTCGCTTTTGCTGGCTTCTACGGCATTTATCGTTCCATACTGAATGATATTAAAGCGATTGGCTACACTGAAAACGGCAGCGAAAAGCGCTTTATTTCTTACCCCTATGATTGGCGTCAGCCAAATCAACACACCGCTCGCAAGCTGGCTGAACATTTAAGTCAGCAAGATAGCTTTGAAGAGATCATCTTGCTTGGTCATTCTATGGGCGGTTTGGTGTTGCGTTACATGCTAGAAAGCGGTGAGTTTGAACAAGAACCCTGGTTTGACAAAATCAGCCAGCTTATTACGCTCGGCACACCACATCTCGGTGCAGCTGCGGCGATTAATCAGGTCGCGGGTTTAGCTGGGAACCTAGGCATGAACGCTGCCGATATAAAACGCCTAACAGCGGATACGCGTTATCCTTCAGCCTATCAGTTGGTGCCACCAAGGGCGACTGGTATGTGCGTTACTCATACGCGACATGCAGGCTTGCCAGAGCTGGTTACGCCGTTTGCAGATGATATTGTTAATCGCTATCAGCTTGAGCCAGCGAATATTCAAGCGCATCAGGAATTTTGGCAAGGAATAGATAGCACTCGTCGACCAGACCACGTTAACTATTTTTACTTTGTAGGCTCAGCGCATAAGTCGATGTACAAGATGCAGTGGAACGGACAAGATTTAGAAGATAAAAAACTTCGCGCCAGTGGCGATGGAACTGTGCCGATCTCCAGCGCTATGGACGTGAATATTCCACATAGCTTTTCACAGAAAAAACACGAGAAGATCTTCGAAGATCGGCGCTTGCGTACGGCCCTCTATCGAATGCTTGGTGCCGCGCCCGGTGTGCGCCCGTTCTCGGCCGATGATCAGGTAGAGCTAGGTCAGCAAGATGCGATTGGCATTAGTACTGATCAACAGCAGTATGCAAGAGAAGACAGTTTGGAAGTTATTATTTCTTTTGCTGAGCCACAAGAAGATCCAACTTTGATATTTCAAATTGTACGTCTGGATGAAACCCAGGATGATGTGGTGGAGATTGAGGTAGGAGAGCCGATCCGCATGGCGTTCGAAGGCGGTATTATAGAAAGTGCTCGATTCTCTATCAACTTCGAGCTTGATGCTGGGGTATACCATTTAAAGACCGCCAGCGCAGTAGACGACCCGGAACCAACCTTGTTTTTGGTAACCGAGGACGAATTCATATAACTTAGGATATACGGGCAATCAGATGGCTGAAATAGAAGAAGTTCACGCGGCGCTGTTTAGTTGGGGCCTGCAACATGCGGTGATTACTGAAGAAGTGATTCGTCAAAATACCACGTCGGCTGGCGACCCATCCTTGATTCCGTTTGACCTGGAGCACGCTGACTTTTTTCGCACTCGCAAGATCGTCAAAATTAGCCATGCCCGGCAAAGCGGCGTTGAAACTTTTAGCCTGGCTACGCGTTTACCCATCGCACGAGCAAAACGTGAAACTTTAATCACGTTGTTTGCTCATTTCTTTGCTGACGATGGTATGCGCCTGGTAATTGAAGTGCACAAAGCGTTCAAGATTGATCAGAATGTGCAAAGCACTTTTCAAGCGATTTACTCGCATCAGGGTCGTATTGCTTGTGGTTCATCGATTGGGCTTGGCAATCAACGAAATGCTGGTACCTTATCGGCATTGATCAAGCACGCCGGCGGCAAACTCTATGGTATGTCATGCAATCACGTTACCGGTGGCTGCAATACAGCGAGCGTTGGCACACCTGTAGTCGCACCAGGTATTCAAGATGTGGGGCCCGACCATCACGAGATAACGGTAATCGGCCTGCATGATTCTACCGGGCCGATGAGTCAGGGCTTGCCAAGCATTACTGATGTATCAACTAATACCGATTTGGCGTTTTTTGAGATTACGGCGCCAGATCTCATTAGTTCTATGCAAGGTGAGGGAGATGACGCTTATGATACGCCAACCCAATTTGTTACCGCCAAAGAAAAAATGCGGGTTAAAAAATGGGGACGATCAACCAAGCTGACCCATGGCGAGGTTAAGCGCATCATTCATGAGCCGGAAGCAATTGAATACAAAGTGGTAAGTTATTTTGGGCCCACAAGCTCACAAAGTTTTACCGGCACCGTGTACTTTACACACTTGCTTGAAATTAGCAGCCTAAGCTCGTCGGCATTCAGTGCCGGTGGTGATTCAGGTGCTTTGGTAGTTACAAGCAATGACAAAAGTGCGGTGGGAATTTTGATTGGCGGCAATAATCAAATCAGTTATGTCTTGCCGATTGCTGAGCTATTTAAACGGCGCAAGTTCAAATTACAAAACCAAATAAATGCATAATAAAGGCATGAAAGTCATCACGCTGATTCGTCATGCTAAATCGAGTTGGAAGTTCCCCGAGCTTGATGATCATGATCGGCCTCTAAATAAACGCGGTAAACGTGATCGATTCAAGATGGCTGACTATCTTGCACAACAAGCATGGACGATTGAGATGGTTTATTCGAGTACGGCTAAGCGCGCATTAGATTATGCTCAAACTCTAAGTCAGGTAGCCTCTTTGCCCTTAGCAGCAAAATCAGATTTGTACACATTTAGTGCCGAACGCTTGCTCAGCTTTATAGAATCGATTGATGAAAGTCTAAAAGATGTGGCATTAGTCGGGCACAATCCGGCGATCACTTCACTTACGAATATACTTACCAATCAAGTTAGTGAACAGCTAATTGATAATGTGCCGACCGCCGCGATGGCTCGTATCGAGTTGCCAATCTCTAGTTGGCGCAAAATAAGTGACGGCGGTGGAAAGCTTGGTGTTTTTCAAATTCCTAAAGCGCTAGTAATCTAAATAAACTAAACCGAGAAGTAGCCATACTATTCTTTGAGCTTGTAACCGGTTTTAAACATCCAGGCGACGACTAATAAGCACACCGTCAAAAAGACCAGAATCATACCCAGGCTGAGCCACACATTCACATCCGCTACTTCAAAAAAGCTCCAGCGAAAGCCGCTGACTAAATAGACCACCGGGTTAAACCAAGATACCTTCTGCCAAAATTCAGGCAGCATATTGATCGAATAAAAGCTTCCGCCTAGAAACACCAGTGGAGTAATCACCAATATTGGAATCACTTGTAGCTTTTCGAAACTGTCTGCCCAGAGGCCGATAATAAAACCAAACAAGCTAAAGCTGATACAGGTGAGTACCAGGAAGATCAACATCCAAACCGGGTGGGCAATACGCAAGTCAACAAACAAACTGGCGGTAATTAATATCACCAAGCCGATGACAAAGGATTTAGTTGCTGCCGCGCCTACATAGCCAATCAATGCCTCAAAAAAGCTTAGCGGAGCTGACAAAATTTCGTAAATCGTGCCGGTGAACTTGGGGAAATAGATACCAAAGCTGGCATTTGAAATGCTTTGCGTCAGCAAGGTCAGCATGGTTAAGCCCGGAACGATAAATAAGCCATAACTCACACCATCAATGTTTTCTATGCGTGAACCAATGGCCGAACCAAATACCACAAAATACAAAGAAGTGGTGATCACAGGTGAGGCTAAAGATTGAAACAAGGTGTTGATAGCGCGTCGCATCTCAGTCTGATAAATTACTGTGATTGCTGTCCAGTTCATGACGCTCGCTCGCTTTCATTCGCTTGGGTAGCATCTTGCTGTTGCACTAAATCTACGAAAATTTCTTCTAGTGATGATTGATGAGTTTGAACCTCTTTTAAGCCCACACCGGCAGCGCTTAAACTATTAATAACTCGCGTCAAGCCACTGGCGTCAGCGCGTGCATCATAGTGGTAGCTTAGTTGGGTTTTATCATCTGAAAGTGTGATATCGAATTCTGATAGGGCTTCCGGCAGCTCGCTAATAGCTTGTTTGAACTCTACCTTTAATAGCTTTTTACCAAGCTTACGCATCAACTCCAGTTTGTCTTCGATGAGTAAAATCTTACCCTGATGCATCACTGCGATACGATCGGCAATCGCTTCGGCTTCTTCGATATAGTGCGTAGTAAGAATGACGGTGACACCTTGTTCGCGCAGCTTTTCGACAATGCGCCACATATCGCGCCTTAGTTCCACATCGACGCCTGCGCTGGGTTCATCGAGGAATAGAATTTCTGGTTGATGCGCTAATGCTTTGGCGATCAATACCCGGCGCTTCATGCCGCCAGACAACATTCGCAACTCATCGTTTCGTTTATCCCACAGAGATAAGTTCGTGAGGATTTGCTTGATGTAATCGTGATCGGGTTTGAGGCCAAATAACCCTCGTGAGAATTTAACCGTATTCAACACAGTCTCAAAGGCACCAATAGTCATTTCCTGCGGCACCAAACCGATCTTCTTGCGCGTCTGACGATACTCAGATTGATTATCAAAACCATCGACCAGAATATCACCGCTACTTGGCGTGACGATGCCGGTGACGGCTGAGATAAGTGTGGTTTTACCTGCGCCATTGGGGCCGAGCAAGGCCAGGATTTCGCCCTTATGAATAGCTAAATGCACATCTTCGAGTGCACGATAGCCGTTGGCATAGGTCTTGTTGAGCGCGTTGATAGATAAAACTATATGCATGCTTTGAGCATACCGCGTTTTCTTTCTTGCCAGTAATCTTTTGCGCGGGTTATCTGCCATGGCTCGTGTATACTGATTTGCACTGCTTTGAGTTATCGAAAGTTTATGTCCCAGGCTGTCACATTATTAAGCGCTGATTTTTATCGTGATCAGGTGCTCACCGTTATTGATATGGTGAAGGAGGGCGCTGGCATTACGGGCGAAGAGAGTCTGGTATTACAAGCCGATGATTTACGGAACCCAGAGCGTCTTAAAAAAGAACAGGCAATGTTTCGCCGCCTGCCGTTGATCGTTGGGCATGCTTCACAATGTCGAAAACCGGGTGACTATTTTGTGCATGAACTTGATGGTCGCAGCTGGTTAATAACGTGTGGCGATGATGGCCAGTTGCACGCTTTTTACAACTATTGTCAGCATCGTGGAACTAAGTTAGTGCAAGATAATAGTGGTTGTAAAAAACGTTTTAGTTGCCCGTACCACTCTTGGACTTACAACCATCATGGTGAATTAGTTGGTGTGCCTCGATCTGATTTATTCCCAGGTTTGGATAAGTCACAAAAAGGCTTAAAACCTGCCGCCAGCGTTTCTTCGGCCTTTGGATTAATTTGGTTACAGCAAGAAGGCGAAGTTATCGATCTGGAAGACTATTTAACAACCTTAATTCCCGAGTTTAAGGCGCTAAACTTAGGTGATTATCATTTGTTCTTTGATAAGACCCGAGATTTAAAAGCGAGTTGGAAACTACCGATTTTTGCCTTTCTGGAGTCTTACCACATCAGCACATTGCATAAAGATTCGATCGCGGAATTTTTTGTTAGCAATATTGCACTAAGCGAAGAGCATGGCCCGCATATTCGCTCTTTTGTGCCGCGCAAGTCGGTAGTCGAACTCGATGAATCAAAATTTGATCAGGTCCGAATGGCAGAGTACATCACGCCAACCAATATTATCTTTCCGAATGTTTGTCTGATTGGCCATCCTAATGCTTATTCGATATTGAGCATGTTCCCAGGTGAGTCACCAGGTAGGAGTTCCTGGCGACATATGTTATTAGTGCCAAAAGAACCAAGCACCGATCAAGAGCAAGCTCACTTTGAAAAAACCGTTGAGGTGCTCGATGGTATGACTTATGCGGCTGAAGATTATTGGGTTTCTGAACAAATTCAAGAGGGCATTAATGCCGGCGCGGTCGATGAATTGGTACTCGCCAAAACAGAACACTTACTTGCTCATTTTGCTAAGACGATAGACGCCTGGTTGTAATGTTGATGTTGCAGTTTCTGAACTTCTTTGGACTAGGCAGCCGAGCTGTTGCCCTAAGTTCTTTGCTGCTATTTTGCTCAAGCGCTTTTGCGCAAGGAAGTGATTTTTCTAAGTTGGTGGTGTTTGGAGACAGCCTTTCTGATACCGGCAATATTGCCATTATTGATTTGCCGCCGCCTTACTATGAGAATCGTATCTCTAATGGGCCTGTTTTAGCAGATCGCCTTGCAGGTTTAATCGATAGCAATGCAGACAATTCAGGTCATTTATTCGGTCAGCAACTCGGGTTTAATTATGCAGTCTCTGGAGCCAATGTGGTTGGCGATGAACCTGAAGATGTAACTAACCAGATTGATGCATTTCTAGAAAGGAGTTCTAATCAGGCTGACCCACGTGCTTTGTACTTTATCTTTGTAGGCGGGAATGATTTGCGTGGCATACGCGGAATTAGAGGTGCGAATTTTGCCGAGGCGACAATTCAAGCGGTGATAGATTCACTAGAAAGTCAAGTGATTAGATTAACCGCAGCCGGTGCGCGAGCTTTTTTGATCGCAAATGTACCGAATGTTGGCCGGATTCCAGAAACCTTAGACGAAGAGGCAAGTGATGCCGGAATCAGCCAGCGGGCGACCGAATACACAATCGCGTACAATGCTAAATTAACTCAGTTGATTGATCAGTTTGCCAATGATCAAGCGTTGAGTATTGTGCAAGTGGATGTGTATAGCGCTTTTGAAAACCTATTGAATAATTTCGCACAATTTCGTTTTACTAATATTCGCCAGGGATGCTTTGATGTTGAGCAGTTTGAAATAGACCTTGAGTGTGTATTGTTTGGTTTCGATCGACGAGTCTTTTTTGATAATGTGCATCCTTCTGCTGCGACCAATGAGATCCTCGCATCGATGCTGTTTAACAACTTGCCTGTTTTGCCCTCAGATGTGCAAAGCCAATCGGTATTACCAGCTATTATTGATTTGCTTCTGTAGCTTCTTCCTCTTGATTCTCAGCTAGATCGACCATGGCATTATCGATTTGCAAATCTTCTTCGTCATAAATCGAATTCTCAACGGCTTGCCATTGTAAGTTCTCGGCGACTAACTCATAGCGATCAGTAACCGGGAAGCCCGGCGGACGCATATTCTCCAGCCGCGGATCGAAATCGATGCGGGTCGCATATCTTGGCTCGGTAGCCGTGATCGAACCTGAGGTGATACTGCCAAAAATTGATAATGTGCCAGCGCGACGCCCGCGCAGATTACGCACCGCAAAGCGGTTCTTGGCGTAAAGCGCCGCATCAATATGTAAGTCGCCCGGGCCAATAACCTTGCGATCCGCAACCAAAATGCTGCGACCAGAAACTAGCCCTAGAAAATCACCACCTTGCGCAACTGGTGCGCGACTTACATAGTGAATCGGGCCTTCAATCACAATTCTGCTCGGAGCATATATAGCCACTAAGCCATTAACCTCACCTTTGACATGCACTTTGACACCGGGTGCGGCCACTAAATAATTAGCTTGCTCATTAAGAGGAATACGGCGCATCGGCTGAACTGAATCTAACGCTTGCCAGAGGACTGAACCGTCGGCCTGAAAGATTAACCGCACATCTTCTTCCAAGCGGATTGTGCCGGTCTTTATTACTGTATCTTGTTCAAACAAGATTTTAGGTTTGGGCATTTTTATCCGTTTAACACCAGTTTCTAAACCTTCTTTAAAGACCTGCTTGCGCCGCACATGACCATCGTAATTTAGTGAACGGGCTGAGGTTGTCATTTTAGCTAAAAACCTAGGTGCACCTCGTCGGTCTGAAGTGATATTAATCGCCGTATTTGAGTGAAAGCGACCGTTGAATTCATCATCATGAATACTGACGCCGTCATCCCAATTATCAACAAATTGCGCAAAATTCGAGAACGCCAATTGTTTAAGCCGAAGCGTGGTGGTGAGATATTCACCGTCGCGTTCGGTGACCACATCAACCATAAGCTCATCCATTTCCAAGTCGGATTTAGCCGGCCGATGCTCTATTTTGGCGATGAAGTCTTCACCTTTGTGCCGCCATTCAAAGTTCTGCCATTCTAGTGTTGATGCGTCAAAATTTTGCCGACTGATTTTTTTGATTTCGGAAACCAGTCGCCGCTCAAAGAAGCGTTGTTCACGTTGAGTTAAATCGGCGACTGCTGGCTTTGTGTTTGGCGACTTTAGCTTAACTTCTCCGGCTATGGCCGAAATTAACTCCTCATCATTAGTAGCAAGCGTCTTAGGCTTTGCTTCGGCGGCTTCAATAGAAGCCAGCTGTTCTGTTGTTTGCGTATCTTCAATTGGTTCGCTCTGTGTTTCTTGCTCAAATTCAGGCGTGATCGGCTCAGGCTGAGCAGCGGCAGTTTGAGTCTCTATTGGTATTTCGGTAGCTTGGCTGAGCTTTGGTACAATTTCCTGAAGGTGTTGTTCTTGTTGTTGCTCTTCACTAATCGTTTTGGGTGCGCTGGCTTCCCCGCGTTGCACTTCATTAACGGTCTCTTGGGCCGGATCTTCCGATGCCTTTAAGCCCTCATCAACGGTAGGTGCAAGAGTGATAGTTAGCGAGCGATTGACATCCGATGGCGCCGAAAATAGAGAAAAACCGACCACTCCGCTTAGCACTAAGGCACCATGTGAAAATACAGCCAGGCATGTCGCCACCAACAGCCTCTGCTTAGGGCGGCGGATCATCCAGCGAAAGAGTTTGGTAATTCGGCTCAAATTCAACAACTCACATTCAACACATGTTGCTAACGTACGGCTTTACAATTACTGTATCACATCCATTATCGATGCAATTGACTTATGGCAAAACCGGTTCTTTTGTTTGACCTTGGCGGGGTTATTATTCAATTGGGGGAACACATTTTGCCCCCATCCTGGTGGCAGGGTCAGCAAAGATTCCAATTGCATGACTGGCTGCATAGCGCTACCTCCAAAGGTTTTGAAACCGGGCAGATCAATGCCTTGGAATTTGCGAATAGCTTAAAGGCGGAGCTCAGCTTGAGTCAGTCGATAGAAGAGATCCTCTACGAATTTGCAGCCTGGCCAGAAGCAATATTTGATGGTGCCCTGGAGTTGTTGGCCGAGCTTCGAGATGACTATATCCTGGCAGCGCTCTCGAATATCAATGAGCTGCATGCGCCAAGGATGCTGGACGAATTTCATTTGGATCAGCACTTCGATCATTTGTTTTTCTCGCATGAGATGGGCTTGTCAAAACCTGATCCATTGATCTTTGAGGCCGCTCTTGCGCAGCTAAAGGCCAAGGCCAGTGACATCGTGTTTTTTGATGATGTGCTGGCGAATGTAGAAGTCGCCAGGCAGTTAGGCATCAAGGCACATAGAGTCGACGGGCCTGGGCAGATTAGAGCATTGATAGCGAACGGCGTTAACTCGACTCAGCAGGCGCAGAGCAGTTAGCCCAATTTTAGTAAGACGTAAACGGCGCCAGTGCCGCCGTCATTCGCTGGCGTTGATACTACTGCGATCACATGTTGGTTTTTGCTCAACCATCCAATCAAGCGATTTTTAATAACGGGTTTGCGGCCAGCGGAGTTACGGCCTTTGCCATGTACGATGCGAACCGCACTGATCTTGTCGCGAGCGCACTGGTTAACAAAAGCATGCGTTGCACGCTTGGCGTCGGCCGCAATAAAGCCGTGTAAATCTAACTCATCCTGAATGGCGAAGTCGCCGCGGCGCAATCGTTTGAGCAAGCGAGAGGAAAACCCGCTGCGTAAAAACTTGAGCTCATCGCCACTTTCAAAACTGGCGCTCTCGTCGTTCTCGAGCAGCAGCTCAGCCATTACTCGTTCATCATCAAGTAATCGTTGTTGAGGTGTTGAGTCGACCGGTTTACGATAGGGCATGATGCGATCCTGCTTGAGCGGTTTCACGCCCATGCCCAACAATTTATTAAGCTCGTCTTTTGGCAGGCTCATGCTCACAAACCTGGAGTTTAGTGATTTTCCTTTAAATATTTGTCAGCATCCAGTGCCGCCATACAACCACTGCCAGCGGATGTGATGGCTTGACGATAGACGTGATCCATAACATCACCACAGGCAAATACTCCTGGTACGCTGGTAGCCGTGGCATTGCCGCTTGAGCCAGACTGCACAGTAATATAGCCGCCTTGCATGTCTAACTGGTTTTCAAAGATTGAGGTGTTCGGTGAATGACCAATGGCGATAAACGCGCCATCGGCTTTTAGCTCTTTAGTATCATCAGATTTAGTGCTCTTAATACGCACGCCGGTCATGCCCGTGTCATCGCCTAAAACTTCATCGAGCACATGATCCCATTCGACCCTGAGATTGCCGTTTTCTACCTTGTCCATTAAATGATCAATCATAATTGCCTCAGCGCGCAGCTCATCGCGGCGATGAATGACGGTAACTTCTGAACAGATATTTGATAAATACAAGGCTTCTTCAACGGCGGTATTACCACCTCCGACCACAACCACCGGTTTACCTTTGTAGAAAAACCCATCGCAGGTTGCACAAGCTGAAACTCCTTTACCCATAAAAGCTTCTTCCGAGGGCAAGCCTAGATACTTTGCCGATGCACCGGTAGCAATAATGAGGGCATCGCAGGTATAGCTGCCCGCGTCGCCAATGAGTGTGAATGGGCGCTGGTTTAACTCGACAGTATGGATGTGATCAAAAATGATATCGGTTTCAAAGCGTTCGGCGTGTCGCAACATGCGTGTCATTAATTCATTACCATCAACGCCTTGGTCATCTCCTGGCCAGTTGTCTACTTCAGTAGTGGTGGTTAGTTGACCACCTTGTTGCATGCCGGTGATCAGCACTGGCTGCAAATTTGCGCGCGCGGCATAAACCGCCGCGCTGTACCCAGCTGGGCCTGAGCCAAGTATCAGAACTTTACAGTGTTTAGGGTCAGACATTAAAACGGACTCCGATTATTATTTTATGATGGCCAGCGCCATTTAAATTTGCGCAATAATAGCCTATTAATGGCATGTGTTAAGTCATTTTCAAGTGAGGTTTAAAACAAGGTAACAAAGCGTAACCAAGGGTGCGATTGCATGCCATTCAAGTTAGAATTAGGGATGGGCGCGGATCGCACAAGCCGACCGCATGGGTGGATTCAAGAGAGCGATATGCCGCAAGCCAAAAAGAAGAAAGTAAAACAGACACAAGCGCAAGGCGTTAGTTTAGTGCCTGCGCGCGTTCGCGAGCTGACAGCCGAGATTTTGGTTATCACGGCGGCGTTTGTTGCGGTGTATGCCCTGTTATCGCTGATTAGTTATAACCCGAAGGATCCAGGTTGGTCACACAGCGCTGATGCGCCCGACACCGTCAGCAATTTAGGTGGCAAGATGGGGGCGCTGTTCTCCGATATGTTATTGCATGGCTTTGGCTACATGTCGTATTTAGTGCCCCTGATGATCCTAATCTTAGGGGTCAATTTCTTTCGCAATCGTAAATCGACTGCTGAATTTTCATATCTTAAGTTTGTGCTGGTCACAGCTGGCTTCTTTATTACCGTGATTGGTGCCTGTGGCATCGAGAATCTACATTTTGCGCATTGGGCTGCCGATCAGCCTTTCAATGCAGGTGGATATTTAGGTGGCTGGGTTAATGGCGGTTTATTCCAGCTATTCGGCGCGATTGGCTCTACCTTGTTTATGGTCATTTTATTTTTGACCGGTGTCACTATTTTCTCTGGCCTCTCCTGGTTTCAATTGATGGATAAAATCGGCGAGACCATTTTTAATTTGATCGAGCGTTTCCAGGAACGACGCGAGCAAAAGGTTGACCGTGAAATCGGTGAGCGTGCCAGAATTACTCGGCGTGAAACTGTGACCGAATTAAAAGAGAAGGTCAAAGTTGCACCAACTATCAAGCCGAAGGCTAAAGCAAGCCAAACTACTAAAGAAAGCGGGCGCGCGCAAAGAGAAAAGCAAACCAACCTCTTTGAAGGCATGCATAGCAATAATGATGCGCTGCCAGCGCTGTCTTTACTCGACCCGCCTGATGAACAAGCCGCGGGCTATTCCGATGAAGAACTCAATGCCATCAGCATGTTGCTGGTTAAAAAGCTGGCTGACTTTAATGTTGCTGCTGAGGTGGTCAGCGTGCACCAAGGCCCGGTTATTACACGTTTTGAAATCGACCCAGCACCGGGGATTAAAGCTGCGACCATTGCCGGCTTAGCCAAAGATCTAGCTCGCGCCTTATCAACCATTAGCGTTCGGGTAGTCGAAAATATTCCTGGCAAATCTTATATCGGCATCGAAATACCTAATGAGACGCGCGAAATTGTACGTTTAGTTGAAGGATTGTCTTCAAGCAAGTTCGACGACATGAATTCGTCCTTGGCTTTGGTGTTGGGCAAAGACATCAGCGGCAAAACTGTGATTGCTGATCTGGCCAAAATGCCCCATGTGTTAATCGCAGGCACCACTGGTTCAGGTAAGTCGGTCTGTATTAATGCGCTGATTATCAGCCTGCTTTATAAAGCAACAGCCAAGCAAGTTCGTATGATCATGGTTGATCCGAAAATGTTGGAGCTATCGGTATACGAGGGTATTCCACATTTGTTGTGCCCGGTTGTAACGGATATGAGCGAGGCTGCAAACGCACTGCGCTGGAGTATCGTTGAGATGGAGCGCCGCTATAAGCTGATGTCTGAGCTCGGAGTGCGTAATCTCGCTGGCTATAACCGCAAAGTAAAATCAGCGCTCGAGAGTGGGCAGCCGATCAAAGACCCGTTTGCGCAAGATGGTGAAGTGGCCGAAGATCTCCAAGAGCTTCCATGCTTGGTAGTGATTATCGATGAGCTTGCCGATTTGATGATGTCGGTTGGCAAAAAAGTCGAGGAGCTCATCACGCGTTTGGCGCAAAAAGGGCGCGCATCCGGCATCCATTTGATTTTAGCGACCCAACGCCCGTCGGTTGATGTGATCACCGGCTTGCTTAAAGCGAATATTCCAACGCGTATTGCGTTTCAGGTGTCGTCTAAAGTCGATTCGCGAACCGTGATTGATCAAATGGGGGCAGAAATGCTGCTTGGTCATGGCGATATGCTCTATGTGCCGCCGGGTACAAGTTTGCCTGAACGTGTGCATGGCAGTTTTGTGTCCGATAAAGAAGTTCACGCGGTGGTTAAATCGCTCACTGAACGATCCGCGCCAGATTATGATGAAACAGTGCTGACGGCGCCAAAAGAAGTTAACCAGGCATTGCCGAGCGCATTTCGTGATGATTCGGTTAACGATGATCCAGAAAACGACCCACTTTATGATCAGGCGGTAGAATTTGTCACGCGTACTCGTAAAGCGTCGATTTCTTCTGTGCAGCGTCAGCTACGAGTTGGCTATAACCGAGCCGCCAGAATGATCGAAACGATGGAGATGACTGGTGTCGTCACACCAGCTGAAGACAACGGCAAACGTGAAGTTCTGGCGCCACCACCGCCTGAGGATTAATTCCGAGGGCTAACCCTGAGGTCTGAGAATGATTCGTTCATTTAGTTTGGTTCTATTGTTGCTGTTGTCAGGCGCTGGGCAAAGCTCAGAGCAACAATTGGCGGCGTTTTTTGCTGAGGTAAGAACGCTTGAGGCTCGATTTGATCAGGTGGTAGTTGATGAGTTTGGTTCCACCTTGGATCGCAGCTCGGGTCTGTTGCACCTGGAGCGCCCGGGTAAGTTTCGTTGGAATTATCAAAGTAGTGACCCTGATTTCCCGCAAGGTCAACAAATTTACTCAGATGGTAAATGGATTACCTTTTACGACCCTGATTTAGAAACCGCCACGCAAAAAAGCTTACAAACCGCGCTCGATCAAGTACCAACTTTAGCCTTGGTGCAAACGGGTAAGGCGATTGAATCATTTTTCACCATTACCGATTTTGGTTTAACAGATGGTTTGACCTGGGTCAGTCTTAAACCCAAAGATGAGAACGCTGCATATCAAGGCTTATTACTTGGGTTTGCGAGCGCAGAGCTAAGATCTATTGTCCTGACTGACGGGCTGGGCAATGAAACCCGGCTTACCTTGGCTGATGTACGCACAAATCGTGATATCAAAGCCAGTACTTTTGAATTTACGCCTGACGCGGGCACCGATGTAATTCGAGAGTAGGGATGCTCTATTTAAAAATAGCTATAGCCGGTGGCCTGGGCTCAGTGCTGCGTTATGGTTTAGCCCGCTTTTCTTTGCATGCGGGTTGGACTGCGCTACCATTCGCCACCTTCATTGCTAACTTAATGGGCTGTTTTTTAATTGGTTACTTATCGATAACCATGGCTCAACGCTGGGGCTGGTCGGAACAAAATCAAATTGTTGTAATGACCGGTTTGCTTGGCGGGTTTACTACCTTCTCCGCGTTTTCTTTTGAGACCATGAGCATGATGCAGCAAGGGCAAGCCTTAAGAGCTGTTATTTATGTGGTAGCGACGGTATGTCTTTGCTTGTTGATGTGTTGGCTTGGTATGGCGCTAGCACGTTATAGTCTGTAAAAATATACCCAAATAACAATTCAAATTTTTTGAGAACCTCATGATTGATCCGCAATTATTGCGCAATGATATAGACTCAGTGGCCAGTCGCTTAAGCGTTAAGGGGCATGAATTAGATGTAGAGCGCTTTAACGAACTCGAAGCCCAACGCAAGCAATTACAAATTGAGGCGGAAGAGCTACAAGCTAAGCGTAATGCTAAATCTAAAGAGATCGGTAAGATCAAATCGCAAGGCGGCGATGTCGATGCAATTAAACATGAGGTAGCCGCTTTTGCGGATCGACTAAAGCAATCGCAACAAGAGTTAGCTCAAACTCAGGAAGAATTATTTGCGATTACAGACATCATGCCGAATATGCCGCATGAGTCCGTGCCGGCAGGAAAGTCTGAACAAGACAATGTTGAACTATTGCGCTGGGGTACGCCGCGCCAATTCGATTTTAAAGTTCTTGATCATGTTGATTTGGGTGAAGCGCTCAATAGTATCGATTTTGAAACTGCCACCAAAATTGCCGGGCCACGTTTTGTTGTAATGCGAGGGGCGCTGGTTCGTCTGCACCGCGCATTAATCCAGTACATGCTCGATACTCATATTGAGCAACATGGTTATGAAGAAGTTTATGTGCCTTATCTGGTTAATCAGGATAGCTTGATTGGCACTGGCCAGTTTTCCAAATTCGCTGATCATGATCTTTTTGCTACACAGTCTGAAGATGGGTATTACCTGATCCCAACGGCGGAAGTACCAGTCACCAATATTGTGCGAGATCAGCTTTTAAGTGAGAGTGAGTTGCCATTAAAGTGGGTTGCTCACACTCCTTGTTTTCGCCGCGAAGCAGGAAGCTATGGACGCGATACCAGAGGTATGATTCGTCAACATCAATTCGAAAAAGTTGAGTTAGTGCAAATTGTTCATCCCAGCGAATCCTATGATCGGCTTGAGGAGCTTACCGGCCATGCCGAAGCCATATTGCAGGGCTTGGAGTTGCCGTATCGAAAAGTCAGTCTTTGCGGTGGTGATCTTGGCTTCTCAGCGGCTAAAACCTATGATCTGGAAGTCTGGTTGCCCGGGCAAGATGCTTATCGAGAGATATCATCTTGCAGTAATTTTGAGGCTTTTCAGGCTCGACGCCTTAAAGCTCGGATGCGTGGCGATGGAAAACGTACTGAATTAGTCCATACCCTAAATGGTTCGGGTCTAGCGGTTGGCCGTACTTTATTGGCAATTATGGAAAACTTTCAGCAAGCAAACGGAAGTATTGTCATCCCCGAGGTTTTACGAGCCTACATGAACGGATTGCAAGAAATAGCTGGAAGTTAGACAACGAAGGCCGAATTGTCTTCTATTTCGGCCTAAATCCGGCCTTATTCTCCCTTCGTTAAGCTAGTTTCTAAAAGTTATCTAACTTTTGTCTAACTGTATATTTTGTTGGTGATTTGTTATAGTCACTGGAGCGTGGGGTGTGGTTCTAATATGATATTTCTCAGTTAAACTTTTTAGTCAAACAGTTGGTAGTTAATTAACTAGATAGCAAGCAGATTAATAGAGAGAAGTTTTACTAAAGAATTTTTTAACTTGTTTGTTAAAGAATTCCCAGGAAGAACATCAAAGCAGTCGATCAGAACTTCAGTCTTACCTAAAAACTTAGTCGAGCCAGCTCAGCTTGGTTCACTTGGGGTAATGGTTGGGTTTAACATACAAATGAGCATAGTCATTAAAAGCTTGGTTAGTAAATTACTTAGAAGTCCGATACAAGTTCGGCGTATCAGTTGGCTCTACTTAACGCTTTTCTTGGCTACGTCTTCCCAAGCTCAGCAGAGTGTACTGCTCGATGATAATGGCTACCGGTTACCGCCTCCAGGTGAGAGTGAATTCAATCACTACAGCGATGACTATGTGGTCAATTGGCAAAATGCCATTCCAGCCGGCGAATACGAAGATTCCGAGTTTGGCGAATTGATGTATAACGAGCCCAGCACACCTACCAAGTTAGAAGTTTTGCGATTACTTAGTAAGGACACACCATCACTAATGGTGTTTATGACAGCCGTTTCCATGGGCTTGGATATTGAAAACGTGCTACAAGCTGCAGTTCGATTTCAGCCTGATAGAAGTCGAGGGCTGGCAGCCTCTGCGGTTAATTTAGTTCCAGTCATTTCTGATTCAGAGGGCTATTTATATTCAAGTTATGAGCTCGCTGATTTAGAACGTGAAGATCAGAGTAAGCCCTATGAAGTCCAGCAAGTACTAGATCGGTTTTTTAAAAAACGTCAGGTATTACGCCCGTATCCAGATTGGTTTGCTGGTCAATATCATTTTATGGCCTCGGCCGCGGAATTGAAGGAGATCGCTGAGAAAAATGTAGAGCAAAGTCGCTGGTACCAGGCCAACACGTCGGCAGATCTCTCTAAGCGCCCGGTGTTCGTGTCATTGTATGAAGATTCAGGCAAGGTGCTGGTTGATAGTGAAATGAGAATCAAAGATGCGATTGCCAAAGATCCTGACGCGACGCTGCCAGTGGTCTTTATATTCAACCGACTTAACGAGCGAGCTGTCGACGATTTGGGTTATCCCAAAACGATCAAAGGCGTACAACAAGCTTATGTCGAAAAAGAGCTTATGGTGACGCCCACTCCTGAATGGCAGATCGGAGAGCATCATTTATATGCACCGCTGAGTGATTTCTACGAGCTATTTGAAATCCCAACAGAAGATGATTTTGAACCAGAAGCTTGGCAATCACTATTAGCTGACGCTAAAAATTATCAGGTTGCAGACAACTCATTATTGCTGGTCGTACTTGGTGAGAGTGATCAAGAATTGATCAGCAATGCTTCGATTGCTGGGCAGCAAATTGCGGCATGGGATGACCCTCGAACTGAAGCAAGATTTCCGTATGTAGCATCGCAAGATAGTCAGCCGGTAACATTAAAGGCGATATTGAATAATGGTCTGATCTTCACTCGCCCTGATCTAATAGCAGCGCTTAACGCGCTTGGCGTTAAAAGTGCGCCGGTCTCCTTTTACTACTTCGATAAAAGTCGTCAAAAACCATTCTTCAAAACGCCGCGTGCGTTAATACAGGCGGCGATTGGTGCTGGAGCACCTCCGGGCACCTTTGGCGGAGATGGAGGATTTTCTACACCAGTTTGTGCATCTCCACCTTGCACCGAACCATAGTAGCTACAACCTATAACCATAGTGGTCTTACATTCTATTAAAATTAGATTAACACCGTTTAAATACCAACTGGCAAGGGCCGAGCAAAGACTCACAGTTAGAAAACCAAATTATGATTTTTACTAACACAAATCAGTTGCGTTCGAGTACCTTCGTGACACTGATTTGCATTGCGGCGTTATATTCAGGGACAATAACAGCGCAAGTTGTCGGGCGCGGGCTTGCGCCTGCTGGTAACACCTTAAAATCATTTCAAAATGGGTCAATAGCACGTGACAGCGGTGTAGACCAGCCGTTGGATTTACTTAATGATTTCTATCCAGCGATTGAAGTCACAGTCAGCGACAATGACAACGTTCGCCAACGGCCGGGCTTTCAAGAAGACGATATTAAATGGGAGATTCGTCCTAGCCTCGGATATAGAACTAATATTGGCCGTCATCAGTTTTATGCCGCCTATAACGGCACTTTTGTTTATCACGATGAACTAGACCAGGAAGACGCGCAAGCGCATGAGCTAAGCGCGAATTTAGGCCTGGATTTGAGCCGCTATTGGGATATAGATCTATTTGCATCGATTGGTGAAACTTTCGAACAGCGAGGTATATCGGGCTCTAGAAATTTTAGCGATTTTATAAACTTAGGTATTGATTCAAGGCCTGAGGAGATTGAGTTTAATCGCTTCGCGGCCGATCTTGTTTTTGGACGAAAGATTGGCATCATAACCGGTGTGCTTGGCTTTGATTATGCTGAAGCTAATTTCTCTAGTTCTGATTTGAATTTTGGTATTGATGAGCAAGGCCGAGATCGCGAGACAGAATCCATCCATTTGGATATAGACTGGCAGTTTGGCTCGAGAACGTCGGTGTTTGGCCGCGTCCAGCGAACTGATGTTGATTACACCTCGGTGTTCAGTGATTTAGATGCTGAGCAAACCGATTATTTATTCGGGTTCAGAGTAAAACCTACCTCGACTTTGAGTGGGGTGGTTGGAATTGGCCGAACTGATCGTGATTTTGATGCAATTACCAGAGAAGATTTTGATGGCACCATCTATTACGGCAATCTTAACTACGCCTTTAGCCCGCTCTCAAATTTACAGCTGGCAGCATCGCGGGCAGTAGAAGAGCCTGGTGCGATTGAATCTGATTTTTTCGTTAGTGATCTACTTGGCGCCTCCTGGACTCACACGCTTTCGGAAAGATTAATTTTTGATATTTACGGCAAAATTATTGAAGACGACTATAACGATGGCCGGCGTGATGAGTTTCAAGATTGGGGCCTTGGGCTGGATTTCGTATTTCGAAACTGGCTAACAGTAGGTATTTATTACGGAGAAGTTGAACGGGAATCTTCACTAACTGGCATTGATTTCGAAAACCAGTTTATTGGATTACGACTAAGGTCAGACCTGCGTAGTTTCTTCAGCAGCAGAAGAAAACATCGCGAACCTGACTCATTTGGCTACACGCGAAGGACACGAGTGACGCAATCGAATAATTGAAAGAAACTTAAACAACTATTTACTGTCTGTGTACGCGCTTAGCTATAGTATGCGATAGTAAGGGGTGCCGGAGTCGCTAAACTCGGTATTGGGTTGAAAATGCGCTGTCAGCAGCGTTTGACCATCAGTCTGACTGTCAAGGTCGAAAAAAAATCGAATAATTAGAATGTCTATCATGAAGGTATATCGTTACGTCAAACTTATTTCAGTCGCATTGATGTTGAGCTTAACCAGTTTAGGAATGGTTAATGCACAACAAAACGATGAATTTGTTGAGCAGGTTTTGGATACTGCTGAGCAAAAAAGCGGTTTTTTGCAGGTTTATACACGCACCTCACGCAAGCCGTTGATGCAACTTGATGCGAAAGCACAATATCGAGTTGTTGAAAAAGGCGATCGCTGGACAATCATTCGTTTTCGGCAACCAACTATCCCTGTTTGGGTCAGTCATCGTTTTGCGAATGTTCAAGCTGGCGTCGCTGATGTGACGGTGGACAATTTAAATATTCGGACTCAACCCTCAACCAGTGATTCAATTGTACTTGGGCAGGTAGGCAAGGGTTATCGATCACAAGTGATCACCAGTAATGAAGAGTTCGTGCAAATTTATGCACCGACCAGCATGGAATTCTCAATTCGCTCGATAGCGTTGGAGAAAACCTCAAAGGCCAAACCAGTTGCGATGAGCGCCACGCCTGCCGTGTCGACTGTGCCTGCGCAAACTGCCGAACAAACTGAACCAAAAAGTAAGCAGCTCCAGGTTTATCTTCGAGACTCATTTAAACCAGTTTTACAAGTGCCTTTTGCTACTGAGTTTCGAGTACTTGAGCAAGATGCAGATTGGACCATCATTCGATTTAGACAGCCTGTTGTTACAGCCTGGGTGAGCACGCGATTTGCTGTCGTGCAGGCTGGCGTTGCGGATATCACGGTTGATAATTTAAACCTGCGTTCTAGTGCATCGCTTAGCGATTCAATCGTAATCGGCAAGGTTAGTAAAGGTTATCGAAGCCAGGTTGTCTCCTCTACTACTGATTTCGTGCAAATTTACGCGCCGTCTAGTATGGAATTTGCAATTCGCACAGCCGACGAGGAAGCAAGGCAAAGCAAATCGGATTGGTCGTTACCAGCGAGAGCAATAACAACACAATCTGAATCAGAAGAAAGTAAAAAAAAAACGCCGCAGCTGAAGTCCAAGATCGTGCCGCTGTCAAACAAGGCGAACGAACAAGAGCACTCTCAGGCACCGGGGTAGTTACTCAACAGCAAAACGGCTCAAGTCCTTCACTGACTTCTGATCAAACAGCGCCAGAAGCATCAAGCAGCCAAATTGGCAACAATCGGAATAGTCGCGCCGATCGACAGCATATTTTATCGGCGGGCGATGCCATCTCTTTACGCGTTTTTGGCGAACAAGATCTAAGTGTAGAAAACGTGCGAATACCAGGTAGCGGAGCGGTTTCTTTTCCCTTAATTGGCCTCGTGCAGGTCGCTGGCAAAACCACCGTTGAAGTAGAGCGTGAGGTGGCGCGATTGCTTTCCGAGGGCTATGTACGTAATCCGCGCTTATCCGTGTCGATCTTTAGCTATCGGCCTATATTTATCCGTGGTGCTGTTAACAACGTTGGCTCCTATCCATACACTGAAGGGCTAACCGTAGGTAATGCAATCGCTATTGCTGGTGGTGTTACCAATTCGGCAAATAATGAGGGAGTGACTATTTCTCGTGACGGCGGAGTTATTGCCCAGGGCTTAAGTATCAATAGCGATCAATTAGTTCGCTCTGGTGATGTCATCAGTATTGACGAACGACAAGGTGTTCCTGAAGAAGATTCATTTTATGTTTACTTGCATGGCGAGGTGAATAACCCTGGTGAATATAAATTTCGACGCGGATTAACCGTCGAAAAAGCAGTTGTTCTGGCTGGTGGGTTTACAATTCGAGCGTCTCGTAGCAAGATCACTATAACGCGATATGTCGGGTCGCAAGAGAATGCCGAGCCTGAGAAATTAAAGCGGGTGAAATTGTATACGCCAATTGAACCCGGCGATATTGTTGATGTTGGAGCCAGTTGGTTTTGAACAAAATCTCGGATCAATCAAGCAAAATAGATGTGCAGCAAGGTAGTGGTGCAGAGAGTTTGGTGCGTAACTGGTTCAAGCAATCAGCGCAAGCATCGCCCAGCCAATCCAATGAGTCGTTATCTCAAACCTTTGCAAGCCTGTTACAAACGGCGCGCGAGAATCGCTGGCTGATTATTGCATTGATGATTCTGGGCTTAATCGCAGGGGTATTTAAAGCCTATTCAGAAACACCCGTGTATCAAGCCAAGTTGAGTATGGCGGTTGAGCCGAGCAGCTATCGCAGTAGCTCACAAACAGTCTTTGACCCTTTTGCCTATCGGTTTTACGAAACTCAATATGAATTATTGAAAAGCCGGTCAGTGGCAGAGCGTGTAGTTGATAGTTTGGGTCTTGTTGAGCGGGATTCAGTACAACGGCTATTGGTTCGCCCCAGTGTGCTTCGTTCACTGGCTCAAGAGTTTGCTCGGCTGACTGGCATCAAACTGGTCAGTGATGCACCAGCAACTGAAAATAAACCTAATCTTAGTGATGCTGAAAAAGCCAGCAAACGCCAGTGGCTATCGCGCATTATTCAAGGAGGGGTAAATGTTACTGGTGGTGAAAAAACCAATCTCGTTCACGTTACCTTTAACTCGGTCGACCCGGATTTTGCCGCTGAGATTGCTAATGCCCTCGTCGATGCCTATATCGAGCAAGGCCTGGATTCACAATTAAATCGGTCACAACAAACTTCGCAATGGCTTTCGCAGAGAATTGATGATTTGCGTGCTTCACTCGATGAGGCACAAACTAATTTACAAACTTTTCTGGTAGCTGAAAATCTACTCGAGAGCACGCGTAATAATCAGATTACCAATAGCGAGTTAGAAGTCTTGAATAGTGAATATATCACTGCTCGCGGGCGTCTGGATGAACTCGCCAAACGCTACGGCACCAAACATCCCAAATTTACTGAAGCTCGGGCCGAGGCAAATGCAGCTAAATCACGCCTTGATCGAAAGGCGCGCTCATTGTCGGCGAGTCGCGACAAGCAAATTGAGTTAGATCGGCTAGAGCGAGATGTACAAACGAATCAGGATTTATACGAAGCCTTTTTTACTAAATTTAAAGAAGCCGACTTATCTTCGTCGGGTACTCAAGTTGCCAGTGCGCGGATTATTGACCGTGCGCTACCTCCAAGTGGTTCTATTTATCCTCAAAAGCAACGCATTATTTTGATGTGGGCTTTTGGTGGATTTTTGTTGGGCTTGATGGTCGCCTTTTTGCGTGAGCAGCTCGATACTACTTTTAAACATGGTCGTGCGGTTGAAGAAAAGTTGGGTCTGCCACTGTTTGGTGTTATCCAGACGATGGGTAAAGAGATCGAATCAGTCGAGCGGCACTATCTAGATAATACCCGTAGCGTATTCTCGGAGTCGATTAACCATATTCGAACTGGGGTTATGTATTCTAATGTTGATAATCCGCCCAAAGTGCTGGTAGTAACATCCTCCGTACAAAGCGAAGGCAAGACCACGCTTGCGTCAAATTTGGCGCTGTCTTATTCACAATTAGGCTCAACTTTACTCATTGATGCGGATCTAAGACGACCTAGAATTAAACACATAATTGAAACCGACGCGACCGTAGGTCTTGTTGACTACGTGGCTGGCGCAGCCAAATTAAGTGATTGCATTCACCAGGATAAGCGAGAGTCAAATCTCTCTGTTTTAAACTCAGGTACCACGCCACCAAATCCCTTGGAGTTATTAGCCAGTGAACGCTTTGCAACTGCGCTGACTGGTTTGCGCGCTAAGTTTGATTATATTGTGATCGACACTGCGCCAGTGCTGCCCGCTAGTGATGCAGTAGTGCTTGGGCGACTTTGTGATGCCTTATTGATGGTGATTCAATCCAATAAAACCACGCACCATATGGCGCGTGATGCGATAAAACGATTGAATTCCAGTAAGGTAGAAGTCGCTGGCTTAATTCTTTCTCAAGCTACCATTAAAAAAGGAAATTCTTATCAATACGGCGGATACTACGGCTATGGCGCTTACGCCTACCTTGAAGATAATGCCAGCCAGGAGTAGTTCTACTAAACAAATGGGAGCTTAAAACATGGAAACGTTTCAAGCTAAGCTCACCGTCTCTGCAAAGATAATTTATTTGCTGGTGGTCTTTTTTTGCCTGATATTAGCATTGTTCACTTTAATGCATTCTCTTGGTTTGCATACACAACTCGAAAAAACATTGGGTTGGAGTCTGCAGACCAAAGGGGCAAAGATTCGAGCGCAAAGCCGCCAAGTTTTAACACCGCTTGAGTACATGGTATGGCCAGCACAGCGTCGCGAAGTTGTTAAACAAGCTGAGCAATATTTAAAACAACAACTTAATCTGCGCCCTCACGATGCTGAGCTTTGGCGCGCTATGATCTACATAAGTGCAGAGTCCGAAATACCAATTGAGGAGAGGTATTGGCTGCTCAAAAATGCTCACCAATATACTCAATGGAAGTCGTCGTCCAGCAATTGGCTGGCGCCGCCATGTGTTGAGTTTTACCAAGCGCTGGCAAGAATTGATGCGACCTTATGCGAACTGATTATTCAACGCCTGCCAAACAAATTCAGTTTAAGCGAATTGGCGAGGATTATTCAGGTTGACCCAGTAAAACTTGAGATGGTTCTCAAAGCCGAATCAGTATTCGATAAGCTACCGGGTACTCATCCATGATTAGAACGGCAAAACGTAGTTGGCCTGAGCTGATAAGTCATGTTGTCTGGCTAGTTTTTCTGTCGTTAATAGTATGGGCATCTTTTATTCAATCCTGGTTTCCAAGTAGTGATTGGTGGGCGTGGTTATCAGTACTCTTTTTGTCTCTGGGGCTACTTGCCATTGCCGCCTGTGGTGGCGCTAGATTAAATCTAAAAGTACTTCGAATTGCGCCGTGGTTTTTTGCTTTGTTAGTGCTGCATCTTTTGTGGTTAGCATTCCCATTGATTTTACCTTTGGGCAATCCCGCCTACGACTGGATTCTGGCTGGTAATGCGAGTGGAGTTGGGGCGCCGCAGTGGTTTACACCAAAAAGAGTGCTTAGCTTTACACCGGAGAAGACCTGGCTTTTGTTCATCAGTGAAGTCGCTATGGCGACATTTCTACTATTGGCCGTGCTGCTGATTTCGACACGCGCACGCGCGCAACAGCTATTACTAGTTATTCTAATCCTGACCTTATTGCATGCGTCTATCGGGCTAGTTCTAAAGTTTGCTGGGCTTAATATTGTTGATGTCAATCAGCTCGATGGTAACTATGGTGCGGCACGCGGACTATTTGTCAATCGCAACCATTTTGCCGCATTTTTGAGTTTAGGCTGTGTTGCCGGCCTTAGTATTTTACTCAAACCGGTGTTTTCGAATCACCAGCCTGCTTTTTCAAAAATATTGTTGTCGCAGATGCTTGAATTCAAAAAGCTGCTAGCAACATTAGCGATGGCCGTGGTTTTAGTCGCAATGGCCTTATCTCAATCAAGGGCCGGGTTCTTTGGCTTGTTTGTAAGCGCAATCTCTATATTGATGTTGTTGCAATTGCATGTACAAATTGTGCAGCACAACCTTAAGATGTTGTTTGCCTTGTTTGTTGTTATCGCGTCTGGTGTGTTATTTTTTGAGCAAGGATTGTTGCAACGGCTCTTCCAGGGTGATGCACTGCTCGGCGAGCGCCTGATTCAATGGCAGGTCACTTGGCAAATCATTAAGGAGCAATGGTTAGTCGGTTATGGAGGCAACAGCTACGCGGATGTTTTTCAATTCTTTCGCGGTGACGTACCGCTCAGAGAACTCATCTACAATCAAGCACACAATGATTATCTACATATTTGGCTCGAATCTGGCCTAATTGGGCTGTTGTTATGGCTGGGAATGTTATTGCTGCTTGTCCGCTATGCCTTTCACCATTTCAAGCGAAGCAAAAGCTCATTGGTGCTGGCCGGTGTATGTTCTAGCATGATTGTTATTTTCGCTGCGCTACTGCAATCACTAGTGGATTTTAATTTGCATATATTAAGTGTGCGACTCTACTTTTTCTTGTCGATTGCACTATTATTGAGTTTGCCTCACGTCGAACATAAAAAGCGTCGACGTGCTTAGCGATTAAAGCGTCTTTATTTAAAATGAAAAAAGTATTAGTTACCGGTGGTGCCGGCTTTTTAGGGTCACATCTTTGTGAGCGCCTGTTAGCGCAGGGTAACGACGTTTTATGTGTGGACAATTACTTTACTGGTAGTAAAGCAAATATTAAAAGCCTGGTATCCAACCCTCATTTTGAGTTGTTGCGTCACGACGTAACATTCCCGCTTTATGTTGAGGTAGATGAAATCTATAACCTTGCTTGCCCGGCCTCGCCAATTCACTATCAGCACGACCCAGTACAAACAACTAAAACCAGTGTGCATGGCGCGATCAATATGCTCGGTTTGGCCAAACGAGTTGGTGCTAAGATTTTGCAAGCCTCGACCAGCGAAGTGTATGGCGACCCGGCTATGCATCCGCAAAGCGAATCGTATTGGGGTAATGTCAATCCGATAGGCTTGCGTTCTTGCTACGATGAAGGAAAACGCTGCGCTGAGACTTTATTTTTCGACTACCACCGGCAACATGATGTGCGAATTAAGGTAATGCGCATTTTTAATACTTATGGGCCACGAATGCAGCCGGATGATGGTCGAGTGGTATCTAATTTTATTGTGCAGGCGCTCAACAATCGAGATATTACAATCTATGGTGATGGTTCGCAGACTCGCTCTTTTTGTTATGTTGATGATTTAATCGACGCTATGATGGCTTTGATGAACACCAATGACGATTGCATTGGCCCAATGAACGTTGGCAATCCAATTGAGTTTTCCATTCTTGAATTGGCTCGAAAAGTGATCGAGAAAACGGGTTCTAAAAGCAAGTTAGAAAATCGCCCATTACCCGGCGATGACCCAAAGCAACGTTGCCCTGACATAAACCTGGCAAAGAGAGAACTTAACTGGTCTCCGCAAACGTCTTTGGATGACGGCCTTGATAGAACCATCGACTACTTTGCCGCTTTGCAGTAGCTAAGAGCCTGCGTAACTCAGCGTATGTCAGATAAGCCCTTTTACATCGGTAGACCAAATATTGGCGATCGCGCTGCGTTTAATAAACGTCTGGATAAAATCTTTGCTGACCATTGGCTGACCAATGACGGTCAGTTCGTGCGCGAATTCGAATCAAAGCTGGCTGATTATCTTGGTGTGAAACATTGTATTGCCATGAGCAATGGCACGATCGCACTAGAGTTGGCAATCAAGGCGCTGCCAATGAATAACAAGCAAGGGCAGGCTGAGGTTATTATTCCGTCTATGACCTTTGTGGCGACGGCGCATGCGCTAAAGTGGCAGGAAGTTACCCCGGTGTTCGCGGATATCGATGCCAATAGTTACAATCTATGCGAGAAGTCGGTTGAATCTCTAATCAATGAACATACTACTGGCATTATTGGTGTGCACCTTTACGGCCGACCCTGCAATATAGATACGCTTGAAAATCTTGCCGATCGCTATCAACTAAAACTAGCTTTTGATGCGGCACATGCTTTTGGGGCAGCTTACGATGGCCAGTTAATAGCAGGCTTTGGTGATTGTGAAGTATTTAGTTTTCACGCCACCAAAGTTTTTAATACTTTTGAAGGCGGTGCGGTAACGACCAATGATGATGAATTAGCTGAGAAACTCAGATTAATGCGCAATTTTGGCTTCGCTGGTGAAGACCAAGTGGTTTATCTTGGCACCAATGGCAAGATGGCTGAGGTTAATGCGGCCATGGGTTTAACTAACCTGGAGGCTTTGCCATCTTTTATTGAGCAGAATTTTCAAAACTATTGTACGTATAAAAAAACGCTCAGCGGCATACCAGGCATTAAGTTAATTGAGCATAAGCAACATGAAGCTTGTAACTATCATTACATTATCGTCGAAGTTGATGCTGCACTCTATGGCGCAGAGCGCGATGCGCTTAAGGATTTTCTTAGTGAGTATGATGTTCTAGCCAGAAGATACTTTTACCCTGGTTGCCATCGCATGGAACCTTATAAAACCTTGTACCCCAATGCTCATCGTCATCTTGAAAATACCGAGCGATTTAGTGAGCGTATGCTGGCATTGCCAAATGGTATGCAGATTAATCAAGAGCAAGTGGCCTGGCTTTGTTCTTTGATCGAATCTTTCCCACACTCTACGAGTGCATTTAAACAATAGCATGCGATCGAGCATTACCATTATTGGTTCGGGCGGGCACGCGCATTCAGCGCTTGATGTCATTGAAAGTACCCAGCATTACGACACAATTCAATTTGTCGATTCTCAAAATGAGAATGAGCAAGTATATGGTTTGCCGCTCGTCGATCTTGAATCTGCTGCGCAATTAGATACCGAATTTGTGGTTGCTATTGGTGATAATTTTCAACGTCAACGAGTGAGCAAGCAACTCTTGGCGCAATATCCGCACATAAAATATGCTACGTTAATTCACGCCAAGGCCAGTGTTTCGGCTCGAGCGAAAATCGGCCAAGGTAGTGTCGTGATGGCTGGCGCAATAGTGAATGCGGGTACTGAACTGGGCAAAGGAGCTTTAATCAATTCTCAGGCTTGCGTTGAACACGATTGTAAGCTTGGTGATTTTGCCAGCCTGGCACCTGCTGCGGTTCTTGGTGGTAAGGTAAGCATTGGTGAGCGAAGTTCTATTGGGCTTGGTGCTCGAATAAAGCACGGCGTGAGGATTGTCGAGGATATCTGTGTTGGTGCGAACTCTCTAGTGCTAAAAGACTGCTTGCAAGCTAAGGTGGTAGTCTATGGGTCACCAGCTAAACAGGTCAGAGCACGTCAGCCGGATGAAGCGTATTTGTAGCCTAGGAACGGCTTTCTTCGAATACCTGCTTATACAGATCTAAGTAACGATTGGTGATTTCTTGTGGGTCGAAACGCAAGAGGTTTTCTCGACCTGCCTCTATAAGAGACTGAGTTCGTTCTCGATCGTCGATCAGGTTCAGCAAACCGTTACGGATCGACTCTACCTTAAACGGGTCAACGAATTCAGCTGCTCGCCCGGCAACATCCGACATCGGCGCAATCGCCGAGGTTAATATCGGGCGCCCAACAGCCTGGCCTTCAATAATCGGCATGCCAAAGCCCTCCGAGCTTGACGCAAAACAAATGATATCGGCCTGTTGATACTCTGACAAAATTTGTTGTTGGCTCAAGTTGCTAGCGCAAGAATATTCAACCGAATGCGTTTCAAGCTTATTAAGCAAGAGCTGGTCAGGCTGGCCAATAATGCGTAAATGACAATTAATGCCATCAATGGCTTCTATTAAACGGGGGAGGTTTTTATTTTCTGCCACACCAAGTTGCAATAGCCTGGGTTTAGCTTGATTAAATTCCTTCGGCGTAAATTGATACAAATCAGATACTGCATTTGGAATAATCACCATATGGCTAAGATCGATATCTAGTAGTTCGTGTAAATGATCTTTAGTCGCCTGTGAAACAACACTAACAAAGCGCGCATGCTGTATCGGCCATTTAAGAAAAAAACGAATATATAGCCATCGTCTTAAACCGCTAAGCCGCTGCGCTGAAAAACAATCATGTATGGTGAGAATGGTACGAGCAGGGCGCAGCCCCAGCGTTAGAAAATTCGTATCACCAGTAACATGGTTTACTTCGCCCTGACGAAAACAGGCTTGCGCAATATTAATAAGCCTCGGCAAAATCGAATTACTCTCATATGCGCTAATTACCAACTTTGCCTCTATTGTTGTCGGCAAGCGTTCGCGCAAATCCTCAAATAAAGTCTCGAGGCTATAATTTCCATGAGCACGAGGCTTACGTTGAAAAAAGACAACTTGCATATACCGTATATTTTGCGCTGAAAGTCAGATTAGTTAATTGAAACTTTGCTAAGGCTTGTTGGCTCAAGCGAAAACAAATCTCCCGGTATTTTACTCGAAGAAGTCGCGATGATTGTTTAGACTTCAAGGATAGCGTGTTTTTGTATTGAAAGCCGATTTGAGATCGAGAGATTAACGCTGCCTTTATTCATGTCCGAACCTTTGATATCTACGATTATCCCGGTATACAACCGAGCTGCGATGTTGGTTGACTGCGTTACTAGCGTGCTTCACCAAGACTATCCGCATATTGAGATCATCATCGTCGATGATGGGTCGACTGATAATACCCTCGAAATTGCCAATCAATTAGCTGCCCAGCATCCGCAACATGTTATCGTTCTCCATCAAACGAACGCCGGGCCAGGGTTGGCACGTGAGGCGGGGAGGTTGATAGCCAAAGGTGATTTCATTCAATATCTTGATAGCGATGATCGTCTGCTTGCCAATAAATTTTCTGATCAAATTAGCGCCTGGCACCAAAACACTAATGCTGACATTATCTATGGCATTACCCAGCGAGTGGATGAGAATGGTAAGATCATAGCCTCACCAAGCAAGCAGACTGGTCAGCAATTCGATAGTTTTTTCCCCCGGTTATTAATAGACCGTTGGTGGCATACTTCAACCCCTATCTATTCCAAACGCATCAGTGATCTGGCTGGGCCTTGGCTTGATTTTCGCCCAGAAGATTGGGATTTAGAAGCGCGCATGGGGGCGCATAAGCCTCTTTTGGTATCAACTAATACGCTAGTGTCAAGTCACGTTGATCACAGTGAGCAAGGCCGAGTGTCTCAAGGTAATCATGAGCGTTATTTGCTGGACGAAGCGAAGTTTTTACCTCGTCTTTATGATTGTGCTCAACAAGCTGGTGTAGTGAAAGGCTCCGCTGAAATGCGGCATTTTTCTAAGTGGGTATTAATGCGCTCACGCCATCTTGCTGCTATTGGCGAAGTGAACCTCGCCGAGCAATTATTCCAACTATCATGTGAATCGTCATCAAGCAGACGGCTCATTCATAATCTAATTGCGATTTTAAGGCGCATAATTGGTTGGAAATTCACCGGGCGATTGAGCTTGGTCGTTGAGCGATTGTTATGAGTGAATCCCCAATCAATTTGACAAAAGCCCGTTTAACTAAAGCTAATTCA
>CAYVYS010000008.1:63797-85722 GCA_964455815.1 uncultured Gammaproteobacteria bacterium
GAGTATGTTGCACAAGCGATTGATAGCGTCTTGTCTCAGCGTTGTGATTTTGACTTTGAATTGCTGATCATCGACGATGCTTCTAGTGATGCCAGCGGGCAAATTTGTGCGCAAAAAGCTCAACAATACTCGCACCAAATTCGTTTTATTCAAAACCAACAAAATAAAGGCATGCACGCGAGTTTCGAAAAAATTTGGAATGCCAGTCAGGGCGAACACATTGCCTTTTGCGAAGGCGATGATTATTGGACAGATACTAGCAAGCTTGCTCAACAAGTAGCTCATTTAGAAGCAAATCAGTCACTAAATTTGATCGGCGCAGTAACGACTATTATCAGTCAGGATCAACATGGCGATTGGCAACAGCAAGGGACGGTTCAGCCGCCTGTAAGAAAAGAGGTATATAGTTTTAGCGACTTGATAGTTCACTACAACTTTCATTTTTCTAGCGTCGTGCTACGTAAATCAACGGTGCAGTTTCCTGATTGGTTTAACACTGTCTACTGTGTTGACCGCCCGATCTATCTTTTGGCTACGCAATCAGGCGATGCTGGATTTATTGATAAAAGCATGAGCTGTTATCGCTTACATGATCAAGGCAATTGGTCATCATTGGATCATAAAAAAAAGGCGCAGCAAAGCCAGCACTTGTTCAATACTATGGCGGCGTTTTTTCCTAAAGATTTTCGGTTAAAGTTTAAGCGAACCTTGGTTGGAGTAACCATTAGCTATATTGATAAAGAGCGTCATGCAAACCGGTTGGAATCCGCGAAGATAATTCTTAGTGGCATGATAAGTAATATGAGTTACTTAGACAGACTGAGGCTCTTGCCAAGTTATCTTGCTACTCTGATATCGGTGTGGCGACAATGAGTAAAACATTGGTGATTGTTCAGGATGTGCCGACTCAATTTGATGTGCCGTTTTATGCCATTCTGCATGCTAAGGCTGATTTTTCATTACAGGTTTTTTATACCAGCTCGCCAGGTACCGATAGTGAAATAGGTCATGCGCCGCGTTGGGATCATTTAAAGGGTCATGATTACGTTTCACACTTTGCTGCGAGTAGTTCTGGTGCTGCCGCTAAAGACTGGTCACTTAAGCAACTAAGTCGATCTATTTATGAGCTTAAGCCTGCGCATGTCTTGATTTCAGGATACTGGCCGAAATTGCATCGCGACTTAATGCGTAAACTAAAGCAACAAGGGATCAGTGTCGGCGTGCGTGTTGATAATACTTTGGCTCATTCAAAAATCAGTGGAGTGCGAGGCTGGTTGAAAAAACGCTATCTAAGTAGGTTGTTAAAGCAATATGATTATTGGCATCCAACTGGCACTTTAGCACTTGAGTATTTACACTATTTTTGCCCAGCCAACATCGAGCCAGCACCAAAGGTGGTTCGCTTCCCCTACAACGCTGATAATTACTGGTTTGCGAAACACGCTGGCAATGCTCGAGCGAATAGGGCTCAGCTTCGTCGTGATTATGCGCTCCCCGAAGCTGAGTTTTTGGTGCTTGGAGTAATGAAATGGCATACCAGAGAAGACCCGCTTACGCTGATCGAAGCTTTTAAATTGTTTTTAGTTGAACAACCAGATTCGCAGCTAATACTGGTTGGTGATGGCCCATTAAAAGCACAAGTTGTAAACGCCTGTGAGTCGATCAAATCGCAAGTGACTATGCCAGGTTATGTGCCTTATTCAGATTTGCCTGCCTTGTATGGCATAAGCGATATGTTTGTTCATCCGGCGCCGTGTGAGCCTTGGGGCGTATCGATAAACGAATCACTTGCAAGTGGCACGCCTGTGATTGCTTCTGATGGTGTTGGTTCTGGCGTAGATTTGATTCAAGAGAACGTGAATGGTTCAATTTTCCCTCAACATAATGTCGGGGCATTAAGCAAATGTTTATCCCAGTGGTTTCAATACATTCAAGACAAAGAGCCGCAATTGCTTATCCAAAGTTGTCAGCAATCACTAGATAATTGGAACTATCAAGTCACTCTAGCAGAGTTTGACAAAATGTTATCTGAGGCTACTTAAGTTCATGGATGTAAGCATCGTTATCGTTACTTATAGTCGCAGCGAAGTGCTGGTAGATACGATTTCATATCTTCTAGCTGCGACAGATTTTGATAAGGCATACCATGAGATAATTATTGTTGATCAAACCTCATCTCATCCTAAAGAAGTTGATGAGCGCTTGCGCCATTGGCATCAAAACGATGATATTCGATGGCAACGTCTGGATCAGCCGCATCTCACCAAAGCGATGAATGTCGGCTTAATCGAGGCTCGTGCAAATTTAGTGCTCTATTTAGATGATGACATTGTTCCGGGTGATAATTTAATCACGGCGCATATTGAAACTCACCAATCAGAGCGTCAACCGCAAGTGGTTATCGGCCAGGTTTTACAACCTGGGCAAACACCGCGTGATATTGAATACAGGCCTAAGCAGGGGATACTAAAGGCGTATATGGATTTCCCTTTTTATTCTAATAGAGCGAGTTTGATCGAAAATGCCATGGCGGGAAATATGAGCGTCAATCGACAGGTCGCACTTGCTGTTGGTGGTTTTGATGAAGCTTTTATTCCCCCAGTGGCTGCTAGGTTTGAAACGGATTTCGCTAAACGACTCATAAAGCAAGGTCATAAAATTTGGTTTGAACCCAAGGCATCGATTCGTCACTTAGCAGTTTCTACAGGCGGAACGCGTGCATTAGGTAGCCACTTAAATTCCGCCAAAGGTTATTTTGGTTTTGGAGACTATTATTTCGCCATGCGTCATTCATCTGGCTTTGAGTTATGGGCCTACTGCTTAAAACGATTCTTTAGAGAAGTAAGAACGAAGTACCACTTGCGTCGCCCCTGGTTTATTCCAGTAAAGTGGCTGGGAGAGATTCGAGCAATTCGGCAAGCGGCGCGTGCTGCTCGACGCCCAGCAAAGTTGCTTGATCAGCGATAACTTTGAGCGCGCAGACCTTATGAGCCAAACAATCGTAAATGCAGGAGTTTTAGCCAAGCTTTGACAGCATAGGGTCTAGATCGGAGCGCGGATTGCAAATAGGGGAGAGCTGCCTTGTCGCGTTTCAGATAAAGCATAGAACCAACAAAATAATCATAGTCTGATTCTGCTTGCGATTCGTCTTGTTGAGTATTAAGGCGCTTTAGCTGATCAAGCAGTGTGGCATCATCCACACCTGCCTGCCGCGCTTGATAGCAATTAAAAATTATCTTTCTGGTGGCTTCTTGTAGCGCTCGTTTTTTAGTGCTGATCGAAGAGCGCCGAATGGTTGCTAGATATTCGACCGTTTCAGTGGTGATATGCGTTCCAATTTCCGCTAGTCGTAACCATAGATCCATATCTTGAGCGACAATAAATTGTGAGCGATAGCCCCCAATGCTCTCATAAGCAGAGCGGCTGAAAAGCGCAGCGCCATGATGAGAGGGGCCTCGTAAGTCGTCTAGAGCAATCGGATGCAAGCCGTTGTCAGCGGTTTCAGAATTGTCATTGATCGTATATAACAGCTCTCCCTTCGAGCTCATAAAATCGGTGCCGCAAGAGCAAATAACAATATCGTTATTTTTATTTAAAGCCTGGAGCTGGCGCTCAAATCGATTCGGTTTCGAAATATCTCCGATGTCCTGCCTTGCTATAAATTTTCCTTGGGCATGCTCGCAGCCATTAATCAAAGCTTGTGTAATGCCTCTGTGTTCTTGATGAAGCAGTTTTACTATTCGATGCTGATTCGCTAAGGATTCTAAGATTGTTTTCGATTTGTTACTTGAACCGTCATTGACAAGAATGATTTCTAATAAATTTTCAGATTGTGCAAGTACAGAGTTTAGTGTTGGCACAATCTCAGATGCTTGATCAAAAACGGGGATTACGACACTTATTTGCATGGCTGATGATCAATCAAGGCTATCAAAGGGGCATGTCCGCTCAGCTTTTTTCGAAGGTGACAACTAAATGATCTTTGGCTGACGCTAAGTTTGGGTAGGTTGTTCTTAGTGTCTTAGTTCGAAAAAGCCTACCCAGAGTATGCTTGAAAATTAGAAACGCTACGAACTTAAGGCTTTGTTTAAAGTGATGTGCATGAGATCCAATGTTCAAATGGCTGATCTCTCTAACGTCTACCATTCTCATAGATAATTGCCGGCCTAGTTCTTTGAAAGAATCAACACTAAAAAACACCACATGTTCAGGAATATCACAGTACCAATATCCTCCTTTGGCAACTTTGAACGCAATATTACTGGCGTTCCCAGTTATAAATATAAGTTTTCCGCCGGTACGTAATGTCGATAAAAGGTTCTGCACTTCTTCTTTTGGCTCAAGAATATGTTCGATTACGTCGACACAAACAATAACATCAAAGTGGTTGTGATAATTCTCCAGTTCTTTTGGATCAATGATTGTTAGTCCGTTTTTTTTGGCCAATGTCGACGCTGCCTGAGATGGCTCTACTCCAAACTTTTTCCACTTATTCCCCCATGATTTAAGAAGTTCGCCATTAGAGCAACCATAATCTAAAACGCGGAAGTTTGATTGGAGACGTGATGAGTTTAGTGCAATCGTTTCAAGCAAATCAAAATGACGAATAGACGCCGTATTATTGATCCCCCACTCACCTTCGCTCGTATTCGCATAGTATTTAGCAAGAGCATCAGCATCTGGAGTAGGAGATTTCATAACCAAGCTACACTTTGTGCAAATAAAAGTTTGGTACATTCCAGCATAATAGAGGTCAGCGCCATTCTTCCTTTCCGCCGAGCTAGAATGCTTATGAATCTCTCCCCATGGCTGCATGATGGTGTGGTCACAGACAACACACTTTTGTGGAGGGGCAACGCTGTTCAAAAAAGACTTCTCACGATTGATAAGTTCGCCCTAAGTTGACTCAAAGGGTAATGGCTGACCTTTCCAGTTGGATGAAAAATGATGTGTTTTGTCAAGGCCGTAACCATGAACTCCTGGGCTAACTGGCGGCCAGTAAGTTGGGCGACGTTCTAGAAAGGAAGCCCACAAGCTAAAAGTCGACAGGCTTGTTCCTATTATTGCTTCACTCTTTGAAAGCATTAGCAAATCGTGTATGGCTGGAGCTTTTGGCATCAGGTGCAAATTATCTGCTTTTCTCAGTTCATTCAATTCTGAGTGAGGCGCGTCACTAAAAATCAGCACTGGCAAACGAGAATCTATTTTTTCTCGTAGGTTACTAATTGAGTCCATATACCAATCTATCGGTATCGTTTGATCTAATAACTTAAAGTCTCCTCTGCGAATGTGAACACCAATAAAATTTGGGAATCTTTCACTAGTTTGAGAAAGTCTGTTCTTAATCGGCTCGCTGGTGATACGAAAAAGCTCTCTTCGAATTAACTTTTCATGGCCTAGCAAAGGCGGAAAGTAGATCATATGGTCGGTACTATTATGCACTCTAATGACGCTATTCGCTTGAAGTTCTGACTGCTCAAATTCTAATTCGTCTATCAAGGGATTGAAGTTAGTAATGAATGCCTTTCTTACGCCTTTTATATAACTTTCGTTAGTAAACTCTGAAAAATAATATCTTTTATATTTTTCACGTCTAATCCAAGGGCCTATCCGAGAGATTTTGGTCCAGCTAGGAGCAATCATCGGCGCTTCTGATTGTTTTGATAACACAAGAGCCCTAGCCCAAACGAATAGCATAAATGCTAGCCCGGCTTTTCCAACGTCTGGATAAATATACAAAGTGGATTACAACCTAAGTTAAACAGGGTATCTGAAGTATAGTGGCTTTTGCTAACGATCTAAACTTGCTAGTCTGTTTCGACTAATATCGAACTAATTTAGCTATAAAGTAGACGAGTAACTTTACAGAAAATCGCAATAGCGATTAAATAGACATTAACTATTATCGATAGTCATCCGATTGAATTTAGTCATAAGCAAGTGATGATAGTTCTTAACTAAGTTTCCTAAGTATAATCTTGCGATAAACGCCTATCATAAACGAGCATACTCACTTGCCCAATCTCAGAAGTAAATTCTTGTACCTTCGGCGATGCTTATTAAAGCGTTTAGTGCCTGAATTTATCTGGCCAGCGCAAGTTCAAATCGACGATGTCGAATTCAAGCTAGCTGGCACGCCATACTCATTTGCGGTGAAGCGTCTTTTGGCTAACAACCCCGAGCAATATGAATCAGAAGAACGCTACTTCCTAAAGTATTTAAACGAGGCTGATCATGTTCTTGAGTATGGCTCTTCGATTGGCATTTTAACAGCGCTGATTTGCGAGCAAGTAACGCGCGGTAAAGTAGTTAGTGTTGAAGCATCGAAAGACTTGGTAGCGTACTCCTCAACTTGGTTAAACAAGTATCAACATCTTACCCTAGTGCATGCGGCGGCTTTTCCGCTTTATCATTCTATTCCGGTTAAGCTGGCCTTTGACGATAGTAGCGGTTCATTGGGCGGTTTGATCGACTATTCATCAACAACGCCTGACCCTAAGATTAATGCTTTTTTCATTGAAGACGCGATGGCAATAGAAGGCTTTAACCCTACTGTCTTGATGATGGATATCGAAGGCACTGAAAAATGTGTATTAGAAGTGTCGGCCAAATTTCCTGTGAGCCTGAAAAAACTCATCTTCGAACTGCATCCTTATATCTATGGAGAGCAAACTACTAAAGACATCGTCAACAATATTATTCAGCAAGAGTTTGCGCTAATTGAACGACGAGGTGACGTCTATTATTTTGAACGTCAGTCAACTTAGCCAAAGCGAGAATATCAATCCTGTCGGCGATAACCACTATTATTGTAAATGTTGATTGGCCCGCGTTTTCGTTGTTGCACTTGGTCGCCCCAAATTTCGGTAACGATAAAGGAAGCAATGTGCTCACTGATCATCCATTCTTTACGGCGAGGGCTTTGCGCGCCAATTTGAATCGAATAACGCCCGGGGTTTAGAGTTAATGCTGGAATTGAAAAACTCGATTGAAAGCTGCCTCTTTTAAGTGGCGTTTTTTGCTCTTGATCAAAAAGAGTCGCAATTCGAAAGCCTTCGCTGAAAATCGCGACAAATATTTCGGCATCGGAAAAATCATCATAGCTTCGGCCATTAAGTGTGATGTCGATGCCTTCATTTGGTTTAATATTTATGTTGGCCTGATTTTCTTGTTGATTGATTCTGACTCCTGTTAGATCGATAGACTTTTTTAAATCACCACGAAAATCGTTGGCTGTGATCTCGTGAAATTCTTGTTTGCCACTTAAGTAAATATTGGCGGCTTCTTCTATAGTGCCGTCGTATTCTATTCGCCCTTTATCTAGAAGCATGCCTCGCGTGCATAAGTTCTGGATTACATTCATATTGTGGCTTACGAACAAAACAGTGCGCCCTCGATCGGCAACGTCTTCCATTTTGCCAATGCATTTTTTTTGAAATTCAATATCGCCAACAGCGAGTACTTCATCAACGATGAGGATCTCAGGCTCTAGATGCGCGGCTACTGAAAAGGCTAACCTAACGGTCATACCTGATGAATAGCGTTTTACCGGCGTATCGATAAATCGTTCTATCTCAGAAAATTCGACGATGCGATCAAATTTAGATTCTGTTTCATTGCGGCTCATCCCCAATATGGCGCCGTTTAAATAAATATTCTCGCGCCCAGTTAATTCAGGATGAAAACCTGTGCCAACCTCTAATAAGCTACCAACCCGACCTTGAATTTTAATCTTACCTGAGCTTGGTGCAGTGATTTGCGAAAGCAATTTCAGGAGCGTGCTTTTACCCGCGCCATTACGGCCAATAATGCCTAGAATGTCACCTTGCTGTACCTGAAAGCTAACGTCATCTAAGGCAAGTAACTCTGATGATTCAAGACTGTTCTTCCTAGTTTTTAGCCCATGGAGATTGTTATCTCTTGATTCTTTGTTACTCAGTTGAGCAAACCAGCGATTGACGTCTTCACGCAGAGAGCCAATACCAAACGCGCCAAGTCGATACCGCTTGGAAATTTGTTCAACGCTGATAACGATGTCAGACATAATCACTCAAACAGTGTCGGCAAAGTTACGACATGCTCGATTAAATATGACCAAGCTAAATATGAATAAGCCGATTATGATGCAAGCGCTTAATAACAATAATTTTGCATCAACTAAACCAACTCCCAAAAAAGCATACCTAAACGTTTCAATAATCGGTGCGACCGGGTTTAAAGCTGCCCAGAATCGCCAGCCATCAGGTAATGAAGAGAGCGGATAAACAACTGGGCTGGCATACATCCAAAGCTGTACACCAAAGCCGACTAGAACAGCCAAATCACGATAGCGAGTAGTCATCGCTGTGATCAGCAAGCCAACGCTTAAGGCAAACGCCGCTAAAAAGATAAGCAGAATAGGTGTAGCAAGTATTACCAGGTTGGGTTGAACCGCTTCGTTGCTGATCGAAAAATAAATCACGAAAGCGATTAAGAACGTTAATTGAATGGCAAACGAAATCAGTTTAGAGATGGCGACTGAAACGGGCGTCACCAGGCGCGGAAAATAAACCTTACCAAACAGCTGAATATTGCTTAAAAAAGTTGTCGAGGTATCGGTCAGCACGCTAGCAAAGTAGGTCCAGATCACGGTGCCAGCAAGATAGAACAAAAAAGGTGGCATACCATCGGTTGGAATTTTCGCAATCTTGCCAAATACGATGGTAAAAACAATCGTAGTTAACAAAGGCTGGATAATATGCCAGGCAGGCCCGAGAATGGTTTGCTTGTAATAAGCAATAAAATCTCGCTTAACAAAAAGATAAATCAGATCTTTATAAGCCCAGACATCCTTTAAACCCAGTTCAAACCGTCCACCAGCAGGCTCAATCACTTGCGTCCATTCTGATTCTTGGCGATGGTTTGAACTCATTGAGAATTAAATAAGGTTAGTCAGCGGTTTACACCAGCACTTTTGTTCTTATAGCTGGTGGTAATCGAATAAGAGTGATCTTTAGATGGTAGTCTGTCCAAACGAAAAACACCAGATGGTGTGAAAGTTGGACTCGTTTAGATCGACTAGATTTCAAGGTTCGATAAAATCTGAAAATGGTTGTAAGATGCTCAAAACGGACAGGTCTTACCAAAAAGATGGATACGATCAATCACATTTATCAATTAACAAAGATAAATTGCAATGTTTTTCAATCAATAGAGAACAAGTAGATTGTCAGATTGTTTCTGCCAACAGCTATGCATTAGAAGCGTAGCAGGAGATGTAAGGTTTATATCCGCAAGACAAGCATTGTCAGTTAAAATGAGCGAGTGACTCGAACAACCGCCATTCTAAAAGTTATTCGCCAATGCTGACCATGTTCGTATTTTTGCTGGTCTTTGCTAGCTTGATTAGCTTGCTTCGTTGGCGATATACCATGGTCATGGTCATAGTGATTGGTTTTAGTCAGGATGTTTTTCGTAAAGCCATTGAGGGCGAACCAAGAATATTTGTTGTGATGGTTGGCGTGGTGTTTGCCGCTGGTCTATTTGCTCTGTTAATGGAAAAAGGGCCTAGAGCTTTGGTGAAGCCCTATCTGGCTTGGTCAAATAGTTTGTATTTACCTTTAGTGGCGTTTTATGGCGTGGTGTTTGTGCAGTTCTTTCACTCGTTGCTTCGTTATGGAAATCCAATATCAAGTCTTATAGGTTTGATATCTTATGTGGCCCCTTTGATTGCTGTTTCAATTGGTTATTATTCAGTGAGGACAATAGATGATATTAGGGGAGTAATGTGGGTTTACTTTTGTTTGGGGTTGCTGTTAGTTATTTCGCTATATTTGTCTTTTCAAGGCTTAGATTGGCGTATTTTTAAAGAAGTTGGTGCCGGTTTAATCATTTATGATTTTGGCACTATTTTGAAGTCTCATGCTGGGATTATGCGCACCGGTGAGATGGCTGCCTGGCATGTTGCGACCGCAGCATGTGCTTTAGTAATTCTATTTTTCTCCGCACGAGGGCAAGTTTCTTATACTTTATTAGTGGTTGCCTTGATCATTATTGTTTCTGCAATTTTTCCTACCGGGCGGCGCAAAATGTTTATGATGTTTAGCTTGTTTGTGATGTTTTATCTGATTTTGGCCGCGTACTTCAGGCGACATCTTGCGGGTCGTTTTGTCGTTTTGTCGTGCGGGGCAGGGATTGTTATTTATGCTGCAGTACTATTACTTTTTCCTGAGGCCGGCAATGACTCTTTAAACTATTATGTGTCAAGGGGCACTTCGGTTTACGGCGATGCTACGAACCGATTTGTGAGCCTTGGAATCGACCCTGTTCGATGGGCTTATAATCGTGTTGGTTGGCTTGGTGGGGGAGTGGGGATTGCAACCCAAGGTGCCGGATATTACTCAGACGTAAATATCGCTGGCGGTGCCGGCGAGGGCGGTCTTGGCAAGATTATGGTTGAATTGGGTTTGCCTGGTTTATTCGTGACTTTTTGGTTGGCTGTATCGGCGGCTCGGTACCTGTTTAGAATTATTGAACTATCAGCGCTACCTGGGCTTGATTCAAGGTTTCTTGTTATTACCTTGGGCTGCGTCACATTCTTAGCAGTCAATCTGTTGACCTTTAGCGTGGCCACGCAATTGTATGGCGATTTATTCGTCTTGCTTATTCTCGGGACTGTTGTTGGTTTGGTGTTGTCGATGCCGCGTTTGATCGCTGAGCAACTGCAAAATGATAAAGCGAGTTTGCTTGCGTACTCCTATATGGCTGGTAACTATCGTCAGCAAGGATCGGGAGTAAGCTGATTAAGCTGTGAATATTCTGGGATTAAATGCCTTTCATGGTGACTCTGCTGCATGCCTCTTTATCGACGGCGAGTTGGCGTCGGCAGCAGAGGAGGAACGATTTCGTCGCATTAAGCATTGGGCAGGGTTTCCGTCTGAATCCATTAAATTCTGTTTGTCTGCGAACGGTTTGAATCTTGATGATCTTGATGTGGTGGCGATCAATACTGATCCAAAAGCAGCACGTTTCAAAAAGATCCAATTTGCGCTGTCAGGTCAGGCTTCGTTATCACTGATCAAAGAAAAATTAGTAGTGCGTAAAAAGCGCACAAGCTTGTGGGAGTATTTTGAGAAGCAATTAGGTGAAGCGCCGCGTTATGCCAAGCTGGAATATGTCGAGCATCACCTTGCTCATTTAGCATCCGCGTATTTGGTATCACCTATTTGTAAGCAAAGTAGAAAGGCAAGCGTTATCTCTATCGATGGTTTTGGTGATTTCGCCAGCGCGGCGACCGGGCTTGGCTATGATCAACAACTTGAGCTTGAGCAGCGAGTGTTCTTCCCGCATTCAATGGGCGTTTTTTATCAGGCCTTAACACAATATCTTGGCTTCCCTCACTACGGAGACGAATACAAAGTAATGGGTTTGGCGCCTTATGGTGAGCCACGATTTCAAGAGCAAATGGATGAGTTGGTTAGTCAAACAGATAACGGTTTGTTTAAACTAAATCTGGATTATTTTTGCCATCACAAGCAAGCGATCGGTTACGAGTGGGAAAACAATGAACCAAAAGTCAGCCAGCTTTTTAGCGATAAACTAGTGGAGTTACTTGGGCCAAAGCGCGAAAAGGGTCAAGTGCTTGAGCAAACTCATAAAGACATAGCGCGATCGATACAAGATAAATACGAACGCGTTTTCTTTGAGTTGCTAAACGCCACGCATCAACAACATAAAACTGATGCGGTTTGTATTGCTGGTGGCTGCGGTATGAATTCAGTGGCTAATGGTAAAATTCATTTGCGCACACCCTTTAACAAAGTCTATGTGCAAAGTGCGGCAGGTGACGCGGGCGGTGCGATCGGTGCAGCGGCGATTGCCAACCAACGCTATGCGGTTAAGCATAAAGCAATAATGAATCATGCCTATTTAGGGCCAGAATATTCTGATCAGGAAATAGAGCAAATAATTCAGAGCTTTACTGATCGTTTGGCAACAGAGAGTTGTCAGCTTGAATTAAATAAGTCGCGGCCTGAGTTAATAGATCAAGTGGCTGAAGCGATCACTCAAGGAAAAGTGATTGGCTGGTTTCAAGGCGCGATGGAGTGGGGGCCGAGAGCATTGGGCAATCGATCTATCTTATGTGACCCCAGGCGCCATGACATGAAAGATATTTTGAATCATAAAATCAAACGCCGAGAATCATTCCGGCCATTCGCCCCTTCAGTTATGCGTTCGGAAGTTTCAGAGTGGTTTGAATCCGATGCCGATGTCCCTTTTATGATGAAGGTTTTTCAAATTAAAGATGAAAAGCGAGACTTGATTCCGGCGGTTACACATGTCGATGGCTCTGGGCGCTTACAAACCGTCACACCTGAATCAAACCCAAGTTATCATGCGCTTATCGAACGTTTTTTCAAGCTGACCGGAGTGCCGATGCTGCTGAATACTTCTTTTAACGAAAATGAGCCGGTTGTATGCCAGCCGAGCGAAGCGCTTGATTGTTTTTTACGAACTAATATGGACGTTCTGGCTCTTGGTTCGCATCTGATTATGAGAAGATAAACGACGTGACTTTTGCTATACAGTTAGGCTTGGTGTTTTTAATTTCGGCGGTGGCGTGTTGGTTTTTAATACGTTCAGCATCGTCTATGTCATTGATTGCCGAACCAGGTGAGCATCGCCAACATTCGTTACCAACCCCGATGGTTGGAGGCTTAGCAATTTACCTTGCTCTTTTTTTTGGCCTGGTATTGATTGCAAAGCAATACGTGCTGCTCTTGCCTTGCTTGCTGTTTATGTGTGTTGTTGGCGTGGTTGATGATCGCTACGCCTTGCCCTCGTGGTTACGTTTTTTGGCTCAAGGCCTGGCCGCGTATCTAATGATTCAGTTTACTGGTATTCAATTACTTAGCTTAGGTTTTTTAGTTGGTGGTGAGCAAGAAGTGCTTCTTAACAGGTGGTCGATGCCATTAACGATATTCGCCACGGTAGGAGTGATCAACGCCATTAATATGTCCGATGGTTTGGATGGTTTGGCGGGGAGTATGGTTGTCTTAGTGTTGATCTCACTGTTAATTCTGAATAGCAGTTTGGATCGTTTGATTTGGATTTCGATTGCCGCTATTTGCGGCTTCTTATTCTTTAATCTAAGACTATTCCGTGCGCAAGCAGCGGCGTTTTTGGGTGATGCAGGCTCAATGATGCTCGGCTTATTGCTTGCCACTCTTTTGATCCAGCACTCACAAAACCCAATTGGGATTTGGCCCGTCACCGCGCTCTGGCTATTGGCCATACCTTTGATAGATGCGGTTGCGGTTTTGTTGGTTCGCCCACTGCATGGCAAAAGCCCATTCTTAGCTGACAACAGCCATTATCATCATCAGCTTTTACAACGAGGCTTTTCGGTGAACGGTGTTCTGGTAATTACTCTGCTCAGCCAGATAATCTTTATCGCTATCGGTATCACGCTATTTCAGTTGCGCGTAGCCGAGCATATTCAATTAATCATGTTCTTAGCGGTCTTTGCTGTCTACCTTGTGCATCTCTGGAGTTGGATGCGGCGAAATAGAAAAAGAGCATAGAAAAAGTGCCTTAAAAATTCTGATCTGTATGCCACAGCCAACACTCGCAATTGTCATTTATGCGAGGGGTAATCATTTGTTAGCAACCCCGTTTAACTCTTCTCTTAGAGTGGAATAACCACCGATTTACCGTTTGATAGCGGAATTACAAAAAAGGAGGTTGGGTCAGGTGGCACTACTACGCCTTCTATTGACCCAATAAAACAACTGCTGGTGCCGCGCGGCTTTCCACGTTGGTCTAGGGGTATTGCGCTGTAAGCACTGAGTAAGTCAGCGCCGATTAAGCCCGAACCCGGTATAGGAGCCTGTGTTTCGGTAAAACCCCTGTTATTGACCAGTTCACCTAAACCTGGGTCACCCGAGTTGATCGTGCCGCAAGTGTCATCGTCTAATCAGTTGAACGTGCCAAACGAGATAGTTTGAGAGCTATCAGCGCTGCAATTACCAAACGCGTTGTTACTAACCACGTTATTTGCATCGAAGGTAAAAGTAGTCGAGGCTACGGGTGTTCCTCCCCAATACAGCGCGGCAGTTCCATCGTTATCGGCAATAGTGCTTTAATTAATTATCGAAGTAGATAGGTATGTGCCAAATCGCGCTGCTGCGAGTGGTTGCGATGTTTTTTGAGATTGTGCTATTTGCCATGTTGATGCCATCGTTGATAATGCCTCCACCAAATTGGGCGATGTTATTTGACAGCGTGCATCTATTAAGGGTTGCTGGCGCAGCAAATCCCATAGAAATGCCACCGCCACTGCTTACCGCGGTATTCCTGGAAAATGCGGTGTCAGTAAAATTATTATAATCGCTGCCAACACCGATGAATACACCGCCTCCAGATCGAGCCATATTGTTGGATATATCCGATCGTTCGACATGCTGCCTCGCATCAAACTTTGAGGCTCTCTATTAACAACCCTTATAACCCTAGTTAACTATAGCCAACAGCTTACAATCACACCAACTGCAAGTGCGCTAACTAATTAAATAAGGGGTTTAACACAAGCCTCACACATTGCTTATGCTGCCTACCAGCAGATTTCGTCGTCTATGTAAACGAGCTTTTATAATCACGTATGTTGCGCTGCTTTATTTCTACCCAAAGATCTGCCTCAAGACCGTGATGATTCAGCCACACGGCATTGGTCGATAAATATTAAGTAGTGAAGACTTGATATTTTTCAAACCAATCAAACCCGCTAGAACTTAAGACCCGGCAGAACTCACACTAACCCAATAACCCAAAAAACACAGACAATCTCAACCAAGCCAACAATGTTGATACATCTGAAGCAGTGAACTTTAGACACACAAAACAGATATATGTCTACTAGCATCATCTAACCTACTTTTGGAATATTATTGAATTGTCCTTGTATGACAACTAAAACAAATATGCAAGACACAAAATATTTCAAACTTACACAAAAAACGAAACATACTAGGCTGCTAGTATGTTAAGTTAAATGATTACAAGGAGTTACGTTCATCATTTGGGATAAAAACACAGATGTTTTATCCTGCTCCCAACCTTCTCAGCCCCTGAAGACGGCTATCAATATTTAAAATAGAGTGCTTGGCATAACAACAATGATCAAAATGCTTGATCTGCCAAAAAATGTTACAACAACACGCAATCGCACTTTATTGTACTCACGCTGTGCGTTTTTAACGAACACAGCGAACTCGTCTTAGAACAAGTTTATTTCTAGCTTCAACTCGCCCATCAATGATGGAAATTGCAAATGCCTCACTGGAATCGCCAGCGAATTCAGTTGAAGACCAAAAACTGGCGTTATTGTTGGTGGAGATAAACGCGCGGGTATCAATGGCGGGGAAATCGCTTCGGTAATCAATGAGGCTGGTTAACTCCTTTACATTAGGCAATCGCCAGTCTGTTTCGCCAGCTAAACTTAGGTTCTGGCAGTAAGTGAATGCAGTAGCATAAGTAGCATTGCTTCTGTCACGTTCCCAAATCAACCCGGTTGCCACATCGCTAACCGTGCCATCTCCGTTGTCGACCCATACATCATTTGTCGCATAGACTGGCCACAAAATGAGAATGATGAGATTCAAAAAGAGAGTTGGCAAAAGCGATTTGAGATTTGTTAGAAATTTTCTTGTTTTCATATGTTTCTCTAAATTGGTCGCTATTCACTGAAAAGGCCAACAAGTTATATTTACCTTGCAAGACCAATGAACCTTTATCGAACGCAACGAACAAATATGTTGTCGCCACCTTTGCCAGTGTTGAGGCTATTGATCCTATTCACACCAAAAAATATTAGCCACGCATTGTTGGCATTACTTGAGTCAGGGGTTGCTGACCAATAGACGTTGGCATCGGTATTTGGGAATGCCACTTGGTCAATGGCTGGCGGTGTTACTTGCCCATAGTCAAAAATGGATTGCAGTTCTTTGATGCCAGGCAGTCGCCAGTCTTGATGGCCGTCTAAGTCTAGGCCTGAGCAATAATCCCAGGCATCTTCCCAAGTGCGAGTGATGTCATCATCTTGGCGTTGCCATTCAAGCCCGGTGATTTTATCGATGACTGTCAATGCGCTGATCGTGTAATCATTTTGACTGGTGTCCACATTGGCGATGGGCGTTGAAGGTGTTAGCTCTGCTGGTACTTCGATCTCATCACCGGCCATGGGTATAACTACAACATTATTGTGAGCTATTGCGCTGGTTGTGACTAACAAACTGGTTGCCAGCATTTTAACAAACGTTACATAAATAGATCTAAGCATGACTAAGGCACTCAATTAATTTGCTGAGCCAGTAAACTTTTCAACTGACATGACAGGTTTTCCGTTAGTCGGATTAATTTGAGTATCAATGTAAAGCTCATATAGCTCTGGGTTGTTAAGTTTTAACTTAAATAAGTCACCCAGTTCTTTTGTTGGAAGCTTAACTGGCTGGCGCAAACCAGGAATGGTTATTGGCCCTCTCAGACATTGGCAGCCAACTGTACTACGAATGCCATCATTAATCGGGCATTCGCTTCGGCAACTCCTTAGGCCGACTCCTCTTTCAACGGGCTCTTCGGGCACGGTGAAACAGCCACAAATAGTGCGCTGAACTCTTGGGAAATCCTGCACGGTAAACGCGCCGCAACCATAAAGTTGGTCTTCAGCGCATTGAGCTTCCTGCGCATTCACAGAAAACGGATTGATTATTAAAATCAGGATTAAAGTGAAAGTGATTCTCATTTTTTGGTCTCCTGGCTGTTACCTTCCAGCCCTGATATTTAGGCCATTATGGCTGTGAGCCCAATAAAAGCGACTGTACTAAAGTACACTTTTATAAGACTTGGCTTGCTTATTTGGTATGGTGCTTGTGAGTCGACCTGGTTCCAAAAGAATAATGAAAAAAACGATTAAGAAAATTCTAATCATTGATGATCATCGTTTGTTTGCCGATGGCTTGAGCTTGATGCTAAGCCAGTTGAATTCTTCCTTGAATATTGATACCAAGTACAATGCACGTAAAGTGCTCGATGATATCGATACTTTAGCCGATTGCGATTTAATATTGATTGATTTGGACATGCCAAATTTGGATGGTTTGGATTTCTTACGCGCGCTCAACCATCAAAGGAAACAGTTAAAGGTGTTGGTGGTCTCCGGTTCAGAAGAAATACCGAGTGTTGAACATGCTCTTCGTTTAGGAGCCAAAGGCTTTGCTCCTAAGAGCCTGCCACCAAAAGAGATGTTAATGGCGATTAACCAAGTCTTAGCAAATAAATTGTATTTGCCTAGACACATTGCCGAGTCGGTGGATTGGTTAACTTGTCGCCCAGAAGCTAAAACTAGAACCAATGTATCAATCGGCTCGGTAACCCTGCGCCCGCGTCAGTTAGAGGTTCTGAGATTGATTCGCGATGGCCACAGCAATGCCAACATTGGCACCATTTTGGGCATTTCAGAATCAGCGGTAAAAACGCATGTATCGAATTTATTTAGTGTGTTACAGACACGTAACAGAACGGCGGCGATCAAAGTAGGTATCGAACTAGGGCTTATTTGAGCCATCCACTAGTTTTACTATTTGCTGGCGCAACTCTAAGGCAGCAATTGGTTTATGCATTAGCGTGACATTTTCTGAACTCGCTAATTGAAGGCGGTCTATAGCAGTATCACCGGTGACTATGATGGCTGGGATGTCTACGTTTAGTTCTTGTCTGATTTTATCGACAACCTCGGTGCCTGTCTCATTGTTTTGCAAACGAAGGTCAGAGACAATCACGTCTAAATCTTGATCTAGTGTTTGAACGAGCGCAATCGCTTCGGCCATCGTGCTAGCGATAATGGGTAAGCACTGCCATGATTGAATAATCATTTTCATACTGTCTCGAATGGCTTCGTCGTCATCGACAAACAAAATTGTCAACCGTCGTAAAGTCGGAGCGTTCCCGTTGGTTTCAAGAGCGCACAATGCTCCCTCACCAAGCTTGACGGCAAGAGTCACGGTTGTGCCTTGGCCGAATTCAGATTCAAATTCGTAGGGGATTTCCTGCAGTGAGCAAAGTCGTTTAACAATAGCCAGCCCTAAACCTAAACCTTTTCTTCGGTCGCGCTCAGGGTTGTCAAGTTGAATATATTCCGAAAATATTCTATCGATATCTTGGTTTTTAACGCCAATACCTGTATCGACAACTTTGATTTGAACAGCATCATTTTGCAATTGACTAGTCACTTTAACAAACCCGGTTTCGGTGTACTTTAAGGCATTACTTAGCAAATTTCTCAGTACACGCTCCAATAACACCGGGTCTCCATATACTACCTGCTCTGCATCAACATTGAATTGCAGAATCAAACCTCGCTGAGCCGCTTCGGACTTAAACTCCGCCGAGAGCTGATGCGTGATTCTATTCAGATAAAAATGCTGTGGGCGGTTTTTTACAACGTCGGCATCGAGTTTTGAAATATCCAATAAACTATGGAGCAATTCATTGAGCGCGCCATTGGATTGTGTGATTTTTTTTAAAATGTTTTGGTCAAACGAGTCAGCCAACCTAGGCTTAAGCGCGTCTATGTAAAGCCCCATGGCGTGCAAAGGTTGGCGCAGGTCATGACTTGCGGCCGCAAGAAAATGATTTTTTTCAACGATTGCTTTTTCAGCCAGATTTTTTTGAATGGTTACTTGTTCGAGTAAACGCTCGTTGTCAAATTCTAAAGTTTTAGCCGCCTTAAAACTTTTATTAATAATACGAGCAATTCCTAACAGCACAAAAAAATAGGTAATGGTCACCGCCGTCATTATTTTATATAGCAGGTCTGGCTCAACGATGTAGCGCACAACAAATAATATCGTGACCGGAATAGATCCCGCTAGAAACGCGGGAAAGTATAAGCCAATGGACGCCGCACTCGCAGAAACATAAGCAGTAAAAAGACAAACTAAAAGAATACTAAAGGTGGGAGTGGTGGTGTCGTGAAACAAAAAGACCGCTAAGCCTGCGTTCAGGCTAAAAAGCACGGAGGCGAAGGTAACGGCGTTTAACCTCTTTTGATAGTTGTCTATATCAACCGGTGTTCGGTTATTAGATTTGTAGATGAACCATCTTATCACCACCAGTGTCAGCGACGTGGTCAACCAAATCAGAGGCAAGTGTGGAGGGAAATGCAGCCACATGACGAATGTCGTCGCTAGCGATGTAAAACTTGTAGCGGCAAGTATAGTTGGTGTTTGGTTAGATAGCGCTTTTACCTGCTCAACACCAATATACTGTTCAATGTTCATAAGAGTTTCGCTTAAAAGCGACAGCGTATCGCGAATGTCAATGTGATTGCAAAACTGATAACAAGACTTGTTGATAAGCAATTGTCGTTCGCATTGGTCATAATACCGGCGAGGTAAGAAGGAGGGTTGCTAGTTACTGTTGACTCTTTTGATCAAACTTTTTTTGAATCGTAACTAGACACCGTCAAGCACTCACAATAGAAAACTACGCGAATGAGAATCATGTTTGAGCGGTTCTTTTTTGTAAGTTGCTTTAGTATATTCCTTTAGCGCGTTGAGTAGTGAGATCATCGTAGCTTAATTATAAGCAAATCGATGCCACGTAACCGTTCGAGGCTTTAACTGACGCGCAAGTCATTTTCATTTACAAATAACTTAAGCAAAGGAATGCGATTGTATCCAATATGTTTCGGTAAGCTCGATACATGATAAATTGCCGATCAAAATTTAATTGAAAGTTATCGATTTTACCCGTATATGCGAGGCCACTAGTGCATCGACAATCTGTGCCCCATGATCAACGCAAGTTAGAGGCACTTCATAGTGAGATCAATGATTCATTAGGAACTATTAAAAACGCAGCACTAAGTAGCCTTATACAATCAATCAAGGTGATAAAATCAATTCGCGTCAACGAATTCTAGTCGGCCTATGTTTCCTCAAGGGCGGTACCAATACGTCTACCTCTGACCAACCACAAAAAACCGAACAGAATAATTAGTGAGGCTGGAATCATGGTTAGCTTTGCTAAAGTGGCTTGACCAGCAACTAGTTCAGCCGTTGCGCCGCTGAGTGATCGTGCTTCGGCAGCAGCTCGGCCAGCGTCAATCCAGCTACCTATAATTGGGTTCCAGATACTGACTGAGAACATTCCAAAACCCATAATTACCGACATACCAAGGGCGCCGGTTTCAGGGAGATATTCAGCGACAAAGCCAACGATGGTGGGCCAGAAGTAAGTCACACCAAGTGCAAAAATCGCTGCTGCGCCATACACCGCAAAGCCATTGGCAACGCTCATCCAATAGATGCCTGCGGTAGTTAATATGGCAGACATTAATAACACGCCTATAGGATTTAAGCGATGAACCACTGGCCCGGCGTAATAACGGCCAACCGCCATTAGCCCGGTGATTAAAGCCAGTATTAACATCGGGGCGGCGCCCGAGGCACTCAGAATACGCTCTATCCACTGTTGTGTGCCTAACTCTGAGGTTGCGGTAAGAGTCATACAAACACACATAAAGATAAACAGCGGTGAGACTAAACTAGACAAGTTCTTACTGGTTGATTGCACAAGAGTCGTGCTCGTTGGAAACACCGTTCGCAGCATCATCCAGCCATAAATAAAGGTGGGCACTAGCATGGCCGCGATCTGCATCTGCCACGACCAACCAAGATCAGTAAAAACTTTAGAGATGATTGCGCCGATAACTACGCCACCAGGGAACCAAACATGAAACCGATTGAGCATGGTGGTTTTATCGCGGTTGTACATATCCGCGATGAGCGGATTACACGCCGCTTCAACACCACCATTTGCAAGGCCGATGAAAAAAGTTGAAATCAAAAGGCTCCAAAAACCAGTGGCGAAAATGGTCAGCAATAAGCCAACCAAATGCCCTATGAATGCAGCAAGTATCAAGACTTTAGGGCCGAGCTTGTTGTATAGCAAACCACCCAAGACTGTGGCGATTGGAAAGCCTAAAAACGCCATTGAATTGATCCAGCCCAATTCGGTATCAGTGAAACCGAAACTTTGGTTGAGATCGCTTAGAATGCCAGCGCGAATACCAAAGGTCATGGCAGTCACTGACAGCGCTACGCAACTGGCAATAAAGAGCCTGCGACGAACAGTGTCGTCGATCATCATAAGTAATCCTCCGAAGCAGTACCGAGAATCCGCTGATTTAATGTGGGTCTACGCCCGATGCGGCAACGTCGTAAAACGCTTTCTCAGTGGGTCTTACTAAGTTTTATATCAAGTTGACGGTTTAGTACGCGCCTTATTTTTATTACTTGAGACAGCTATATCACTTTATCACGCTTTGATTTTTTCCTACATTTGTACCGGACGGTATAGGTGATAGGTGTAAGGCTTACTTTCTAGCTATAGGGTCGGTATTTTTGAGCCTTGAAATGCCACTAAAGTTGAATTGGTATCTGTCAAGTGAATGTGGTTTTCTATGGATGTATTCGATTCGGAGAGCTTGACGATGCTAACTGTCCTGGCAACTTAAGTTTACGACTATCAGGCAACTTCACTATGCGTAATCAAGGTCGCTATGCCGGAATAATTTAGTAGTTTCTGTTTATCCTATTTGTCAGAAACAGATAACTTCTCACTGATTTCCTTAATGATCTACTAGTGATATATGGAAAAGTATTGCCAGGTGCTGATTGGGTTCTAAATCGTAGCGACAAAGTGATGGTGATCGATGTTCGATTAATTTTAGAAACCGACGATGGCGCTAATATATATCTCACCTACCAAGCTCATTTTTTAGCAGAGCCTGAAGTAATGGAACGGTTTGGAAAAGGGGAGATACTCAACAATTTTAAGTATTCGTTAGTCATCTCAGCACACTTTGAGTGTGGCTGCAGCCACTACG
>CAYVYS010000009.1:0-83086 GCA_964455815.1 uncultured Gammaproteobacteria bacterium
AAAAAAATGCCCGCTTACCCACAGCTGGCGCTAGCAGCTCTATAGTGTTGGCGCCATTATGGCTTCAAGTTTGACCTGATCAGCGGCAAAGGCACGAATACCCTGTGCGAGCTTCTCAGTGGCCATAGCATCTTCATTCATCATCCAGCGAAACGACTTTTCATCCAATTGCACCACCGGCTGCGCGGCACCAGTATCTTGCTCTGAAAGTTGTCGTGGCAAATCGCCTTGATCATTGCGCAATTCTTCCAAAAAGTTTGGCCCGATAGTCAAATAATCACAACCAGCCAAAGCCTCAATCTCACCAGCATTGCGAAAGCTGGCTCCCATCACAATGGTCTGATGACCATGTTGTTTATAGTAGTTGTAGATCTTAGTTACTGATTGTACACCTGGGTCTTCCAACGGTGCATAGCTTTGCTGGCCACCATTGGCTTTATGCCAATCAAGAATGCGGCCAACAAAAGGCGAGATCAAAAATACCTTGGCATTGGCACACGCTACGGCCTGAGCAAAACTGAACAACAAAGTTAAGTTGCAATTTATGCCTTCATTCTCAAGTTGTTCAGCGGCTTTGATACCTTCCCAGGTTGAAGCAATTTTGATCAAGATGCGATCACGTTCGATGCCTCTTTGCTGATAGAGGTCGATGATTTTTCGAGCTTTATCGATAGTTGCCTGAGTATCAAAAGATAATCTTGCATCGACTTCGGTAGAAACACGCCCAGGAATAATTTTCAGAATCTCACAACCAACATCGACTCCAAAGTTATCGACCGCGTCTTCTAAACTGCCATCGGCCTCACTGACCGCACGTTCGATGATGTTGGCATATTGTTCGTCTTGTGCAACCTTGAGTAACAACGAGGGGTTGGTTGTTGCGTCTTGCGGTTTGTACTCAGCGATAGCTGGCAGTTCGCCGGTATCAGCAACGACCACAGTCATGTCGCGTAATTGTTGTAATTTATTCATTGTTTTTAATCATCTAGTTGAACTTCATCTTGAGTAGCCGAGGCTTTCTCGGTGGTGATAGCTTTGACGTTTTGGAAACCTTTAGGCAGTTTGCGACCACGTTTACCTCGTTCACCCGTGTAGTGTTCTAAATCCTGCCCTTTGAGGCGTAAATATCGTTTGCCTGCGTGCACTAAGACGTGTTGGCCTTTCTTAAAAATCGTCGCGCCGAGTACATATTCATCGCGTGCCTTAAGTAACTTGCTCGGCACATTGATAAGCTTCACGCCCTTTCCTTTAGCAAGGTCAGGCAGCTCGGTCACCGGATAAATTGTTAGATAACCCGCCGTTGTCACCACCGCAAGGAAATCCTGTTCACGACTTTGAATCGCGATTGAAGGCAAAGCCTCGGCACCTTTGGGAACACTCAAGGTCGCCTTGCCCTTTTTATTTTTGGTGAGCATGTTTTCTACTTCACAGATAAAGCCATAGCCGGCATCACTAAGCATGACATGCTGATCAGAATCGGCGCCCATCATTAAAGACTTAAACGTGGCCCCGGTTGGGGGACTAACACTGCTGGTTAATGGTTCACCCTGCCCACGAGCCGATGGCAGCTTGTGAGCGGGAACCGCATAGGTTCGCCCGGTTGAATCCAAAGCGACCACGGCCTGATTGGATTTGCCGCGGGCGGAACTTTGATAGCCATCACCGGATTTGTAATTCAGCTCACGCGGGTTGATATCATGACCTTTGGCGGCGCGTACCCAGCCTTGCTGTGACAATACTGCCGTTATTGGTTCGCTTGGCACTAGCTCGCTTTGGTCAATCGCTTTAGCCACCTCGCGCTGCACCAATGGCGAGCGGCGAGAATCGCCAAATTCATCCGCATCGTCTTTGAGCTCATTCTTAACCAAAGTTTTGAGGCGCGCATCCGACTTCAAAAGTTGCGCTAAACGATCTCGCTCTTTTTCAAGCTCGGCCTGCTCGCCTTTGATTTTCATCTCCTCCAGCTTGGCCAAGTGGCGCAACTTTAATTCGAGGATAGCTTCGGCCTGGCGATCAGTGATCTTAAAGCGCTTCATTAAAGCCGGCTTTGGCTTATCTTCGCTACGAATAATTTCAATTACTTCATCGATATTTAAAAAGGCAATCAAATAGCCTTCTAAAATGTGCAATCGATCAACTACTTTGTCGTAGCGAAACTGCAGTCGACGGCGCACCGTCTCGATGCGAAACTTAAGCCAGGCTTTTAAACATTCGCGCAGGTTATAAACATGCGGTCGACCATCGAGGCCGATCATATTCATATTGACGCGATAGCTTTTCTCTAAATCGGTAGTGGCAAACAAATGGCCCATCAAAGCATCCAAATCAACTCGGTTAGAGCGCGGCACAACAACCAATCGAATTGGATTGTCCTGATCTGACTCATCACGCAAATCTGACACCATTGGCAGCTTCTTAGCCTGCATTTGTTGCGCTATTTGCTCCAACACCTTAGCACCAGATGCCTGATAAGGCAGCGCATGGATGACGATGTTGCCTTCTTCCTTTGCAAAGACCGCGCGCTGGCGAACCGAGCCGCTACCGGTTTCGTACATGGCCAGAATATCTTCAGGCGGCGTAATAATCTCAGCTTCGGTTGCGAAATCCGGCCCCTGGATTAATTGAACTAAGTCCGCCACCGTGGCCTTGGGCTTTTCCAGCAAATGTATGCAGGCATCGACGACCTCGCGCACATTGTGCGAGGGAATATCAGTTGCCATGCCAACGGCGATACCAGAACCACCGTTTAAGAGGATGTTAGGCAGCCTTGCAGGCAAACTGGTTGGCTCTTTTAGGCTGCCATCAAAGTTAGGCTGCCAGTCGCTGGTGCCCTGCCCCAACTCGGACAATAAGCTTTGCGCATAAGGCGCCAAACGCGACTCGGTATAACGCATGGCGGCAAACGATTTGGGATCATCTGTTGAGCCCCAGTTACCCTGCCCATCGACCAGTGGGTAACGATAGCTAAACGGTTGTGCCATCAATACCATGGCCTCATAGCAAGCGCTGTCTCCATGCGGATGAAACTTACCCAATACATCACCAACGGTACGAGCTGATTTCTTATACTTGGCTGCAGCATGCAAACCCAGTTCAGACATCGCATAGACAATACGGCGTTGCACAGGCTTTAAACCGTCGCCGACAAACGGCAGTGCGCGGTCTAAAATGACGTACATTGAGTAATTCAGATAAGCTTGCTCAGCAAACTTGGCTAACGAGAGTTGTTCGAGGTGATCAGTCATTGAATCAATCCGCTTCTCTGCAGCATTTTTATGTTCGAAAAGAAGTGTTCGGCAAGAATACCGAAAGACTACTGAAAGCCGTTTGATTCAGCAATCAAAATTAACGACTATTGCGTTTGAATAGACCATCCGATTGAAAATAATAGTGACCAGAGGAACGATATTGCAAAGTGCTACAGATCATCAGGCCTTGATGTTCGATATTGATACCTTAATCAACACCGCGCAACCACAGAGCATTCTGTGGATCGGCGATTCCTTGCCTGATTCGCTCAGCATTTATCAAGAGCAAAAAGCGTTGCTGGCTCAACCTATTGAGCTAGTGCATTTTTGTGCCGATCAAAAGCAAGACATCATGCAACTCGAGCAACGTTTTGATGTGGCCGTAACAGTCGATGCAATTGAACAATGGGGTAAGTCCGAGGCCGTTCAAATTATCTCTCGATTGCGTGATTATTTGTCGACACAATTTTGTATTTCCATAATACTCAACGAAGAAAGCTGGCAAATTACCGAACTTTTTGCGCTGGGCTTACACAAGGTGTCCAGCTACCAGATCGAAGCTGGTGAATTGAGCCTGTTCAAGTACAGCATCAATGATTATAAGAAGACACCCGATTGGCTTAATGCCGACAATTGGGCGAATCCAGAAATGTGGGGGAAATACTGGTGGTAGTGCCTCGAAACAGTGTTCTAAGTAGCTTGTAAAAATCTGGTATACGGCCACATTTGAGCGTGCTAACATCGACTTGTCGTAAAACAAAAAATGTTGCCTTTTACCTGTTTGGTTAACACAAAAATTCGAGCTCGATGAAAGCCACTGACATCAGCAATCCCGAGTATTTTCATAAGGTTGTGGATTGCCAATTCGCCTGCCCCGCCCACACTCCCGTTCCTGAATACATCCGTCTTATTGGCCAGCGCCGATATGATGATGCGTTTATGGTTAATTGGGAGTCAAATGTATTCCCTGGTGTACTAGGTCGCACCTGCGACCGACCGTGTGAACCAGCCTGTCGCCGTGGCCGAGTTGATGAAGAGCCAGTGGCAATTTGCCGGCTTAAACGAGTTGCTGCGGATCAAAAAAATGACGAAGTAATTGCCGCCCGATTACCGGAAATTCCAAGTAAGAAAAATGGCAAACGCATCGCCTTAATTGGTGCTGGCCCCGCTTCATTGACTGTCGCCAGAGATTTAATGCCTCTCGGTTATGAAATCGATTTATATGATGAGAATGCCAAGGGCGGCGGCTTTATGCGTAGCCAGATTCCATCATTTCGCTTACCCGAATCGGTGCTCGATCAAGAAGTCGATTATGTACTTGATATGGGCGTTACACAGATTTTTGATACTCGTGTAGACAGCTTAAAAAGCATATTGGATAAGGGCTATGACGCAGTATTCGTCGGCACTGGCGCACCGAAAGGCAAAGACTTGAAAATCCCCGGGCGAGCCGAAGCCGATGACAACATTCACATTGGCATCAATTGGTTAGAAAGTGTCGCCTTCGAGCACACTGAAAAGATTGGCAAAGAGGTCGTAATCGTTGGCGGTGGTAATACGGCGATGGATTGTTGTCGAACTGCCAAGCGAATTGGCGGCAATGAAGTGACCGTTACCGTACGCTCGACTTATGAAACCATGAAAGCTTCGCCGTGGGAGAAAGACGATACCCTGGCTGAAGGCATTCCGATACTAGCAAATCACAGCCCTAGAGAATTCATTGTCAAAGACGGCAAACTGACGGCAATGACCTTTAACGTAGTCGAGTCGTCGTATGACGAAAATGGCAAGCGCACGATTACTGAAACCGGCGAAATTGTTGAGATTCCCTGCACTGATGCGATTATGGCCATTGGTCAGGACAATGCCTTTCCGTGGATTGAGCGCGACATTGGCATCGAATTTGGCGAATGGGATATGCCAGTCATCGACAAAGCCACGTTTCAGTCCACCAATCAAAAAGTCTTCTTCGGTGGCGACGCCGCATTCGGGCCTGAAAACATCATTACCGCCGTTGCTCATGGCCATCAGGCAGCCATCTCAATTGACCTAATGCTCAATGGCAAATCACCACAAGATGAGCGCCCGGCAGTTGGCACCAACTTAGTCAGCACCAAAATGGGTATTCATCAGTGGGCTTATGATAGTGCTGTTATTGATGACGACCGACAAGCTTCGGCGCATCTTCCGGTCGAGCAGGCCTTAGCAAGCCGTAAAATAGAATCGGAACTTGGCTTTTCTCCTGAAGTCGCCTTTGTAGAGGCCGAGCGTTGTTTAAACTGCGATGTGCAAACGGTGTTCGAAGAAGCCAAATGCATTGAATGCGATGGTTGCACGGATATTTGCCCGACCAATTGTATTACCTTTACCGTTAACGATGAAGAAACATCGCTACGCAATCAGCTAAACGCACCAGCGGAAAACAAAGATACTGATTTATACGTTTCAGAAGATTTGCCAACTGGTCGCGTCATGGTTAAAGACGAAGACGTTTGTCTGCACTGCGGCCTGTGTGCCGAACGCTGCCCGACCAGCGCCTGGGACATGCAGAAATTTTTATATACCATCACGAAAGCTGGCGATCGGCCGGCGCCTATACTACTTAAGCAGACTCAAGCTGGTGCTAACAGTGAGGAGCAAGCAGCATGAATCCTCCAAGCAGCTCCTCAAACTCTAGTGCACCAAGCTCTAACGCACCAATCTTAGACACTCGGGTTAACGACTTCGTTGTGAAGTTTGCCAATGTTAATGGCTCAGGATCTGCCAGTGCCAACAGTATGTTCGCCAAAGCGATTTTTCGCATGGGCGTACCAGTAGCACCACGCAATATTTTCCCTTCAAATATCCAAGGTGCGCCAACCTGGTATGAAGTTCGTATCAGCGAACAAGGCTATCTAGGGCGCCGTGGTGGCCAGGTTGAGTTGATGGTCTCAGTGAACCCGCAAAGCATGACAGACGATGTCGCCAGTGTTTGCCCGGGGGGCTACTTCTTTTATGACAATACCTATCCTCTGGATTTCAAGTTAATCCGTGATGACATCCACTATATCGGCCTGCCACTGACTGAGATTACAAATCAGAACTTTGACAATCCGAGGCTACGCCAACTATTCAAAAATATTATCTATGTGGGCTCATTGGCGTATTTAATTGGCATCGATTTCGCTGCTTTAGAGAGCATTGTTAACGACACCTTCGCTAAAAAGCCCAAACTGATACAACCGAATATCGATGCTTTGCAGCTTGGCTTCGATCAAGCAAAGAACAACTTTGCTGAACCTCTGCCTTTGCAGCTAAAACGCAGTAATGCGAATGAGGGCAAGATATTGCTGGAGGGTAATGCTGCCTGCGGGCTTGGCGCTATCTATGGTGGCGCTACAGTCTGCGCCTGGTACCCGATCACACCTTCTACGTCAGTGGCTGAGGGTTATGAAAAATATGCCAAGCAATTTCGCGTAGACCAACAAAGCGGTGAAAACAATTACGCGGTGGTGCAGGCTGAAGACGAGCTTGCCGCTATCGGCATGGTGATTGGTGCTAATTGGAACGGCGCACGCGCCTTCACCGCTACCAGCGGGCCTGGCGTATCGCTAATGCAGGAATTTCTCGGCCTGGCTTATTTTGCAGAAGTCCCGACGGTGTTGATCGACGTGCAACGCACTGGGCCTTCTACTGGCATGCCGACTCGCACTCAGCAATCGGATATTTTGATCTCAGCGTATGCCTCGCACGGCGACACCAAGCAGGTTTTGTTATTCCCTGGTGATCCAAAAGAGTGTTTTGAACTCACTGCTGCCGCCTTCGATATTGCCGACCGTTTACAGACGCCAGTGATTATGCTGACAGATCTGGATCTTGGTATGAATGAGCATCTGGTCGATGAACTCAGCTGGGATAATGCGCACCAATTTGATAAGGGTAAGGTCTTAAATGCCGAACAACTCGATGCAATTGAACGCTTCGGCCGTTATCTTGATGTTGATGGCGACGGCATTCCCTATCGTACTCTAGCAGGCACACATGCAGACAAAGGTGCCTTTTTTAATCGTGGTACCTCGCGCGATGAATATGCGGTGTACACCGAAAAGGGCGAAGCCTATCAGAGAAACATGGAGCGCCTTTCGGTCAAATGGAGGAACGCACCAGAGCATTTACCTAAACCAATTGCCAGCGAGCGCGACGCAAACAAAAGTATCGGCATTATTCACTTTGGCACCAGTTTAGACGCGGTGGCTGAAGCTATCGATTTATTAGGCGAACAAGGCCGAACCGCTAATGATTTGCGTGTGCTGGCATTCCCATTTCATCAGCAAGTGGCAGATTTTATCGAGCAACATGACACGGTATTTGTGGTCGAACAAAATCGCGATGCACAATTTAAATCCTTGTTAGTTAACGAGCTGGAGATCGCTCCGCAGCGCTTAAAATCCGTTTTGCATTTTAATGGCGACCCGATCAGCGCTCGCCTTGTTTTCGATTCTATCAGCAGCCAGCTAGAGTCGCCCTCAACGGCTGAGGTCGCCTGAAAGAGTTCGCCCGAACAAGACCAGATAAAAAACCATGTCTTTTCTTAAACCAAATTTCCGCCATCCTCAATCACCAACCAATGCCCTGGGTTTAACCACGCGCGCCTATGAGGGTACGATCTCTACTTTATGCGCGGGTTGTGGTCACGACTCGATTAGTGCCGCGGTAATCCAAGCCATTTGGGGGCTGGGCATTGCACCGCATCGTGTAGCTAAAATGTCCGGCATTGGCTGCTCATCTAAATCGCCGAACTATTTTTTAAATCGCGCTCACGGTTTTAATTCAGTGCATGGCCGCATGCCATCGGTCACCACCGGCGCGAATGTCGCTAATCGTGATTTGTTATATGTCGGCGTTTCAGGTGATGGCGATACTGCCTCGATTGGTATGGGGCAATTCGCGCATGTGATTCGCCGCAATCTGAACATGCTATACCTAGTCGAAAATAACGGTTGTTATGGCTTGACCAAAGGCCAGGATTCTGCGACTGCCGACGAAGGTTCGACTAATAAAAAAGGACGCGTCAATCCCTACACAGCGATTGATCTAGTCTCTTTAGCGTTGGATTTAGGCGCCACTTTTGTAGCACGCAGTTTTTCCGGTGACAAAGATCAGTTAGTACCGTTAATGCAAGCCGCCATGACTCACAAAGGCTTTGCCTTAATCGATGTGGTCTCACCTTGCGTTACCTTTAATAATCATAGCGGCTCGACCAAGAGTTATGACTATACGCGCGAGCATGTGGACACCGCCGCGGTGGTTGATTATGTTCCGATGGCTCAAGAGATTACATTAGAGCAACTTGAAGGTACGACCAAGGTCGTCGATTTACACAATGGCGACAAAGTTCAGCTAAGTAAATTAGCGCAAGACTATGACCCAACTAGTCGGCGCGCTGCCTTTGAGGCAGTACAAGATCACAAGGAACGGGATCGATTGCTGACGGGCTTAATTTATGTCGACCCTGATGCAGACAATTTGCACGAAATTCTTAATCTGCCCAAGACGCCGTTAAATGCGCTAAGCCAACAGCAACTCTGCCCCGGTGAAGAGGCGCTTAAAAGCATCAACGCCGGCTTGAAATAGCCACGCTTTTTTACAGAAAGGATTTCAGTTTGGCTTATTGGTGTTATATTATTACATAACTGTGAATTAATACCGCCGCTTCCTAGCCAGTCAAGCAGACTGGTTACAAACATGAAGTCATTAAGCTTAGACAAATTGGCAATTTTGCTTTCGGGCGTGTGCATGGTGCACTGTCTGCTGGCACCCGTGGTGCTTACATTGCTACCAATTCTGTCCTTGTCGATACTGGTTGAGGAACTGGTATTCCATCAATTGATGCTCTGGTTGGTACTCCCCAGCAGCTTGGTTGCCTTATTTATCGGCTGTCGCCGACATCGCAATGGCGCTATTTTAATGACTGGTCTATTGGGTATTTCAGTGTTGGCATTGGTGGCTATCTGGGGGCATCATAATTTGACAGCAAGCCAGGAAAAACTCGCTACGACATTGGGTGGATTAATTCTTGCCTTATCTCACTATCTAAATTACCGAGCCTGTCAGGCGATACGCTGTAACTCAGAGAATTGTTCCAGCGACCATCATCACTAGTCTTAGTATTCTTCATGGTTTACCCTAGGGCGGTTAAATTTACTTGTCGCCAACACCATGAAAAAGTCGCTCATTCTGTTATTGCTGTTTTCTGCTCTTTTTGCTTGTCAGCCTGCTAGCGAGCAAACCACAACAAGCCAAAACAATACCGCAAGCAAAGAGGCCACCATTAGCAGCGATATCACTATCGTTTTTAATGCATCGGTCTACACCGTTGACGAAGCGCAGCCCAAAGTCGACGCCTTTGCCTATCAAGGCAAGCAATTTGTTGGCGTCGGTGATTTGCAAACCTTGTTGCAAAAATTCCCTTCGGCTAAGCAAATTGATATGCAGGGTAAGGCCATCGTCCCAGGTCTGATTGACGCGCATGGTCATTTACTTGGTCTGGGGCAAAGCCTGATCTTCGCCGATTTAATGGGCACAAAAAGTAAGGCTGAAATCATCCGTAAGCTGCAAACCAAAGCCCAGGCACTGCAAGCCGGTCAGTGGCTATTGGGCCGTGGCTGGGATCAAAATGACTGGCCAGAAATCGCCCTGCCGACCGCTGCTGATCTGGATGCAGCCTTCCCAGATACCCCTGTTTGGTTAGAGCGGGTCGATGGCCACGCTAGCTGGGGCAACAGCAAAGCAATGGAGGTTGCTAAACAAGATTTGAGTGGCGACTGGCAACCGCAAGGTGGTGAAATCGTACGGAACGCGAATCAGCAAGCAACAGGTGTCTTTATCGACAAAGCGGCCAATTTGATTCAATCACAAGTGCCAGCCGCTACTGAAAGCGAATTGAGGTCGGCTCTCGAGCTCGCGATGGCCAAGACCGCCGAAGTTGGTTTAACTGGCATGCATGATGCTGGCACCTCGTTGCAGGTGTGGAAACTCTTACAAAAATTTGCCGATGCCGGCGATATGAAAGTTCGCGTTTATGCCATGGCCGATGGTGCACAAGAGATGTTGTCTCACTTGTGCGAAACGGGCTCACAAATCGATCCAGCTGCCATACTCACTGCTCGCTCGGTAAAACTCTATAGCGACGGCGCTTTAGGCTCAAGAGGCGCAGCGCTACTGGCAGACTATTCTGACGATCCCGGTAACCGAGGCATATTGATCGAGAGCGAAGCAACACTTAAAGAATATGCCGCGAAAGCTGCGAACTGCGGTTTGCAAATTAATATTCATGCAATTGGTGATCGTGGCAACCAAGTCACACTGAATGTCTTAAAAGACGCCGCCAAAACCGATAATCCTGGGCGTCATCGCATCGAGCATTCTCAAGTTGTCGCAGTCGATGATTTTCAACGTTTTAAAGAACTACAATTAATCGCCTCAGTGCAACCTACTCATGCCACCAGCGACATGTACTGGGCTGAAGATCGCGTAGGGCCAGTGCGAATCAAAGGCGCCTACGCCTGGCAACGATTCAATGATCTTGGTATTCCGTTGGCATTGGGTTCGGATTTTCCTGTCGAACGACCCGACCCAATGCTGGGGTTTTATGCTGCAGTCAGCCGACAAGACACTAAAGGCTGGCCTGCAAACGGTTGGTATCCAGATCAAACCTTAACTCGCGATCAAGCCCTTTACGGCTTCACTTTAGGCGCGGCCTTTGCGGCATTTCAAGAAAATCAGTTAGGGTCAATAGAGGTTGGGAAACTTGCCGATTTTGTCGTCTTATCACAAGACATTATGCAGGTTCCAGTCGCAGAGATTCCCAGCACTCAGATTTTAGCCACTTATCTAAACGGTGAGAAAATCTATCAGAAATAAAAGTGGATTCTTAATTCAATTTTGTTTCGCTTACTCGCAAAAAAATGATCAAAATCACCCAAACGGGTGATGTGCTATTTAGAGGTATTTTCTATAGTTTGATTATCAACAGCGAAGCAAGCATGCTTTTGATCTACAGGAGTTAGCGATGTTGGGGCATGATGGATTAGGGAATGATCGGGCTGTGTTGCGTGCGCAACAATCAACATCATGAAACTAGGGCGCCGCCTTCGGGCGGCTGCCCATTTTATTTCAGATCTTTAAATTCTGCGCTTCTAATTTTAGTTCCTTTAGCTACCTTCCTTTATTAACTTCTAGCTACTTTGCTTATTGATCTGTTGCCAGTTCCTCCCAAGCTTTAAAACCACCATCTAGATGCAGTAAATTTGTAAAGCCTAAAGACTTTAAGATTGGCAGGCTACGACCGCTTCGAACGCCGGAGCGGCAATGAACTAAATACGTTTTAGTACGATCGAGTTTAGCCAATTGTTCTCGAAAAGAATCGCCATAGTAATCGATATTTTCGCCTGCCTGAATTCGCCCTGCTTGGTGCTCTTTAGCGGTTCGTACATCAAGCACGACAATCGATGGGTCACTCGCTAACGCTTGTTTGGTTTGCTCGGCACTTAGATGACGCACACCTTCACGAACTTCACCGATATCCAGAATACGACTTTGATCCTCAGCGGTGAGAGTTTGTTCGGCATACACCTTGTTAAGTGGGACTAATTGCGAAACTGAGGCGATAAAAATAACAAACAAAAACTTAGACATAAGGATAAATCTCATTGATAACGAATTTGACTGGCGTCATCGATCAAGCGCCCCCAATAGGCGTTATAAGGATGAATGCCCTGCCCTGACACTGGCCGCTGCTCGTTGATCCAGTTGAACAGACCACCTTGTAAATTGATAAAGTTGCCCGACTCCGCATAAGGCTGCAGGCGAGCAATTAAACCTGAAGAACGGCGCCCGACCGAACAATAAAAAATCACTTGTTTTTCAGCCAGTAAGTGCTGGTACTGATCAAGAAATTCATCAACGTCGATCCCAGGGTCGACTTGAATCGCGTTGGGTAAATGGCTAACTTGATGTTCATCCGCTTCGCGCACATCAAAGATCACCACATCTTGCTGATCTAAGTTACTAAAGTCTCGCGCTGAAATGTGCTCAACCGATTGATAATCGCCGCGAATTTCATTGTGAATCGCGGTTAGCTCTGGCTGTAACAACAAAGCCAGACCGGCTCCAATTGCAATAAGCAGCATAATCACAGACGCCCATTTAAGCATTTTCACTACCTTTTGCTTTCGCTGGCGGCGCAACCTTTTTAAACGGTGCTATCAGGCTCCACCACAAGGTATTTGGCTCATGAGACTGATATTCATTTAAACCAATCACCATTTGCTCATGGCCCACCTCAGGCTGCGGGGTATAGGTCGCAAAAACCCGATCCCAGCAAGCAAGAAAGAAACCATAGTTACTATCAGTCTCTTGGTGCCTTACCGAATGATGCACGCGATGAAAATCTGGTGTAACTATGAACTTTCTCAAGACCGAGTCCAGCGCTTTGGGCAGTGCGAAATTAGCATGATTAAACATCGCCGAGGCATTCAAGATAACTTCAAACACAATGACCGCGGCGGCAGCAGGCCCCAGCAGGCTGACACACAATAATTTAAACAGCATTGAAAAGACGATTTCAGCCGGATGAAATCGTGCTCCAGTGGTGACATCGATATCTCTATCAGCATGATGCACTTTGTGTAAACGCCATAAAACAGGAATTTTGTGGCTGGCAACATGCTGCGCATAGATCAACATATCCAAAAGTACGATTGCGGCAACAAATTCTAACCAAAATGGCCAATCGAGCAAGTTAAACAGGCCAAACTGTTTGCTTGCAGCCCAACTAGCGACACCAACGGCCAGGACAGGCACTAACAGCCTCACTACTAAGCCATCAATAACTACTAAGGAAAGATTGGTAAACCATCGTGTCAGGCGCGGCATAACTCGACGTTTACGCGGCAACAGCGCTTCGAGTATCGCCATGAGCAAAAAGACACCAATAAAAACAGTTAAGCGTAGTGTTGCTTCGTGTTCGAGAATGGTTTGCATTGACGCAGTTAGCACAGTGAACTGAATAGTCGAATGAATAGTGGGTTGAATAGCAACGATAGCATAGCGCTTGTTAGTAGCACGCTAATACTTAAGACCCAGACAACATAGCTTCGCTTACGAGAATTAAGGGGTTTCTGATTAAATCTGTTATCGTTGTCATTAATCCAATATCCTCGCTAAATCTTATGCGCTCTTCTTATCTGATAGTAACTACCATACTCTTTGCCTGGTTCTCAACGCACACGAACGCTAAGCCAGCGAGTGTCAGCGAGTTGACTATTCTCTCGCACGGTCAACGCCTGCCCGGGCTGATCTATCAAGCTGCAGGGCAAGGACCGCATCCAACTGCTATTTTCTTACATGGCTACCCTGGCAATGAGCGTAGCCTGGACGTGGCGCAGGCACTTCGTCGCCAAGGCTGGAATTCCGTTTATTTCAATTACCGGGGAGCATGGGGCGCCGAAGGCGAGTTTTCTTTTGCTAACTCAGAAGCCGATGTTAGCGTTGTGATCGATTATCTATCGGCATCAGACAATGCCGTCAGGCTGGGAATTGACCCAAGCAAACTCTCTCTGGTTGGACACAGCATGGGCGGGCATATGGCCATCGCCGGGATATTGGATAATCCCGAGGTGAAATGCGCCGTCGCCTATGATGGCGCGAATATGGGTATGCGCAATGAAGGGTTATTTGAAAACACCGAAAGCGCGCAATTGTGGAAATCCTATAGCGACTCTTTGTTTATGCTCAATGGCTGGTCGGGCGAGAAAGCCATCCAGGAGATCAAAGACCTCGGCGCTAAACTTGACCTTTTACCCAGGGCGAGCAAACTACAAGATCGCGCAGTACTGTTAATCCCTGCCGACACCGAGGTTATCCCAATGGATATCCATATCAAGCCATTATTTGAAGCTCTACGCCGCAATCAAAAAGCAACCGTGCAATGGCAGCTGATAGATGACGATCATAGTTTTTCCGGCTCACGCGAGCAGCTAATTGCACATACCTATGCGTTCTTAGACGCCCACTGCACTAACTAGCGAGATTGTTTTTGGTGGTTTGACGCCGTGCTCGAAGTTCTCGCTCGTTTATGTTGAGACTTTGGTCGACGGTGACGAAATTCTTCAGCTTTCACAAACCGCCATTCTCCTTCCGCAAGTTTGCCAAGCCTGAGCTCGCCAACTCTGACCCGCTTTAAACCAGTCACATGCAAGCCCACTGCCTCACACATACGCCGTATCTGGCGTTTTTTTCCTTCGCGCAATATGATTTGTAATTGCTCGGTATTGAGTTGTTTTACTTTGGCTCTTTTTAAGGCTTTGCCGTCTAACTTGAGACCGAATTGTAACGATTTTATTTGTGCCTCAGAAATATCACCGCGCACACGAACCAAATATTCCTTTTCTAAATCGCTGTGTTCGCCAATCAATTGTTTGGCGATACGCCCATCCTGAGTTAACACCAACAAACCTTGAGAATCGATATCTAAACGCCCGGCGGGCGCTAATCCAGCAAAATGCTCGGCTTTTAATTTAAGCCGCGTTTTATCCAGCGCGGAGTGCGTTGATTGACTAATTAAACGTACCGCAGGAATGTAATCGTCCTCTGCCTGAGCTGATACATAACCGACTGGTTTATTGAGCATGATAGTGACACGCTCTCTTTGTTGCGCTTTGGCTTTGTCACTGAGCTCCACGTTGGCAGTGGGAGAAACCTTAGTCCCAAGCGTGGTGACAGCTTGGCCATCCACCAAGACCCAACCTTTTTCGATTAGCTTATCTGCTTCGCGACGCGAGCAAAGCCCACGCTGCGACATCAATTTAGATAGTCGTATTGGCTCTTGTCCGGTTGGAGCCTGCTTATCGATCACGAAGTCGCCAACTCCACGGCCAGACCAATATAACTGGCGGGCGTCATGGCTTTTAGTTCCTTTTTAACCGACTCAGGCACCTCCAGTGACTCGACAAATTCAAGCAAGGCCGCTTGATCGATACCATCTTTACCGCGTGTTAGAGCTTTAAGCTTTTCATAGGGCTCGGGAATATCATAGCGCCGCATGACGGTTTGAATCGCCTCGCCCAGTACGGCCCAGTTCTCATCCAGGTCTGCGGCAATTTGCGCCTCATTTACCGCCAGCTTACTAATGCCTTTGAGAGCCGCTGAGCAGGCTAAAACCGTATATCCAAAAGCAACGCCGATATTGCGTTGAACCGTTGAATCAGTCAGATCGCGCTGCCAGCGACTGATCGGCAATTTCGCTGCCAGGTGTTCGAACAAAGCGTTTGCTAAACCGAGGTTGCCTTCCGAGTTTTCGAAATCGATCGGATTGACCTTATGCGGCATAGTCGAAGACCCAACTTCACCAGCAACCATTTTTTGTTTGAAATAAGCAATCGAAATATAGCTCCAAATATCTCGATTAAAATCCAGCAATATGGTGTTAAAGCGAAGCATGGCGTGAAACAACTCTGCCATGTAGTCATGAGGTTCGATCTGCGTAGTTAATCGATTCCAATTAAGGCCAAGGGAGTTGACGAAATTTCCAGAAAACGTTTGCCAATCTACTTTGGGGTAAGCGGCCAGGTGGGCGTTAAAGTTGCCAGTAGCACCGTTAATTTTGCCTAGAATTTGCACGGCTTCAATGCGCTCTATTTGTGTGTTCATGCGCGCGACCACATTGCGCAGTTCCTTACCTAGCGTGGTAGGCGAAGCCGGCTGACCATGTGTGCGCGCCAACATGCTGATCGAAACTGTCTCATCAGCCAAGTCATTTATCGTCTTCACTACGCGCTTAAAAACCGGTAACACCACTTGCTCTCGAGCGTCTTTGAGCATCAAGGCATAGGACAGATTATTGATGTCTTCAGAAGTGCAGGCGAAGTGGAAAAATTCACTGACTGCACTCACCTCCTCTAGCTCGGCGGTTTTTTGCTTTAAAAAGTACTCCACCGCCTTAACATCGTGATTAGTCGTCGCTTCAATACTTTTCACCTGCTCAGCATCAGCCACCGAAAAATCACTTATAAGACGATCTAATTCCGCATTGGTGTTAGCGCTAAAAGACGGCACTTCGGCAATGGCCTGTTCACTTGCTAAAGCTTGCAGCCACCGGACTTCGACTAAGCTTCGATATTTGATCAAACCAAATTCAGAAAAAATCGGGCGTAGCTCAGCAACTTTCGAGGCATAGCGACCGTCCAATGGCGTTAATGCAGTAGTGCTATCAAGTTCAAACGCAGGCATGGTGCGGGCTCAATGTTCGGATAATTTCGGGGCGTGATGTTACCATACTAAGCCATTTTATTAGCGTTGTGACACGCAAAAGCCCAGAGTAAATACCTCGCCCGTCATGTCAGTTCAATGGTCTGAATTTTCACTTGATGAATTACGATCTCATTCGGTTGATTGTTTCCGTGAAGGTGGTGGTTCGCGCCCGGATGTGCTGCTAATAGAGATCAATGGTGAGCGAGCGGTGCTAAAAGATCAGTCAGGCGCCGACAAATGGTTTGCCACCCTAGTTGGGCCGATTCTAAACTGGCGAGAGATCAAGGCCCTATCACGCTTAAGCGATGTAGACTGTGTGCCGACATTATTATCTAAGCCCAGCGCTCGCTCATTTTTAATGAGCTACCATGCGTCAGAACAAATCAGCCGGCTGGACCGCATCGAACCAAACTGGCCAGATTTTTTTGCTCAACTAGAACGAGCCATTCTTGATGTGCACGCGGCAGGTGTTGCGCACAATGACTTACGCAATCCGAGTAATACTTTGATCACGCCAGAGGGTCAGCCAATTTTAGTAGACTTGGTTGCCAGTTTTTTCCGCGGGGCTAGTTGGAATTGGCCCAACCGATGGCTATTTACTAAGTTTAGCCAGGTCGACTTATCTGCGCTCACCAAACTCAAAACGCGTTTTGCACCTGAGCTATTGAATGAATCCGATATACACGCAGAACAAATTGCTGGGCGCAAAGGAATGGCCGCGAAGGCCCTGGGCCAGGCTATTCGTCGACTTTCGCGACGATTATTTACCAAGCAAGGTGAGTAACGGCGACCAAAAATAATGGTCAATGAGCATCACCGCGAATAGATACATTAAATACTTAATAGAGTAGAAAAATGTTTTACGCGACAATTCATCAGAATAGTTGTTATAAAGCTTATAAACAAAATACATAAAGCGCGCATTCAAATAGATCGCGCCAAGAAGATAGATGCCGCCAAACATATGAATACTAAATGGCATCAGAGTAACTGCGACCAAAATGTAGGTATATAACAGGATTTGTAAGCGCGTAAACTCTTCTCCATGCGTCACCGGCAACATCGGCACCCCGGCCTCGGCGTATTCTTCGCGGCGATATAAGGCAAGCGCCCAAAAGTGTGGCGGTGTCCAGGCAAAAATAATCAGAAATAATAAGCAGCCTTCGGCGGTGATCGCATTGGTCATTGCAACCCAGCCCAATAATGGCGGTGCCGCGCCGGCCGCACCACCAATCACAATATTTTGTGGCGTAGCTGGTTTGAGAAACACAGTGTAAATCACGCCATAACCGACCATTGATAGAAAGGTTAAGATGGCAGTGGTTTCATTCACCCAGCGCAGTAATATCACCATACCTGCGCCACATAAAAGCGCCGCAAAAATAACCGCCTGCCATAATTGCAAACCGCCAGTTGCTAAGGGGCGATTTTGCGTGCGCGCCATTATGGCATCGGCTCGCATATCTATGATTTGATTCATCACTGCGCCAGAAGACGCAGCTAATCCAATACCTAAGGACGCCATCAGCACGGTAAACCAATTTGGCATGCCTGGCACCGCTAATAACATGCCGACAAACGCCGTAAAGACTATCAGCATAACCACTCGCGGCTTGGTTAAATCGTAATACTGACGAATCGCTTGGCTGAGCGATGAAGGCGAATTCACAGTGCTACCCAATTTGTGAGGTTTTAAGCAGACGCTTTATATCTTTATTAATGCTATTCGGTTCGGCTGTGGATGGGTAGCTCAGCACCAGATTTCCAGCCGGGTCAATCACATAAACTCGATTCAATTGTGCCTCGGCAGGCACATCCTTTAAGGCCAAAATCTTAGTCCATTGATCAAAATTATTCGCCTGCACTTGGTAACTCTCTACTGGGCGATACTTAGCAGTCAAATCATCCGCAAGCGTTTTATCTAACCCAGCATGCAGGAACACTGTTCGAATACGTTTCATATTCTGATTCTGCATAAAGCGAAGCTGGCGAATCTTTAAAATATTGGCTTCACAGGCCTCATCACAAGCATTTTTCGCAGTCACTAAGAATATCCATTGACGGCGAAAACTATCGAGTTCAACCTCACCTGTTTGACCCTGCATTTTCAAGTTCTCAACGACTCTGACTGGCACATAAATATCACCATAATTATTAAAGCTCGTTGGCTTATAAAAATAAGCTCCCAAAAGAGGCGCGGTAAAAACGATGAAAATCATCACAATTTGAACGCGATTCCAAAAGCGTTTTTTACTCGCTTGCTGGTCTGTTTGATTCATAATTCTGAGTTTGAGCTGTACGCGTGTTAATTAGCCATTGTGCTTATGATTTCTTGTTACTTGCTCTCAGTAAAAACACGCAAGCAATAAAGAAGGCCAGCGACATGGCAAACCACTGGAAAGCATAGGCTTTGTGTTTATTTACTTCACGGTCATCGATGCCCTGCCAGGCACGTTTGAGGTATCGATCACCATCAAATTCGGGGCTCAATTCTAACACCAATGGGTAGAGTTCTTGCCCTATTTGCGTTTGTGCCATAATCAGATCCAGGTATTGCCAGCGAGCACCGCTGTGCACAGGATATTCGTCATTCCACAACGGTGGCGGCCCGATTGGAGTATTCAATCGCCCAGTTATGGTTAGCGTATCGACTGGCGTAATTAGATCGGGCAAGCGATTGCGATTTGGCCCTGTCTCGATCCAACCTCGGGCGATCAATATGAGCCGCTCGCTACCATCTAGCTGCATCGGAGTAAGAATTTGATAACCCACTTGTTGCTTAAAGGTTTGATTATCCAAGTAGATGGTTTTATTTGGGAGATACTTGCCAGTCACTCTAACCGGCCGAAATCGATTTTGCGTAGCGGTAAGCTCGGGTAAATCTATCAAATCTATGATGGTGGCATCCGCTCGCTCCTGACGCTCATCAACAATGGCTTGCTTTTGATCTGCCCGATCGAGCTGCCAAACGCCCAGCCGCAGCATGCCTAAGCAGATCACAACGCCAAGTAACACAAGCACAGGTTGGCGCCAGGGCGGGCTTAGTTTTGCTGTTTTTTCGGACATATTTCGCGACGTGTTGACACATTTGCACTACACTGCGAGCGCACCATAACACAAGCAATAGAAACCACGCGAGCCACTTTGCGTCAGTCGTACTATGAGTAAACTAGTCATTATTTTCATGATGTTGGCCATGATCAGCGCCCTCGGCGTTGGTCTTTATCATCTGCTTAAAACACCAGACGAAAGAGACAAGGGCGACAAAGTTGTGCGCGCCCTAACCTGGCGAATCGGAATTTGGGTGGTGCTATTAGGCTTTATCGTTTTATCAATGAAAATGGGTTGGATTGAACCCAGTAACTCAGTGAACCCTAAAAACTTCAATAAGGAACAGCAGCAAAGAATGGAGCAAGAAAATTAGCTAAAGACAAGATTAGCTAAAGGCTTCGCTTAACAAAAAAAACGCCGAGAGCTTAGTCATCGGCGTTTTTTAATATCTGTTTTAGTGTCAGAGCTACAACACGTAGACAAACACAAATAAGCCAACCCACACCGTATCAACAAAATGCCAGTACCAGGCACCAGCTTCAAAGGCGAAGTGCTTCTCAGCAGTGAAATGCCCTTTGATACAGCGAATCAGCACCACCAATAAAATAAAGGCGCCTAAACAAACGTGGAAACCATGGAAGCCAGTCAACATAAAAAAGGTTGAACCATAAACCCCAGTGCCAAGCGTTAAACCAAGTTGTTGGTAGGCTTCGATGTACTCTTCGGCCTGTAAAGCTAAAAAGATAAATCCTAAGATTACGGTTAGCGCCAGCCAGAAAATCAAGACACCGCGCTTATTGTCTCTCAGCGCATGGTGAGCAATGGTTAGCGTGACGCTGGACGTCAATAGAATGATGGTATTCCATAATGGTAAATGCCATGGATCGATAATGGCGTACTGCGTACCTTCATCGATGGCGATCTGATTGGGAGCAACGCCGGCTAGCAACTCAGCCCCTTTAGGACCCGCCGACGGCCAAGTAGCTTCAAAACCCGGCCAGAGAATTTCTGTTTCTGCTAACCATGGTAAGGCGAGCATTCTGAGGTAATACAAGGCTCCAAAAAAGGCCGCGAAGAACATCACTTCAGAAAAAATAAACCAGGCCATGCCCATGCGGAACGACTTATCTACATCCATGTTGTAAATCGGGCTTTCAACAATGACTTTGCGAAACCAGACAAACAACATGACCGCCATAAAGGCGAAGCCGAAGGTCATAAATTTTGGCCCGATCGAGTAGCCATTGAGATAACTGGCACCACCCATGGCAATAAAGAACAAGGCGATCGAAGCCAGAAACGGATACGGGCTGGAATCTGGTACAAAATAACGATCTGGTGAATGTGAACCCATCTTCGGTGTCCTCTTTATTTATCTTTTTGCTAGTACATGCTCAACTCAGTGCTGAGCGAATGATTTAGTTATTGTAACCCAAGCCTGCTAAGTCGGAATAGCTAATCCCCACTGGCAGCATACTTGGCATTATCGAAAAAAGTGTACGACAGTGTCAGTTCGTGCACATCATCAGGCATTTCGGTATCGAGCATAAAACGCACAGTCATTTCCTGCTCTTCTCCGGGCTGCATTAATTGTTCGGTAAAACAAAAACACTCGGTTTTCTTAAAATGAAAGCCAGCTCTTGGCGGCGTCACATTAAAGGTCGCCATACCGGTGATTGGCCGGTTGGAAACGTTCTTAACGTAAAACTTAGCTTCCTGAACCTCGCCAATTTTAATATCCATTGCTCGAGTAACCGGCTTAAACTCCCAAGGTAAATTGGTACTCGCATGCGACGTAAAAGTCACCTCAATTTCTCGATTTTCCTCAGAGGCCTCACGGGCGACCGAATCTTGAATGATATCCGTTTTGCCACCAAATCCAGTGACTCGACAAAATGCTTCGTACAAAGGCACCAAGGCATAGCCAAAGCCAAACATGACGGCACATATCACGATCAGTTTAACGACTAAATTGGTTTGTACAGACATCTACTTTTTAACGGCTTTAACGACGAATAAAAAACGAAGTAATAAATAGCAATACCGGGATCAAGGCGATGATCAACGCTAATCGAGCATTGTTCTTTTTACGCTGCTCTCGCGGTTCGCTTTGCTCCTGTTGTGGAGTTTGCTCATTCATCTAGGTTTTAAAATCGCGGCGGCTCTTCTTTGAGTTCGCAGGGCACGCCGCGAATAAGTGATTTACTTAACAACCGGCGGATCATCAAAAGTATGGAATGGCGCCGGGCTAGGCACAGTCCATTCAAGACCTTCTGGGTTCTCCCAAACTTCAGCCGTTGCTTTTCTGCCGCCACGCACCGTCACAACGATGATGTAAACAAATAGTAGCTGCGATAAGCCTAAGCCAAAGGCGCCAATCGACGACCACTGATTGAACTCAGTAAATTGCACTGGATAGTCAGCATAACGACGCGGCATGCCAGCCAAACCTAAGAAATGCTGTGGGAAGAAAGTCACATTAAAGAAAATCGCCGTTAGCCAAAAGTGAATCTTGCCTAAAGTCTCGTTGTACATGTGGCCAGTCCACTTTGGCAGCCAGTAATAAGCACCGCCCATCATCGCCATTACTGCACCCGAGAATAATACATAGTGGAAGTGCGCAACCACGAAATAGGTATCGTGATACTGAAAGTCAGCCGGCGTAATCGCCAACATCAGGCCAGATAGACCGCCCATAGTGAATAAGAAAACCACACCAATGGCATATAACATCGGCGTTTCAAATGTCATTGAGCCGCGCCACATGGTGGTTACCCAGTTAAACACTTTTACGCCAGTGGGCACTGAAATCAGCATGGTGGCGTACATAAAGAACAGCTCACCTTCTAACGGCATACCAACGGTAAACATATGATGTGCCCAGACGATAAACGACAAAAAGGCAATCGCAGCGGTCGCAAACACCATTGAGGCATAACCAAACAAGGGCTTACGAGCAAAGGTCGGAATAATTTGCGAGATGATGCCAAAAGCAGGCAAGATCATAATATAGACTTCAGGATGACCAAAGAACCAGAAAATATGCTGGAACAATACCGGGTCACCGCCGCCAGCCGGGTCAAAGAACGCGGTGCCAAAATGACGATCAGTTAGTAGCATCGTTACGGCACCAGCAAATACTGGCATGACCGCAATCAGTAGGAATGCAGTAATCAGCCATGTCCAAACGAACATTGGCATTTTCATCAATGTCATACCCGGCGCACGCATGTTCAACACCGTCACGATGACATTAATTGCGCCCATAATGGAGGAGATTCCCATCATGTGAATGGCTACGATAGCCATATCAACACTCATTCCGCCCTGAATGGTCAATGGCGCATACAGTGTCCAGCCCGCAGCTGGTGCGCCGCCTGGTACAAAGAAGCTCATCAATAAGATCGAGAAGGCAAATGGTAAGATCCAGAAGCTCCAGTTATTCATGCGCGGTAGCGCCATGTCGGGCGCGCCGACCATCAGCGGAATCATCCAGTTGGCAAAACCAACGAACCCTGGCATTACGGCACCAAATACCATGATCAAGGCATGCACGGTAGTCATTTGGTTAAAGAAATGCGGGTCAACAAATTGTAAGCCAGGCTGGAATAATTCGGCGCGAATTACCAATGCCATCGCGCCACCTAAGAACAACATGGTGAGCGAGAAGATCAGATATAGCGTGCCGATATCCTTGTGGTTGGTCGACATAAACCAACGTTGAAAGAACGGAGGCTTATGGTCGTGATGATCGTGATCGTGCGAATCAACAGCTGCTGCGTTTGCCATTCGAGTTCTCCTGGACTTCTATTAGTTTCGTTGTGCGGCTACATCGGCAGGCAAAACCACATCGCCTGTCTCGTTACCGTACGAGTTTCGTTGAAAAGTGATCACGGCTGCAATTTGCTCATCCGTTAGCTGCGTGCCAAAGGCCGCCATTGCCGTACCAGACTTACCATTTAAGACAATATCAACATGTTCTTCCACCGGGCCATTCGCGACAGCACTACCCGCAATGGCAGGAAACAAGCCACCGCCGCCACCTTCGCCATTTTGGCCGTGGCATGCGTTACAGGTAATAATGCTTTTCTCGCCTTCAGCCATTAGCGAGTCTTTATCCCAAGAAACTTCTTCAGCTTGCGCCGCTGGCACAATGGCTTCGATCACTGAATTCGACTTTTGGTCAGATCGGTCTTGTTGCCCAGTTGACTCTTGACCAGCCGACTCTCGATCAACTGAAAAGGCCTGCGCAGTCTTTGCCTGACTACTTTGATCGTTCGACGCCTGTGCCAGGTTAGAACTGTCAAAGCTGCCGCCAGCTAGTACCCATTTATCAAAATCTTCACCACTGACAACTTGAACCACGATCGGCATAAAAGCGTGATCTTTACCGCATAATTCCGCACACTGACCGCGGTAAATACCCTCTTTACCTTCGTCGACATTAAACCAGAGCTCATTGATGTAGCCAGGAATAGCGTCTTTTTTAGTTCCGAAAGCCGGAACCCACCAGGCATGAATCACGTCGTTGGCAGTGATCAAAGCACGTACTTTGCGACCTGACGGCACTACCAACATATTGTCGGTTTCTAACAAGTAGTTTTCACCCAGAGGTTGCGCATTGGCTTTATCGAATTGATCAATTTGCTCTCTGGGAGTCGAAAGCGTGGAGTAAAAGTTAATGCCGCTATCTAAATACTCGTAGCCCCATTTCCATTGGTAACCAGTAATTTTGATCGTCAAATCCGATTTCGTGGTGTCTTCCATTTTTATTAGTACCTGTGTGGCAGGTACTGCCATGACAACCAGGATTAAAAACGGGATAATCGTCCAGATTACTTCCACAGAAGTGCTGTGGCTAAATTGCGAAGCCTGAAAATTTTTACTCTTGCGATGTTTGAAAATCGAGTAAAACATCACGCCGAACACGCCGACGAAAATCACGACACAGATCCAAAAAATTAGCATGTGCAGACCAAAAATATCGCGTGCAGTCTGCGTCACAGGATCTTGGAAATTTAGACGATACTCAGCTTGAGCTAAGCCGCTCATCATTAGTAAAACAAGGCCGCTGATTGCAGCTGCCCAGTTAGAGCGAAAAATAACAGGTCGAGATAGCAACATATCTGCAGAAACCCCAGTATTGGTCATATAAAAAAACCATAGTTATCAAACACTTGAATTGCCGACGGCAAGCTCAAAGCGAATAATGGATAACCTAGCTTACGATTTTGAGTGTAGCATTTAAAACAACACTCCGATTCACCGATGTGAAGCCTTGAGAGCCGTAGTTTTGAGCGTGACACGGCCGGCTAAACAAAGCGCACGAAACTTACCACAGCCTCCGGCTAGCATCAACAAAATAAGGGGCTATCAGCTGTTCTGCTGAATGATTTTCTTGTGTGGTTCCTGCGCTTAATGCTAGGCTGGTATCAAGCATCAAGGAGCCAGACTAAATTTTAGATATGTCGATGCTATTAAGTAAGGCTTATAAGTAAGGCTTAGAGGTAAATCAATTAAGGAAGTTTGACTATATTAAGTCAACAAGGAGAAATCATGTTAGCAAGGATAAAACCCTCAACTTGGCAGTCGTTAGAATTCTCAGCCAAATCGGCTTTGCAATGGCTAGTGCCGAAACTTTGTGTGGTCTGTCAGGCAAATCAAGTGAGTGACCCACACTTACTTTGTAAAGATTGCGATGTGCTTTTAACTAGACGTCAGAACTATTGCCAAATTTGCGGTCAAGATTTTGCCGCTGTTACCGACTATTGCGGGCGATGCCTCAACGATAGCCCTCACTACGATTATTGTCTTAGTCCATACGCCTTTACCGGCACCATGCAAAGCCTGATATGGCGCTTTAAATACGCTCAGCAGGTTTATTTAGCCGACGCAATCGTTAAATTATTCCTCAACGAACTCGACATAGAGAATCTGCCAGAGGCCATTGTCGCTACACCGATTCATCAGCAAAAACTTCGTCAACGTGGCTTTAATCAATCTTTTTTGCTGGCGAAACGGATTGCCAGGGAGCTCGATATTCCGTGTCTGCAAAACGCCATCATTAAATCCAGGCTCACCGAATCTCAAACCAAACTATCTTTAATAGCACGCCAAGCAAACGTGAAAAATAGCTTTTCAGCTGCTAAAAACCATGATTATCAACACATTGCAATCGTTGACGACGTCATCACGACTGGCGCTACAATGAACGAAATAAGTAAAACTATGAAAAAAAACGGTGTAGACTATATTCAGGCTTGGGGGCTTGCTCATACACTGGCATAGAAGACGTGAGTCATTTGGCAGTAAAGATGTGTCGAGCAAATGAACTGCATCGACAGTAAAGACCCCTTTGCTGGCAGTGATAAACCCTATATAAATAAAAAAACTATGTCCAAGCCGAGCAATGCTAATCCGGCCGATTTAATCGCCATCGCCAATCCTACGCTAGCGAAAAAGCTAACCGATAAGGAAGAGAAAAGCCTAGCAGCTGAAGAAAGCCAGCCAACTCCTGCGCATCAAAGCTTCAACAGAGATATCTGGAGAGCGGTCTATGCACTAAACATCATCCGTTACATAATGGCGATTGCGCTTATCTTCCTTACTATTGTTCACTTAGCGAACAATCTTCCGTCTATTTTCGCCAACTTGACTCATCCAAGTCTGTTTATCAGCAGCATCGTTGTGCTGGTTGCGTCAGCTGTCGGCTTCACTATCTGCACTAAATTTCGACTGATTCCCCTGAATTCTTTGCTGGTCGCTCAATTCGGCGTTGACCTTGTCATAACCGGCTTACTAACTTACTCAACTGGCGGCCTAAGTAGCAGCTTTACGTGGCTATTTTTCGTTGTTGTCGCTACAGGTAGCGTAGTTTTGCGAAGAGTGCAGGCGTTAGGGCTAGCCTCAGCCGCTATACTGATAATGCTCTACGAACATCTTTACATCACGTTGAGTACCGGAACCTCATCGACCAGCAAACATCTAGACTTTGTGGTCTACGCCTTAGTGTTGATGGGCACAGCTTGGTTTATTTCAGCTTTAGCCCAAAGACTAAGGCATACGGATATAAAATCGTACAATTTAGGTGATGAATCCATAGAGGACTATTTAGTTAGAGAGGAGATTGCGGCGCTAAAATCAGCGTTGGAAAGTACGGGCGGCAATAAAACAGAAGCGGCAAAACTGGTGGGGATGACCTTTCGCTCTTTTCGGTATAAAGTCAGCAAATACGAAATAAATTAAAGCTGAAACGTCTAACTATAAAGACCAGGGGCTCAAATCTATAATTTCCATCTCCATTTTATTTGCTCCTTTTTTTATTAAAACAGACATATCCCTTGCTTCTCCTTTTAGAGGAAGGTACCCGTAACCGGATTCAGCCAGCTCATTCAAATGTTTCGAGCCATTTTCATCAAGTTTGTTTAGCCTGACTAACTCGCTCACAGGCCTTAGCTTGAGGAATATTTGATCTCTCCCATTGGCTAATTCTTCGTAAAATCGCGGTGATTGGGCAAGATCTGTACCATCCTTGATACTCTGAAAAAGTAAATCGTTCTTTTCTTTCTCGTTAGTAGGGAGTTCAGCATATAACCACAAAATTCCGTATCTGGGCGTTTTAATGCCTGAAATATTAATTTGTTCTTGATAATTATCGGGAAGATGATTCTTTGTAACCAACTCAAAACGATCTACCGCGAAAACCACAAATAGGGGTCTGGCCGCATGCAGGGTATATAGTCCTCCCAATAAAACCAATAGCTGCAAGGATACTATCAATCTCAAATCGTTTTTTAGCTCCTTTTTATCTTTGGCTGGGTTTGACACTACTAACGTAAGCAAAGGCCCTATACAAACATCGACTACAATGATTATTAAAACAATTTTCTCAAGTGAAATAAGTTTATAAATATCTCCGGGGTACCATAGTATTTTTACTAAACACAATGCGCCCAGCACTAGAAGAAGCGAAAAGATCAAGTGTGCTAAAAAACTCTTTAGTCTAAACATACTACTCTATAGAGGGCCTTAAGATTATCTACTTATGGATCTTCCTGGCTCTACTTTTTTCACACATCATAAAAAGCTAAAAATCCCTGCATCCAAATGGAATACAGGGATTTAAAGATAAGCTCTATTTTATTTATATCATTATCTGCAGTTTGCAGGTGCAAACCGAGAATTAAGAGTACCCGCGGTTGTCCCAACAACTGCATTCGTTGAGCCGTCAGCTAGGCAACTCCAAACAATGTCTGTACCTGGCAGCGCTCCAGCTGCTAGGGCAGCTCCGTTAGCAGATGGCTCTAAAACCAGAGTACCACCGTTTCCGGCAGCAGCAGTGTAAGTGATAGTAATAATTCCGCCGTCTGGATCTATGCCGATGCTCGCGACATTGTCACTATTAGCGATAGTGTTGGTACATGCCGCGCCTGCTGTATTTGCACATGAACCGCCCATACCATCTGAATAGCCTGCTGCCAAGCTAACCGCAGCGTTTGCAGCGTTTTCAGCTACAGTAACCTTAGCTGAAGCCGCAAGGCCCAAACCTTCAGCTACACGACCGCGCACTAAGTAGTCTTGGTACGCAGGCAGCGCAACAGCTGCCAAGATACCAACAATCGCAACAACGATCATTAATTCGATCAGAGTAAAGCCTTTTGCGGCCTTAGAATTTTTCATAGTAAGTTTCATAATAAGTTTCCTCATTCATTAAAGCGGCAGACTACTCTGCCTAAAATTTAATTTGTGTCTGGTAGACCCGCCATAAGCAGCTAAACCAAAAATTAAACAAGTGCAGCATTGGTCTATAAATCAAGTTGTAGTTTAGAAACATCACTCACGACAACTTGATAACTTATAGCCTCTGAGTGATTAGTCAATGCCAACCCGCGAGATAGAATCTACCTCAAATCAAAAAGCCAAAGCCAATTTTAATTCACTAGGAAACATTTGTTTTCAATCATTCTATGTCATTGTTTTTGAACTACTTTTTTTCACTCAAATTCGATTAATTGGTTGACAATTATTGTCAAAGGCTTACAAAGCTGGTCACAATCTGTTTTTATTGAATTTAGTTGATTAGCGCACCGTGTAAATCGGATTAATCTTTCTCTGTATCTGCTTATTACCCTATAATCGTTCTTGTTAGAGCCTAAAGAGCCGCTTCAAACTTTTTCAGGATGCACAAATGAAACAATTTCCCCTCGCTCAAACGTTGAGCAACCTTAATTTAATTGATGCTGAAAAGGTAAATGCAATAACTGAGGAATCTGAATCGAATTTTGATTTCCTGAGCAAACTGGTAAATAGCGGTTTGCTAGACTCACGTACGCTTGTTCAGGACATTTCGCACAGATTTGGGCTACCGACTATCGATTTAACTTCAATAGAAACGGCGTTATTACCTACTGAACTAATCGAAATGAAGTCGGTCGTGAAACACTGTGTGTTCCCAGTCTACAAACACGGCAAAACTTTATTTGTCGCCGTAGTTGACCCGACCAATAAGACTGGTTTAGAGGAAATAAAATTTTATACCGGGCTGCAGGTGTTGCCAGTGCTCGCTCGATTTGAAGACTTTCTAGCGTTTGTTTCTGAACTGCGAAACCAACAAGATGGGGCTTTATCAGACCTGCTCGGCGATGAAGATCTGAATATCGAGCTAGATAGTGAGGCTGAAGAAGATGGAGATAATGATAGTGGTAGCGACTTTGATCCCGATGATGCTCCAATAGTAAAGTACGTCAATAAAATTTTAGTAGACGCCATTAATAGAGGTGCTTCGGACATTCATGTAGAACCATTTGAGAGGGAATTGAGAATACGTTTTCGTATTGACGGCATCTTACACCGGATCACCTCTCAACCAGTTTCGGTTGCAGCCAGAATTGTCGCGCGAATTAAAATCATCGCCAAATTGGATATTGCTGAGCGACGTGTGCCACAAGATGGTCGCGTAAAACTTCGGATTACCCGAAATAAAGCGTTTGATTTTCGTGTGAACACATTACCTACTGTGTGGGGCGAAAAAGTCGTAATGCGAATACTAGATTCAAGCTCTGCTAATCTGGATTTGGCCACTTTAGGGTTTACTGATCAGCAATTATCACTCTACAAATCGGTAGTGCATCGCCCATACGGTATGGTTTTAATCACCGGCCCTACCGGCAGCGGTAAGACGGTTACGCTTTATTCAGCGTTAAATATGTTGAATACACCAACTAAGAACATTTCAACGGTAGAAGACCCCGTCGAAATCCAGCTACCTGGCATCACCCAGGTAAACATCAACGAGAGAGCCAATCTTGATTTCGCAGAGGCACTTAGAGCATTTCTTAGACAAGACCCGGATATTATTATGCTGGGCGAGATTCGTGATCTCGAAACAGCTGAAATAGCAATCAAAGCATCTCAAACCGGGCATATGGTACTGTCAACATTACATACTAATGATGCTCCTTCAACTCTTACGCGCCTATTAAACATGGGAGTTCCAGCCTTTAATGTGGCCTCTGCTGTACACTTAATCGTCGCTCAAAGACTAGTTAGAAAACTGTGTGAAAACTGCAAAGAGCCTGCAGAATTACCTGAGAAAGTTTTAATAGAAGCCGGTTACGACGAGAGCGAAATAAAAGACTTGTCCTTATATCGATCTAGTGAAAAAGGATGTGCGTCCTGCACTGAGGGGTATAGAGGACGCACTGGCGTGTTTCAGGTAATGCAAATCAGTGAAAACATAAAAAGCATTATCATGGAAGGCGGTACAGAACAAGAAATTGAACAAGCAGCAATATCTGAGGGTACAAAAGACCTGCGAGCTTCTGGTCTTTTAAAGGTAAAACAAGGTATCACTTCACTTCAAGAAATTGAACGCGTGACAAACATATAATAGACTGAAGTTCGAAGAAAAGCGGCGAGAATTCACTATGGCCACGAAAAAACAAAAAACAATGGTTTTCCAATGGGAAGGCGTAAACCAAAAAAGAGCGAGCTCTGGTGGAGAAATTGAAGCGCCGAGTTTGTCTCAAGCAAGAGCACTGTTGCGTCAACGCGGTTTGCGAGTTACGAAGATCAAAAAGAAGCAAGCTAGCTTGTTTTCGAGCTCAAAACCGGTAAAACCAGTTGATATTTCGTTTGCCTCTAGACAAATGGCCACAATGATTGGTGCTGGTATTCCAATCGCTCAAACTCTTAGAGCGATTGGCACTGGCCATGAAAGTAAATCCATGGAAAAGTTGATGCTTGATCTAGCACGAGAAGTCGAGTCAGGTTCTACGTTAAGCAGTTCGCTAGCAAAATATCCTCAACACTTTAATAGACTCTTTACCAGTCTAACCCAAGCCGGTGAAGAGTCCGGTAAGCTTGATACAATGCTTGATCGGGTAGCAACCTATAACGAAAAACTCGAAGCGATAAAAAGCAAGGTTAAATCAGCGATGATGTACCCAATCATCGTTTTGTTTATTGCTGCACTTGTCACTATCCTTTTGCTTCTTTTCGTGATTCCGCAGTTCGAGGCATTATTCAAAGGAGTTGGAGCAGATTTACCTACTCTAACACGAGTAATTGTAGACATGTCCGAGTGGATGCAAGCCTATTGGTGGGTATTTTTCTTAGTAATCGGCGTTGGCGTCGCAGTATTTATGTTTGCTTACAAACGATCGGACAAAATGAAATTTGTGATTGATCGCATGTTATTAAAAGCCCCTGTTATCGGTACGATTCTCAAGAAGTCCGCACTGGCGAGATTCTCCCGGACTCTGTCGATAATTTTTGGTAGCGGTGTACCGCTCGTAGACGGCATGAGCACCGTTGGTGCTGCCACAGGTAATCGTGTGTATCAAAAGGCAGTTGAAGACGTTAAAGCCGATATAAGCACTGGTCGAAGCTTGGAAAATTCTATGGCTCAAACGAAAGTCTTCCCCAACATGATGCTGCAGATGGTTGCATCTGGAGAGGAGTCTGGTGAACTCGAAACCATGCTAGATAAAGTTGCCGATTTCTTTGAGCGAGAGGTCGACGATGCTGTAGAAGCATTAAGCAGTATTATCGAGCCTGTGATGATCGTATTGCTGGGCGGCATTATCGGCACGATGGTTTTGGCAATGTATCTGCCAATCTTCAAGCTGGCCTCAGTTTTCTAAGATCAGGCACAATTACGCCTTTCTACAATGTTTGATGCAGTTGCAGCATTAAGTGCGTCTGTGCACAGCGCGATTGCCTTTGTTACAGGATTGCTCGTCGGCAGTTTTTTAAATGTAGTCATCCTGCGCTATCCAAAAATGATTTTTCATTCTTGGACCAAACAGTCTAAAGAATGGCTTGACTTAGAAAGCGATAAGAGTGAGTTACCCCCTACTCTACTCAAACCTGATTCCCATTGCCCACAATGCAAATCACCAGTTAAAGCATGGCAGAACATTCCGATTCTGAGTTTTATTTTACTACGAGGTAAATGCGCTCATTGCTCAGAGCCAATTGGCTGGCGTTATCCTTTTGTAGAACTTCTTACGGCCGTATTGAGTGCTGTTGTGGTTCTCAAACTAGGTTGGTCACTACCTGCATTGTTTGGCGTTATTCTTACTTGGATTTTGGTCGCCCTCTCGTTTATTGATATCGACCATCAAATTCTCCCTGACGAAATAGTATTACCTACTCTTTGGTTCGGTCTGGGCTTAAGCCTCTGGGGAATTTATACGCAAACGCCAACCGCCGTTATTGGTGCTATTGCTGGTTATTTGGCATTTTGGGTCGTATTTCAGCTCTTCAAATTGCTCACTGGCAAGGAAGGTATGGGCCATGGTGATTTCAAATTGATGGCATTGTTTGGAGCCTGGTTTGGCTGGCAAGTGTTACCGCAGATTGTTTTTATCTCTACCTTGCTGGGCAGTATCATCGGTGTCTCTATAATGCTGATCAATAAGTCAGGCAAAGATACTAAAATCCCATTTGGACCATATATTGCATTAGCTGGCTGGATTGCTATGCTCTGGGGCGAACAGATTAACCAAACGTATTTAAACTATGCCGGCATTTGACCCGTCCTCGTTCGTCGTTGGGCTGACTGGGGGAATCGGCAGTGGCAAAACGGTCTGTTCAGATCATTTTCAAACCATAGGTGTGCCAGTTATCGATACGGATGTCTTGGCCCGACAGATTGTCGAACCAGGCCAAGCCGCGTTAAGCGCCTTGATAGCCGAATTTGGTGAGCAAATCTTAAATAGTGACCAAACTCTAAACCGCGCTGAGCTTAGAGAAGTTGCCTTTAGCTCAGATGAGAATAAAGCGAAATTAGATGCGATCACTCACCCTGCAATCCGAGCACTATCAATTCAAAAAATTGCTGAAGTTACCTATCCATATTGCATCGTAGTGATTCCATTATTAAGCAAGAAATCTGCCTTTAGCGAATTCTTAGATAGAATTTTAGTGGTAACCGCCGACTATGAAATCAAGATAGAACGAGTCAAAAAAAGAAGTCAGCTTAGCCGCGCAGAAGTCGAACAAATTATGCAGACTCAGCTTAGTGATGATCAGCGAAAAGAATTTGCGGATGACATTATTGCTAACGACAGGTCCATCAAAGACGCACAGTTAGCAGTGGAAGAATTACATCAAAACTATCTTGGGTATGCTCTAAGCTAATAGATCTACAAACGCTTCAGCTTTTCTAAAATAGATCGATTGCCTGCCAAAAAATCCAGCTCGAATAGCTCGTCCATTTCAACCCACTTTAATGTCTGGCCTTCTAGTGCTTGCAAGCGTCCTCGGTAGTCGGTGATTAATTGAACGTGCAAAGCAACATGGCGATCTGGGTAGTCGTGGTTGAGCTGCATGAAGGGCTCGCTTGATCTAATCTGCAGGTCTGTTTCTTCTAGGAACTCTCGTTTGAGAGCTTGCTCTATGCTCTCTCCACTTTCAATCTTCCCTCCGGGGAACTCCCATTTGCCGAAATAGCGGTCTTTGGCTACTCGTTGACCAACTAAATATTTCCCTTCTTGGTTGGTCACAATGCCCACTGCAACCTCGACGCGTTTCATCTTAGCTTCGGTAATCGGCGTTGATGCTAACGTAATCGTGCGACAAGTCGGAGGTCCAGACCTGATAGTTGGCATTGCCTTGATTTAGATTAAATGAAATGGTGATCTCGGTTTGATCGAAGACCGCTTTACCGCGCTCCTCGGAATAGTTTTTTGCAGGCTGCCCTTGAAGAATCAGGTCGACTTCTCCAATGCGAATGTCGACCTTATCTAACTCTAATTGTTCAGCCGGCGCTTTGCCCAGGGCCATAATAATTCTGCCCCAATTGGGGTCGCTGGCGTAAAGCGCTGTTTTAACTAGAGGCGAATGAGCGATTGAATAAGCGACTGCCTTGCAATCGCTTTCACTGGCACCATTTTTGACTTCGATTGTGACAAACTTAGAGGCGCCCTCAGCGTCGCGAATAATCGCAGTAGCCAGTAGAATAAGAACCTGTTCAATGGCCTGATAAATCTGCTCCTGCGCCTCACTTGAGACATCTTTTTTTTGCGCCTGGCCAGTAGCTGTTAACACCAACGCGTCATTGGTGGAAGTATCACTATCAACTGTGATGCGATTAAAGCTTTGGCTTACTCCTCGCTGCAGCCAGGAGTCCAGGGTTGCCTGATCAACTTTTGCATCAGTCGTTACAAAGGCAAGCATAGTCGCCATATCGGGGCAAATCATACCAGAGCCTTTTGAGATGCCGGTAATGGTGATGCGTTCACCATTAATATCAAGCTGTTTCGAAACCGCCTTGGCTATAGTGTCGGTGGTCATAATCGCTTTAGCAGCAGCCAGCCAGTTGTGCTCGCTATAAACTGCTCTTGATTCATGTAGACCTTGTTCAAACGCAGACATATCCATCTGCTCACCGATGACGCCAGTCGAAAAAGGTAACACCTGATGTTCATCAACACCAAGTTGAGACGCGACCATGGCGCAACTTTGGCGGGCACGATCAAGCCCTAATTGTCCAGTTGCCGCATTGGCATTCCCTGCATTAATTACCAAAGCTCTTGTCTCACCCTGAGATAAGTGTTCTTTGGCGATGAACACCGGAGCCGCACTGCATTTGCTTTGCGTAAATACTGCCGCGCAATGAGTACCTTGATCAAAGGCCATCAGCAATAGATCATCACGGCCAGAATAGCGCATGCCAGATGCCGCCGTTGCCAACCGCACACCTTTAACGGGAAATAATTCCCCTGGTTGCTCTAAATTAACAGCCATGGTCTAGCTAGCTTAATTTTCCGTGGCACTGTTTGTACTTTTTACCAGAGCCGCATGGACAAGGTTCGTTACGACCGACCTTAGGCGTTTCGCGCACGAAAGTACTGGATTGGGTTTCGGCAGCAGCTTCGCTAGTGGCGGATGCATCGCGATGTTGTAGCTCAAGATCACGTTGTGCGGCTTCTCGTTGTTTACGTTCGAGCTCATCAACTTCACTCTCTTCACGCAATTGCACTTTTGCCAGAATAGTGATCACTTCACTCTTCACTCGATCTAGCATGGTCGTGAACATCTCGAATGCTTCACGTTTATATTCCTGCTTGGGATTCTTCTGCGCATAGCCTCGAAGACCAATACCCTGGCGCAGATAATCCATCTCAGATAAGTGCTCCTTCCACTGAGTATCCAGCGTTTGCAACATAATTACCTTTTCGAGATGACGAACAATCTCTTCACCATATTGTTCTTCTTTGGTCTTATAAGCATCGTCGACCGCATCAAGGATTCGATCTCTGAGCGTTTCTTCATACAGATTTTTGTCTTCTTCCAGCCATTTAGATACAGGTAAGTCAACATTAAACTCAAGACGTAAATCATCTTCTAACTGATCGACACTCCATTGCTCAGGCATGCTCTGCGGCGGGATACTTCGATCAACAATGGCCTCGACAACTTCTTCTCGCATGTTCTCGATATTGTCCGAGACATTATCGGCTGACATCAATTCATTACGCTCTGAATAAACCAATTTTCGTTGTTCGTTCGCTACATCATCGTATTCCAATAGTTGCTTACGAATATCGAAGTTATGCCCCTCTACTTTACGCTGCGCGTTTTCGATGACGCGAGTCACCAGGCGGCTTTCAATCGCTTCGCCCTCTTCCATGCCAACTCTTTGCATCATATTTGAGATGCGCTCTGAGCCAAAAATCCGCATTAGGGCATCATCCATCGACAGATAGAAACGCGTCTCGCCTGGGTCACCTTGTCGCCCCGAACGACCACGCAACTGATTATCAATGCGCCTTGATTCATGACGCTCGGTGCCAATCACATACAAGCCGCCGATATCGAGCACTGATTTATGTTGTGCTTGCCACTCTTGTTCGATCGATTCGCGCTCGCGCTTATCATCAATATCTTTGAGCCGCATTTCCAGGTTACCACCGAGTACGATGTCTGTGCCACGACCGGCCATATTAGTCGCAATCGTCACTGCACCAGGGCGACCCGCTTTAGCAATTACCACCGCTTCTCGATCATGCTGTTTGGCGTTCAGAACCTCGTGTTCGATCTTGTGTTTTTTAAACTCACTAGAAAGCAATTCTGATACTTCAATCGAGGCAGTACCTAACAACACCGGCTGTCCTTCCTTATTGCGCTCTCTAACGTCTTCAACAATGGCGTTGAATTTTTCTTGCTGAGTGCGGAAAATGACATCCGGCTGATCGGCTCGCACCATGTTCTTGTGCGTTGGAATCATCACAACTTCAAGGTTGTAAATCTCCATAAATTCCACCGCTTCGGTATCGGCGGTGCCGGTCATACCCGAAAGCTTGTTGTAGAGCCTGAAATAATTCTGGAAAGTGATGGAAGCTAAGGTTTGGTTTTCACGCTGAATCGCTACTTTCTCTTTCGCTTCTATGGCTTGATGCAAACCATCAGACCATCTTCTGCCTGGCATCATGCGCCCAGTAAACTCATCTACGATGACGATCTGATTGTCCTGGACTACATAATCAACATCGCGGTTGAATAAAGTATGCGCGCGGATCGCTGCGTATAAATGATGCAGCAAAGCGATACTGCCAACATCATATAAACTCGCATCTTCTGCCAATAGGCCGATGCGCACCATTAACTCTTCGGCTTTATCGTGCCCCGCTTCAGTCAGATACGCTTGCTTAGATTTCTCGTCAATGCTGTAGTCGCCCTCACCATCTTCTTCTTCCTGACGACTTAGTTGCGGCACAATCACATCGATTTTGCTGTAAATTTCAGCCGCGGTATCCGCTGGGCCAGAAATAATCAGTGGAGTTCTGGCCTCGTCAATTAGGATTGAATCGACTTCATCGACAATTGCAAAGCTAAGGTCACGCTGCGCCTTTTGATCGTTCGAAAAGGCCATGTTGTCGCGCAAGTAATCAAAACCAAATTCGTTATTGGTGCCGTATACAATGTCGCAGGCGTAGGCCTCTTGTTTCTCTTTAGGTGGCTGACCCGAAGTGATCACTCCGACTGTTAGTCCGAGAAAATTATATACCTTGCCCATCCACTCGGCGTCTCGCGATGCCAGGTAGTCGTTCACGGTAACAACGTGCACACTGCCAGCCAGCGCATTCAGGTAGGCGGCTAGGGTCGCCATCAGGGTTTTACCCTCACCGGTGCGCATTTCAGAAATTTTACCTTCATGCAACACCATGCCTCCAATTAGCTGCACGTCGTAGTGACGCAGCCCAAGCGCTCGTACTGATGCTTCTCTAACTACCGCAAAAGCTTCATTCAAAAGCTGATCAAGGGTCTCGCCTTTCTCTAGTCGCTGGCGAAACTCATCGGTCTTGGCTTTCAACTGATCATCATTCAGTGGTTGAATGGATACTTCGAGCTCGTTAATTTTTTTTACACGTTTCGACATACGTCGAATAATGCGGTCATTACGGCTTCCGAATATTTTCTTTAACACGGTCTTTCCTACTATTACTTAGCACAAGCGCACTGCTGGGCACACTCTATCGTTGAAGTATAAGGTTTGTCTGCGAAAATCCAACAGTCTCTATCGGCTTGTTTTCAGGTTTTACTGGGCAATAAAAAAGGGCGTAAGCGCCCTTTTTTAGGTCAAACTAAATGGGCGGTCATCAGGTTTTTTTGTACAAGTAGCGCACGGGGTTAATTGTGCGCTTATTTTTAGCAACTTCAAAGTGAACATGCGGCCCAGTGGATCGGCCTGTTGAGCCTATTCTGGCAATCGCCTGACCTTTGGTAACAGTTGCGCCAACTTCCACCAGGTTTTCTTTATTGTGGCTGTAAAGGGTGGTGTACCCATCACCATGGTCTATTTCTACCATCCAACCAAAGCTACCGTTCTTCTCAGAGCGCGTCACCACACCATCGGCAACTGATAATACGTCAGCACCTTCGCGGCCAGGTATATCGACCCCACGATGAAATTGTTTCTTGCCAGTCATCGGGTGTAATCGCGAGCCAAAGTTAGACGATACCCAACCACCTCTCACTGGCCAGCCAGCTGGGGTTTGCTGAGATTCCAATGAACGGCGAGATAGCAAGAAGTCCATCGCGGCTATTTCAGATTCGCGACGTGCCAATTCTTTTTCGATTGCTTCGATGGCATTTTCAATATCGACCTGCTCTGAATCGACTGTTTCAGCGGCAGTAGAACCACCAACCGGTGGATCCTGCTCAAACTGGAAATCACTGAGATTAATCCCGGAGGTTTCGGCTATGCGCATTTCTACTGCGTTGATTCTGGACACTTGTGCCTGCAAACTGCCAACTCGGCGGCCAAGAATATCCATATGTTGCCGAACGTATTCTTTGGTTTCTTGCATCTGTTGCTCTTGGTCGCGCACGCGAGTTTCAACTGCAACACGATAATCGGGGTCGACAAAGGGGTTTAGACTGCGATCGATACTCGCGATAACCCAATAGCTCAATAAACCAAGCAAAATTGGCAATCCCAGCAACAGGGCTGCACCAGCCATCATTAGCTTGTTGCCAGACAAACACCACGTGCCGCTACTAGTGCGGCTGTCTCTTAGTAAAATAACTTTCAAAGGTTAAGACCGTATTATTTCTTATTATATTTCTGGTTGTGTTCCCGAGCCGACGAGCATACTCTATTTGCTCGATGCGATCAGCATATCATATGAAAAAACGTCACACATCATGAGTCGTAAACGCCCGGTTCCTCACTCGTTAAAACTAAAGCATCGCTATGCCAAAACAGCAGTCAGTTTGATTGGCAAATTAGCCATCAACCACCAACTAAAAGCTTCGCAATACTCGCTTGATGAACTCGGCAAGGTCTGGACAACTTGGTGCAAAGACGGGAGTCGAGTTCGGTATCAGTTAGCTGAGCACGCACGCCTGACAACACTTCAAAACGGTGTATTAGAAATAACTACCACACAAGCTAGTCTGGCGACCGTATTGAAACATCAAACAAGCAGCTTGCTCGCTGAATTTCATACTCAAGGATTCGATTACATACATCGGATACGCGTGCGCATGGACACGTCTAGCCGGGCAGGTAAAACAAATCTTTCTCTTCTCAAGTCCCAACGTTCTTCTAAGTTTTCTTCTTCTAAACCTTCTAGCGAGGCTTTGCGGCGTCGTTCACAACGCCCGGGGAAGAACGCGATTGCAGCGATTAAATCAGCCGCTCAAAATTCCAACGATGAATCGCTGGCTAACGCTCTGGACCGTTTAGCACAGACTTTAGAGCGCCAGTAAGTTTTACTATTTTAGCCGCTGGCTAAATGAGCAAAAGCAATGGGGGCTTGGTCAGGGTCTTCATAACTCACCAACTCCCATGCATCGGTTTGCGAAATCAATGTTCGCAGTAATTTATTATTCAAAGCATGCCCGGATTTATAAGCACTAAAAGCACCAATCAACTGATGACCCAGTAAATACAAATCACCAATAGCATCCAGAATTTTATGTTTCACAAACTCGTCTTCGTAGCGTAAACCATCGTCATTCAAAATCGTCGACTGATCCATCACAATTGCATTGTCATGGCTGCCACCGAGAGCCAGGCCCGCCTCTCTAAGCGCTTCGACTTCGTGCATGAATCCAAAGGTACGTGCTCGACTGACTTCTTTGACAAAGGAGGTAGTCGAAAAATCCACTGTGGCTGATTGCGGCGATTTTGCGAAAATAGGATGATCAAAATCGATCGCGAAAGACACCTTGAAGCCGTCAAAGGGTTCAAATTCGGCCCATTTATCGCCTTCACTCACGCGCAAAGGCTTGGTCACCTTGATGAATTTTTTCGGCGCCTCTTGTTCAACCACACCAGCTGATTGCACGAGGAAGACAAATGGCGCTGCGCTGCCATCCATAATCGGCACTTCAGGTGAGTTCAATTCGACGAAAATATTGTCGATTCCCATGCCAGCCAGGGCCGACATTAGGTGCTCAACAGTTGACACACTAGCTTCACCTTCGGTGAGCGCAGTTGAAAGACGAGTATCACCAACTTGATCTGGGCTGGCACGCAAATCTACTACTGGATCAAGATCGATACGACGAAACACGATTCCAGTATCTACCGGTGCCGGCCGCAAGGTGAGATAGACCTTCTCCCCCGTATGCAAACCAACGCCGGTAGCGCGGATTACATTTTTGAGGGTTCGTTGGTGAATCATGCTGTCTTAGAAAGGTTGCTTATTCTGCGCACTCGGATAGAGCACGAGCTTAAATTTTGTTGGCCAAACCGGTTCAGTGTGAATACCGATAACGCTGCCAAGATGTGTTTGCTTGGGCGCGGGAGACGTGGCAGCAATGCCTGCGACATCAGCCAGTTTAGTCGAGATAAAATTCGAGTGCAGAGCAGACCAGGTAAATCAAGCCTACTAAAAAATAACCCAAATCGATTACTCACAATCCAAACCCAAGCCCAAAAAGATGAAAAGTGGAGGTCTACCCCTATATCAATTTGAGCTAACGGCGAGCTGTTCATCCAGCGATAGCCAAGTTGCTCAAAAGTCGGCCAAAAAAGCTTTGCGGCTCTTGGTGGACAATCACTTAAACAAGCGGCAAATCCTACACGAAACGGGAGAGATTGTGTAGGTTTTGCGCGCATGTTTAATTTGCCAGAGAGCAAGCAAATATTGGTCTCAGCATACTTTCACAATGCATCTAAAAGGCCTCCGAATTCAATCTGAAAGCCGATGTCAGAGATAGATCCACTTTTTTTGCTTAGTCCGCTTGTCGACGCAAGAAGGTTGGCACATCCAGACCTGACTCTTCGGTGTCGTACAGTGGCAGCTCACCCAAGTCTCTGTTGCGCATACCGGTCATCAAGGTTGGCTCGTCCGCCTCAGCCTCAATCGATGGTTCTATACCGCTGTTGACCGCTCTGGCAACTGGCTGCACAACCTCCATTTTAGGTCTGCCGATCTCATCAGCACCGCTAAGTATGCCAGTTGCAACCATAGTAACGCGTAATTCATCATGCATATCAGGGTCGATAGAGGTCCCAATAACTACTGTGGCATCTTCAGAGGCCATATCGCGAATCATGCCGCCGACTTCTCCGAACTCACCGATCGACAAGTCTGGACCTGCTGTGACATTAACTAAAATACCTCGCGCGCCACGAATATTAGTATCTTCTAACAATGGGCTGCTCAGTGCATTGCGTGCCGCTTCTGAAGCGCGCGTGGCACCGGTTGCCGAGGCCGCACCCATCATCGCCTGGCCCATTTCTGACATCACAGTTTTAACATCTGCAAAATCCACATTGATCAAACCAGGGCTGGTAATCAACTCAGAGATACCTTGCACCGCGTTACGCAGAACATCGTTAGCCATGGCAAAGGCGTCTTGCAAGGATGCTTCACGCCCCATCACTTCCAATAGCTTTTCATTTGGAATAGTAATCAAAGAATCAACTGATTCTTTTAAAAGTTTTAAACCTTGATCGGCCAGCTTAGCGCGGCGCGCTCCCTCAAAGCTAAATGGGCGTGTGACAACCGCGACTGTCAAAGCACCAATATCACGGGCGATTTCTGCGATCACGGGTGCGGCGCCGGTGCCAGTACCACCACCCATTCCGGAAGTAATGAAAACCATGTCGGCACCCGCTAAAGATTCGGCGATTCGCTCACGATCTTCGATCGCTGCTTGTCGACCGACATCCGGGTCGGCACCAGCTCCCAAGCCTTTAGTAAGATTGGAGCCTAGTTGCAAAATCGTCGCACAACCAGAGCCTTGCAAGGCCTGTACGTCAGTGTTTGCCGCAATAAACTCAACACCTTCGATTTTGTTTTGCTGCATGTAGTTCACGGCGTTTCCACCGCCGCCGCCGATGCCGACGACCTTAATGACCGCCTGTTGGTCGACTGTATCTAATAGTTCAAACATTATTTTCTCCCGTTAAATTTAGAAATTACCCTGAAACCAGTGCTTGATTCGACTGAAAAAGGCACTGACTTTGGATTCTTTAGTAGTTGTTTTTTTAGGGCTGGCTTGATTCGCATGACCAAACTGCACCAAGCCAACCCCAGTTGAATAAATTGGATTTCGTACTACCTCGCTCAAACCACCTAAATACTTAGGCGTGCCTAAACGCACAGGCAGATGAAAAATTTCTTCGGCTAGCTCTACCATGCCTTCCATTTTGGAACTGCCGCCGGTGAGTACCACGCCAGAACGAATTAAGCTTTCGAAACCATTGCGTCGCAGATCAAGACGAATCAATTCGAATAGTTCCTCGATTCGTGGCTCGACAACCTCAGCTAAGGTTTGCTTGGAAAGCTTGCGTGGCGGACGATCACCTACGGTTTGCACTTCAATGCTCTCATCGTGTGGAGCGAGCTGACGCAAAGCACAGGCATAGCGTTTTTTAAGTTCTTCAGCTGAGGCGGTTGGTGTTCGCAAGGCAATCGCGATGTCATTGGTGATTTGGTCACCTGCGACAGGAATCACCGCTGTATGTCGCACCGCACCTTCTGAATAGACCGCAATATCGGTTGTGCCGCCGCCGATGTCGACTAAACACACACCCAGCTCTTTCTCATCTTCAGTGAGTACCGATTCACAGGAAGCAAGCTGCTCTAAGATGATGTCGTCAACCTCAAGCCCGCATCGACGAATGCACTTCTCAATATTTTTCTCTGCGCTGACCGACGCTGTCACCATATGCAGATTGGCCTCTAAGCGAATACCATTCATGCCAATGGGATGACGAATCCCTTCCTGACCATCGATGATGTACTCTTGTGGCAACACATGCAGAATTGACTGATCATTTGGAATCGCGACGGCTTTGGCGGATTCGATCACGCGATCGAGATCATTTTCATCCACTTCGCCATCTCGCACGGCGACAACACCATGTGAGTTGAAGGAATTGATATGAGCGCCGGCGATTCCGGCGAACACTGAATAAATTTGGCAACCAGCCATCAATTCAGCCTCTTCCACTGCGCGTTGAATCGCGGTCACGGTCTCTTCGATATTTGCGACCACCCCTTTGCGCATGCCAGTAGCAGGATGATGTCCGTAGCCGATGATTTCGACATCGCCCTCGGCATTAACCTCACCGACAATGGCTAAGACTTTGGATGTTCCGATATCCAAACCGACTATTAACTTGTTTTCGTCTTTTTTACTCATAGTCATTCGATCTCCCAGCCTCAAATTGTTGCAGGCTCTGGTTCCGACTCGGTACGGCGTGTGTGTTGAACTGCTAAACCATTGGGGTAGCGCGCATCAACACGCTCTAGTTGAAAATCAGAAAAACGAAATTGCTTATCGAACAAGTATTGGAAACGCGCTAGTCGAGCTTCGACTTCGCGCGTTCCCAATAACAAGTCGAACGACTCCCCTTGCTCTCCCAATCGCATTCGAACAGACAATGACTGGGTTTCACTTTGACTTAATTCGAGCAGCTCTAGGTCATAAATCGACAGTTCACGTCGCCATCGCACAGCCATTTGCATTAATGACAAGGCGTTGGCTCGGTTACCCACTAATTTAATTGACTGTCGTGTAAGCCGATCCGGCACTTCAATGACCTCACCATGCGTGCTCACCCAAAGGTGATGATCATTGGATTTCTGTTTATTGTCTTGCCATTGCATTACTGGCCGATGTTCACTGATTTGAATCGATAAGGTATCCGGCCAGTGACGCCGAACCTCCGCTCGCGCTACCCATGGCAGAGCTTGCACCTTGGCTCGGATCGCATTGAGATCCACCGCAAAAAAGTTAGCCAACTCTTGTTTTTTAACTTGAGCTTCAATCTGTTCTGGCGAGGTATAAATAAATTTTCCGCTGATTTTCAACTGCTTTATTTCGAACCGCTCAGGTTGAAATAAACGATCAGTCATTAACAATCCGAGCGCCGCGAACGACAGCACTGTTGCTAGCATCAACAACAAGCCTCGCCCAAACTTCTTAGCTCGGCTTATCATATAAGCATGTTCTTGGTGCTCTAATGCGCGTTTGATGCTCATCGTCTTGCCTCCAAAGTGGTTGCTAATAAATCAACCACCAGTTGCTCAAAACTGATTCCCTCGGCCGCCGCCGCCATCGGTACCAGACTATGACTGGTCATCCCAGGAACCGTATTCACTTCCAGCAATAAGGGGCATTGATTTGCATCGAGCATTAAATCTACTCGCCCCCAGACTTCGCAATCTAAGGCCTTAAATGCCTGTAAAGCGATAGTTTGAATCTCATGGCTTAGGGCATCCGACAAGTTCGCCGGGCAAATATATTGAGTGTCATCAGATTGATATTTTGCCTGGTAATCATAGAAAGTATTTTTAGTGCGCATTTCTATAATCGGCAAAGCCTTGTCGCCAAGAATTGATACTGTTAGCTCGGCGCCTTCGATGAATTTTTCTGCCATCACTTCGCCGCCTAAGCTTGCCGCATACTCATAGGCCAGATGTAAATCGGCGGCCGCTTCAACTTTGGCAACTCCCACACTAGAACCTTCGCTGACCGGCTTTAAGAACAATGGCAAACCAAGCTCGTCGATCAAGGTATCTAAATCTGTGCTTGAACGAATCACTTTAAAATCGGCGGTCGGCAAACCCAATTGTTGCCAGATCAATTTACTGCGCACTTTGTCCATGGTCAGCGCGCAAGCTAAGACACCACTGCCGGTGTATGGCATACCAATGGCTTGTAAGGCGCCCTGCACCACACCGTCTTCTCCCCATTGACCATGCAGCACGATAAAAGCTCTTTCGAATCCTTGCTCTGCAAGCTGACCGATATTCTCGGGCGAAGCATCAACGCCATGCGCGTCAACTCCTTTAGCAACCAGGCCGGCTAACACAGCCTCACCTGAATCTAAAGAGACCTCTCGCTCGGCCGAAATACCGCCCATCAGCACGGCCACTTTGCCTAAGGCTTTGGTATCAAGCACCTTGCGCCTCCTGCAAAGAAAAGTCTTGCCATAATTGTTGGCTAGCTTTGCCGATACTGCCTGCCCCAAGCGTTAAGATCACATCACCGTCTTTAACTAGTGGCAGCAAAGTGGTCGACAAGTCCTCTACCTCAGGAACAAAAATCGGATGGCTTGCACCACGAACGCGAATCGCCTGACAGAGGTCCTTTCCAGCTGCGCCACTAATCGGCTTTTCACCAGCCGGATACACTTCGCAAATGAGCAAATCGGCTTGCTCAGCTAAGGCGGTGACAAAATCATCGAATAAATCATAAGTGCGGCTATAACGATGTGGTTGAAAAATCGCAATCAATCGGCGCTCAGGCCAGCTCGCTCGAGCCGCGCTAAGCGTTGCTTCGAGCTCTACCGGATGATGCGCATAATCATCAACTAGTGTGACGCTGGCATCATTAATAGTTAAATCACCAAGGATTTCAAAACGTCGACCCACGCCACCAAAGCCCGCCAGGCCATCGACAATCGCATGGTCATCAACACCCAAATGAGTGGCAACGGCAATTGCTGCAGTGGCATTTAAGGCATTGTGCGCACCAGGAATTGGCAGACTGATATCTAACGGTGCCGACTCACCTGGCCGTGCCACACTAAAGTGAACGGTAGTGCCTTCCTGTTTGATATCGCTAACACGATAATCTGATGATTCACTCAAGCCATAGCTCACGACTGGCTTATGAACTTGTGAGCGAATTGACCGGACATTCTCGTCGTCTTCACACAATACCGCCAAACCATAGAACGGTAAGTTCTGTAAGAAGGTCACAAAGGTTTGTTTGAGTGTTTCTAAGTCACCGTTATAAGTCAGCATGTGATCAGCATCGATATTGGTGACTACGGCCATCTCAGGCTTAAGGTTTAAAAACGAGGCATCGCTCTCGTCTGCTTCGGCAACCAGATAATCACCACTTCCAAGCTTGGCATTCACACCTGCTTTGTTGATCAGGCCGCCAACAACAAAGGTCGGATCGAGATCCGCAGCGATTAAAATAGCGGCGACTAAACTGGTGGTGGTGGTCTTGCCATGAGTACCGGCAATCGCAATGCCCTGACGAAATCGCATTAATTCGCCGAGCATCTCAGCTCTTGGAATGACTGGAATGCCCTGCTCGATCGCGGCTTCAATTTCAGGGTTGCTATGATCAATAGCTGATGAAACAACCACTACGTCGGCATCGTTACTATTTTCAACACGATGACCTATAGCTACGCGGATACCCGCTTTACGTAAACGCTCTGCTACCGGGCCATCGGTAATATCTGAGCCAGAAACTTGATACTTTAAGTTAACCAAAACTTCGGCAATGCCCGACATTCCGCTGCCGCAGACGCCAATAAAATGGATGTGCTTGATGCGACTATGCATAGCACTGCTCCTGGCAAATCGCGATCACTTTCTCTAGCGCATCGACTTTGTGTAATTCATGCGCTCGTCGCCCCATCTCAGCTAACTCAGACGGCTTAGCGAGCAAGCCTGTCAACACTGGTAATAACTTAGCTTGCTGTAAGTCGGCATTGCTTACTACTTGTGCCGCTGAAGCATTCACTAGAGCGGCTGCATTAATATCCTGATGGCCACCAGCCGAATATGGAAATGGCACTAACAGCGAAGCCTTGGAAGCAGCGCAGAGCTCGGCAATTGTCATGGCACCAGCTCGACAAATTAGCAGGTCAGCCCAAGCATAAGCTGATGCCATATCATCGATAAATTCACTGACGCGCGCCTCTAGACCTAAACCTTGATAAGTCGCTTCAACCGACGACTGATTCCCACGACCAGTTTGATGCCAGATTTCAACTGATACATCACCTAGCTTAGCCAGCTGGTCAGGTAAAAATTGATTAAACGAATGCGCACCTTGGCTGCCACCAATGATTAAAATTTTAATAGGTGGCGTCGCTGCCGTGTTTGCTTTGGTCGCTTGAGCAATACCCTCGCGCACCGGATTACCAACCCAGTGTGCGCTATCAGGCAAACCCTTTACATTCGGGAATCCGCTTAGTACAACATTCGCGATTTTAGCCAGCACTCGATTAGTTAAACCAGCTACGGCGTTTTGTTCATGCACGACCAAACGCTTACCCATAAGCCGTGCTGTCAGTGCTCCAGGGCCGGATACAAAACCGCCCATACCAAGAACGCAATTGGGCTTTTCAGCGCGTAAAATTTTGGCACTTTGCCACATAGCTCGCAGCAATTGAAATGGCGCCATTAACCACGCCAGCTTGCCTTTACCAACCAGCCCCTCAACGCTGACCCAGCGAATAGCAATATCGTTAGCTGGCACAACTTTGGCTTCCAGACCGGCTCGTGTGCCAAGCCAAACAACATCAACGCCAAGCTTTTGTAAGCCTTGCGCTACTGCTAGAGCAGGAAACACATGCCCACCGGTGCCACCAGCCATGACCATCAACTTAGCGGCACTCATTTGCTACCCCCAACTCGGCGTTTTGGTTCCGGTGCAGGTAACTGTCGTTGACGATTGTGGCGATCTACGCCAAGCAATAACCCCATAGCAATACAACAAGCCAACATGCTTGAACCACCATAGCTAATAAACGGCAGAGTCAAACCTTTGGTCGGCAAGGCGCCAAGATTCACACCAATATTAATAACCGCCTGGAACACCAGTAGAATGCCAATCCCCTGGGCAAGCCGAGACGCATAGACACGCCCTAGTAGTTCAGCAGTACGAGAAATATGCAAAGCACGATGCAGCAAGGCACCGTATAAGAAGATCACCAGCAAAGTGCCGATCAAGCCCAGCTCTTCAGCAATCACTGCCAGGATAAAATCGTTGTGCGCATGCGGCAGGTAGTAAAGCTTTTGAATGCTAGCGCCTAAACCAACACCAAAAATCTCTCCACGCCCCACTGCAATCAACGCTTGGGTTAACTGAAAGCCCTCACCAAAGGGATCGGCCCAGGGGTTCAAAAAACTGCTCAAGCGATTCATGCGCTCCGGTGAAGCGGCAATAATAACGGGGATGATGGCCGCAACTACGGCTAGGCAAAGCAAGGTATGCCAAATACGAATACCACCCAAGAACATCATCAAACCTACAGTCGCTGTGATTACCACAAAGCTGCCAAAATCTGGCTGCATCAGCAGCAAGCCACCGATTAGCGCTAGCACCAAACCCATATTGACAATGCCTTTGGAGAACTTGGTAATTTCAGCTTGGCGACGCGTTAAATAGCTGGCGGCATACAAAACAATCGCCAGCTTGACGAATTCAACCGGTTGCAAACGCACACCCGCGATCGTAAACCAGCGGGTTGAGTTGTTCACTTCAACTCCCATTACTAATAAACCCGCCAGCATAAGAATTGCAATACACAGCAATGCACCCGAGCTACGCTGCCACAACCAAAGCGGCACGCGCGAAACAATAAGCGCGCAAATGAGGCCGACAAAAATATGTATTGACTGCCGCCAAAAATGCGAGGTATTAACATCGAGATTTTGCGTTCCCATGGCGATGGTACTTGAAAAAACCATGATCAGGCCCAGCGTCAACAGGGCCACAAAAACACCTAGTAACACTGCATCAACGCCGAGACTCTTATGGTTGCGGTCAACGCGAGTTGCCTGCATGGCAATACTGCTCATGAGCGGCCTCCCGGTACTAACAAAGCGTTCACCAGCGCGGCATACTCGTTACCACGGTGTTCGAAATTTTCGAACTGATCAAAGCTGGCGCATGCTGGAGAGAGCAAAACTGTTGTTCCGTCTTGGGCTAATTGACCTGCCTGTTCGACCGCCTCTTTAAGATTTGCCACTTCGATTACGTTTGTTAAGGCTTCAGCTACCGCCACTAATTTACTTGCGTCTTCGCCATAGGCAATCAGCGCCTTTATATTTGCCTTGATAACTGATCTAAGTTCGAAAAAATCAGCGTCTTTACTTTGTCCACCAGCTAACCAGATAACATCCCCTTCTAAGCTATTTAGTGCCGTCTGAGTTGCTCCAATATTGGTTGCTTTGGAATCATTTACCCAACGAACACCGGCTTGATCGGCTACCGTTTGCATACGATGCGGTAAGCCTTTAAAAGATTTAACCGCATCAACCAAGCTGGCAACGGGTAATTTTAAAAAGTCAGTTAGCGCAAAAGCACTTAATACATTTTGAATATTATGCAAGCCGACCAGCGGTACATCGCGCAATAACATTAGGCGCTCTTTGCCACGCATTAACCAACGCCTGGTACCCAAACGTTGCACACCAAACTCATCGTCATTCGCCGGTGCTTCCATTGAAAAACGTAGCGTTTTATTAGCCTTGGTGATTTGCTCTAAATTACTGGCATGAGCTGGCAATACTGCACGTTCCGCGCCGCGAAGAATTCTTGCCTTGGCTAAAATGTAATCACCCATGGATTCGTAGCGATCCATGTGGTCAGCTGAAATATTCAAGATAGAGGCGCAGTCAGCATTTAAGTGTCTGGTGGTCTCGAGCTGGAAACTGCTCAACTCAAGCACCGCAACATCGTAATCAAGCTCTTCAACTAAGGCGTCCAGCACCGGCGCGCCGATATTGCCGGCGACTAGCGGTTTTAAACCAGCAGCCTTACACATTTCGCCAACCAAGGTGGTGACGGTGCTCTTACCATTGGAGCCAGTTATGGCAATCAAAGTTTGTTGATTGGCCTGCGCAAACAATTCGATGTCACCAACAATTTCCGCGCCTTGTTGTGCTGCTTGTTGCAGCAATGGCGACTTTAACGGCACACCTGGGCTCGCTACGACTAAGGACTCTTGGATCGTAATATTGTTTGCACCGAACTGCGTCACCACCTCTGGAAACTCTTTGGCTAATTGTGACGAGAGTGCTGGCTCAGGGTTTCCATCAACCACGCGCACGGTCAGACCCTTAGCCGATAAATAGCGCACTGCACTATATCCAGACACACCCAAACCAACCACCAAGGCTTGCTGATGGCGATCAATGCTGGATAAATTTTGTTGGCTAAGTGAGGTCATATCGTTAGCGCTTAACGTACCTTTAAGGTTGCTAAACCAATCAACACCAGAATCAAGCTGATAATCCAAAAGCGCACGATCACGCGTGGCTCCGGCCAGCCTTTGAGTTCGAAATGATGGTGAATTGGTGCCATACGAAAAATCCGTTTACCGGTTAGCTTGAACGAAGCAACCTGCAAAATGACTGAGACAGTTTCGAGCACAAAAATGCCGCCCATAACAACCAGTACTAATTCCTGACGAGCAATAACCGCGACTACTCCCAAAGAAGCACCAATTGAGAGTGAACCGATATCACCCATAAACACCTGCGCCGGATAGGTGTTAAACCAAAGAAAGCCTAGCCCGGCACCAACCAGAGCAGCACAAAAAATCGCCACTTCTCCAGCACCAGGTACTCGAGGAATTTGCAAATATTCAGAAAAAATCGCGTTACCAGAGAGATAACAAAACACCGCCAGCGCACCAGCCACCATGGCCGCCGGCACGATAGCTAAACCATCTAAGCCATCGGTTAAATTGACCGCATTACTAGTGCCAACAATCACCAGGTAACAAAGCGGCAAAAATAAAATGCCAAGCGGAATCGCCACATCTTTGAACAGAGGAATAATCAGCGTGGTATCAACTGGGGCCTCAGCACTAAGATAAAGCCAAACAGCCGCTATTAGAGCAACCACACTTTGACTTAAGAATTTGTTTCGAGAACCCATGCCCACTGGGTCTTTATGCACAAGCTTTTGATAGTCGTCATACCAGCCAATCACCCCGAAGAAGCAACAGGTAAACAACACCACTTGCACAAAGCGATTGCTCAGATCCGCCCATAACAAGGTAGCAAAAAGCACACTGGCTAGAATCAACAAACCGCCCATGGTTGGCGTTCCGACCTTATCAAAATGAGTTGGTGGCCCATCTTGTCTAACGGTTTGGCCAATCTTGTAAATCGATAATTTACGAATCATCAAGGGGCCGATCGTGAGTGAGATCGCTAAGGCAGTCAGCACCGCACAAATAGCGCGCAAAGTGATGTACTGGAAAACGTTTAGCGCGCTAAACTGATTAGCTAAACTATTAAGTAGCTCATACAGCATTCGGCACCTCCGACGTTTGACCTGATCGTTTCGACAACAGTTTGCGCACAGCGGCCACAACATGCTCCATGCGCGCAGCTCGAGAGCCTTTGACTAAAATTCCCTGCTGATGTTTTTCGGCATCGATCAAAGCCGGCAAGGCTTCGATCAACTCACTTTGTTGCTCGAAACTTTGTGCAACGCCCTCAAACTGGCTCACTACCTCGCTAGCGAATTCGCCACAAGCGAAAAGCTGGCCGATTGATTTTTGCTGTGCGTAATTACCAAGCTCTTGGTGAGCTTGTGTGACTGTGTCTCCGAGCTCGCCCATATCGCCAACAATCAGCGTCGAATATGGATACTGCGCTATTACATTGATGGCAGCCCGCATCGACTCTGGGTTGGCGTTATAGGTGTCGTCAATCAACTCGATTTGATTGGTTAGCACTTCAACATTCAATCGGCCTTTGGCGGGCTCAAACTTAGTCAGGCCAGTACGGATATCGTCTTTACTTACCCCGGCTGCGAGTGCGACGGTACTGGCTGCCAGGGCGTTAGCCACATTGTGTTCACCGACCGTATTAATGTTGACATCAAAGCATGAATCTTCAGCGCTGATTCGAATAGCCAGGCTGTCGCCCACGGCTTTGCTCAAAGCTTTGTAAGAGGCTCCAAAATCAGCATTCACTTTCAAAGCAAATTCAATTTGACGCGCTTCTTTAGCGCATTTGCGCCAAACATCGGCATATTGATCATCAGCATTGATAACCGCCACACCGCCGTCAATCAGACCCTCAAAAATCTCGCCTTTAGCGCGTGCCACCGCAGCCACACTACCTAAGCCTTCCAAATGAGCTGCGGCTGCGTTATTAACTATCGCAACGGTTGGCCTCGCTGCTTTGCTAAGCCGGCTTATTTCACCAGCATGATTCATTCCCATTTCGATAATGGCGTATTGATGATGATCTTGTAAGCGCAACAAAGTTAGTGGCACACCGACCTCGTTGTTTAAATTGCCTTGCGTGGCAATGCCTTCTCCTGTTTCAGAGAAAATACAGGCCAACATATCTTTAACGGTGGTTTTACCAACACTACCGGTGACGCCAATCACTGGAATAGAAAACTGACTCCGCCACCACGAAGACAAATCCAACAAACTTTGATTGCTTTTCTTAGTAATCACTTGGGGGAGATCACTATCTACTTGTTGATCCACTAATAAGGCCACAGCACCGGCTTGTTTGGCTTGATCAATAAAATTATGCCCGTCGAAATTTTCACCACGCAAAGCTACAAATAAACCATTAGAACAATCGGTACGAGTGTCGGTGACGACCTGGTTAATCGTTAGATCGGCACCCTGTAAGCGACCCTTAGTTGCTTCGACGACTTGCGCGAGCGACATCATGCGGCGACTCCCAGGGCATCAGCCACATAATCTCGATCTGAGAACTCTAAGATCTGACCGTTAATTTCCTGTGTGGTTTCATGCCCCTTGCCAGCGATCAGCACCCAGTCTCCGGAGTTCGATTGCTGTATGGCGTAATCAATTGCCGCAGCTCTGTCTAATATCATTTGGTAATCACCATCGATGCCTGCAATAACCTGCTCGGCAATTTGCTCCGGAAATTCTGTTCGGGGGTTATCATTAGTCACGATAACCACATCCGCCAGCGAACTAGCAATTTCACCCATGATGGGGCGTTTCTCTTTATCGCGATCACCACCACAACCAAACACACACCAAAGCTCGCCACGACAATGCTTGCGCAACGAATACAATGCTTTTTCAAGTGCGTCAGGGGTATGCGCATAGTCAACAACAACGTTCGCGCTGCCGGCTGCTTCAGACTGATTTCGATAGAGTTCCATGCGACCTGGTGCTGGGCGCAAAGCCGCCAGAATCTCTACAATTTGTTCTACTGGTGTACTCAATGCCAACAAAGTGGCAGCTAACAGCTCAATATTTGGCACATTGATCTGACCAACTAAGGGCGTCGTGATAGCAAACTCCACGCCGTTGCAAACCATCACCGCGCTAATGCCAGCTTCGCTCAGCTCGACATCCTCAGCTTGGACATCACCACCCTGACCAAAACTAACTTTAAATTCAGCAACTCCAGCTTCAAGTATGGCGTCACCGGCTGAATCAGACAGGTTGATCACAGACAGGTCCGCGGGATAATCCGCAAACAAGCGTTGCTTGGCCGCCAGATAACTGCGCATATCACCGTGATAATCCAAGTGATCATGGCTCAAGTTCGTAAAGAGCGTGCAATAAAAATCGACACCAGAAACTCGACCCTGATCCAAGGCATGCGAAGAAACCTCCATGCAAACCTGAGTGACTTGTGCGTCGACACAATCACGTAAAAATTGCTGTACGCTGATTGGGTCTGGCGTGGTTTGACTGCCTTTACTAAGCTGATGTAAAACTCCAGCGCCTAAGGTGCCCATCATGGCCGCCTTTAAACCTAACTGTTCGAACGCTTGAACTAATAGCGTGCAACATGTGGTCTTGCCGTTGGTGCCGGTAACGCCAAACACTTGCAAGGCCTGCGAAGGCTGATCATAAAATTCAGCGGCAATCACGCCGACCTGCCGCTGCAAGTTATTGACTGGCAACATTGGAACATCAACCGATACCGACACTTCAAAATCAGTCGGTTCATAAACCACCGCGGCGGCACCGATGGCAATCGCAGGCTCGATGAAATCACGGCCATCGGCTTCAGCACCAGGATAGGCAAAAAACAAACTACCCGGCTGAACTTGACGACTATCGATCGCCAAGTGGCTGATTTTGCAGTCATGCGCAACAACAATATTTAGAGGTGACAGCAAATCGCGCAAGGCCTTCATCGAACGACCTCCAATTCAGCTTCAATAGTGGACAGCGAGGCTAGCCCTGCAATGGGCCGCGTAATCATCAATTGCGAAGGTGCTTCAATTGAATCCATGGCATCAGGCACTACGTCACGATAACGCAGCGCACCTTCCATCACTTTAGAAAAAACCGGCGCCGCTACCAGGCCGCCGTAATAGTCAATTCCTTGCGGATCATCCACACAAACCACTAGCACGATCTCTGGATCGCTGATCGGTGCAAAACCGGCAAATAAGGATAAATACTTATCATCCTGGTACTGACCATTGATAACTTTATGCGCAGTACCGGTTTTACCACCTACCCGATACTGGTCTACCCTTGCTTCTGGCGCGGTACCCTTGTCTCCCACCGCCATTTCCAACATGGTTTTAATTTCTGAGGCGACACTACTGGAGAAAACCCGCTTACCTTCAGGCGCCTGCTCCAAGGGCTGTAAACTCACTGGCAGTAACACGCCATCATTGGCAATCGCCTGGTAAGCGCGCGCTAATTGCAAAGTATTCACCGACAAACCATAGCCATAACTCATAGTGGCATGCTCAATCGGTCGCCATTTCTTGCGTTTGGCTAAAATGCCCTTTTGCTCACCGGGAATAATCAAATTATTGGTCGCTCCGAAACCCAACTTGCGATAGGTGTCATACAAGTCGCGCGCCGACAGCATCATGGCGATCTTGGCCGAACCCACATTGCTGGATTTTTGAATAACCTCGGCCGTGCTTAGCACACCATGTGGTTTGGTGTCATTGATGCGGCTGCGGCCGATATACATATGGCCTTTTTCGGTATCAATTGGAGTATCAACGTTAACCACACCGGCTTCTAACGCCATTGCCACGGTGATTGGTTTTACTGTGGATCCTGGCTCATAGGAATCAGTAATCGAACGATTTCTAAATTTAGCGCTCTTTAGATCGCTGCGATCATTGGGGTTGAAATCCGGCATACTTACCATGGCTAGCACTTCGCCGGTTTTAGCATCCAGCGCGACCAGGGATGCTGAAGCCGCTTTATTTTTCTTTACCGCAGCTTCCAAATGGCGATACGCCAAATATTGAATCCGTGCATCAATACTTAGACGAATATCATCACCATGTCGAACTCGCGATTTTTGCTCAACATAGTCAACCACATGCCCAACCTTGTCGCGCATCACCAGCGTGCGGCCAGCATTGCCCTTGAGTGCTTTATTGTGCGCTAACTCAAGACCTTCCTGGCCTTCATTATCAATATTGGTAAAACCAACCACATGACCAGCTACCGGCCCGGCTGGATAATAACGTTTGTATTCGCGCACGCTATTAATACCTGGCACATTCAAGGCCAGAATTTTATTAGCCACCTGCGGCGGCAGATGACGTTTTAGATAGACAAATTCTCGCGTTTTGCGCTTTTCAGCTTTATTAAGTAAGGCGTCACGAGAGATACCAAGCAGGCCAGTCAGTTTTTTGTAGCTATATTCTTTTTGTTGGCGCAAAATCGTTGGCGGATGCATCCAGATTGAATCCACCGGAGTACTAATCGCCAAGGGTTGCCCATTTCGATCACTGATCACGCCACGAGTTGGCGGTGTCTTTTGCACTCGCAAATAACGCGCATCGCCCTGCGATTGCAAATAATCAGTATCAATGATTTGCAAATACACAGCACGGCCGGCCAATACCAGCAACATTAGTCCAAACACACTTGCAACAAATCGATAACGCCAGCTATTAACTGGCACCACAATGTCGCTGTTGAGCTTGCGTGAGTTTGCAGATTTAGCGCGAGTCACTCTCTACTCCTGCCAATTGCTCCGCTAGTTGCTGGCCAATGATCTGTACTTCGTTTTTTTCGGGCGCACGCATCGACAAACGTTCACCGGCATGTTTTTCAACACGATGTGCCGAGGCCCAAACATTCTCCTCAACCAATAACTGACCCCACTCGTCATTTAGTGCGTCGCGCTCAGTCTCTTGCTTTTGATAAGTCATATACGCCACTCGATGTTGATGACGCACATTGATTACAAACAATGAACTTATTAGCACCGCAATAACCAGGCAAACAATAACGGGTTTAGGCATAGCCTTTGAAACGGTCTCAGCCACGACGCCCTCCTACCCGATATGGTTCAGTTGTTCGTTCAGCAACTCTCAGCACTGAGCTGCGTGCGCGAGCATTGCTTTGCACCTCTTCAGCGCTGGGTTTTATCGCTTTACCAATCAACATAAGCGGCGTTTTATAAGCATCTTCTGTCACCGGGATATGCTTTGGCGGCAAATTTGGTGTCGAGAGATCGCGAATAAAGCGTTTTACCAATCGATCTTCGAGAGAATGAAAACTGATAACCGCTAAACGACCACCAGCATTCAAGAGCTCGACCACCTGCGGTAAAGCCGCGCTAATTTGCTCGAGCTCTTGATTAACTTGAATACGAATCGCCTGAAAGGTACGCGTAGCGGGATGCTTATGCTTATCTTTTTTAGGGATTGCACGCTCGATCAACCCGGCCAGCTGTAAAGTACTAGTAATTGGTGCGGCATCACGCTCAATGATGATGGCGCGCGCGATTCTTCGCGCAAAACGTTCTTCTCCAAACTCAAATAGCACTTTAACCAGGTCAAGCTCTTCTACTCGAGCCAACCACTCGGCGGCGCTCTCTCCCTGGCTGGTGTCCATGCGCATATCAAGGGCACCATCGCGCATAAAGCTAAAGCCGCGCTCGGCTTCGTCTAGCTGTGGCGAAGACACGCCGAGATCGAGCAATACGCCATCGACTTTTTCTATGGCAGTAAATTCTTTGAGTGCTGGCGAGAAACTCGCGAAATCGCTGTGTATTAAAGTGACACGGTCATCGCCATTGAAAACTTTTTCAGCAGCAGCAATAGCGCCGGGGTCGCGATCAAAGGCAATCAGCTGGCCTGCCTCGCCAAGCTCGTTGGCAATCGCTTGCGCATGACCCGCTCGCCCCAGAGTTAGGTCAGCGTAGATACCATCACGTTGGATATTTAATGCGTCGAGCGCCTCTCGTTTTAAGACAGGGATGTGTGCTTCAAGGTTTGGCATGTTAGAGACCTAGAAGGACAGCGAGCGCAGCTCGTCTGGTAAATTCGCTTCATCAAGCTCGATAGACAGCATGCCTTCACGCTGCGACAACCATTGACCTTCATCCCATATCTCGTAATTACTACCCTGGCCAACCAATACCGCCTTACGATTAATAAAAGCGTATTCGCGTAACTGCGCCGGCAATAGAATTCGCCCGCTAGCATCCATACTGCAATCATCGGCATGACCGATCAGCATACGTTTAAGCTGACGAGTTTGATTATTGAGAGTCGGCAATGAAGTGATTTTTTCCTCAACTACTTGCCATTGATCGGCGGTATAGAGTAATAAGCAGCGGTCACTCGGGCTGACCGTAACGACTAGCCTTCCTTCGGCTGCCTGATTGAGGCCGTCACGCAACTTAGTCGGAATCGACATCCGACCTTTTGCGTCAACGCTAATATGATTACTGCCTCGTGCCACGACTATTGTTTGCCCATTATCAATTGATTTTGGTGGCTGAGCAGGAAATTTTTGGGTTAATTACGCCCGTTTTTCCCACTAACACCCACATTTCGCCACTATCGCTAAGTAAAGCATTAGTGTCAAGCATTATTTTTGGAAAAAACCTTTTTGTATCAGTAGCTTAGCTCACAAACCCATTGAGCTTAACTGGCCTTTTTAATGTATTACTTTAAGTGTTGCTGGCAAAGTTTTATTTTTAATCCAGTTAAATTTCGCCCGCTTATAACCCAACTCTACTGTTTTGCTTGCGTTAAAGAGGTCACCTGAACTCGATTTAAATTACCACGAAACTTCAGCTTTCGGTCGACGTTTTGATTGGGAGATACGCTGACGTCATCAGCTTAGCTTCAGCAACTTCCGACGGATCAATGTGATAATACTCAAATGGCACGCTGTTGGCTTTAAATTTATTTACACCTAGTGCCATAGAGCCCATGCTCCAGGCATTACCAAGAAATTGGCAGCACCGCGATGATGGATTTTCTGCATCATCTGCGACCTAATAAAACGGTTACCCATCAACAAATCAGACAAACGAAAAGCTGCAATAGCTGAAATAGACCTCGATTAACTTACTAATAACTATGTCACCATTCAAGCAACACTATGCTCTAAAGCAGCCAAGAATGTCATTCCAAAAGACTTCCCTATTACCCAACACTCACAATCAACCTTGAGCACAAAAAACGCCGTCAAGTCGTTTCCATAACCCTATCTTACTAACCCCTTAACCTACAAAAATAAAAGCACCAGCTCTGAGCGCAAAAAAAAACGCCCTAAAGTCATTTCCTTTTATCTATCTTAAAGCACCACACTTCTCAAAAATAAAAAGCAAAACTCAACCGATAAGCCGGGTTCTGTCGTGGACAGTCATTCATCTAGGATGCACATCGCTATGCACCTCAAGCAACCTACCCGTGCTCAACGCGGGCCGCGCCATATGAACACCTATTTGGTTTTGCTCCGAGTGGGGTTTACCTCGCCGTTGATGTTACCACCAACGCGGTGCGCTCTTACCGCACCATTTCACCCTTACTGTAAGTTTGTCTAAACAAAACATCACAGCGGTTTACTTTCTGTTGCACTGGCCGTCGGCTTTCGCCGCCCAGATGTTATCTGGCACCCTGCCCTATGGAGCCCGGACTTTCCTCTCCTCGTATGCCTAGGCCTCGAGCAGCGACTGTCTGGTTGAGTTCGGCAGGATTCTACTTTAAATGAATCGTTTAGGTAAAGCGGCCAGCACGCTCCACAGTGGCAAGCATGGCATTTTCTAATTTGGCAACCGCCTGTTCGATGTCCTGCTCTAGGCTATCGCGATCAAACTCGATAGGCTCGCCAAACACCACATTGATTTGGCTGAACGGCTTAGGGAAAGTCTGGCGATCCCAACTATTTAGTTCCCAAGCTCTTTGCGCTTTTATATGGACTGGAATGATCGGCACCTTGCTCGCGGCCGCAAACCATAGTGCGCCCTGCTGGACTTTATAGCGTGGGCCTCGCGGCCCATCTGGTGTGATCGCCAACGGCAATCCTTGCCGTAACAACTTCAAGCCGGCTTTAACCGCCTTGCCCGCACCTCTTGAAGTTGAGCCTCGTATGGTTTTAATCCCCATCAGATTTGCAAAGCGAGAGACATATTCGCCATCTCGGCTGTCGCTAACGATGACCGTTACCGGGCTATTACGCATCACCCATCCAGCCATGGTAGAACAATCATGCCAAAGGCTGGCCACGAATGACTGTTGCTCAGTGAGACATCGCTGATATTCCTGGTCGTTAACAAAACGGATGCGGCAGGTCAGCACAATCAGTGAACCCAGCCATTTTATCAGCAACGGAATAATGAAAAATTTGAATGAGCTACGCACGTCTGTGATACAAACCTAGCCAAAGGGCGAATATTCAAGCGCGATAATAGCTGAGAATCGGTATAAAAAAGGCCTTTTTTTGCTGGCAATAAAAGCACTTTGGGGTATCCTTGCGTCCAATTTTTAGTGTAGCAATGTGGAGCAAAGAGTGAGCGACCAAAACTCTGTGGGCGACCGCCTAATAGCGCTTATCGCCGACAATACCAAACTATCTGCTAACGATATTAGCCTGGACCTAAACCTCGAAAACAGTGGCCTGGATTCATTCGCGCGCATCGAGCTGATTCTGGTTATTGAAGAAGCCTTCGATATCGAATTGAGCGATAGCGAATCGGCGAATATTGCAACCGTCAGCGATATTGTTACTCTGATCGAATCAAAAATCGCGTAATCAACGGTCACCATGCAAAACACCACTTTGCTGGAGGTCATGAATGCACATATTCAGGCCAACAACGATACGGCTCTGCAATGTTGGGACGGGCAAAATAAACAGTACCTCCCTGTTAGCTATAGTGCACTGAGCCAACGAGCTTTTTATTTTGGCGAGCGATTAATCAACGCGAGTCGCGCGCCATCTATTAAGGGCCAGGTAATTATGATTGCCTGTCACTCGCCCTATGCCACTTTAGTTGCGTTTTATGGCGCGGTTTCGGTTGGTGCGATCCCGATGATTTTCCCAATGCCTTTGTCATTGGGCTCACATGAGGCGCTAACGGAGCGCATTCATCATTGGGGCTTTGCCTTTGATACGCCGGCCATGCTGGTGCTCGAAGAAGACCTAGAAGAAAAGTTTCACGCCGAGATTCCAGCCGAGATTGAAGTCATCAAGCTGAGTGATGATCCAAGCCTTGCAAGCGAAACAAGACTAAGCTCAGCTAACGAGCACAGCCCTGTAGCGAGCGATATCGCATTCTTTCAGACCACTAGTTCTTCTACTGGTGACCACAAAGCCGTATCGATTTCTCACAGCAATATTCTTTCTAATATTACTGGCATCCGTGCTGCAGTCGAAATGGCTGACGACGAGCGAATGGCATCTTGGCTGCCGCTGTTCCACGATATGGGTCTAGTTGGCGCTGTGTTATTCAGCTTTTGTAATGATTACACCTTGTTTATTACCACGCCAACCCAGTTTGTGAAACGCCCGGCGCTATGGCTAAAAACCATGCATGAGCAAGCTTGCACGATTGCCACTGCGCCCAATTTCGGATTTGACTATTGTTCGCGACTGGTTTCAGTGAAAGATCGCGACGCCATGGATTTATCGCATGTTAAGCATTTATTTATTGGCGCTGAACCAATTCGGGTTTCAACCATCCAATCCTTTTTAGCGAAGTTTGGCGCTTGCGGCATCACCCCGCAGGTGATTCGCCCGGCTTATGGTCTGGCTGAATCGACCATTATTACCAGCATCTCCTCACACCAAAAGCTCGCGGAGTTTATCTGCGTAGAAGCGGATTCCATCGCAATTGGTGAGCCAATCAAGATTATCGACACACTTAGCTTTGAAGATGAAGACTTAGCGCGCTATAACGCAAACCAGAGTGTTGCCGTGTGTACCGCTGGTATCGCGATTGAGGATATGCACATACAAATTGTTGATGAACAAGGTGAGCCAATACCAGAGCAAGGTATTACTGGCGAAATCGCAATCCAGGGCGGCTCAGTCGCCATGGGCTATGTTTGGGGCGGCGAAAAGTTGGTAGAAGAATTTGCCGATCAATATGTGCGCACTGGCGATATTGGGGTCATCCACGACCATGAACTATATATATTAGAACGCATAAAAAACATTGTGATTCGCAATGGCGAGAATTACCTGGTCAGCGCTCTAGAAGAACAACTCGCGGAGTTACTTGATATCTCGCACGAGCATGTTGCGGTGTTTGAATCAGATATACATGACCCAGGCAGCGACATCGTGGTGTTGGTCGAGCGCCACGCACCGATTGACGAAACGGCGGTCAATGAATTGCTGGTTGCCATGCCCAAAGAGGCTTTTCCGATCAATCGTATTTTGTTATCCAAAGCGCGCGAAATTCCGCGCACAACCAGCGGTAAGAAGCGCCATTTTTATTGCCGTAAGTTATTTCAAAGCGGTGACATGAAATTCCAACAAGACATTGAAGTTAGCCCGCAACGAATTATGCAGGCGCAAAGCCTGGTGAAGGCGACTAGTTAATTCCATGCACCTAGCTTAAGCGCTAGAATCGAGCCATGCTGTTAAAGCATTTAAAAACTTTTTGGCAACCCAAATACTGGCCAACCTGGATTGGCTTGTTTTTGTTTCGCTTGCTCGGCTTTTTACCGCTACCTGTGCTGGCCTTACTCGGCTACTTACTTGGGGCAATCGCCTATATAGCGCCGTTCAGTCGACGTGGCGTAGCACTGAAGAACCTTAAAAGCTGCTTTCCTGAAAAAGCCGATGCGCAGCTTCACAAAATAAACTTCCAACACTATTGTTATCTAGGCCAGTCAGTGATGACTACGACCATGAACTGGTGGATTAGTGAAGCACGCTTTAATCGCCTCGTGCAGATCGAAGGCCGTACGGATTATGACCAAGCTTTAAGCGAAGGCAAGAATATTATTTTACTGACGCCCCATTTTATGGCGATTGAAATTTCAGGCCTCGCGCTACAACGCGAGCGACCGATGATTGGTGTCTATCAATACATGAAGAACACCCTAATGGATACCATCGCCAAAGAAGGTCGTACGCGATTTGTCGAAGATGGTTTTATGTTCGAGCGCAAAGAACCATTGCGCACACTATTGCGCCAGATTCGCAAAGGTCACCCTATGGCCTACTCGCCAGATCAAGATGCCGGTCGCAAAGGTGTGTTCGTGCCGTTCTTCCATGATCTTGCCTCAACCACGCCCGCGCTGGCGAAGTTTATCCAAACTACTCACGCGGTGGTAATCCCTTGCCGCACCGAGATGAAACCCTGGGGGCTGGGCTATCGAGTCATCCTAGGCGAAGTGCAAGAGAGTTTAAACAGCGGCGATGAAATTGCCGACACAACGGCAATGAACCGGATCATCGAAGCCATGGTGCGCGAATGCCCAGCACAATATCTTTGGGTTCATAAACGCTTTAAAACGCGGCCTGACGTTGAAGCAGGGTTCTATTCATAGTAACTATTTCGTAGCTCAGGGTTCTTAAACAACTAAATCTCTCGATTTTTGCTCTCAAGCCAGTTTTGAGTATTCGAATTATTTGGCTTTTATTTTCTAAATCTTGAATCCAATGCTCGAACGTAGTGTTTGAATCCATACTTTCGACTTGTATATTTTTTAAAGCAACCTCCTCTGAGCGATTTACTATGCTAAAAATAGGATTACTATCTAGAAAAGGAGTTCCATCAGAAAATCTAGTGTTCAACCAGTTAACATCATCAGGCGTCGCTTCACGAACGGTATCGCTAGCTAAACGATTTTTACCCGCTTCTTAGAACTTCTTGCTCCAACGGTAACAAAGGTTTGGTTACTGCCTTACGGCACAAAGCGGTGACTCCCTCTTAGGCAATCACCCTAAACTGTCCAACTGGTTCTGACGGGGTACACATAGAGTATTGAACTAATTGGAATTTCATCATAAATAAACGAGGATACCTCTACTTGTTCAGTAGTCATAAACTCACGTCCATCACCTTTTCCTTCATTAGCTGGGGTTACTCAAGTGCCGTTTCTCTGCAGGCTCGGACTGTTTGTGATTTTGAACTCCAACTGAACTTCGGGTGAGCTAGGAAGATCTTGGCAATGTTTCAATCTAAACAGCCCCAGAGACTGAGAAAACTACCAGACTTTGGGTTTATCAATTCGACGTAAAGTTAATCGATACAGCGCCAAGCCGCCAACCTCATACATGTATGCGCAGAGTCGTAGATATTTTTCAAAGCGCGCCACTTCTTCTTCACCTTTTTCAGCCACGCAGGCATCGCGATTAGCTTTAATATTGTCGTACCAGGCGCGCAAGGTTAAGCGATAGTGCTCGGCGTGATTGTGCACTAAATCTACATGGAATAAATGCTCGCAACCTTTGCAGATTTCGGCCAGAAATGGTGTGTCAGTTTCTGGGAAGATTTCCGTTGCTAAAAATTCATCAAAGCTGCTTGCCAAGGCATTGTCATAACCAACCGTTTGTAGCGACAAGCAACCGCCGTCATTCAACCAGCCATGGCATTTTTTAAAAAACTCCCGATATACTTCAACTTTTTCTTCCGACGACATACCGAGCTTGGTGAAGTGCTCAAATGCCCCGATTGAAATAATGGCGTCATAGTTTTCGCTTGGTTGATGGTCTTTCCAGCTTTCTAAGCGAGCTTCAATATTTGGATGATTGAGCCCATTAATCCAGTTCACCTGGCTATCACTCAAGGTCAGGCCGGTAATGCTATTGACCTTATAGTTGTCGGCCAGTGGGAACAAAACGCTACCCCAGCCGCAGCCGATATCAAGCACTCGTTCGGCCTGATCGGCGCGCGATTGCTCGATGTGATGACGAATCTTGGCTCGTTGCGCTTGATCTAGAGTCTGCTTCGGATCAGTTAAATCCCATAGCGCTGACGAATACGCCATGGTGTCACCTAACCATAAGGCAAAGTAATCATTGCCGGTTCCGTAGTGATATTCGATTGCATCGGCGGAGGCGCCGTATTCAGTTGAGCTAGTCATTGTTAATTTGAATTTTGCTTTTTTTAAATTTTACCATTTGCCAGAACCGAAAATCAGCTCTGCTGCCTGAAAACAGCGAGCTAATTTTGTTTTCGGGCATCTTGAATCGCGTCGCTGAGCGTCTCAAACCCGCGTCGCTGCATCTTGCTTTGTAGGCCGTTGACGATGTCTTGAATCATACCTGGGCCTTGATAAATAAACTGCGTATAGATTTGCAGATAATCCGCACCGGCGACTAATTTTTCCCAGGCATCGTCGGCTGTTTTAATACCGCCGACCCCGATGATTTGAACCTTACCTTGTAAGAGCGCATGAAATTGCTGAATACAATTGGTTGCTGCGTCTTTTAATGGCGCACCAGATAAGCCACCTGCTTGATCCTGCCATTCACTGCGCAAAGAATCGGGGCGAGCAATGGTAGTGTTAGTGGCGATCAGCGCATCAAACTGATGTGAAATGACCAGTTCAGCGATCGCCTCTATTTCGTCCTCTTGCAAATCGGGCGCCACTTTAAGCGCGATAGGCACATAGCGCTTGTGCACCTTCTCGCACTTGGCCTGCACATTTTTGATCTTTAACAACAAGGCATCCAAATAAGCTTCATTTTGTAAATCGCGCAGCGACTTAGTATTTGGCGAAGAAATATTGACTGTGATGTAATCCGCCTTGGCATACACCCGCTGCAAGGCCGACACATAATCCTGGTGTGCTTCATCAATTGGGGTCACTGCATTCTTGCCAATATTTATGCCAGCCACCGCCGTACGCTCGGTTATCCTGATGTTATTCAAAAATGCGTCCACGCCGCCAGAATTGAACCCCAGGCGGTTGATCATGGCCTCATCCTCGAGCAATCTGAAAATACGAGGTTTTTCATTGCCATCTTGCGGTTTTGGCGTGACGGTGCCCAACTCCACACCACTAAAGCCCATGGCTGAAAAGGCTGGAAACGCGCGTGCGTCTTTATCAAGCCCAGCGGCTAAACCAATAGGATGTTTGAAGTCGATCCCCATGCAATTGACTGGCAATTCAGGTATCTGCCGGGCATAAAAATTCTCCATTTGCTGACTTAAAAAAGGCACTTTTGAGATGCGCTCCAAGTTAGCCATGGTCAGATCATGCGCACGCTCCGCGTCGAAGCGAAATAACAATGGGCGAACAAATGAATACATAAGCGAATGAGGCGGCTTCAGCATGCGCGGATGATACCACTATTCGCTGTTTTGTAAGCGCCATGCCGCGCGATAAAGTCCGTCACTGGCCAATAAACTTTGGTGTGTGCCCTGCTCGGCGATGCGGCCTCTTTCGAGCACTAAAATTTTATCAGCATCAACGATCGTTGACAGACGATGAGCGATAACCAATAAGGTGTATTGGCCACGAACTTCGTCCATTGCCTGTGCGATTTCTTGTTCAGCGCGGCTATCCAGCGATGAGGTGGCTTCGTCAAAGATCATAATGGCTGGTTCTTTTAGCAATGCCCGCGCAATCGCGACGCGTTGCTTTTCACCACCAGAGAGTTTCAGGCCTCGCTCTCCGACCAGAGTGTGTTCTTTTTCAGCTAAGCCCTGAATAAATTGATCAAGATAAGCCATGCGAATCACTCGCCAGATTTGTTCATCGCTGGCGTCTACCCGGCCGTAGCGAATATTGTCCCAAATACTGGTATTAAATAAGACCGTATCTTGAGGCACCACGCTGATGACCTGGCGTAAGCTCTGCTGAGTGGCATGGGCAATGTTCTGACCATCAATGAAAATCTCACCGTCATTGGCATCGTAGAATCGCATCAGCAGTTTGAGAATAGTAGATTTGCCTGAGCCGCTGCTACCAACAATGGCGACCTTTTGCTTAGGCTCAGCCAGAAAACTAACCGCTTGCAAGATAGAGCGGCTATCATCGTACTGAAAGCTGACGTTGCTAAATTCAACTCTGCCTTGTTCGGCATTTAATTGTTCCGCCTGTTCGATATCCGACACCGATGGCTCAATTTTTAGTAAGACGAACATGGCGTCGATATTGGCCATCGACCCCTTCATCTCTCGATACACGAAACCAAGAAAATTTAAGGGCACAAAAATCTGCATCATCAAGGCATTGATGAGCACAAAGTCACCAATGGTCATTTGACCACTACTAACACGATTTGCAGCCAAGATCATGGCAATACTGGCTGACGCGGCGATGATAAACGCCTGCCCGGCATTTAAAGCAAACAAGGTTAAGCGATTGCGGCGACGCGCCTGCTCCCAAATGGCCAGGTCTTCGTCGTAGCGATCAGCCTCGTATTGTTCGTTATTAAAATACTTTACTGTCTCGAAATTCAGCAAACTATCTACCGCGCGCGTGCTGCTTTGCGATTCTGCTTGATTCATCTGGCGAATGGTATTAGTTCGCCACTCAGTGGCAACCACCGAAAACCCCACATAGGCGATTACCGCAACCACCACTACCACAGCAAACCAAATAGAGTATTGCCATAAAAGTAATATCGCGATTAACCCGATCTCGATAAAGGTTGGCACAATGTTGAACACCATAAAGCGCATCAGAAAACTAATGCCATTCACACCACGCTCAATATCACGAGACACACCGCCGGTGCGACGCTCCAAATGGAATGCTATATCAAGCGAATGTAAATGCTGAAACACCTGGTGACCAATACGGCGCATGGCACGCTCAGTCACGCGACCAAATAAAGTGTCGCGCAATTCACCAAACAAGACATTCGCGAAGCGCACTAGGCCGTAGGCAACAAGTAATGCCAAGGGGATGGCGAGTAAAGCCTGATCTTGATTTAGATCATCGACGATGTATTTGAGAATATAAGGCAAGCCCACGCTGGCGACTTTGGCGGCAACAAGGCACAACAGCGCGAGTAAAATCCTGGTGCGAAAATCAGAGAAGTAAGGCAATAATTGCGCGAGTGTGCGCCAATCAGCTTGATAGTTGGCATGTTGAACGCCGGCTCCGCGACGTAAACCTCTCATCGATGCTTACTCGCCGACGCGGCTTGCTTTTTTAAGTCTTTAATCAACTCTTTAAGAACTGTATCGCGGTATCTATAGGGGACTTGCCGATTAAAGAGAAATACAAAGCGGTACTGCTGGCTGGGGCTAAAGTCGTTCATCTCTATGAAGCCAGCATAACTGCGAACACCATCGAGAGTGCCGGTTTTAGCATAGACCTCGATGGCAGGATTATCCGTTGCTACTTTCTCGAGTAAATCTTTATTCGGCTGCAACTGAATCAACACCGAATCGATTTGTTGCGCACTCAAACGATTGGCTCGCGATAAGCCCGCGCCCTCTTCGATAGTAAAATGTCGCCACGCAAATTGCTGCTGCAAAGTACTCTTCACATGCTGCTGCGCTGCTGCAAAACTGACTGACTGAGAATCGCCTTGGGCGCCCAGATTTATAAACAACTGATTGCTAATAAAGTTATTAGAGTACAACAGAGCTGCTTGTAAGATAGATCTAAGGTCGGTGGAGTTTTTATGTCGATAGACTAATTTGGCGCCTGCCGGAACACGCTGATTTATGTCGATTTCAAGCTGATTGAAACCGAGTTTAGCCACCAATAGCTCGGCGAAATAACGCTGTGCATTGTCGCCGCTGACCAAATTAATGCGCTCCTTGCTTGCACGCAAACCGCTTGCTAACGTTGTCACCAATGGCGTGATTGGTGTTTGTGCTTCAGCGCTTTTGATGGTTTTGCCATCGCGCTCGATAAACACGGTATTAAAATTGGCTGATACCGCCGACAATGGTGCGTTATAAGGGTCTGACACGAGGCTCCTGCCAGGCGAGGCTTCATCGATAAACCAGGAGGCGTCAATCGCAATACGTTCTATACGGTCGAGTTTCGGGCCTAATACTTGCACTAATCGGTCGAACTCTTCAGAAATCAGCATAGGGTCGCCATACCCTTTGACCCACAAGGTATTAGACGACTGATAAAACTCGGTTTGAAAACGGTAATCACCACCCCATTTTTGCAAGACCAAATGCGTGGTCAGCAATTTAGTCAGTGAGGCAGGAATCAGTGCTTTATCAGCTTGCCAGGCAAACTCAACTACGCCGTCAGAGCGGCTTACCAGAATGGCATCCTGCGCTTTTAGATCGATTGACTGGAGTAGCGGCGGCGTCTTGGCCAGCACGCTAAGTGCAGGAATAAAACACAAAAGTATTAGCCAACGACTCATCATGATTGTTCTTTTAGTGATATCGCTAGTTCATACATTTCATTTTTGCGTCGCCCGGTTAACTTAGCAGCCAGGGCAGCAGCTTGCTTAAGGGGCAACTCCTGCATCAATACTTTCAAGCTTTGCTCAGCTTGCAAGCTCTTGGTCGGCATCGCCTCCACGCCTTTGATTAGCAGCACAAATTCGCCTTTTTCCTGATTCGCATCATTGCTGAGCTGTTGCAGCACTTCGCCAGCCGACCCACCGAGCAGAGTCTCAAAGCGTTTGGTTAATTCTCTCGCTAAAACGATTTCACGCCCCGCTCCCAGCGTATCTACCAAATCAGTTAGACAGGCTTTTATTCGATGCGAGGATTCCAGCAAAATTACGGTTCTGCTGACATTGACGTATTTACTTAATGCGCTTTGGCGTGCACTTGATTTACTGGGCAAAAATCCATCAAAGAAAAAAGAATCACTCGGCAAGCCAGAGACCGATAGTGCAGCGATAATCGAGCTGGCACCCGGAATCGGCGCAACATTGAAGCCTCGCCGACGAAGCTCGCTAACTAACACATAACCCGGGTCGCTTATCAACGGTGTACCAGCATCACTGATCAAGGCGATGTTTTTGCCCTCTTCTAGTTGCTTTGCTGCCCAGTCTACCAAGTCAGACTCGTTATGCTCATGACAAGATTTTAAGGCGGTGTTAACCCCATAATGCGATAATAATTTGCGACTATGGCGAGTATCCTCAGCCAAGATGACATCAACTTTCTTAAGGGTTTCGAGCGCACGTAAACTGATGTCGCCAAGGTTCCCAATTGGCGTCGCAACAATGTATAAAGCGGTTAACTCTTGTTCAGTGGTTTTGCCTGCTAGGCGATTCACTGGCTATACTCCGCAGTTGGCAATGGCAATGAAAAATCAACGACTAAGAATAGTCGGAATCGAATAACAATGCATGCACAATCGATGCTTAATCTGATGACTCTCTGGCACAAACCAGTTGGCTTGGTGATCTTAACTTTAATGCTAAGTGCCTGTGCGAGTGCGCCTTCTCGGCCACCGGCCGAAGTAAGCTCAGTAGAGATCGACCAGAATGAGTCGCAAGATATCGAACAAGAACCCCAAGATTTGAGCTCGCCAGTAGGTGTGCAACCAGGTTTGCAAATAGAAGAACTTGAACGCGCGCGTTACTACGAATCACAGGCACAGAATAGTTCTCAACAAAATACTCGCATTGATGCCATTTTAAGCGCCGCCGAGTATTACATTCAGGCGCAGGATTTCACTCAAGCCGCCAATCAGCTTGAGTCGCTTGGTAGCGTGCCTTTATCAACCGAGCAAAACGATCGTCAAACTGTGATCAAAGCTTATATTGCTTATGATCAAAATGATCTGGTTACTACTCTAAAACTGCTGCGGCCATTGTGGCAACGCAAACCGATTCCGCTAGTCGATGAGGATGCTCAAGTCGAAAGCCAGCCTTCACTGCCCCAATTTGCCGCTTTGACCACGCAACAGATTGATGCGCTTTTATTAGGGTCTCTAAGCTACCAACGAGCCGGAGACTTTGATTCAGCCATCGCGGCGCTGATTCAGCGAGAGCGCGGTTTAATTGGCGCTGCACGTGCGGAAACTACTCGTTATATCTGGCAAGTGATCAACCGCATCTCGCTTGCCGAGCGCCAGGCCATTATTGATTCAACGGTCGACCCATTAGTTCGCAATCGGATTGAACAAAGCATGGGATCACAAACAGGTCAGGCCATCTTGGAACCAGAGCAATTTACGCAATGGCGTGACGCCCCAGGCGCGGTGGCCACTGAAACGATCGCGAACAACTGGACTGCCAATTCGCCGCGTTCCATTGCGATATTACTGCCACTTAATTCTCGTTTTCAAAAAGCCGCACAGGCTTTACGAGAAGGGATCGAGTACCAACACCAACAGAATGAGAGTGCTTTTCGTCCTCAGATTCAGTTTTACGATGTTGGCGACAGCCCCTTTAATATCGCACAGTATTACAACGCAGCCGTTCAAAACGGCGCCGAATTTGTGATTGGACCGCTGGGGCGAGAATTTGCTGATCAGCTCGGAACTTTCAGCGATCTAGGCCGCGTACCCACGGTATTGCTTGGCGGTTACCAGGCACTCGGTAGTGGTACTAGCCGGTTTGTCATTAGCCCGGAACAAGAAGGCAGGCAGATAGCCGAACAAGCTTGGCGCGATGGCCACCTCAGTACCGCAATTATGCGCACCACTGGCCGAACCAGCGAGCGTACCGCAAGTGCATTCAAAGACCGATGGTTAGAGCTTGGGGGGAAAATCGCCAATGAAATGATGTACTCCTCGCAGCAATTCGATCATTCGGTTGAACTTAAACAGCTTTTCGCGATTAATCAAAGCCGCTACCGACATAGTCGCTTGAGCGCGGTGTTAGATTTCAAACCAAAGTTCTCGGCCTATCAGCGAGCTGATATCGACTTTATCTTTATGTATGCAGCCCCCGCAGCCGCTCGACTTTTACGCCCTCAAATTAATTTCTTTAGCGGTTCTAAGGTGCCGGTGTATTCAGCCGCAAACATCTATGATGGAATCCCCGACAAGGTTAATAATACCGATCTAAACCAAACTCACTTCCCGGTGATGCCCTGGGTATTAGGCTCGGCACGAGTAGCACGATATGCCGGGCAGCTTAATCGCTTGTTTGCGCTTGGTAGCGATGCCTATGATTTGGCGGCGCAATATCAAATTCTTAAGAATAACGATTCACTTTCCTTTAACGGCCGCACCGGCCGGGTATCTATTGCCGCGGATGGCATGGTGATGAGTCAGCCGTTATGGGCACAATTTAAAGATGGTGAAGCGGTAGTTGACGACAGCCTGGGTATTGACATTAACCCACTGGGCGTGCCCAATACACTTGACTTTAATCAACCATCTGATCGATTTTCTAATCAAAAAGGACGCAATAGTGAAAACTCTTATAACGAGCAAACTTGGGACGCTCAAAAATCGACTCGGCGATAGTTCACCTGCCAGCACTGAAAAAAGTAACGCTACTAAGCAAAGTAACACTACGAAGAAACTCACCAAGCAACGCCTGACCGGCGATATTGCCGAAGCAACCGCGTTGGAGTATTTACAAAATCGTGGCTTAGCACTGGTCGAAAAAAATTATTTGTGTAAGTGCGGCGAAATCGATCTAATCATGTCAGACCGTCGCCTGAAAGAGACAAATGTAGTGTTTGTCGAGGTGCGCTATCGAAACAAGCACCACTTTGGCGGCGGGCTCGAGAGCATTACCCCTGCCAAGCAAGAAAAATTGCGACGAACTGCGCAATTGTATTTACAAATAAAACGAGCGAGGAAACTCTCCTGTCGTTTTGACGTTGTTAGTATCAGTGGCTCACTTAAAGCTCCACAAATTCAGTGGATCGAAAATGCTTTTTGAGAACTTATCAACTTAATCGATAAATCTGAGAAAGTGAACGTAAAAACAAAAAAGTTTAATGACAAAAAGTTAAACTGCTTAGATTAGAATACTGAGGTAGCCGACAATAATCATCTGTCGAATAACAACGAATAGCATCGAAGATAAAGACCCCAAAGGTAAGACTTATGCAAACCACACAATTCAAGTTTGACCCTCTTTTTGCCGCCGCTAGAATAAAGCAGCAGATAAAAACAATTGGCCGTAATACCTTTGCTGGAATTATCGCTCTGCTAGTGTTATCTGGTTGTGTTACTGCATTGGTCGCAGGTGCGGCGATTGTGACGGTTGATATATTGCATGATCGCCGAACCGTTGGTGAGTACATCGATGACAGCGCCATTGAGTTGACCGCGCGGAATATTTTGGTTTCAAGCTCGCGCATCCGTAAAGCAGCGCATGTTAAACCACAATCTTGGAACGGCATTTTGTTAATAACCGGCGAGATTGATGACGAAACACTCAAGCCAGAATTAATCAGCAAATTCCAGGAAATACAGGGCGTGCGTCAACTTGTTGATGAAACCACGATAACGGGTAAAACAACACTAGGGACGCGTGCCAATGACGCCTGGATAGCCAGCAAGGTCAAGAGTCGCTTGCTCCTTAAGACTGGCCTCGATGCTAACCGTGTGAAAGTGGTAACAACTCGCGGCAGTGTTTATTTGATGGGCATTGTCACCCAGGACGAAGGCGAGAAAGCCACCGAACTAGCGCGCGGGGTTCGCGGCGTAAAACGCGTGGTAAAAGTATTTGAATACACCAAAGCCTAGCGAAAAGATCGCCACCAGTTAAACAAAAAATTACTAGTTGAGTCACTGGTTATGATTGACAGCTCTACCAAAGTAATTACACCTGGAAGTGCTGCGAGCACAATCACAAATAAAATCGAGCGACTCCCGCGCCCGCTGGTATTTACTAATGGTTGCTTTGATATTTTGCATCGAGGTCACGTTACCTATCTGCAGCAGGCTCGACAACACGGTGCAGCAATGATCGTGGCGGTGAACACTGATGAGTCGGTCAAGCGCCAGAACAAAGGAGATGATCGCCCAATCAACTCTCTGGAGGATAGAATGGCGGTTCTATCCGCTCTTGCTAGCGTAGATGCGGTAGTCAGCTTTGATCAGGATACGCCACTGAAACTAATCGAATTGATACTCCCTGATCATCTGGTTAAGGGCGGCGACTGGCCGGTGGAAAAAATCGTCGGCCATGAAGTAGTGTCAGCAAATGGTGGTGAAGTGCATTCGATTGATTTTCAATTTGAACGATCAACCAGTTCGCTAATCAGTAAGATACGCACTACCAGCTAAGGAGCCTTTAATTAATGGTATTTTCAGATCGCGCTATAGCGGCTTTTTTTTGGGCATCAATTTCAGTGAAGTAGTTGTAGATAAATTGCCGCGCGACATAGGCACTGCGCACATACCACTTTTCTTTGTTTATAATTAGCGACGCATAAGCCACAGTGCGACCATCCTTCTCAGCATAACCAACAAACCAATCGTGCCGCCCTCTCGGCGATAAGCCGGTGAGCGAACCGGTTTTACCGCCAATTTCCATATCTCGATAAACTTTATATCGATTCAAGCCCGAAAATGATTTGCGAGCAGAGCCAATGCGGGTTGTCGCTCGCATAAGCTTTTTCAGTTGCTGTGCTGATTCGGGCTTAATTACCTGTCGCGCTGAGTTAGGCTCTTGATGCTGGTAAAGCAAACCGCCTTTGTTATCGTGGATGCTCTCAACCATGTAAGGAATTACTTCTTCACCATTATTCGCTACTGTGGCAGCAATCTGCGCCGCATGAATAGGGCTAAGTGTCACCTCTCGAGTGTAGCCAGATGCCGCTTCGGCAACTGACCATTGGTCTTGTAAATCAAGGCTTATGGTGGATGGTGGTAAGTTGAAATCACTCTTCAGAGTTTGATCAAATCCAAAACGCTGTGCGTATTCGCCGAGCTTACTACCACCGACATCGAACACACCAAGTCGGCCAAAAACTGAATTGATTGACTTGGCGAAGGATTCTTCAAAGGTCGGATTACGCGTCCATTTGGTGGTTTTATGCCGCAACACCTGATTTTTATAAAGCGATGTTGATTTACCATTAAATGGGATGACTGTTTTTGGCCCGACCACACCAGTGTCCAGCCCAGCAGCGGCAGTGATCATTTTAAATACCGATGCCGCTGGATATTCCGAGCGCATGACCAGATTATCCCATTGCTCCTCGGCTTTGATGAAACTACTTAGGTTAAGTATGGCGCCAGTTTCAACATCAATAGCAACAAAGCAAGCGTAATCAGGCCGGTACTTCAAGTAGACCTCGGCCATATCCTCATGCACCTTCGGGTCAAAGGTATAACGAACCCGGCCAACTTTAGAACGACCTTTCTCATCGACAAAGGTCAAACGATTAGGAAACCGGTTGGCTTTCGCTTGCTGAGTGATGGCGACAGCGACCTGCTCTTGAGCCAATTTCGCTTGGACGGAAAACGCCAAAGTAAAAAACAATAGAGGCAAAGCCGCCAGTGAGAGTGTGGTCTTGGCGGTGAGGAATATTTGTTTCGGCATATTAGAGTCTAACTGCTCAACTACTGGGGAGAAATTCGCCCAACTCATTTAATGCTCGCCGATACACCGAGCGCTTGAAATCGACAATATTGGAGATAGCATGATTGGCATCAACCCAGCACCAGGAATCAAATTCTGGTGTTTCATGCCCTGCGGCCAAATCAACGGCAGAGTCGTCGTCGGTCAATTCCAATAAGAACCAGACCTGTTTTTGGCCCTTAAAGCTCTTTCTCTGGCGACCAAAATTCTTACCTCGACGTTGATTTCGCAAAAGATGATCTGGCAGATCATAATGAAGCCAGCCCTTGGTATGTGCTACTAGGCGAACTTGATCCTGATCCAAACCAGTTTCTTCTTTTAGCTCGCGATACATGGCATCCAATAAGCTCTCGTTCTTGCTAACACCCCCTTGTGGAAACTGCCAACCATCGCGATTAATTCGCCTGGCCCAGAAAACTTTACCATCAGCATTGCTGATAATTATCCCCACATTTGGGCGATAACCATCGTTGGCAAAGATGGGCTCAAAATTTTGCATACCGATTTATCTATTGTGACGCAAAACTGTCGAATAACTTCATTATAATCAAAGCGCAGCACGATGCATAATTTACTTGGAGAAGCTCTGTGGCACTGGCTCTATTTGATCTCGACAATACCCTTCTTAACGGCGACAGCGATCACGCTTGGGGGCTGTTTCTAGCTGAAATCGGTGTCGTCGATGCCAAACAACAAACGGCCAAGCAAGACTATTTTTTTCAACAGTATCTTGATGGAGAACTCGATATCTATGAGTTCTGTGAATATCAATTTACCGTATTAAGCCAACACCCCCTGGATAAATTACAAAAGTGGCGTAGTGATTTTCTGCATGAAATTATTGACCCAATGATAAAAGACGGTAAAAGCGAGCTGCTTGAACCGCACCGAGAGGTCAACGACACTATTATTATCATTACCGCCACCAATGACTTTGTCACCGCCCCGATCGCCGAACGGTTGGCGGTGCCGCATCTAATCGCGACTCAAGCAGAACTGATAAACGGCCGATATACCGGCAAAGTCAAAGGCACTCCGTGTTTTCAACAAGGTAAGGTAGAACGACTGAACGAATGGATACAAGAACATGGCGGCTCATTAGATGACAGTATCTTCTATAGTGATTCCTATAATGATCTACCACTGCTGCAAGCTGCCTCTACCGCGATTGCAGTGACGCCCGACGATAAGCTCAGAGCTCACGCGCGAGCACAGGGTTGGGATATTATTGACTAAAATGACCGGCTCAAAAATCTGAGCCGCCGACGAAATTTCAATTTGGAGCAAATCATGTCGATAGCCTTAGGCGACTCTATCCCCGATCTTGTTGTAGTGACTACTCAGAATGAGGCATTGCCTTTACGCAGCCTGCTCGGTAAAAATCTGGTGTTATATTTTTATCCTAAAGACAATACACCCGGCTGTACTACCGAAGGTCAGAACTTTCGTGATGCTTATAGCGACTTCAAGAAACACAATTGCGAGATTCTTGGCGTGTCCCGCGAGAGCTTGCGATCGCATCAGAACTTTATCAATAAACACGAATTCCCTTTCGATCTAATCTCAGACCCAGAGGAAACTCTCTGCCAGGCCATGGATGTGATTAAGGAAAAAAGCATGTACGGCAAGACTTATCTGGGCATTGAGCGCAGCACTTTCATCTTCGACACAAATAGTAAATTGCGCCACGCCTTACGCAAAGTCAAAGTAAAAACTCATGTTGATGAAGTGCTTGGTCTGGTTAAAGCGCTTTAGCGATCTTGACCGGCCTCGTCCTCAGGGAGTACTTCGCTTTCCGTCAGCGCGCCTGCAATCCATTTCTGTAAAGAAGGATGCTCAATCATGCTTTGGCAATAAGCCTTCGCCTCGACGGATAATTCTGGCTGATAGGTTTGAAAACGCATAATTACCGGAGCGAAGAAACAATCTGCGATACAGAATTCACCGAACAAGCGCAGATCACCATTTTCGTTTTCGCGAGCGTACAAACTAAATATCTCGTCGATCCGCTGGATATCATTCAAGGTTGCCTCAGAAGCTTCAACGATTCTTGAAGCTCTTATATTCATCGGCATTTCATTGCGTAAACTACTAAAACCAGAGTGCATCTCCGCTGTGATTGCTCGAGCTGTCGCCCTGTCCTTGAGGTCATTGGGCCAGCCCCGCCCCAAGAGATAATGCTCGTTCAGGTACTCACAAATGGCCAGTGAATCCCATATCGTCAAATCGTGATCAATTAATACTGGCACTCTGGCAGTGCCTGAGAAAGCACGTAAACGCTCAGTTAGGCCTTCGGCCTGCAAAGACACCAGCCGCTCCTGGTATTCAACAGCAAAGCTTTCAAGCAACAACCAGGGTCGTAAAGACCAAGTGGAATAGTTTTTATTACCTATTACCAGGCGCATTACTGCACGCCTTAGAAACCTTTAAGTTTCAGAGCAAGGTCTGTGGCACTAGAGGCGTTGGTTAGCGCAATTTCATCGGAAATTGTGTCGTTCTTGACCAGCTCCTCAAGGTGCTGATCAAAATGCAGCATGCCTTCGACTTTATCACCACTTTTGATCAAATCCTTAACCTCTTTAATACGCGCCGGATCTATCATTAGCTCTCTGGCAAGCGGAGTCACGGTCATAACTTCACAGGCTACCGTGCGCCCGCCACCCTCTTTGCGTGGCAACAAGCGTTGCGTAACAATAGCACGTAAGTTATGCGCCAGCTTGGCTCGAATCGTCGCCTGCTCTTCACCGACAAAACTTGAAACCATTCGCGTGATCGCATCAGCAGAAGTTGGTGCGTGCAGCGTACTGAATACCAAGTGACCCGTTTCGGCAGCTGTTAGGGCAATATCAATACTCTCAGGGTCACGCATCTCACCCATAAGGATTACGTCAGGGTCTTCCCGCAATGCCGCTTTCATAGCCAATGCAAAGTTAGGTACATCAATCCCTACTTGACGCTGCGATATGAGCGACCGCTCTTCAGTGAAGATATATTCAACCGGGTCTTCAATAGTCAGGATGTGCTGATATCTTTCTTTGTTAATCTCATTTAACAAGGACGCCATCGAGGTTGATTTACCTGAACCCGTTGCACCGGAAAAAATCACTAAACCTTGGCGCATCTTTGAAATGGTTTGCACTTGAGGAGGCAAACCCAATTCATCAGGAGCTGGGATCTTACTTTCAATTACCCGCATTACCAACGCTAGCACGCCTAGCTGGCGGAATAAATTTACCCGTACTCGGTTGCCTTCATTATCACTGAGAGCCAAGTCAACCTGATTGTTCTCACGAAACAAATCTAAGTGATACTTGGCCATCAATGGGAACACCATTCGCTCAATCATGTCATCGCTCATTTCTGGCGAACCTTTGACCTGGCGAATGCGACCATCAAGACGCATCATAATCTGATGCCCGGAACGTATATGAATATCTGAAGCCTTAAATTTGCAAGCAGAACTCACGATACTGGTTAAAAATTCCAGCGCCTCACGTGCCTGTGGCGTGTCTTCGATCTGCGCGGATAAACGCTGTGTTTGTAGAGACATAGTCTTATTTTTATTACGAGCTTTAATTCTGAGTCAACGCAAAGCCATAAGTTTTGCTTGCGCGGAGCCATTATCTAGGCACTGTGCGACTTTTTCAACAGCTTGCGAAAGACTGTTTGCTTTATTACGTGAAAAAAGTAACTGACCGGCTGCGAGGCACAAACTATCGCGAGCCAAACCGGGTTCGCCTTGTAACACCGCCAATCCGGTCGTAAGTATTTGCTCAACCCGTTGATGGTTGGCGAGACTTAAAAAATCTTCGCCTACTGGCAATGCTGCAGTATTACTTTTAAACAAATCATCGATCTCGATAATTTCTTTTGCGGGCGCAAGAAAACTCTCTTCAGCCTGGCAAATAAATCGTCTAATAGGTTTATTTAGGGCTGGTGCCAGACCACCCTCGACGCCTTTAAAGAGCACCGCAGAGTCAAAACCAACTCGCTTAGCCATCGCCGAATAAATTTCCGGGTAGGCTTTGTGCACATAGCCAAGCGCCAGCGAGGTATGACCCGAAGCTCGTATTGGGCACAATAGTCGCTCCAGGGTTGTTAATGCTGAGCGTTTTATAATGCGATTACGCAGCTCTCTCAATTGATTGAGCCTGGGGTTGTACACCGACTGATCAAGATATGCCCAACCATGCTGTTCGATATTCATTTTGGCGTGATCAACTGTAGTAAAGGTATCGATACCTATGGCATGAAAAATCTGATGCGCGGTCACGCCATGTTTAGGGCCAACAGATTCAACGCCATGGATTAACGCCGGCAAGCCACAAGCCGCCAGCACTGGAGCAATGAAAGGCGTCATGCTTTGGTATCGCAGATATCCATCAAATGGCTCAGCAAGGCACACTAAATCGGAAACTGACGCGGCACTTGATTTGGTATGCAGTTTTAGCGCAGCGAGTAAGCCAGCGAACTCATCCATACTCTCACGCTTCATTCGTAAAGCAATCAGGAACACGGCTGCCTGAACCTCATCGACCTCCCCTAATAGAATGCCGTTCATTACCTGTTCGGCGGAGGCTAACGAAATATCTCGTCCACGATCCGGGCCAACGGCAATGTCCTGGATAGCCGCACGGACGACTTCGCTCAATGGTTGATTATGCTTTGCTTTTTTCATTAGCTGGATAATGCCACACATGGTCAAAGCTGCGATAAAATAGCAATATGCAAAATTACCCAATTTTCGTTGATCTTAAATCGCAGGCCTGCCTGGTTGTTGGTGGCGGTGCAATTGCCTTGCGCAAAATTCGTTTAATGCACTCGGCCGGAGCCGAAATCACGGTGATTGCACCAGATGTTAGTGCCGAAATCAGGAGTGAATTCGGCAATTCTTTGCACTACATTGAGCGTGAGTTCGAAGCAAGAGACATTCACGGTTATCGCCTGATCACAGCAGCCACTAACGATCGCGACGTCAATGCTCAGGTATCACAACTTGCTCAACAGATAAATGTACCCGTCAATGTGGTTGATCAACCCGAGCTTTGCAGTTTTATCACGCCATCAATCGTTGATCGTTCTCCAGTGGTGATCGCTATTTCTACCGGTGGTGATGCGCCGGTATTAGCGAGAATGCTGCGCACCAAATTGGAGGCTTTTATTCCGGCGAATTATGGCGCTCTGGCTAAAAGCATGGGGCAATTTAGAGACCGTTTGAAAGAGCTCATTGTTAGTGAACGTGAGCGTCGCATCTTTTGGGAGAAAATTGTCAGCGGCCCGATCGCTGAACTATTTGTCTCGGGACGAACTAAAGAGGCAGAACAACAATTAGCGCAAGCCATTGAAAGCAGCAATCACGAGCAACCTTCTCAAGGTGAAGTCTGGCTAATCGGCGCTGGCCCAGGCGACCCTGACCTTCTCACATTTAGGGCGCTAAGATTAATGCAGCAAGCTGATGTAGTACTTTACGATCGATTAGTGAGCGACGAAATTTTAAACTTGTGTCGTCGCGATGCTGATCGCATCTATGTGGGCAAACGGCGAGCCGACCACGCAGTTCCACAAGATCAAATTAATCAGTTATTAGTAGAGCTAGCCCAACAGGGGAAAAGTGTAGTACGCCTAAAAGGAGGCGACCCGTTTATTTTTGGTCGTGGTGGTGAAGAAATAGAACTACTCAGCCAGGCAGGCATCGCGTTTCAAATTGTGCCCGGCATTACTGCCGCAAGTGGTTGTGCGACCTATGCAGGCATCCCGCTAACGCATCGAGATCATGCGCAATCTTGTATGTTTGTTACTGGCCATTTAAAAGATGGCAGTGTCGACCTTGATTGGCCAAGGCTAGCAGCAGGCAATCAGACCCTGGTCATTTACATGGGCTTAGTGGGTTTACCGGTGATCTGTGAACAACTCATCGCTCACGGACTCAATGCGCAAACCCCTGTCGCCCTGATTGAGCAAGGCACCAAACAAACTCAACGCGTATTTACTGCGACACTCAGTACCATTAATCATAAGATAAACGCGGCAACGATCAAACCCCCTACTTTAATTATCGTCGGCACGGTAGTAAACCTCCACCCAACTCTGAAATGGTTTGAGCCGAATAGTATTGGCTAAATCCAGCGACGATCTACTGCGTACTTCACCAGACCGGCGGCTGATTTGACATCTAATTTGGTCATCAGGTTTTTGCGATGAGTTCGCACAGTCTCTATGCTGATACAAAGTTGATCGGCGATCTCTTTGTTGGTCATCTCTTTGGCAATACAGGTTATCACTTCGCGCTCACGACTTTTCAGACCTACATATTCACCATCCATGTTTTTATCGGTGTATGTGTAACCCGCTTGTACTTGCTGCTGCGCTGTCGGACTCAAGTATTGCTTACCTTTAGCAATAGTGGCGAAGGCCTCAAGGTACTCCTCTAGAGATGCGCCTTTGAGGATATAGCCTTTAGCTCCCTCTATTAACATACTATTGATGTATTCGATCTCATTGAGGATCGAATGCCCTAGTACATGTTGATTCGGATACAGCTTCGCGATCTCGCGCATCGTGTCGATGCCATCGCGATTGGGCAAAGAAATGTCCATTAGAATAATATCTACTTGTTTGGCCGCTAAAAATTCAAGCACATCCTGGCCTGACTTAGCGTAGGCCGTTATTTCAGCCTGATCTGTTTGTTCAAACAGTTCATGTAAGCCCTTGGCAACCAACTCTTGCTGATCGGCAACTAAAATACTGGCCTGTTCTTTCATAGTCCTACCTAAACAAGATATTTGTTTTTAGCATTGTGAGAGAAATAGAGAGCTAAACGCACCTTAGCTAATACATTTGGACTATTTACTGAGGGTTTTGGCTCTCATCTAGTCCAAATATACTAGTCAAAAATGAGACTTCTGTCGATTTGAGTATTTACATTCGAAGGTTTTAAGGATTAGTATAGATACCAAGGTAATGCGGGTGAAAATTTGCTGAAGAGCATCGCTAAACCAACTACATAGGCTGGCTTTAATTTGCAGAAAAGTCGGTAGCGAGAATTCTTCGAGGACGTTCAAATTATCATCAGGGTGGGTGCGGTTTCCTTATCTACAGTATTGCTTTACAGAGTGGCTGGCGCTAAACATGGGTTCACAAGGCTATATAGAATCTAATGCCAACAAGGGTTAACTGTCAAAAGCGAAATTAATATCGAGAGACAGGGACTTTTAAAGGAGTGTTGCCAGCTTAGCGAGCCGAGCAATCGTGCTCTAAACTATTTAGTAATTAAACCCAAGATGTATCGGGGTGAGATCAGTTCGTGGTGCTTGTTTAATTTTATAACAGCGTGAGAATACTGATCCGGGTTGAATTAGACAGCGAAAACTACTCATTGCGGCTTTTTAATACTGTGCAAGAATAAATGCGACGTAAAAAGCAGAAAAAAACAAAAACACTTTAGCCGCCAAAACAATAACAATTCGACTGCAGATTTAACCAGCGTCTAGGGGTACACGGATAGCTGGAGAAAAATATGGCTGATGACCTACTGTCCTTTATGGACACACCAGACATGTCAAAAATGGCGGCTGGCGAAGCACAATATGCTTCGAGAGTATTAAGTGAATCAAACACTACTTTTGAGTTTAGCCCCAAGGCTAATCCACTTAGTGCAAAACCCAAAGAATTAAAAAGTACGAGTTCTGAGGAAGCGCCAACACGCGCCTCTGCAGATCAGACGGCTGGATTGGGTTCTTTAAAACACTACCCTCAGCCGATTTTTTTGCTGAGTAAAGATTTCCATTTAATCGAGACTAACATGCAAGGAATGGCGGCGATTGATAAACACTGGGTTAGTTTAAGTTCCAGCAATCAACTCCATTTTATCTCGAGCGAAAACGATAAGCTGGTTACTCAGATCATTACTGAGCTATTGAACACCAATAAAGAAGATCAATATCTTGGCTCGCGGCGTTTTGTGTTACGCAGTGTTGACACTTTGTTTCGCTCGTTCACTTTGAATCGAGAATCGAAAGACAACTCAAATTTTATTCTCACCATCCATAGCGATCTTCGCCCAACTGAGAACAAGGTGCACTGCCTGGCCAAAGCCTTTGGTCTCTCACACAGCGAAACTCAAGTAATCAAGATGATGATCGCCGGTTTAAAGCCCAAAGAAATCGCTTTTGAAATGGGGCTCTCTTTGAATACTGTTCGTTCTCACCTTAGAACCCTTTATGCCAAGATGCAGGTCAAAGATTACAATGATGCCTTAATTCACGCAGTCAGGTTATTAGCCTAAGTTCTTAAGAAGCCTCTGATTAATACTCATTTTGAAATGTTTCGAAAGCCCGCTTTAAAGCGGGCTTTTTTATGGTCGACCGGTTTTTTCATGCAGCTCGACTCTAGAAACAATCAAAAAATCATCAATATTGATGATCTGATTTAGTCAAACGATTTGATGATCATCAATAAGCACTCTAATTGATTAATGTGTTTGAGGTTTTACTGAAAAACTAAGCGCTCTATTATTTTCCACAGAGTCAAACAAGACTCAACGGGCGTGGTAACCAAGTTGGTGATCACTGGGTGGTGAAGATAAAGTGGAGATGGACGGGGTAGAAATTGGAGTTAGAGGGTTTGTAGATCGTATCGCTTGAGAAAGTGATCTAGCAAGCTCAAATTATTTTAGGGGTCAAACTGTATTCAAGTTAACGGGATCAAGACCCTCCTGCCAAACCTC
>CAYVYS010000010.1:0-75190 GCA_964455815.1 uncultured Gammaproteobacteria bacterium
AGGACAAAGAGGTTGAGCATAAAGGGCAGGGGCGAGGCATACCACAGCTGGAAGAGTGTCCAGGCAAGCGGTACAAAGAACAATACTTTTTTAATTATGCAAGTAGAACCCACCAAGCTTGATGATGTGTTACTGGTAACCCCACAGGTGTTTGGCGACGATCGAGGTTTTTTTATGGAGACCTACAATCAAGCTAAAGCGCAAGAACTAGGTTTGCCAAGCGAATTCGTGCAAGACAATCATTCCAAATCGAGCTATGCAGTGCTGCGAGGTTTGCACTATCAAAGCCCCCAATGGCAGGGAAAGTTAGTACGGGTTATCCAAGGCGAAATATTCGATGTGGCCGTTGATATACGTGCTGGCTCAGCCAGTTTTGGTCAATGGGTTGGTGTGTACTTGAATAGCGATAACAAACAACAATTATATGTGCCACCTGGTTTTGCGCATGGTTTTGTGGTCACTAGCGATACTGCCGAAGTGGTTTACAAATGCACATCTGTGTATGCGCCCGAGCAAGAAGGGAGTCTGCTGTGGAATGATGCGGACATCGGTATAGAGTGGCCGGTAGATCAACCGCTATTGTCCGCCAAAGACGAGGCGGGTATGGCTTTACAAGATTTGCCTCCATTGAGCGTAGACTAAGAATGAGTTTCAAAGTGTTATTAATTGGCCAGAATGGCCAGGTTTCGACGTATCTACAACGAAGCTTTGCTGCTGAAGTAGACTTTGAACTAACGGTTGCCGGGCGTGATTCAATCGATTTATCCAAACCGGAAACGATAGCGGCTGCGCTGGCCTCATTCTCACCGCAGTTAATTGTAAATCCCGCGGCTTATACCGCTGTTGATCAAGCTGAATCAGAGCCTGAAGAGGCCTTCAAAATTAATGCTGAGGCAGTTGCAGTCATCGCGCAATACTGTGCTGAGCATGATTGTCCATTAATTCATTATTCCACCGATTATGTGTTCGCCGGTATTGCTGAGGCAGCTTATTCAGAATCTGACCCGGTTGGTCCAAACGGTGTCTATGGAGCTAGCAAGCTAGCTGGTGAGCAGGCAATTCTTGAAAGTGATGCGCCAGCAATAATTTTACGAACTGCCTGGGTTTATTCAAATCATGGCAAGAACTTTTATAAGACCATGCTTGCTTTGAGTGACTCTCGCTCGGAGCTTAATATAGTGGCTGATCAAATTGGTGCACCAACTTATGCGGGTAGCATTGCGCAAGCCTCAAAGCAATTGATTAAATTAATTAGTAATCAAGGAACAATCACATCCGAGCAAAAGGGTATTTATCACTTTACTTGTCAGGGGCAGACATCGTGGTGTGATTTTGCCAAGGCGATCTTTGTTGAAAATCAAATCAATCATATGAAAGTCTCGCCAATCGATACGGTGGATTACCCAACTCCTGCGCAACGCCCATCGTATTCGGTGTTGAACAACAAAAAGTTAGAACAAACTTTTGGCATTATTCTACCTCATTGGGGTACGGCCTTGGCGCAATGTGCGGCTGAGACCTCTCAGGCTGATGATTAGCCTGCCAGGCTGGGCAAGAGCCTCTGTTCGACATGCACAGTGAAAACGTAGAGTTTTTGTTGGGCGAACAAGGTCCGTTTGCAGAGTTAATTGACGGCTTTAGGGTTCGCGATGCACAAGTGGCAATGGCATCAGAAATTGAAGCTGCTATAGAATCTAAAACAACCCTACTAGCCGAATCTGGTACTGGTACTGGTAAAACCTTTGCGTATCTTGTGCCGACTCTGACCTCAGGTCGTAAAACGCTGATCTCTACAGGCACTAAGCACTTGCAGGAGCAATTGTTTCATCGTGATATACCCGTAGTGCTCAAAGCCTTGGCCCTGAGTGCTAAGGTCTCTTTACTTAAGGGTCGCAGTAATTACTTATGTTTGCACCGCTTAATGCTGGCACGCGGGTCTTCGAAACATTTAGATAAATCACAGTTACAAGATTTAGAAGCAATTACCAATTGGGCGGCAAAAACTAAATCGGGCGATCTCGGTGATTTGAGCGAGGTAGCTGAAGATGCTCGTATTTGGCCAAACGTCACTTCGACGGTCGATAATTGTATCGGCCAGAATTGTTCTTACTTTGAAGATTGCTATGTCAATAAAGCTCGCAAAGAGGCCTTGGCGAGTGACGTGATCGTTGTAAATCATCATTTGTACTTCGCCGATAGGGCTCTAAAGGAGGATGGTTTTGGTGCACTATTACCCGAAGTAGAAACAATCGTTTTTGACGAGGCTCACCAAATCCCCGATGTGGCAGCGAACTTTTTAGGTTCAAGTTTTAGTTCCTGGCAAATTATGGAACTCTGTGCTGATACTCGCACAGCCGAACTCCAGGAGAAGAGTTTAATTGCCAAGTTGGTGCCAACTACTCAAACGATTGATAAATCTCTGGCAGATACCCGCTTGAGCTTAGGCTTGAATGAGCGGCGCATTGCCTGGGATGAGTTGATTTTGGAAACACCAGCGCTACCCAAAAAATTGAGTGCGCTTGCGGATCAGCTGCAGAAATTAGCCGATCTGTTAGAGCAAGCTTCAGTAACTGGCGAAGGACTAAGCCGTTGTTATGAACGAGCCTTAGAGCTCGCGCAAATCTGCCATCGCTTAGCAGATGAACATAGTGACGATACTCAAGTTCGTTGGGTAGAGACTGCGCGCAGAACATTTCGAATCCATGAGACCCCATTGAACGTTGGTAACGAGCTAAATGCTTACTTTGCTAATCAAGAGCAAACCCGGGTATTTACCTCCGCGACTTTATCGGTCGCTGGTGATTTCAGCCACTTCCAACAATTAGTAGGCATGAGCTCTGAAGTAGAAGAACGCTCATGGGACAGCCCATTCGATTACTTCAACCAAGCAGTTCTTTATGTACCCGAAGGCATGCCATCACCAAAATCGATGGATTTTGATGCGGCGCTTTATCAGCGAGTGCTGCCAGTGTTACGAGCCAGTAAGGGGGCGGCTTTTGTATTGTTCACCAGCTTTCGAGTAATGCAGTTGTTTGAACAACGCCTCAGCGAGCTAGATGAGTTTGATGTTTTAATGCAGGGTCAAACCAGCAAGCGAGAGTTGCTAGCTAATTTTAAAACAGCTAAAAGTGCAGTATTGCTAGGCACCATGAGTTTTTGGGAGGGCGTTGATATGCCGGGAGATGCCTTGCGCTGTGTGGTAATCGATAAATTGCCGTTTGAATCACCTTTTGATCCCGTCATCAAGGCTCGCCTCAACAAAATGCAGGAAGAGGGCGATAATCCATTTATGAGCTATCAGGTGCCACGAGCGGTCATCACTTTGCGTCAAGGTATGGGGCGACTAATTCGATCTTCGCAAGATAAGGGCGTGCTGATGTTATGCGATAATCGCTTAAGAACCACTCATTATGGAAGTGTGTTTTTAAACAGCTTGCCGCGTATGCGTCGCACCAATGACGAGCAAAAAGTCTGTGCGTTCTTACAAAGACTTGCGTCGAATCATGCAACTACCTAATACGAGTTGATTCAAATTGATGGCAGAAAAAGCGCCCAAAATACTTGCGATTGAAACCTCAACGGCTTCGTGTTCGGTAGCCTTGCGCAGCAATGGCGTGATGCTAAATCGACAACAGGCCGGCTCGAATATTCACTCGCAAATCGTGCTGCAACAGATTGAATCTTTACTTGAAGAGGCAGCTTGGTCTGTCGATGAACTCGATGCCGTCGCAGTCGGGAATGGGCCTGGCTCATTTACCGGCTTGCGTATCGGAGTCGGTGTCGGTCAAGGCCTAGCTTATGGCGCCCAGTGCGCAATGGTAGCGGTATCGTCATTGGCTGCACTGGCTTTGAATGCTTCAGGAGATGGTCGGGTCGTTGCTGCAATCGATGCGCGAATGGGCGAGATTTATTTTGCCATTTACGAAAAACGAGCTGAGCAGCTAAAGTTGGTTGCTGCTCCAAATGTTGTTCCACCATGCGAATTGATAGTGGGGGAATTCGATTTGCTGGTTGGCAATGCCTGGTCAGAATATTGGTCGCAGTTGCCAAGCGAAGTTCAGTCTCTTTGTGATTGCCCTGACCCAAGTTTTCCAACTGCCAACCATGTTGTTGCTCTTGCTGAGCGAGGGTTTGAGCAAGGGGAATTTATTGACCCAATATCATTCTCACCGGTTTATGTCAGAAACGATGTCGCCAAAAAGAAGGCCGAACAAGGAAAGTAGCAAGTCAGCTTATGGAGCTGGCTCGCTCTAGCAGCTTACTTCGAAATTTTGAGTAGCAACCTGATCACCATTAACTGCCACTTTGAGCTCCCAAATGCCAATCAAGTCTTCTAAGCCGGCGGTAGGATTAATCCACTGAAAAAGACCGGCTCCAGCACCACGTTTAAGTCTTATCCAGCTCCAGAGCCGTGTAGTAGGTTGAATATTAGGGTCTGGGACACTAAATGGATATTCCGTTCTTTCGCGATGCCTGGAACTCGGGTCAAGCCAATCAATGGTTAAGTTGTATTTTCCTTCAGGGTAGTGATGAAGCTTCACTACCGAGAAAATCTGTTCACTACAATCAAAGCTTTCCTTTGCATCTGCTTGCGGAAAACCATGTTCGTCTCCTAGTGATAAAAAGACGTTGATCGAAGGATCAGGCAGTGGCTCTTTTCCATCCTCAGCGAGTACGGCAAAACTAGATACTATAAAAAAGGCTAGACTGAGAAATTTTATCTTTTTTAAGGGATTAACAGCCATCGTAGCCTTACTTATTCTGCTTTTGTCTAGCCAACCCTGTTAAGAGTAATTGTGCCTGCGCCAGTGCTATTGCTACATAAATTACCATCAACAACGTAGGTTCCCGATAAGGTATTACCCTCGTTACTGATGGCGAGTTGTATATTTATGGCTCCAGTTAATGTAACTTCTTCGCCTTCTTCTCCCTCGATGAGGGTAGTGACTGTTTCTATTACCGTTCCGTCAGCTAAAACACGTTGCTGCGTACCGGGAACCCCACTACGAGCGATAACCGTTGTTATCGTAGGCACAGACTCATCTACATCCGTATCTGGGTCATCTACTGGAGTAGTAGTTGTAACTATCTCGAACAGGTCTTCTTCATCGGCGGCAGAGACGATGACAGAAATAGGGTTGCCATCAATATTTAGATTGAAGCCATTATTGACACTATTAGCCACCGTAGTATTTCGTAAGCATAAAGCGTTACCAACTCCTGGCGATGCTTGGAAAATAAGATTACCAATCACCATCAAACCATCAGGTGATTCAAACAAGTCTATCGTTGCTGTTCCCCGATCTAGGCCGTTGTTGCTCTGATAAGAACCACTAAACTGTGCAGTCACATTAGTCGGTACTGGCGCTACGCTCGAGCCACTGCTGCAGGCAGTCAATACGAGAGCAAGAACGATGGATAATGCTATATTTTTCATAAGATAGATTCAGTACTGTTTATATCTAATTGTTATTCTTAGGAATATATATTAATTCAGTGGGGCGGGGCAAGCCAAGTTTTGGCTTAATTTAAGGTGTAATTATTGGTTAAATCGGTCGTAAAAGTCTATCTGAAAATCCCAATCAATCGGTTTTTTATGCTTCAAGCTGGCGCATTCGCGCGATATGTACCGACGTATCACGGGTTTGCACGATTTCTATCACATAATCTGCGATTTTAAAGCAAGTGTTCGGAACTGGGATATCTTCTAAACGCTCGGTAATTAATCCGTTAACAGTTTTTGCCGTATCGGTCGGCAAACTCCAGTTTAGTTGCCGATTTAAGTCACGAATATAAGCATTACCGCGCACCAAATACGAGCCATCTTGTTCAACCGAAACATCGTCGTCCATGCCTGGTACCAAGGTGGTGAATTCGCCAACCACTTCTTCGAGAATCAGCTCGAGCGTGACCAACCCTTTAACGTCGCCATATTCATCGACCACAATACCGAAGCGGCGGCGCTGTTCTTGCAAATTGTTGAGTGCATGTGTGACCGATGAATTCTCAGGAATAAAATAGGGCTCGCGAATCATGCTCATCATTGTGGCGCGATTGAATTCATTTAATTGCGAGAGGTAAAACATCTTGCGAATATGAATAATGCCAACGATATCATCCAGTGAACCTTTGAAAACCGGCACACGAGTGTGGTGGGAGGTCGCAAGTTGTTCAACGATTTCATCCCAGTCATCTTCTAGATCAATGGCTTGCATGTCTGCTCGTGGAACCATAACGTCTTCCACCGTGACCTTTTCCATCTCTAAAATTCGCAGCAACATCTCCTGATGCGCATCAATTAATTTGCCACTTGATTCATTAACAGCGGCTTTTAATTCTTCGTTACTCAAAGCCTGGGTTTGCGCTTTCACTTTTACGCCGAGTAAGCCGAGCACGCCGTTAGAAAAAAATTTAACCAACCAAACAAAAGGTGCCAGCAATATCTGCAAGACAAATAGGACCCAGGCCGCCGGGAACGCAAGCCTCTCTGGATTGACTGCGGCATATGTTTTGGGCGCTACTTCAGCAAAAATAAGCACTACAAACACCAGTATAAGAGGCGCGTAGGCCAGCCCTATGTCACCAAATAAGCGCAGGCCGATTACAGTAGCCAAGGTCGAAGCAGCGATGTTGGCGACATTATTGCCGAATAAAATTGTGCCTAATAACTTATCTGGCGTTTCTAGCAGCTTGAGCACCAGAGCAGCACTGCGCTGACCTTTCTCAGCACGTGTTTTTATACGATAGCGGTTGACCGCCATCATGGCCGTTTCAGATGAAGAGAAAAAAGCGGAGAGTAAGATTAATAGCACCAGCGCTATCAGCAGCGCTTCGATGGGGATGTCGTTCAATATTTATATTCACACATTGGATAATCGAAATCGGCCACTCCTCCAGGCCTGTTTTCATTGTATCACTTCATTCGCTTGAGCGCGTAGTGTAAAATTCACGCTCGAATTGGGCACGATATTCGCTGCCCGGCCTGTCTTGTAAGCAGAATGATTAACGAGGAACCCCTGTGTTAAAAGCCTATCGCGAGCACGTCGCTGAACGTGCAGAAATGGGTATCGTCCCAAAGCCCCTAGATGCCAACCAAGTCGCAGAGCTGATTGAGTTACTCAAAAATCCGCCAAAAAGTGAAGAAAAGTTCTTGATGGAGCTGTTTACTGATCGGGTACCAGCCGGTGTTGATCAGGCTGCATATGTGAAAGCAAGTTTCTTAGCTGCGGTTGCCGATGGCGAGGCGTCGTCTCCTTTGATCAGTGATGAGCGGGCGATCGAAATCCTTGGCACGATGTTAGGTGGCTACAATATTGAGCCCCTGATCAAGGCTTTGGATAATCCGCGCCTGGCAGATGAAGCAATGCATTCTTTGTCGCACACCTTATTGATGTTCGATGCTTTTTACGATGTTAAAGAAAAAGCCGATGCAGGCAATGAATACGCTAAGAAGATTGTCCAGTCTTGGGCTGACGCCGAATGGTTTACTTCTAAAGACCCAGTAGCAGAAAAAATTACCGTTACCGTATTTATGGTGCCGGGCGAAACCAATACTGATGATTTATCACCAGCACCAGATGCCTGGTCGCGCCCGGATATTCCATTGCACGCACTCGCCATGTTGAAAATGCCCAAAGACGGGCTTGATGTAGATGGCGACCCTCTTGGCAAAATCGAAGAGCTCAAAAAGCAAGGCCATCCGGTTGCCTATGTTGGTGATGTGGTCGGCACTGGCTCGTCACGAAAGTCGGCAACCAACTCTGTGTTGTGGACCATGGGCGACGATATCCCACATATTCCGAATAAGCGCGATGGTGGTTATTGTTTCGGTGGCAAGATTGCACCGATTTTTTACAACACCATGGAAGATTCGGGCGCACTGCCGATCGAGATGGATGTCTCCAAAATGGAGATGGGCGATGTTATCGATGTCTTCCCGTATGAGGGTGTGGTCAAACGCCATGGCACTGATGACGTTATCTCGACCTTTGAATTGAAAACTGACGTACTACTTGATGAAGTTCGCGCAGGCGGTCGAATCCCGTTGATTATCGGGCGAGGTTTAACTTCGCGTGCTCGTGAATCTTTAGGCTTGTCTGAAAGCGAGGTATTTCGCAAACCAGATGCGATTGATGATTCAGGCAAAGGGTTTACCCTGGCGCAAAAGATGGTCGGCAAAGCCTGCGGCTTGCCCGGTGTTCGACCAGGTCAGTACTGCGAGCCGAAAATGACCACTGTAGGCTCGCAAGACACCACTGGCCCAATGACACGAGACGAGTTAAAAGATCTGGCCTGTTTGGGTTTTACCGCAGATTTAGTCATGCAGTCATTTTGCCACACTGCTGCTTATCCAAAGCCGGTGGATGTTCAGACGCATAAGAATTTACCTGATTTCATTCGCAATCGCGGTGGGGTTTCTTTAAAGCCCGGTGACGGCATCATTCACTCCTGGCTGAATCGCATGTTATTGCCCGACACGGTGGGAACTGGCGGTGATTCGCATACGCGCTTTCCAATTGGTATTTCTTTCCCAGCTGGCTCAGGCCTCGTGGCTTTCGCTGCGGCAACTGGTGTTATGCCTTTGGACATGCCAGAATCAGTTCGAGTGCGTTTTTCAGGCACTATGCAACCCGGCGTTACGCTCCGTGATTTGGTGCATGCGATTCCTTATTACGCTATCCAGCAGGGTCTGCTCACGGTAGAAAAAGAAGGCAAGAAAAATGTCTTTTCAGGCCGAGTATTAGAGATCGAAGGCTTGCCTGATTTGAAAGTTGAGCAAGCGTTTGAGATCGCTGATGCGTCCGCTGAGCGTTCAGCTGGCGGCTGCACGATTAAGCTCAACAAAGAGCCGATCATCGAATATATTACTTCAAACATTACTATGCTCAAGTGGATGATTGCCGAAGACTATGGTGATAAACGCACCATCTCGCGCCGCATTATGGAGATGGAAAAATGGCTAGAGAACCCAGAGTTGATGGAAGCTGATGAGAATGCCGAGTATTTCGCCACCATCGATATCGACCTAAATGAAATCAAAGAGCCAATTCTGTGTTGCCCGAATGACCCGGATGATGCCAAGATCTTATCAGAGGTTCTGGATGCTGGCGAAGTTGGTATTGATGAGGTGTTTATCGGTTCGTGTATGACCAATATCGGGCACTTCCGGGCGGCGGCTAAATTGTTTGATGAAATGGGCGAGCCAGTGCCGACTCGAACCTGGATTGTGCCACCTACTAAGATGGATGAAGCGCAATTAACTGCTGAAGGCCATTATGCCACTTTTGGCAAAGCCGGAGCGCGCACTGAAATGCCAGGCTGCTCATTATGCATGGGTAACCAGGCACGGGTCGCGGCAAATTCTACTGTGGTATCCACTTCTACGCGTAACTTTCCTAATCGATTAGGCGATGGTGCGAATGTTTATTTGGCGTCAGCTGAATTAGCGGCGGTAGCGGCGGTTAAGGGCAAGCTACCGAGCGTTGAAGAGTATCTGGAGATTGCAGCGAATATTGATACCGTCGCTGATGATATATACAAATATCTTAATTTCAACGAATTGCCTGAGTATCAAAGTATTGCTGATGAAGTCAAACTTGATGTTTAATGATCATAGTAATCAGTATGCCTAGCGAGTAGGCGAAGCATTTAAATAAAAAAGGCCGCTCCAAATTGAAGCGGCCTTTTTTTGTTCAAGTCGTCGCTATAATTAACCGAAGCTAGCATCAATTAAGACTAGTCAGCAGATGCGGATGGTAGCGTTAATCGTGCACGAAAAAAGCGATTAATATCCTCAGCAATATTGGCGTGTTTGGTAAACCAAGGATGTAAATGCAAGACCATTTCAATATGGTCTACGCCCTCATAGAGTAGCGTCTCAACATCAACCTTTTCATCACGCATTAACTCAGCCACTTTCTCTTGATTGTATTGACCTACTTGCGCATCATCTTTGCTATGTAACAACAAGGTTGAAGGTTCGTCGCCATTGATAAAATTCAATACATCCATATTCGGATAATTGTTAGGCGGGCCAAATACTGCCTTAGTCACCTCCCAGTCGGGAATAAAACTATATGGTCCGGCGATGCCAGCTACTCCACGAATGGCACTTTGATCGAGACCAACCGCAGATAAGAATCGAGCATCTGAGGCAATCATTAGCGCGGTATGAGCGCCGGCAGAATGGCCAACCATAAAGACTTGATCTTTATCGCCATTGTATTGCTCGATGTTTTCTTTGGTCCACGCCAGAGCCAGTGCAGCATCATCAACAAAACTAGGGAAGCGAGCACGTTCATCGGGGTACTTTATATAGTCAGGAACAACCACTGTATAACCAAGCCGGATAAAAGCATCTGCTGCAAAATAGTATTGATCTTTGCGGCCGTGTCGCCAGGAACCACCATGCACAAAAATTACTACTGGTGATTTGTTTTGCTGTGGGTAGACGTCGAGCTTCTGCCAGGCCTGCTGGCCAAAGTGAATATCGCTGACTCGGTTTGGTGATTGCACCACATTAATCGCCGTATTAAGAAACCATAGGCCTCGATCGCGATCACTGATAAACCACATAAACAAGCCCGCTAAGATCGCCACTGCGATTACGATACTGACTAACATTTTCATACTTAAACTTCTTAACTTATTGAGGTTTTTTGGCTTTTGTTAAAAGACAGCTCGTTAACAAAATTTATTGCAGGGTATCTGTGTTTATTGGTTTGAGTTTGGGGCGCTTTTGCTCGAACCGGCCGCCCAACCAATAGGCCACCGCAACCCACATCAAGCCAAGAGCAATACTGACTCCTGCTAAGGTTGCGCCTAAAATTCCCAGCGATTGTGCGCCGCCATAAGCTATCGCACTCAAGGCATTGCCACCGCGTAAGACCGCTGTATCAATAAAGTTCTTGGCTTTGTACTTTTCGGCGCGACCGACCACATTAAATAGCATTTCGCGTGCTGGTTTCATGATCGAATAATCACCAGCTCTACGAAATACCTCAACGCTAATCATCACGGCTAACAAAGGTGCAACTGCCATCAGCATAAATCCGAGAGTAATGCCTAGGGGGATCAGCACCAGCGTCGCGCGAAACCCAAGCCACTGAATAATTCGACTGGTTAAAAATAGCTGAAATAGTAGTGCCAATACATTTACGCCCAGATCGATGCTTGAAAATAATCGGGTGCGCTGAGCGGGGTCGTCGATGATGGCTTCGATAATGCTCGCTTGTTGAATTTGCACTAAGGTAATACTCATCGCATAAAGCAGAATAAAGAGACAAATCGCGGCTAAATAAGGCGATTTAAATATCAACAGAATGCCGTCCATAGCACCGCCTTTAATTGGCGAACTTTGCATACGAATTCCTTTCGACTCGGCGGGCGTACTATTAGATGTCTGAGGCTTAGTTTCAAGGTCTATGGAGGGGTTGCGCCATTGCACCAACCAGAAAATACAAACTACCGAGGTCGCCAGTACCGATGCCGAAATAAGCAGTAGTGGCGCCAAGCCGACTGAGGCAACTAGACTAGTCGTAATAATAGGGCCGCAAATCGCTCCAGTTGTGCCGCCGGCCGCGATAAATGCGAATAGGCGTTTTGACTGAGTTCGGCTATAAACATCGTTCATAAAGCTCCAGAACAGAGAAACAATGAACATGTTAAAGACATTAACCCAAACGTAAAACGCACGGCTCACCTCAACAGAGCGCTGTTCTACATCGAATAAAGAATAGAAAATGACTAAGTGGCTGGCGAAAAACAATGAACAATACGCCATAAAATCCCGGGTTTTAAAGCGCGATGTAATCCAGCCAAATATCGGCGTGATAGCAATCAATACCACCAAAGTCAGCAGGATTAGCCACTGAATATTTGCCACACCATTGGCGATGACCATTTCGTCGCGAATGGGGCGAATAATGTAATAAGCGCAAAGCACCAAAAAGAAGTAGGCGCAAGATACAAATAGCGCCATTACTTCTTCTGGTCTAACTGAGACCAAGCGCTGTAGAAGCGTATTAAGTCGCATAAATAAAGCTAATCCGGGCGTTTTTTGCAGACTAACACGTCAGCGAGCAGATATGTGCAGGCGATAAAAATTCGTGAAAATTCATATAAAACGAACGTTCGCTCTATTTTCTATGATACCATTCCGCCATGACTTCGAGTTTAGATACTGCGTTGGCGCACGACATGGTAATTGCGAAAGAGCCAACACCGATAGTGTTGGAGAGCTTTGCGGCTTTTGTCGAGCATTTCCCGTTGGTTGGGGAGCAGCTCTATGCCAAAGTATTTCAACGTAATAGCAGCATCGTGCAAACTCAGAAGCCCAAGTTTGCTGTGGCAAATTTAGAAAAAATCTTCACTGCGACATTTGAAGTTTCTGCGGTCTCTGGTTTTGATCGCATGTCGTTGCGTGACTTATCGCGGCAAACGGGCATGAGCATGGGCGCGATTTATTCATGCATCAGTAAAAAAGAAGATATTGCGGTGATGGTGGCCGATGTGGTGCAGGTGGCGAATAACTATATTCGTGACCATGCCCTGAATACTGAGAGTGCTCAACAACGTATCGAACAGATAATTCGTTACCATCTCTACGCCTCCACAGTTTTACAACCCTGGTATTTCTTTTTATTTTTTGAAACACGCAGTTTGCCCGAAGAGTTACAACAAGCGTCAATGCAGATTGAAGTCGATGCAATCGATTATATAGAAAAAGCCATTTTGGCAGGTGTGGCGCAAGGTGAGTTTCATTCCAATGATGCGCGCATGGTTGCTAACACCATCGTGGTGTTATTAGAAGATTGGTATCTAAAGCCCTGGAAAACGCGCTTGCTTGACCACGTTCATGGCGAGCTTGCCGCACAAGAAGCACTAATTTATAACTACAGCCGGTCAATTTTAGAACTGGTGGAAAAATTGGTGGCAAAAACCTAGCTTTTTGCTACTTAAGTTTAATTACTTTATTCGAGAAACATCCTGATGAATTACAAAGTTCCTTTGAAAGACATGTCCTTCGTTGCTAATGAAGTACTCGACATGCCGGGGCACTATGCCACTTTTACTCGTGGAAAAGCTGTTGACCAAGATACTCTGGAGGCCATTTACTCAGAGGCCGCTAAGTTCTGTGAGAACGAATTGGAGCCGCTGAATACGGTAGGTGACGAAGTAGGTTGCAAAATCGAAAACGGCGAAGTTACTACCCCTCCAGGTTTTAAAGAAGCCTATAAAAGCTTTGTTGAAAATGGTTGGCCTTCGCTATGTGGCCCAGCGCAATATGGTGGCCAGGAAATGCCGGAATCGGTTGGCCTGGTATTTATGGAAATGATGATCGCCGCCAACCACAGCTGGAGCATGTACCCAGGTTTGAGTTTAGGCGCGGTAAAAACCATCAAAACCCATGCACCGCAAGAATTAAAAGATCGCTTTATGCCACCGATGGTCGCCGGTAACTGGACAGGCACCATGTGTTTAACTGAGCCGCATTGTGGTTCTGACTTAGGCCTGCTTAAGACTTCCGCCGAAGCAACCGGCGAAGAGGGTGTTTATAACATCACAGGCAGCAAGATTTTTATCTCTTCAGGTGAGCATGATTTTGCCGATAACATTGTGCACATTGTTTTGGCACGCTTGCCAGATGCGCCAGTCGGTATTAAAGGCATCTCATTGTTTCTGGTACCTAAGTTTAATGTCAATGATGATGGCTCGCTTGGAGATCGCAATGCCGTTACCTGCGGTTCAATCGAAGAGAAGATGGGTATTCATGGCAACTCAACTTGCGTCATGAATTTTGACGGTGCCAAAGGTTATTTAATTTCAGAGCCGCATAAAGGTATGCGCGCGATGTTTACCTTTATCAACGAATCGCGCTTGGGAGTCGCCATGCATGGTCAGGCTCACTCTGAAGTGTCATTCCAAAAGGCCCTATCTTATGCTCGCGAGCGTTTGCAATTCAGAGCGCATCCACGCAAGTTAGAAGACAAGCCTGCTGACCCAATTATTGTGCACCCTGATGTGAGACGCATGCTGTTAACTCAGAAAGCGTTTGCCGAAGGCGGCCGTATGCTCAATATGTTTTGTGGGCAACAAGTCGACATCACTTTATCGCCAGATTTCAGTGATCAGGAACGCGAAAACGCCGAAGCAATGCTGGCCGTGCTAACGCCAATCGCCAAAGGCTTTTTATCCGAGACCTCATTAGAAGCAACCAACTACGGCATTCAAGTGTTAGGTGGGCATGGCTTTATTAAAGAATGGGGCATGGAGCAAGAAGTGCGTGATGCGCGAATCTCGCAACTTTATGAAGGCACCACCGGCATTCAAGGTTTGGATTTATTAGGTCGTAAAATACTTAAATCACGTGGTAAAGTAATGAAGCCACTACTAGCTGAAGTGCAAGCATTCATAAAAGAAAATCGCCGTAATAAATACGCTAAACAACTTAAAGGCTATGTCAGCACTTGGGAGTCTTTAACCCGCTCAATCGGTTTTTCAGCGATGCGAAATCTTGACGAAGTTAATGGTGCCGCAGTTGACTATCTTATGTTCGCGGGTTACATCACTGTTGCGTACTTCTGGGCAGTGGCAGCTGTCGCATCAGAGAAATCACTGAAAAACGGTGGTGCCCAAGAAGAGGGTTTCTACAAAGCTAAATTAGCAACCGCCGAATTTTATTATCAACGCATCATGCCACGTGTACTCGCTCACGAAGCCGCCATCAAAAACGGCGTCGACAGCATGATGGAAATGAGTGAAGATCAATTCGCTTATCTATAAATTGGAATTAGCTATTTCTTACTAAGAAGCCGCCTACTGTGTGTCAGTGGGCGGTTTTTTTTAATGGATTGAATAGAAATATTTTTCGCTGGGATAATCTTTCTTTTCCAGGTAGCTCTCGGTTTTCGAGTGTTGAATGTATGGAGGTATAATCAATAATGCGATAAGCCCGACTAAGATCGAAAGAACAGCAAAGCCAATCATTATTTTGGATTCACTTAGAAAGTGCTTATTAATATCAGGTGTGTTCATCTCTTAAATATTATTAGCGTCTTAAAGCACTGTGTGTGTCGGGTATGCGGTCAATATCAGAGTTTCAATAGCTTATGTCTGTTTTCATCATCTTATCTCTATTGAGCACAGCTAGTCGAGTGCCTAACACTTTTTGACTTGGTCACAAGCTCATCTAATGTATAGAGGTGATAGTCGTAATTTTCTTGTGCGAAATTCCACTCTCCATACTCACTTGATAAGAGAATCGCTGGTAAACTGACCGGCCATTTTAGAAAGCTAATATTCCCATCTCTTAGGATGCAGTGTTCAAAGCTAGCATACAAATAAATCTCACCGTTTCTTACTTCTCTAGGAATGTCTTTAGTAACCCAAGGGTAACCCCACCAGTGATTGATACAAAATAGAAAATAGTTAATGCAACTTTTTTCAATTTATTAGGTTTAAAATTTACCAGTTACATGAAATAAATCCCAAGCAGAGCAAATGGAACGTGTGAAGTTGTAGCGCCAAACCAAAATTGAGCTTGAACCACCAGCCATGAACCTACTAGAGGAATCAAAGCCGCAAGTAGTGATGCTTTTGTATTAGACATTTTCAATCAAAAACTCAATTCCAATAACGGCTTAGATTTGCGCATGCGTAGTATCTGAATCGATTCATTTTTATTAGTTTTTCCTAAGCCCCGGCAGTATGAAGTCACTCCTGGTTCGGCTCTCCCTGGTTGGCAGGAAAATCAGTTTTCCCTGTTAATACATCCTACCAGCGCTCAATAGCATTCTCTATTGAGTGTTAGGCTTTTGATTTTTTATCGTGCATTTGCGGTTGAATTAAAACAACTTACTGCGCGAACATTCTTTCTAGTTTGGGCTTCCATTGCATTGATAGCTTTAGTAACTGACTATTGCGCTCTAATAGTAATTTGGATTTTATATTTGCACGGTGGTTTTGGATGGTTCTAAAACTGACACCTAAATGGCGAGCTATCTCTTTGCTGGTCATGTCGCACGCCAGTAAATAGAGCACTTCGCGTTCGCGTCTGGTGAGTATTTCTAGGCGGTAGTCGTCGGTGTTTTCGGCAGTTTCGATTTGCTCTTCTAAAGACTGTCTTACATAGTCACTCAGATAAAAATTACGTTGTGTATCAGCGGCTGATAAGCTGTTGATGATCGAGTCGGGGTCGTCGTCTTTAAACAAATAGCCATGTGCACCGATCTCGCGCGCATGATGGATGTAATAAGCATCGCGGTGGGTAGTGAGTATGTAAACTACAGGGTTGGATTTATGTTGTATAAAGTTGTTGGCCGCTGATAAGCCGCTGCCATCGGGCAATTCTAAATCTAGATACACAATGTGTATGGTTCTCTGTTCGAGCACTTGTAGCGCACCTTTTAAGGTGGCTACCTCATAGACTACTACATCGAAATTTTCTTCGATTAGCGCTTTGGTGCCTGAGCGATAAAGCGGATGATCATCAACCAGCAATACGGCCACTTTTTTATCTTCGGCTCGCATTAAAACTTAACCTCTACCAATGTTCCTGATTGGTAGCTGCTTTGTATTCGCATCCCGCCCCCTAGCGCTTCTGAATATTCTTTTATGGTCGATAACCCGAAGCCAGTGCGTTTGCTATCAAAACCTTTTCCATCATCTTTCACTGTGAGTTTGCGTAAGTTATCTTGCGAATTGAGCAGAATGTTTACCTTGCTGGCATCGGCATGGCGTACCACGTTGTTCAAACATTCTTGAAGGATGCGATATAAAAACAAACGTTCGCGTTCTTGCAGTTTTTCATCGTCAATATCGCATTGCCAATCTATCTCTTTGTGATCCAGATGAGTTTTCGCATATTGTTTAACGGCGTGTGATAAGCCAAGTTGTTCCAAGGCATGCGGGTAGGTTGTGTGCGATATATCTCTAACACGTTGCATGGTGTTCTCGGCTAAGTCGATGACCTCACTTAGCTCGCTATCTTTAGTTTGCTTGTTCGCTTTTACTAAGCGCCCGCGAATTAAAGCGAGCATTTGTGCAACAGAATTATGTAGCACTACACTGATCTCTCTTTTTTCATGTTCGCGAGCATTGATTAGATTATTCATAAAACGATCTTTGGTGGCGCGTATCTCTAGTTCGGCCTCACGCTCAATATTTCTCAGACGTTGTACTTTTCTACCTAAACCAAGTGAGAAGATGATGGCCTCACCAAGGAAAGAAAATTCAACTGAATGATTAATCAACGTGTCGTTGTCGACGAAGCCTGCAAACTTAAGAATGGAAATTAGTAATGCAGGGAACAACACCAAATAGCCAAGAATTAAATACAGAGCTAAGCCGCCTTGTTTGTAATAGGTTGATATAGCAACGCTAATGACAGCGATCATTTGTGCGACGGCAAGAGCAAAGAAAATGTCATCAATGGCACCATGGTGCAAAAAAGACAAGGCAATACAGACGCCAATAACCCCGCTCGTGACTAAGGCAGAAAATGTGACAAACACTTTGTTATCGCGTGTTAGCCCCAGAAATGAGCTAGCGAAAAAAGTGATGGTAATAATCATGCCGCCAGCTGCAATGAAGCTTAGTTTGGTGGTGCTTTGCGCAATGGGGAATAGAAATGCCTGACCTAAACCATTTGCGGTGAGTAAAAAAATCATGGCACACGTTAGGTACGACGAATACCAAAGAAAGCTGAGTTCTCTAGTAAAAAAAAGCAGAAATAGGCTACCCAGGGCTAAAATAGTCAGCGCACCAAAATAGGAGCCATAGAGTATGTAATTACCGAGCGAATATTTTTCGAATGCTGTTGGATTGCGCAATTCAACTTGAATAGAGTTCTGAATCGTATCAAGGATTTGGATAACTACCAGCTCAGTATTATTTGCAGTGTGTTGATTTAGTAAAAAACTGGGCAGGCGGAACTTGATCGCTCGGTCCTTAAACGGTAGCTCGTCGCCCAACTCAAAAGTAGTGATCGAGCCATCTCGATACACGACCAATGCTTGCACTAGATCAGCGTTCGGATAATTGATGCTGGCATAAGCAAGCTGCCCATTTAGAAATTCAAAGTCTTTTTTATTTAGGTAGAAAAGAGATTGGTGCAGGTATTTGTTTTGATGTGTGTCTCTAAAGAGTGTGATCTGTTGATGTATTCTCTCACTTACTTCTGTGTTTGATATTAATGTAGTAAGACCGGATAACTCTCCGATTCGTCTAGGCTTAGAGATACTTTGCAGTGGGTCGACCGTATCAGTTGCTGAGAGATTTTGTAGGGGCGCAGCAATACCACTTGGGACACAAAAAAGTCCCAATAGCAAGATTAGAAAGTATCGACTCTTAATATTTAGCCGCACAAATTACTATGTCTTTTAAGCGCAGATTTGCTCGATAACTCCTTAGAACAAACCTTGTTTAACCCAAGCCCTAATCATCCTGACTCTGACTTATTTTTGCTAAGAAAATTCTTAGAACTTTTTTATTAGTAATGTCTAGAGAGTAACATAGCGCATAATCCCTTTGCTGTGCTACCAATTTGATTCCATTGAGAATTAAATTAGTAAAAAAAGAGACAAATCAGGCCTTGATAGGCTTGTGGTTCGCTAAAGACTTAATAACCAGTCTAACTTTCAACAAATGCTCGCTCGATGACATACTCGGCAGCATTGCCACGAATGGTTTCTTTGAAACCACGCTCGTCCAGAATTTCGCAAAAATCTTTTAGCATTGACGGGCTGCCACAAATCATAAAGCGATCATCGTCGACATTCACCGGTGGTAAGCCTAAAGAGTCGGTGAGTTTGCCTGAGGTGAGGGCATCAGTGAGGCGACCTTGAGTATGAAAATCTTCGCGCGTCACAGTTGGGTAGTACAACAATTTGCCTTTCACCATCTCACCAAAATATTCGTTTTCAGGTAGGTCAGTAATGGTGTCTTGATAGGCTAATTCTGACACTTCACGCACGCCATGAGTGAGAACTACTTTGTCAAAACGTTCATAAACCTCAGGGTCCTTGATTACACTCATAAAAGGTGCAAGGCCCGTTCCGGTCGCTAATAGATATAAATGTTTGGCTGGTTGACGCAAGGCATCTACCAATAGGGTGCCAGTCGGCTTAGTGCTGACTAGCAATTTGTCACCAGGCTGAATTTTTTGTAGGCGAGATGTTAGTGGACCATCCTGGACCTTGATGCTAAAGAACTCCATATGCTCTTCGTAATTAGCGCTGGCGACTGAATACGCCCGCATTAGCGGCTTGCCGTCGACCATGATGCCAATCATGATGAATTGACCATTTTCAAAACGAAAACCTGGGTCACGAGAGGTCGTGAAGCTAAACAAGGTGTCGTTCCAGTGATGCACACTGAGAACTTCTTCTTCGCGGATATTGGCAGCCATTTCAGGAAATTACTCTAGATCAATAAAAAGCCAGCAAATATTTGAACTGGCGTAGCTTAAACACGGCGCAAGAGTAGCGATAGTGCTACGCTTTGTAAACCAGTCAATGGTTGGTTTTTTAGAATAGTTTGGTCTATTTCGCTAGCCTTTTCTTATAAGTAAAAATGTTAAAAAACATATTTTTTATAATCAAGCAGGGCTTCTCTTCGGCTTTCCAAAGAACTTGAAAATCGGTAGGTGAGAGCCATCTTGTTATGACTGCTTATTGTTTGCCAACCGGCTTTTCTATAGCATTCCCTTATGTCTACATTTTCCCATTTAAACCAGGCTGGCGAAGCGCACATGGTCGATGTGTCGAGCAAACAAAAGACGGCTCGCAGTGCCAGAGCGGCTGTTTTTGTGCAAATGTCGAGCGAGATTGTCGAGCGCGTGCAAGAGGGTTCGGTTGCCAAAGGCGATTTATTTGCGGTGGCGCGTGTAGCGGGTATTCAAGCCGCTAAAAAGTGCGCTGACTTGATCCCGTTATGTCATCCCTTGCCATTGTCTAAAGTCGCCGTTGAAATTGAGGTGCAAGCCCACGGTATTCAGATCGAAACCTTGTGTCGCACCACTGGTCGTACCGGCGTTGAGATGGAAGCATTGACGGCGGCCTCAGTGGCCGCTTTAACTATTTATGATATGTGCAAGGCCTTCGATAAAAGTATGGTCATAGAGAATTTAAGGCTGCTGGAAAAAACTGGTGGCAAAAGTGGCGATTGGCAGCGCGACTAAAAAATGCAACTAAACTAAGAGTTTTTACGCATGATTAAAGTTCTACTATTTGCACATTTGCGAGAACTGGCTACAACTTCAGAGTTGTCGGTCGCCAGTGAAGATATCAGCACCACGCGTGACCTGATCAATAAAATCGTCGCTGACATTCCTGCTTTATCGCAGGCGCTGTCGGATGAGAGCGCCATGATTTCGGTCAACAAGGCGTACGCTGGTTGGGATGCGACTGTCAAAAGCGGCGACGAGGTCGGCATACTGCCACCCGTGTCTGGCGGCTAGCCAAAACAAAGATGACACACTCGATCGTTGTTTCAGAACATGATTTTGATATTGCTGAGCAATATGACGCAGTCGCTGCGGCAGCGCCACACAGCGGTGCGATCGTCTTCTTTGTTGGCTTGGTTCGTGATTATTACTCGCCCGACTCAACTAGTTCGGTGTCTCATATCGAGCTGGAGCATTACCCAGGCATGACCGAAGCCCTTTGTCAGCAAATCATTGAACAGGCCCGGCAGCGATTTGAATTTGATTACGCCAGTGTTTATCACCGAATAGGAAAGCTTAAGGCCGGTGAGCAAATTGTTTTTGTGGCGGTAGCGAACCGGCATCGAGAGTCGGCTTTTCAGGCAGCTCAATTTATAATGGATTACCTGAAAACTCGCGCTACCTTTTGGAAAAAAGAGGTCGGCGATCGAGGACAGCAATGGCTTGGCGTAAAAGAACAAGATAAGCTCGCTGCAAATCGCTGGGTCGCTAACAAAGCTGATGACAAGATCAATCACTAAGCCGCTGATAAGTTCGCGAACAACACCAGCCTATTTATGACGCAACACAATTTGGTTTAACTTATGAGTTCAACAAACGAATTTATTCCTTTAAAAGTTGCGGTACTAACCGTCTCAGATACGCGCGATTTCGATTCCGATACCTCGGGTGCTTATCTGGTTGAGCAGCTGCAGGAGGCAGGTCATGTGGTTGCTAGCCGTAGCTTGGTTATTGACGATATCTATCTATTGCGAGCGCGAGTTTCTCAGTGGATAGCTGAGCCCGAGGTGAACGCGATTATATGTACAGGTGGCACTGGTTTTACGGCTCGAGATAGTACGCCTGAAGCCCTGGCACCTTTATTCGACAAAGAGATCGATGGCTTTGGTGAGTTATTTCGGCAATTGTCTTATGGCGACATTGGTACTTCTACTGTGCAATCACGAGCAATCGGCGGTATTGCTAATCAAACCGTGATTTTTTGTTTGCCGGGTTCGACTGGCGCTTGTCGTACCGCCTGGGAAGGTATTCTCAAAGAACAGCTTGATGCCAGCCATCGGCCTTGCAATTTTGTTCCGCATACCGGAGCGAAGTAGCTATGTTGTCTTTGGCTGAAGCTCGCCAAAAATTATGTGATTCGGTCACGCCGACAGAATCCATAAAAGTGCTCCACTTGGCATCCGCTCTGGCATGTATTGCTGCGCGGGATGTGATTTCCGACTATGCGATACCGCCACAAGATAATAGTGCAATGGATGGGTTTGCGATTAACAGTGAGTCTTTAGCGCAACAATCTAGCTTTGAGATCTCGCAACGTATCCCAGCTGGGGCTCAGCCTACGCCTTTGCAACAGGGTACGGCCGCGCGCATTTTTACCGGAGGGGTCGTACCTGTTGGAGCAGACGCGGTAGTCATTCAAGAGAACTGTGAGTTTGATACGACTCAAGTTAAAGTGTTAAAGCCAGTTGATAAGGGCGCGAACATCAGACCAAAAGCGCAGGACATTCAGATTGGTGCAAAGATAGTTGAAGCTGGCAAGAAGTTATCGGCGATTGACCTGAGTTTACTCGCCTCCATTGGGCGTGCAAAAGTCGAAGTTCGTCAACCTATTCGGGTGGCGATTTTTTCTACTGGTGATGAGTTAATCGATCCAGGTCAGCCGCTTGAGCCAGGGCAAATTTATAATTCGAATCGACCCTTGCTGGTGGGCCTGTGTCAGCAATTGGGCTATGAGGTTATTGACTGTGGCTTGGTCGAAGACTCGCTGGAAGCAACCAAGGCAGCGCTTGCTGAAGCTGCGGCAAATGCTGATTTTGTCATCAGCAGTGGTGGCGTTTCAGTTGGTGAAGAAGATCATGTAAAACCTGCGGTAGAATCATTGGGTCGCCTGGATTTATGGAAAATTCAAATGAAGCCTGGTAAACCGGTTGCCTTTGGCTTTATTGAACAAACGCCATTTTTGGGCCTGCCAGGCAACCCAGTGTCATCGTTCGTGGTTTTCCAGCTGATTGGACGCCCCTTGCTGCAACGACGCCAAGGTCAACGTTCAGAGGCGCCGATTGAATACCCCGTGGTAGCCGGTTTTACGAAAAAACTTAGCCAGCGCGAAGAGTATATTCGCGTTAAAATTAAGCGCTCAGATGATGGCCAGTTAGTTGCCAAGCCTTTTGGAAACCTCAGCAGCGGAGTGATGTCATCACTTTCCTGGGCCGATGGTTTACTTAAGCAGAAAGCCGATACTGCCATTGAGATTGGTCAACCATTAGATTTTTTACCTCTTTATGACGGCTTGCTATGAGTGACGCAAAATTAATCGATTCTTTTAACCGGCAAATTCGCTATTTGCGTCTGTCGGTGACAGATCGTTGTAATTTGCGTTGCACGTATTGCATGTCAGAAGACATGCAATTTCTGCCTAAATCACAAGTGCTAAACCTGGAAGAAATGTTATTGGTTGGCGAAGCCTTCGTTGCATTGGGGGTTGAGAAAATTCGCTTAACGGGTGGCGAGCCCTTGGTTCGAAAAGGAGTGGTTTCGTTAGCTCAGAATTTGTCAGCACTTGACGGTTTGCGAGAGCTGGTGATGACCTCTAACGGCGTGTTGTTAAAACAACATGCCAAAGAATTAGTAGCGGCGGGCGTTTCGAGAATCAATATTAGCATTGATAGCCTCAAACCTGATCGCTTTAGATCACTGACTCGCTTCGGCGTTTTGGCTGATGTCTTTGCTGGAATCGATGCTGCGATTGATGCGGGATTTAAAAAGATCAAACTGAATGCGGTTATTTTAAAAGGTCAAAACGATGATGAGCTTATTGATTTGACGCGATTTGCCGTTGATAAAGGCGTCGATATTTCTTTTATTGAAGAAATGCCCCTAGGCGATATCAATAGCCATATAAGAGCTCAAACCAGTTTAAGTAGTGCCACTATTAGAGAGGTTTTAGAGGGCGCGTTTTCGATTGAAGAATCAGACTTTAATGACCCAGCGAGCGGACCTTCGCGTTATGTAAAAATCGCCAACAGCGCGACTAAAGTAGGTTTTATCTCACCAATGAGTAATAACTTTTGCGGCAGTTGTAACCGGGTAAGAGTCACAGCGGAGGGGCAACTCTTGTTGTGCCTGGGGAATGAGCACTCATTAGATTTGCGGGCAATCGTTCGCGAGCGTCCGGATGATCTGCAAAAAGAGATTGTCAATGCTATGCAGCGTAAGCCCGAACGTCATTACTTTGACCCCAATGAAATCACTATTCGACGCCATATGAGTGCCACTGGCGGTTAGACATGATTCCTATCGTCAACGATAAGTATCGTTATATTGTTTTATATTCGGCTAAGGTGGCCTGCACATCTTTGCGCAAATTGTATCTAGAATTGCATAGCGAAGAATTAAGTGATGAGCAAACATTGCTGCTGCGTTCGTATCACAACGTCAATGAAGTGCAGCGTTATGATCCTGAAAAAGACTACTCAGCTTACACCACCTTCGCGATTAGCCGTAATCCTTATGCTCGCATTATTAGTGCGTATCTGGATCAGTTTGTTTATGCGCGTAACGCTCGCGTTGAGCAAATGTTAGAGCTGGCACCACCAGCAACGATGCCCAATAACTTTGTCGAGTTCTTAAGATATCTGCGAGATGTGCCAGATAAAATCCGCGACACTCACTTTCAGTCTCAGGCTTTTTTGCCGTTTTCGCTAACGGTGGTAACTAAGCGCTGCCTACGTTATTGGATTCCCAGAAAGAAAGAGAGTCAACCATTTCGAATTCATTATGATGGTGATATCTCTGGTTATCAGAATCACTTTAAATGGCTCTATAAGCGTGTCTTTCATCATGATCAAGCTAAGTATCAGCAAGCGATGACGGCCTTAGAAAAGCAAACTAAAAACAACTCGTTGTTCTATAGTGATCAAGCTTTTCCAAATGCAGCAAAAATGCCACTACATGAGCTCGATGAATTGGTCTTCGCGCCTAAGCCACAAGATTTTCTTAATGAGCAGACCATTGCCTTGATTCAAGAAATTTACGCTGACGATTTTCGCATCTTTGGATATAAGTTGACTGACTTTCCACGCAAACAAGCTTCAAAAGAACTCGCGCTTTTACCGCCAGACTTTGACTGGCAAATGTATCGGCGCTTAAACCCCGATTTGGCTTGTGAACAAATCCATAATGAACGAAGCTATGTGCGTCATTATCTCGAATATGGCCGCTTTGAAGGGCCGCATCGTACCTGGAAACTAGAGGCGCCAGATGGTTTTGACTGGCAGCGTTATTTAAGTTTGCATGATGATTTGCCGGCGGCCGGAATTGATAGTGAGTCGGCTGCCATCGAGCATTATCTGAGTTGGGGTATTACCGAACAGCGCGCGATTTAAGCGCAATACAACGCGGGTCTTTTTTTATGTCTATCTATGATTTCTCAGCTGTTAATATTAAAGGCCAAGAAGTTGCCTTAAGTGACTATCAAGGCAAGGTGTTGCTGATTGTTAATACTGCCAGTAAATGCGGTTTTACGCCGCAGTTTGAGGGCTTGGAAAACTTGTATCAGGAGCTACGCGATCAAGGCCTGGAAATTCTGGGCTTCCCTTGTAATCAATTTGGTCATCAAGACCCAGGTGCCGACGGTGAAATCGAAGAGTTTTGCCAACTAAATTACGGTGTTTCCTTCCCAATGTTTAGCAAGATCGATGTCAACGGTGGTGACGCTCATCCGCTTTACCAATTCTTAAAAAAAGAAGCCCGTGGTGTGCTCGGGTCAAAAACCATTAAGTGGAACTTTACTAAATTTCTGGTTGATCAGCAGGGTAAGGTATTAGGTCGATACAGTTCGGCCGACAAACCTGACGCCATTAAAAAAGACATTCAAAAACTCTTATAACCATCTTTTTATCGCCATCTTTTCATAGCCATGCACGGAATCATTGATATAGCCGCCAGTTTGATTACGGTCGCGGCCTTGTTCGCCTACATAAATCATCGTTTTATTGGCTTGCCCACAACCATCGGCGTCATGTTGATTGCCATGCTCTCGTCGTTAGCGGTTTATGGTCTTTCTTTATTTGGTTTTAGTGATTTGCAAAATCAGGCTAGCGCCATGCTTAGCGGCATCGATTTCAATCAAACGTTGATGAATGGCATGCTGAGCTTTTTATTGTTCGCTGGTGCTTTACATGTGAGTCTGCACGATCTGAATAAACAACGTTGGTTAATTCTTAGCCTGGCAACAATTGGCGTTGTACTTTCAACCCTTTTAGTTGGCACCATTGCTTACTATTTGCTCGCTGTCTTAAGTTGTCACTTGCCTTATGTTTATTGCCTATTGTTCGGGGCACTGATTTCTCCAACCGATCCTATCGCAGTGATGTCGACCGTGAAGCGGCTTGGCGTCAGTAAAGAACTTGAAACCACTATTGCTGGTGAATCTTTGTTCAATGATGGCGTGGGAGTCGTGATTTTTACCGTTTTGCTGTTGTTATTGCAAAGCCCGGAACAAATTACCCCAACGCATGTGCTATGGGTATTCACCGAAGAAGCCGTTGGCGGTGTTTTGTTTGGTCTTTTATTGGGCGGCTTAGGTTATTACCTGATCAGCACAATTGACAACTACAAGGTCGAGATCCTCATCAGTTTGGCTATTGTGATGGGCGGCTATGGTATCGCTATGGCTATGCATACTTCCGGGCCAATAGCGGTAGTGATTGCCGGTTTGATTACCGGCAGCGTGCTGAGAAAAAACGCCATGTCCCAACAAACGCGGCGTAGTCTGGATGAGTTTTGGGAGTTGGTTGACGAGATTCTAAATGTATTATTGTTTGTCTTGCTGGGCCTTGAGATACTAATCATTCCGTTTGAATCTCAATGGCTGATTGCGGGTCTACTGCTCATTGTCGTCGCTGTCAGTGTGCGCTTTGTTAGCGTTGGTCTACCAATTCGAGTGATTGGCTTAACGCGAAAAATGCCGCCACATTTAGCGAAAATATTAGTCTGGGGCGGTTTGCGTGGTGGTATCTCAGTGGCATTGGCCTTAAGTTTGCCAGCGGGAGAATCACGCGATCTCATTCTGTTTTTAACTTACGTTATTGTCGTGTTCTCAATCGTTGTACAAGGTTTGACCATTGGGCCACTCATTAAAAAGTTAACCAGTAGCTAGCGAACACTTAGCGCTGAATCGACAGTTTCTTGAACAGAGTCTGCGCCCGCTGCTGGCTCCGCTGAGACTTTTCTTTATCGCCAATGGCTGCAAAATAATCGCCTTCAATCGCTAGTGTTGCGGCAATGCCGGGAGCATATTGTGCTTCGCGATATAAATTTTTGGCTTGCTCCAAATATGAATGAGCGTCATCAAATTGACCTTGCCTTAGCTGTTGACGAGCTAATAAACGCAGTAGCCTGGCGCGATTAAACGGTGATTGCATCTCACTTACCATGCTTTCTGAAATGCGGTGGCTATCATCTTGATTGAATTCGATGATCGCTCGGTTAACCGAGATCGTTTCTTTAAGTTCCGAGTTGGGGTTGACGATTTGTTCGAGTTGATTTTTGGCTTCAAGCCAATCTTTTTGTTGGATGGCTAGATTAGCCGTTAGCAAGTAGCGCCGATTTTGCAGCGCCTGATCTTGCATAAAAGTTAGTGTATTTCTTAGTGACGCAAGCGATTCTTCGACGGTGTTCACATCACCTATTAGCAAACTGACTTGCGCAATATTGATAGACTGGCGGGCCATGCCTTTACGATGATCGATATTGAAATACGCTTGATAAGCGCGTTTATGTAGTCGCTGGGCTTGCTGGTAGTTGCCGAGTTGGTAGGCTCGCAGCGCTTCGAGTTCAACTTCTTTCACCTCGTATAGATAAGGCGATAACGCCGGAGGTTTTGGCTTGGTGCTGCAAGCGATCAGCGATGCCGCAAGCAAGCTAATTAGCAGGTAAGATCGGCAGTGTTTGTTCATGATCTGGATCGGGGTCAACCAAGCCTGATAGCGGCCAGCTCTCACTTAGGCCATCGACGACTTCATTGCTGTCATTAACTAAGCGATTACTGTCTTCTAGTAAGGCCGGCAGATCATCGCTTGCTTCACTTAATTGCGCCACCAATACATCGAGCTTGCCGATAAGTTGAGGCAGGGCGCTTAAGCTTTGGTTTACCTGGCTGATTGTGGATTGACCCTGTTGGATGAGTTGTTCGGAAGCGATCAGGTTTTGTTGCACGCGCTGATTAGTTTCATCTTTAAACATGAACGCGCCCAAGCTCCCTTCGCCGCTGCTGATTTGTTCTGAGGCTACTCGCAAGCTAGCAAGGCTGGCCTGTACATCGGCGACTATAGTAGGAATGGAGTCATCAGGGATTGCTGCCAGGATCGACGCAAGTTTAATCACGCTCTGCTCGGTTTGTTCTAATACCGGTTGCAAACGCACGACTAAATCATCAACGCTCATGCTTTCTTCTGAAGGGATCTCGCTATTATTCGCCAACAATTGGAAGTCGATCGAACCCGGGCTTATATTGATGATCGAATCGCCAACTACTGCGAGTTTGCTGATGGAAGCGCGGGAATTGCGGCGTACCAGATTATGAAACTCCTGATAAATTTTCATATTAATCACAAAGCGATTGCTAGGTGTTAGCACCACCGCATCAACCCAGCCGACATCTAAGCCTGATATGCGAACGCGAGTATCTTGATTCACTCCAATCGGATTCTCTAACTCGGTGCTAAAGTTCAAAGTTGGAGCGAACAGTTTGCTGAGTTGGGTTGATAAAAGTACTTGAGCAAGAAATAAAACCAGCGCGACTAACACCAATACGCCGACCAGACGTTCGCGATGCCGATATTTGAGTCGATGAATAAAATGCGTTTCTTGGTTTTGCATACTCATTCACTCAGTGAGCTGCATGGCTGAGTCGATAAGAGTTAATTTGTGGGTCAGGGCTCTGCATTAATCCTTCTAAATTCTGGAATTGGTGCAATCGATCTTGCGCCATAAACAGCAGCTGCAACCTGGGCTTAGAGGTGCATTTGGCAACCAGCGAAGTGCTCGGCGGGGTAGCTTGCCAGGCTTTAGCTAATTGTAAGCAGGCTTGCATATCTTTGCTGGCAATGATTAAACACAGTTGTCGCTCACTCAGAATCCGCAGATACAGATCGCTAAAATAATTACGAGTAGGGGCATCCAAATGGGCGAAGCCCTGGTCGATAAATAGAATAGGGGGCTGCATGATGAGAGCTCTGCCTATCGTTAGCGCACGGCGTTGACGCTCATTCAAAAAGCCAGGCAATTTATCGGCAAGATCATTGAGTTCCAGGTAATCGAGCATCTCGTCGGCAAGACTTTTGGCCTGGGCAGCTCGGCAAATGCCATGGTAGATAAGTGGCAAGCTCAGGTTTTGCAGAACGCTTAAATGCGAGATCAAACTGCGGCTTGGCATAACATAAGCGATATGGCGGCGCATGCTCTGCCATTCTTTTTGATTCAGTGCGTGTGGATTTTGATCGAGTATGTCGATTTCACCAGCACTTGGATATCGAATGCCAGCTAGTGTTTGCATCAGCGCGGTTTTGCCACTGTCAGTCGGGCCAATGATTAGATTGAGTTGGCTTAGTGCCGCTTGAAAATCGAGTTCGGCGTGCTGCTCGTTATAGACAAGCCGTTTTGCTTGGATCATGACAGTCATCAGACAAGCAACATAAAAACAATATTTAGTAAAAATACATGCGCTATCGATCGCACAATGGCCTTTTGGGTTTGTTGCGGAAGCTGTGTGACTTGATCACCGACTTGCAAGGCGTGATAGCAAGCGGTAGCACAGATTATCCAACCAAAGCATAAGTTCTTGAGCAGAAAGAGCGCAAAAGTTGAGAGTGGTAGGGCATTAAATAAATCGCTAAAGCTAGACAGGTGAGCGTTCGAATAAAAGAGGGCCGCCAGAAGGGCGCCGCCGTAGAGTGCGATACCGGCAAAATAGATAGCCAGCATTAGCTGGCTAATAACACCAGCGATTAATCTAGGTGCAACGATAAAATCGTCAATATCAATGCCTAGCAAAACTAGGCCTTCAACCTCGCCGCGCAGTTTCATATTGCCAATATCAACCACGATCGCCGAGCCGGAGCGTGAGATAATAACCAAGGCAGTTAGCAGTGGCGCGATTTCATACACCACGATATGACTGACTAGCGTGGCTATATTAAACTCCCGTCCCAGTTCCTCGCTGAACCCCAGAACCTGCATGGTTATTCCAGCCGCTGTGATTAGCGCTAGTAATAGAATTAGGGGTAGGGCGTTAACGCCGGTAAATACAATTTGAGTGATGAGCGATTGCCGAATGGCACGATTAGTTAGTCCGCCCACTAGCCACCAGTCACGAATTGCTATCTGCGCAAATGTGAATAAATTCAGCCAATAGTTGCTTAACGAAAAAACTTTTTGGCCTATCCTGCCGGCTGTTGTAGCTAGTAAATCCATACGCCCACTCTTATTATCTAGAGTCACTCTAGCATAGATAGGCGATAAGTCTGAACGGGCCAAATGGCCGGGTCGGCTGCGAAGCTCAGATAACTAAGATTTTGGGCGATTCAGCCATCAGCGAATCGCAAATGACAAGGCTTGCCCAACGTCTTTACCAAGGCAAAAAACTGAATGCCAACAACAATTTTCCGGGCTATTTTGCGGTAATAAAATAATATCGCCCGTGTTGATTACACGGCTATGGCCTTGTTGATGCAGGTAGCTGATGAATCGCTGATCTTCGTTAATTAGTTGTATCAGCTCATCATGGGCAAAGCTATCTAAGGCCTCGCCAAGCAGTTCACCGTGTTGAACTAATTGTTTGACCTCTTTGGCCACAGTATTGCTTTGACTGAAATCTATAATCGCTTTGACTAACTCGTGGCGAGGTAATGCCAACCAGAAAGTGCGGCCACTTAGTTGAGCGTATACCACGCCGGCATGACCGCGTTCTAAATCATGATGCAGATAGGCTCCGCCGTGAGGTGCATTGAGATAGATGATTCGTTCAACGAAATGCACATCTTGTTGTTGCAATAGTTTTTGCAATAAACCTTTCAGGCTCTGATTCCTAGTGATAAGGGACGACTCAGGAAATACCAAGTCGCAAAGTACGCTGGCGTGATGCTGGCGTGTTGGATCAGCCGCAACGTCTTCGACCAGATCAGCGCCAAAAGAGAAGCGAAAACGTACGGAGGCGTCTTCTTCGAAAAACGATAGCCAGCTGCATTTAAGCCAAAGATCTTCTGCGCACACTTGCTCTGCCTCAAGTGCATCAAAAAAAATCGTTTCAATTTCTTGTTGATCGCCTTCATTAAAGCTTGCGCCAAAGTTCACGAATCGACCTTGGAGTCGTTCAGCATAAGGTGGCGAGTTCAGTGTGTCGGCGATACTTTGCTCTTTCCAAACTGCTTGCACCAGTTGCTCAGTTTGATGCAGATGCGCTTTTTGTTGGCTAACTATCTGACGAATAAACCCCTCTAATTTAACGGGCTTGCCGACTTGCCAATTCTCGAGAGAGTCGGGCTCGGAAAAAGCTTCAATAATTTCGCCCAGTTCGAAGCCTCGACGATGTAAGCGGTGCCGTTGCATTGATCTAAACTAGTAAATGTATTCGATTTTATTGTTAACTACGCGGAGAGGTCGCAGCGATCACCATTACAACCGGCTCTTCCTTTTGAGGCGAGATGCAAAAATGGCGGGAAAAACAACAGTAAACCCAGTGGGAAATAGACAGGAACATTCAGGCAAATTTTACGCATTGCGTAGCCGTGAGTAAAAACCTCGCCATGCTCTGAGACTAGTGCGATCTCTCCCTTATTAAGTTCGCCGCTTGGTGGAGTGTCAGTGGAGCTGTGAATCCGGTTTAGCCAATCAAGGCGACGAGTAGTCGCCGCCTGGTTGGCGCAGTCCGCGCAGTCGCCATGGTAGTAAAGCGTATACTTCATTGTCGATTGCGCGGCTTCAAGTTACATATTCGAGTAGCTTGGGCCACCGCCACCTTCTGGTGAAATCCAAACAATATTCTGGGTTGGATCCTTAATATCGCAGGTTTTGCAATGAATGCAGTTTTGGCCATTGATTTGTAAGGTAGGTTTGCCTTCGTCTTCACCAACTATTTCATAGACACCAGCCGGGCAATAACGCTGTTCAGGTGAATCGAAATCTTGATAGTTCACGTCAATCGCAACGGTTCGATCTTTTAAGGTCAGATGGCAGAAAATATCTTCTTCATGATAGGTGTTGGATAAAAACACCGACGATGGTTTATCAAAACTTAATTTGCCATCGGGTTTCGGATACTCAGGTTTTTCACACTCAGCTGCTTTCTTAAGTTGCGCGTGGTCTGGTGTATTGTCACGAATGGTTGGCAGAATACCGCCAATGAGTTGATCAATAAAACTATAGGTGCCGCCTAACCAAGCACCAAATTTATGCAATGCTGGCGCAAAAGAGCGGGTTTTCTTAAGTTCTTTGCCGGCCCATGAATTACGAAATGCTTCATCATATTGGCTTAAGGTTTGCCCGGTTTCGCCACCGCTTTGCAGGTGCTCAAATAATACTTCAGCAGCAACCATGCCCGATTTCATTGCAGTATGAGTACCTTTAATTTTGGCTGAATTCATCGTGCCGGCATTGCAGCCTACTATTAATCCGCCAGGGAAACTCATTTTGCCTAAGGAGTTCCAGCCCCCTTTCGCTAGTGCGCGCGCGCCATAGCCCAGGCGTTTGCCGCCTTCCAGATACTTCTTAAATTCAGGATGATGTTTCATGCGCTGAAACTCATCAAAGGGGCTGATATGCGGGTTGGCGTAATTCAAGTCGACGATCAAACCCATGGTCACCAGGTTGTCGTTTAAGTGATAGAGAAAGCTGCCACCAGTCATGCCCTTAGAGAGAGGCCAGCCGGAACCATGCACCACCAATCCTGGTTCATGTTTGCTTGGGTCGATTTCCCAGAGTTCTTTAAAGCCAATGCCATAATGTTGTACATCAGCTTCTTTATTCAGATCGAATTTAGCTTGTAGTTCTTTGCCTAGTTGGCCGCGGCAACCTTCAGCAAACACCGTGTACTTGGCGTGTAACTCCATGCCTGGTTCAAAGTTCGGTTTGTGGTTACCTTCGGGGTCAACACCATTGTTTGGGGTGGCGACACCTTTGACTGAGCCATCTTCGTTATAGACGAGCTCCGCGCCCGCGAAGCCTGGGTATATCTCTACGCCAAGTGCCTCAGCTTGTTCGCCAAGCCAACGCACCACATTAGACAGGCTGACCACATAATTGCCTTTGTTATGCATCGCCGGTGGGATCATAAAGCCGGGAAACTTGAAGCTACCCTTGGCGTTAAACATATGCATCTCATCGCGTTTAACTGGGGTATTTAACGGTGCGTCCAATTCTTGCCAATTCGGCAGCAATTCATTTAAAGCAGTTGGTTCGATTACCGCGCCAGAGAGAATGTGTGCACCAACTTCGGCGCTTTTTTCTAATAAACAAATGGATAACTCTGCACCAGCTTCTTGCGCTAACTGCTGCAACTTAATGGCAGTCGAGAGGCCAGATGGGCCGCCACCGACGATTACCACATCGTATTCCATACTCTCGCGTTGAATTGCTTCACTCATAATATTCACCTGCTAATGCGTGTAAAAATTTTCGATTCTAAACTTGGTCGTCCGGCATTCGCCGCTCGATTCTTTCTCGTGCGCGCCGAATATGTTGGCGCATGGTTACCTCAGCCAGCATCGCATCACGTTGCTCAATAGCGTAAGCAACCTGACGATGCTCCACTAAGGCGTTTGATGTGCTTGATTGCGCAAACTCATTTTGATATCGAAACATCTTGATCAAATTATAAATCTCTAGCAATAGCGCGCGCTCAATCACTCGATTTTTTCCGCCACGTATTACTTGCTCATGAAAAGCGTAATCACTCTCGGCGGGTACCGCGGCGGTTTCATGGTCACGCATGTGACGAGTTTGTACATCGAGCAGCCTATGCAGCTCTTCGATTTCTTGCGAACTCATACGTTCAGCGGCAACTGCCGCGACTTTGCTCTCTAGCGCTTCGCGTGCTTCATAAATATGCAAGATCAAGGCCTTAGTAAGGGTCACTACTCGTGCACCTTGTTGTGGCACGTGCTGAATCAAGTTCATGCCTTCGAGTCGGCGGATCGCCTCTCGCAAAGGTCCGCGGCTTACATCTAGTTGCTTAGCGAGACGTGTTTCGCTGAGTTTGCTGCCCTGTTTGAACTCGCCAGTAATGATGGCATCGCGCAAAGTATTGGTCAGTTCACCGCTCAATGTCTCGCTGGAAGTCATGTCGAGACGGTAAGCTTTAGCTATAAAAATGTCAACATTAAGGTAGAATATACTGATTATTTTGTAAATATCACTACAAATGACCGAAAAATGTCTACATTTATTGCGAATCGTGTGTAAAACACCTAAACTGCTCTTCCCGATGACTTGCGCGATACGCAGTGTCCTCTAATTCTAATTTTTGGAGTAAGTAATGAAAGTTCTAGTTCCAGTAAAACGGGTGGTTGATGCCTACGTCAGCATCCGGGTAAAAAGTGATGGCTCGGGTGTAGATACCGACAACGTCAAAATGAGTTTGAACCCTTTTTGCGAAATCGCACTAGAAGAAGCCATCCGCTTAAAAGAAGCGGGCACCGCATCTGAAGTGGTATTGGTGAGTGTGGGTTCTGCTGATATTGATACGGTAATTCGCTCTGGTCTGGCCATGGGTGCCGATCGCGCGATTCGTGTTGATGCTGACAATAATGTTGAACCATTGGCGATCGCGAAAATTCTAAAATATGTCGTTGAAAAAGAAGAAGCCGGCCTGGTTATTACTGGCAAGCAGTCTATTGACGGTGACAACAATCAAACTGGCCAAATGCTTTCGGCGTTACTAGGTTGGCCGCAAGCCACCTTTGCCTCAGAAGTTGCGTTAGAAGGTGATGGTGCCAAAGTCACTCGCGAAATCGACGGCGGTTTGGAAACCATTTCTTTACCTATGCCAGCGGTAGTAACTACCGACTTACGCTTGAACGAGCCTCGTTATCCAACCTTGCCAAACATTATGAAGGCAAAGAAGAAGCCTCTTGATGTGATTGCGTTAGCCGACACTGGTGTGGATGCCAGTAATCGCCAAACGATCACTAACGTAGCACCACCTGAGTCACGTTCAGCAGGTGTAATAGTTGAGTCTGTTGCTGATTTGGTTGACAAGCTCAAAAACGAAGCAAAAGTAATTTAGGAGGCGCGAACAATGACTACTCTAGTTTTAGCTCAGCACGATAATGCTGAATTGAATGCCGCAACATTAAACGCAGTAACCGCTGCCTCTCAAATGGGCGGCGATGTCCATGTGCTAGTAGCCGGTAGCGGCGCTGGCGACGTAGCAGCGCAGGCTGCCAAAGTGGCTGGCGTTGCCAAGGTGTTGCATGCCGATAGCGATCTATACAAAGATTCGGTTGCGGTTGAAGTAGCTAATCTTATGGTTAGCTTGGCCGGCGATTATTCTCATATCGTTGCAGCCTCGACTACCACTGGTAAAGACATCATGCCGCGCGTGGCCGCCTTGTTGGATGTTTCGCAGGTGTCAGACATTATCACGGTTGAGTCACCAGATACTTTCAAGCGTCCGATTTATGCGGGTAATGCAATTGCTACTGTGCAAAGTAGCGATGCGACTAAGGTCATTACTGTACGTACCACAGGTTTTGATGCGGCAGCGGCTGATGGCTCAGCTGAAGTAGCAAGTATTGACGGCGCAGATGCCGTTGGCACGACTCAGGTTGTTGGCCGTGAACTAACTGTCTCTGAGCGCCCTGATCTAGGCTCAGCCGATATCGTTGTCTCAGGTGGTCGCGGTGTTGGTAGCGCGGAGAATTTCAAAATCATCGAGAGCCTGGCTGACAAGCTTGGTGCGGCAGTTGGTGCCTCACGTGCTGCGGTAGACGCCGGTTATATGCCAAACGATTATCAAGTTGGTCAAACCGGGAAAGTAGTTGCGCCGAGTTTGTACATTGCGGTTGGCATCTCAGGTGCAATTCAACATTTAGCTGGTATGAAAGACAGTAAAGTCATCGTCGCAATCAACAAAGACGAAGAAGCACCAATCTTTCAGGTCGCTGACTTTGGATTGGTCGCTGATTTATTTGAAGCAGTGCCAGAGCTGGTAGACGCGCTTTAGCAAAGCATTTGTAATCAGCACTAGCTTGATTCTTAAAAAGCTCCGCCCAAATCTGGCGGGGCTTTTTTTTGCCCGAAACTTTTAACCCAAAGCCCCAGCCCAATGTGATTGATAACTAACATTCACCGCTGACATAGCCGCCACAGGAATCACTGGCTATAATCCAACCTCCACGAAAAATTGTTGATGTTCAATCCGCAGCTGCGAATTAGACCAGTAAGATTGTTTCAACGCCCTCAACACATCAAAATCGAGGAGCATCCATGACTCGAGAACTCTCCGAGCAGCATCTTTCCAATTGGAATGAACTGCAAACCCTGGCTGAACGCATGATTCCTTTGCTTGGCTCGCTTTATCGCAATTCCAGCGTGGTAGTGCGCATATTTGGTTTGAAGATTGTAAATTCTTCAACCATCGCGATTATCAAAGCGCATCTGCATGGCGCGTTGATTGTTGGCAAAGCGCTGGATATGAACAAAAGTTTTGAGATGCTGCAATTACTAGAAGCGATGCCGCTCAAGCCGTGCCGTATCGATCTGGGTAAGCTTTGTCATGAGTTTCTTACGCAGAATGACATCGTTGATATGCAGAGCTTTTTGGACAAGCGTTTGGCACAGCTTTGTAACGCACAAGACGATGCTGAGCGAGATTCGCATGATGTGGTGCTGTATGGTTTTGGTCGCATCGGTCGCTACTTGGCGAGGTTGCTAATTGATCGTACTGGTACTGGCGCGAAACTCCGCTTAAGAGGCGTTGTAGTGCGAGCCAAAGGCGATGTTTCGCAGGATTTAGAAAAGCGTGCTGAATTATTGAGGCGTGATTCCGTACATGGCGAATTCGATGGCTCGATCAAAGTAGATGCGCAAAATAAAGCCTTGATCGCTAACGGTAATTTTATTCAGTTTATTTATGCCAGCAACCCTTCTGAAGTCGATTACACGCGTTATGGAATTAAAGATGCGCTGGTAGTTGATAACACCGGCATTTGGAAAGACGAAGATGGTTTAGGCCAACACACCGCGTGCCCGGGAGCATCTCGAGCGCTGCTAACTGCACCAGCCAAAGGCGACATAAAGAATATTGTGTATGGAATCAATGACGACTTGATCGCAGCCAGCGACAAAATTATTTGCGCTGCTTCTTGTACTACCAATGCCATTGTTCCGCCGCTAAAAGTCGTGCACGAAAAATACGGCATCGCCAGTGGTCATGTAGAGACCATTCACTCTTACACCAACGATCAGAATTTGATCGACAATTATCATAACGCCGAGCGGCGTGGCCGTAGTGCACCATTGAATATGGTGATCACTTCCACTGGTGCAGCCAAAGCGGTGGCCAAAGTATTGCCGGAACTCAAAGGTGTGCTGACGGGCAATGCGATTCGAGTGCCGACGCCCAATGTGTCGATGGCGGTGATGAACCTGAATCTTAAAACCGCCGTAACCGCCGACGAGCTTAATGAGACTTTTCGCCAAATTAACTACCACTCGCCGCTGCAAGAGCAAATTGGTTTTACTTACTCAACAGAAGTAGTGAGTTCGGATTTAGTTGGTTCGACGCATGCTGGCGTGGTCGATGGTGGTGCCACCATTGCCGACGGCACTCGTGTGGTGCTCTATGTTTGGTACGACAACGAAGCAGGCTATTCCAATCAAGTGATTCGAGTTATGCAAAAGCTAGTCGGTCTGTCATTAGATTCGTTGGCCAGCTAATGCGCGAAGAAACTCATCGAATTCGCGGGCTGAACTTTCATGTTCAGCTTTGGGGAGACTCTTCTAAGCCGCTGATTTTCATGCTGCACGGCTGGATGGATTGTGGTGCCAGCTACAAATTTGTCGCCGAATACCTACAAGATGATTTCTATTTGGTTGCACCGGATCTACGAGGTTATGGACGCACCGATCATGCCCCTGGCGGCTATTGGTTCCCGGATTATTTTGCAGATCTGGAAAAACTATTAGATATCTATGCGCCGGCGCGACCAGCCAATTTAGTTGGTCATTCCATGGGCGGCAATATTGTTTTGCATTATGCTGGAATTCATCCGCAGCGCGTGAATCGCGTGCTTAGCTTAGAAGCGCTTGGCATCAGGCCAAGTTCGCCAAACGATGCAACGCAAAAGTATCGACAATGGATGCGCGAAATTCTTAGCGATGAGCCCTCTAAGATTTACCCCAACATTGAGCTGCTCAAACATTCGATCTACAAAGGCAACCCCAGCCTGAACGCCGAGATGATTGACGAATTAGTTGAGCTTTGGGCGGAGCCGGTTGAGGACGGTAATGTTAATGGTGCTTATCGATTGCGCCATGATCATGCGCATCGTTATACCAACCCAGCACGTTATAACTTTGAAGATACTTTAGCGATCTGGCAAGAAGTGAGCGCACGAGTGGGAGTAGTGATGGCCGCCGATTCGCCGATGTATCATCAACTCAAGCAGTTTGGCCGAATTGAGCAGGCTCGTGAGGTATTAAAAGTGGCTGATCAGGACTATACCTTGTTAGAACATTCCAGCCATATGTTGCACCTAGAGCAACCTGCCGCAACGGCTGAGTGTATTCGTCGATTTTTTAGCTAAGCCTTTTCAACTTCTCTTTTCGTCTGTCGTTCTTCCTCAATGGCTCGTGCAAGGTTGAGCTTATAAGCGCTTGAGAATCTCGATTTCTCGCTCAACGTCTTCAATGCGAGCGCCGAGTCGAGCGCGTTCGTATTCGGTTTTGGTTAATAGAAAAGCGCGCTTGTATTGAGCGATGGCAAAATTGTAATTGCCTCGCAAGTAGTGAAACTCGCCGCGCTCACGATAGGCGCCAAGCTCATTCCCTGATTCACCATAAGCTCGCGATAACAAAATATGCAGATAAGGCTCTTGCGGATTAGCCGCAATCGCCTGGCGGATCATTGGGATGGCTTTTTCATGCCGCTTGGTTAATACCAGAGCATTAGCGTAGTAAACATCAACCATGCGATTGCCTTTGGCGAGTTCGCGAGCCTGCAATGCCTCAAGCATTTTAAGGCCGGTTTCTACTTCGCCTGCTTCTAATTCATTGTCAGCCTGAATCAGAATAACGCTGACATTATTTGGGTAATCATCGGCCAGTGAATTCAAGACTTCACGAGCGCGTTTGAATTCGCCATTGCGACTTAACGCCAGGCCATAGCCATAGCGATTGGCTAGGCTGTTATTGCCGTTGCGAATTTTCTCGGCATACAAATCGCGCACCACGCGCTTATCTCGTGCATACGCAGCGGTGGCCTTAGCTCGCATCAGCTCAAATTCACTATTGTCCTGTGGCGGCGCCTTAGGATAAGCACGCACTCGCTCTGCTGATTCGGTAATACGGTTAATCGTTAACGGGTGAGAGCGTAAAAACTCTGGCGCATTTGATTCATTAATGCGGTTTTCGTCCAATAGCCGCTTGAAAAACACTGGCATGGCGGCAGGGTCATAGCCGCCACGGCTTAATAAGCGAATGCCTAAGGAATCGGCCTCGGCTTCGAATGAACGGCTATATCGCAGCTTGCGATCAATGATGCTGGCCTGGCTAACACCTAGTGCCGCTTGCGCCGCATCTGCGCCACCAGCGGCGGCGGCCGCTAATAGGGCGCCTAAGGCTAGCCAGCTATCATATTGAGAGTTTTCGAGACGGCGCGAAACATGGTTTTGTGTGATATGCGCTATTTCATGCGCCACCACCGAAGCAAGTTCGCTTTCTGACTCCGATTTCGTCAAGATTGCCGTGTGCAAGGCAATATGCCCACCAGGCACCGCAAAGGCGTTTATAAGGTGGTTATCAATCAGATAGAAGGAGTAATCTTTATCGGAATCTTCGCTGACATCTAACAAACGATTGCCAACGCGATTAATGTAATCTACTAATTCCGGGTCGGAAACATAAGGCAGGCGAAACCGCGATTGACGAATAAATGAGCGACCTAATTGCTGCGCTTCGAACTCGGTCAGAAAGTTTTCTGCTTTGGAACCAAGATCCGGTAATTGATCGAAATTGTCCTGCGCAGGGGCGTAGCTTGAAGCGACCAGAGATAGACTCGCCGCAACACATAAGGTTGTGAGGCCGAAGTTGTTCATTGGTTTGCCGAATTTGTTTCGCCTGCGCATGAATAAATCCAGAGTAATTGAGTCGTTATTTGCTAAAATTACTACAACTATATAGACCAAGCATAGTCTACATTACATACATAAATTGTTGGATTAAAGTCATGTCAGGCGAAATTGTTGCGAATCAGCTAGACGATAGTCAGATTGATCAGCACATCGATACCAGTGGCACTCGTTGCCCCATCCCGCTGTTGCGCGCCAAACAAGCGCTCAAAAGCATGCGGATAGGGCAGACATTGGAGGTTTTGGCGACTGACCCATCAGCCAAAGACGACTTTAATGCCATGTTGACACATTTACCGCACGACTTACTCCACTACGAGATGCTGTCTGAACAGCCCCGACTTGATCGATTTGTGATTCAAAAAGGTGAATAGTCATGCGATGTTATGTCTACAAAGGGGCGTTAAAGGCCGACCACTATTTGTTTTTAGCTCAGGAGTTTGCGCTACTAACGACAGCTGTACCTGAGTCTATATTAAACCTGATGGGAGAATTAGCGCTGGTCACCTCATTCGAGCTAAGCCCCGATCGTCATCTGGCGCAGGCGGATCCGAAACAAGTGATCGCTGATATTGATTCGCAAGGCTTTTACTTGCAAATGCCGCGCAGTGATCATTTCGCTGAAGAAGATAGGTATTTTAATTAATGCGGTTTAATTTACTTATCTTAGGCAAGGTGTATAGCAGCCAATCGGCGTATTCTGCTTGGCGCTTTGCGACCGCAGCGGTGGCTGATGGCCACCAAATAAGCCAGGTTTTTTTCTATCAAGATGCGGTACATCAGGGCAGTCAATTACTGAACCCGCTTGCGGATGAATTTAACCCGGTGAGCGCCTGGCAAAATTTCGCCAAGGAAAATGACACTGACCTAGTAGTATGTACCGCAGCAGCTGAGCGGCGCGGTGTCATTGACAATGCATTAGCAGCAGAGCTAGAGCAGTTGAGCGGTAATTTATCGCCTGCCTTTAGAATCACTGGTTTGGGCGCCTGGCAACAAGCCTGCCTTGAAAACGAGCGAAGTGTGAGCTTTCGATGACGCGCAAAGCTCTATATATAGTGCAAGGTGCACCGTATTCCACCAGTGCAGGAATTGAAGCCTTAGAGATGGCCATGATCAGCGCTAGCTTTGAACAATCCACCTCTATGCTGTTTATTCATGACGGCGTTTTCCAATTGCGCACCGGTCAACAGGGTGCACTCAAAGACAGCGGCAAAATGTTTAAAGCGAGCGCTGATTTTGATATTGCACCATTGTATGTCGACCAATTGAGTTTGCAGGCTCGTGGCATCTCGGTGGAGGATTTATTAGTGCCCGTTGAGCTGCTCACCAGTCAGCAAGTCGCAGCGCTGCTAGCCCATCAAGATCAGGTGATTACGCTGTGAGTACACTGCACACCATCAACCAATCCTGGCAAGCTAAATCCTGGCTGTTTGAGCAACTCAGTTTTGCGAGTTCTGGCGATGCCATCTTGCTTATCGAAGAGGGGGTCTTAGCGCTGCAATCGCCAGTGGCATTAGCCTCATTTGTGGCAAAGTCGCAGGCCAATGAGATAGCGCTTTATGCTTTAGAAGAAGACCTACTTCAGCGTGGTGTCGAAAGCCAGTATCAGTCAATAAAGCAAATCTCATACACCGAAATGGTGAACCTGGTGACGCAACATAAAAAACAGGTGGCTTGGTAATGTCTGAGCATACCTTGGAATTTGAAGGGCAATGCCTAACAACCGACGCGCAGGGTTTTTTAAAAGATCGATTAAGTTGGAATACTGAAATTGGTCGCTATATGGCATCTTTAGAAGGCATTGAGCTGACTGACGAGCACTGGGAGGTGATCCATTATTTCCGTGAATACTATGAGGATTACAATATTCCGCCACCGATGCGTATGGTTATTCGCGTTTTTAAAAAAGCCTTTGGAGAAGAAAAAGCCTCCAGCCGTTATCTATTAACTTTGTTCCCTGAAGGCGCGACTAAATCCGCGTCCAAATATGCTGGCTTGCCCAAGCCTAAGAATTGTAAATAGCGCTTTTTTAGCTCAACGCCAAACCTGTGTATCTAGGTGCGCAGTAAAATCTCTTCGCGTAAAGCCACATTCGCTTAAGCATTCGTTATAAAATTCAAGCATGAAATTTGTTGATGAAGCTGAAATCACTGTGGCCGCCGGTAATGGCGGGCATGGTGCATTGAGTTTTCGGCGTGAAAAATACATCCCTAAAGGCGGCCCTGATGGTGGCGATGGTGGCGATGGCGGTTCGGTCTATCTGCTGGCGACTGAAAGCCTGAACACCTTGGCCGATTTTCGTTTTGTGCGTCACTATCAAGCGCCTGGCGGTAAAACCGGCGGTGGCAAACTCAAAACTGGGCAAAGTGGAGAAGACCTGGTAATTCGGGTGCCAGTCGGTACTGTGGTATTTGATGCCAATACTAATGAGCAAATTACCGATCTCACCGAACAAGATCAGCAGGTCATTGTTGCGCGAGGTGGCGAGGGCGGTTTAGGCAACACCACGTTTAAATCCAGCACTAATCAAGCGCCTCGCAAAATCACCAAAGGCAAGCAAGGCGACCATCGAACTCTACGGTTAGAGCTTAAAGTGCTGGCTGATGTAGGCTTATTGGGTTTACCTAATGCAGGTAAATCTACCTTTTTGAGGGCTGTGTCTCAGGCCAGACCGAAAGTAGCTAATTATCCATTTACCACGCTTTACCCTGAGCTTGGTGTCGTGAGCTTAGGGATAGGAAGCAGTTTTGTGATTGCCGATATTCCAGGCTTGATCGAGGGCGCATCGCAAGGAGCTGGCCTTGGTATTCAGTTTCTGCGCCATCTGTCTCGGACCAAATTATTACTGCACTTAGTTGACATTGCGCCATACGGTAACGAAGAAGCTGATCTAGTAACAGACGTAACCAGTATTGTTGCTGAGCTTGATCAATATAGTGAACAAAGTGACGCGGAACTGAATCAACTAGAGCGTTGGTTGGTTATCAACAAAATCGATACTGTGCTTGAGGAGGATCGCGAGCGAATCGTTGCCGAACTATTAGAAAAACTTGATTGGCAAGGCCCTGTGTACACCATTAGCGCTATTGCGCGAGAAGGCACGCGGGCTTTGTGTAACGACATCATGCAGCATATCGAACAAACGGAGCGTGCTAATGCGCCTGAGATATTGCAATCGATACCAAGTGACGCCTAAGCAATGCAACGAGCACAAATCAAAGATAAACGCCGCTGGGTAGTTAAGGTTGGTAGTGCGCTGTTAACCAATGAAGGAGCGGGTTTGCATCAGGCTATGCTCGAGCAGCTAGCGGCGCAAATTGGTTTTTTGCGATCTCAGAATATCGAAGTTGTATTAGTGTCATCAGGTTCGATTGCGGCTGGCGTGAGCCAATTGGGGATGACGCAACGCCCTGAAAAATTGAGTGACTTGCAAGCGGCCGCGGCTGTTGGGCAGGCAGCTTTGATTCGCGCTTATGAAACGGTGTTCAAGCCTCAAGATATCGATATTGCGCAGGTGTTATTGACCCACGCCGATATCGCCAATCGAGAGCGCTATTTAAATGCGCGTGGCGCCTTACTAAGGCTGCTGGAGTTAAATGTACTTTGTGTGGTTAATGAAAACGATTCCGTTGCCACCGACGAGATATGTTTTGGCGATAACGATAGCTTAGGAGCCCTAGTGACAAACCTGATTGATGCGGAATTACTGGTTATATTGACCGATCAACAGGGTTTATATTCGGCCGATCCGCGAACCAGTAACGATGCGCAGCTCGTTGATCAGGCCAAAGCGAATGATGATTCACTAAAAAAGATGGCGTCTGGTGGATCTCAATGGGGGCGAGGTGGCATGGTCACCAAGTTATCAGCCGCGCAAATCGCAAGCCGCTCAGGTGCCGATACCGTTATTGCCAATGGTCGCGATGAGCAAATACTAAAAAAGATCTATGGCGGTGAAAAGTTTGGCACCTTATTGACGGCTAATGCTCGGCTGGCGTCTAAAAAACAGTGGTTGGCAGGGCAAATGCACATTGCTGGCAGCATCACCATCGACAGTGGCGCCGAAGCGGTGTTACGAAAGTCAGGCCGCAGTTTATTGCCAGTTGGAGCGGTTTCAATTGAGGGAGAGTTTAAGCGGGGTGAACTGCTTAGTTGTATTAATCAGGCTGGTGAAGAAGTGGCTCGCGGTTTGTCTAACTACCACAGTGATGAGGCGCAAAAAATTGCCGGTCAGCCCAGTGAGAAGATTTCAGAAATACTAGGCTATGGCGGTGATGACGAACTGATTCATCGAGACAACTTGGTATTGCTTTAGTTGGTCTTGTATTAGTTAGACAGAAGACATAAAAAAGAGCCGAATCGGCTCTTTTTCTAAAAAAATCTTGCTTGGCAGAAATTTAGGCTGCCATTTCTTTCAAGCGTTTATTCAAGCGGCTTTTAAGGCGCGCGGCACGGTTCTTGTGGTGCAGGCCTTTGACAACAGCTCGATCAATCTTCGATGCAGAGTCTTGATAAGCTGATTTAGCTGATTCTAAATCGCCAGCCGAAATCGCAGCTTCGAATTTTTTGATAGCTGTACGCACCGCCGAACGTTGCGAATGGTTACGCAAACGACGAACTTGGTTTTGCTTGGCGCGCTTACGCGCTTGCGGAGAATTTGCCACGATGAATGTCCTCGTAAAATCGAAGCGGGAATATGCTAAAAGCGCCCATTAAAGTCAAGCGTAATTGGAATCAAAAATACGATGTTTTTTAGCAACTTTTAGCATCATCGGGCAGTTTTAGGGATAATCTAGCCTGAATCCCTTAGGCGAGCGCTCACGCAAAGCAATCGAATGTCGAAAAAGCTCCTTAAATCCACTGGCATTGTCAGTATTATGACTTTTATCTCGCGTATCAGTGGCTTGGTGCGCGATGTGGTGATGGCCAATGTGCTCGGTGCCAGTGGAGTTGCCGATGCGTTTTTTGTGGCCTTTCGTATCCCCAATTTCTTGCGACGGATTTTTGCTGAAGGGGCGTTTTCTCAAGCTTTTGTGCCGGTATTCTCCGAATTAACCGAACGCAATACCGCCGAAGCCAGAGAATTTGTAAATGCTTCTACTGGTGTGCTGGCATTGGTTACGCTTGGCTTGTGTGCATTAGGGGTCGTTTTCGCTCCAGCCTTGATTAGCCTCTATGCGCCTGGCTACCAGTCGCAACCCGAACAGTTTGCGCAAACGGTTGATGCCTTACGATTTATGTTCCCTTATTTGTTTTGCATCTCGCTGGTGGCATTGTCTGCCGGAGTGCTAAACACCGTTAACCGCTTCGCGATACCGGCCGTTACACCGGTGTTGCTTAACCTTTGCTTGATTCTTGCATTATGGTTGCTGGTGCCGGTGCTCGATAATGCGGCCAGAGCACTGGCGCTGGGCGTATTAGCTGCTGGCATAGTGCAAGTGGTGTTCCAGTTACCCAGTCTTCATCGAGAGGGATATCTGCCGAGGCCTAAAATCAACTTTAAAAACGAATCGGTTAAGCGGGTTTATCGACTAATGTTACCAGCCGCATTTAGTGTTTCAGTCGCACAAATTAACTTGCTGGTTAATACCGCTCTGGCTTCAACCTTGATCACTGGAAGTATTTCATGGCTTTACTATTCTGATCGTCTAATGGAATTCCCGGTCGGAGTGTTCGGTATCGCCTTGGCGACGGTAGTGCTGCCTAACTTATCCAAAGAAAATGCTAGCGGAGATCCGCAAAAATTTTCCGCGATGCTTGATTGGGCATTGCGATGGGTAGTAGTGATTTCGCTGCCAGCCAGTTTTGCGCTTTACTTTTTAGCGACGCCATTGATTGCCACCATCTACCAATACAATGCCTTTACGGTTAACGATGTGGTGCAATCCGCTGCGGCTTTGCAAGCCTTTGCAATTGGTGTTTGCGGCTTTATCTTTGTCAAAGTATTAGCGCCAGGTTTTTTTGCACGTCAGGACACTAAGACACCTATGAAAATAGCGGTCATCTCCGTAATCGTGAATATTATTGCCGCGCTGATTTTAGTTAATGTGCTAAATCACATCGGGCTGGCACTGGCGATCTCCATCGCAGCGTGGGTAAATGCAATCCTTTTGTTTGGCGTCTTATGGTATTCGGGTGTTTATCAGCCAGAACCTGGTTGGTTACTTTTTATGCTGCGTGTCTCCATTGCAGTAGCGGCCATGTCAGCTACCTTACTGGCATTAAACGTGGCGCCGCAAACATGGTACGAAATGGCTATCGCGGAGCGCTTGGGGCGAGTCACAATTTTAGTGATCGCCGGGGCCAGCGCTTATTTTGCGAGCCTGTTTATTCTTGGTTTGCGGCCGCGCCAGTTTTTGCTTGATCAGTAGAGATAGCAAAATGAGCGCGTACGATATCAGTGAAAAAGAAAAGCTCTTTAGCCTAAAAGAGGCGCAAGAGTTGTTGCCGCTAATAAGCAAAATCACCAAGCGGCATCATCAGCAATTAACGCCCATTCAAGTGCGATTACAAAAGTTACTCGCGAACGATCCGCGACGGCGTGTGCCTGAGCGTGACTTTGAAGCCATTGTTTCGCAATGGAAACAAAAGGTAGAGCGTTTGGGTGCTACCGTAACTGGCTTGTGGATGGTGGAATTTAGTCTCGGTGAGGGCGCTCTTGCCTGGCGTTTTCCTGAGTTGAGATTAGGCCATTTTAAAGAGCATGGCATGTCTTTCGATGAACGCATAAAATTAGCCGATTACATCGAAGAAAATGACCCGGATTGGGCACACTAAAGCCATGAAATTGATCCGCTCAATAGCCCAACTTGAAAAGAGCCATCGCCCCTGCGTGGTCTCTATTGGAAACTATGATGGCGTACACAAAGGCCATCAAAGTGTGATCGCTACCTTGCTCGAACAAGCAGCTCGACGTGATGTGAAGTCAACGGTGATTACTTTTGAGCCGCTAGCGAAAGAGTTTTTTGCACCGCAATCTATCCAGCGTTTAACTAGTATCGAACAACGAGCAGAATACTTGTTTGATTGTGGTGTCGATCAGGTTTTGTGCATCGAATTCGATCAACAATTTGCTTCGTATTCACCTCATGGTTTTGTTAAAGAAGTTTTGGTTGATGGTCTGGCTATTCAACATTTAAGTGTTGGCGATGATTTTCGTTTTGGTCAGGATCGCGCTGGCGATTTTCATTTGTTGCAAGCGCTCGGTGAGCAATACGGTTTTGAGGTTGTAGCGCACCAAACGTTTTTGATTGATGGTGAGCGAGTGAGTAGTGGCCGTGTGCGCGCCGCACTCGAGATTGCCGATTTTGATACTGCCGAAAAGCTTTTAGGTCGAACGTATAAGATTGGTGGCAAAGTGCAGCGTGGCCAGCAGCTAGGCCGCACTATTGATTACCCAACGGCGAATTTATTAATGGGGGACTATCGCTTACCTCTCTCAGGCGTTTTCGCAGTGCGCGCAATCTGGCAGGGCGAGTCGTATGACGGAGTAGCCAATCTGGGAACCCGTCCAACGGTGGATGGCAATGAGAACCGTCTTGAAGTGCATATTTTTGACTTTGATCACAATCTCTACGGCGAGTTCTTAGACGTTGAATTTGTCGCCAAAATTAGAGATGAGAAGCGTTTCGATTCGATCGATGATTTGAAGATCCAGATCAATAAAGATGCTCAAACCGCTCGTCAGCTGTTAAAAGATTTAACCAAGAGCTGAAAAAATGCTCTCAAGCCTTTATTAGTGCTGCCTAGGCATTGGTCATGCGCGCTAACTAGCCTAAAATATGCTGCTAGATAGTAGATAAGTTTGCTAGCGTTTTTTATTAAGTCAGCAAGCGGTTCGCGACAGCGAAGAATAAAGACACAAAGAAGATGAGCAAAGAAAAGCCGGGCAGTCAGTATAAAGACACTATTAATCTGCCAAAAACTGCCTTCCCAATGAAAGCGGGGCTACCTAACCGTGAGCCACAAATTCTAAAGCAATGGGCTGAGCTTGATAGTTACCATGACTTGCAAAAGCAGCGCGCCGATGCGCCGACCTTTTTGCTGCATGATGGCCCGCCATATGCCAATGGTGCGATTCACATTGGTCACTCGGTTAATAAAATCTTAAAAGATATTATCGTTAAATCTCGCAACTTACAGGGTTTTCGCTCGGCCTATGTGCCAGGCTGGGATTGCCATGGCTTGCCTATCGAAATTCAGGTAGAGAAAAAACATGGTAAAGCTGGGCAGAAGATCGATAAAAAGACCTTTCGACAAAAATGTCGCGAGTATGCGCAACGCCAGATTGATACTCAAAAAGCCGATTTCATTCGCCTAGGTGTGCAAGGTGATTGGGAAAACCCCTATGCCACCATGGCCTTCGAAACCGAGGCGAACATTGTGCGCAGCCTGGCGAAAATTGTCGAGGCAGGGCATTTATATCATGGCCTAATGCCGGTCTATTGGTGCCCAGTTTGTAGCTCAGCTTTGGCTGAGGCGGAAGTGGAATACCAGGACAAAGTCTCACCGGCGATTGATGTGAAATTTGCCGTAGTCGATGCCGAGGATTTAGCTAGTCGGATTAATATTGATGCGGCACAAATCAACAATGCGCATCTGGTGATCTGGACGACAACGCCCTGGACCTTGCCCGCCAATGAAGCGGTGTCTTTGCATCCCGAGTTGAGCTATGTGTTAGTTCAGGCTGGTGATCAACAATTGATACTAGTGCAGGACTTAATGGAACCCTGTCTTGAGCGTTATGGTTTGGAGTCGCATTCGGTCGTTGCACAGTTCTCTGGCAATCAGCTTGAGTTATTAACGCTTCAGCACCCTTTTTACGCTAAACAAGTGCCGGTGATTCTTGGCGATCATGTCACCACAGACGCAGGCACAGGCGCTGTGCATACCGCGCCAGCGCATGGCGGTGAGGATTTTGCGGTAGGCAAGCGTTATAAGTTGCCGGTGAATAATCCGGTTGGGGCAACCGGCGCTTATTTGGAATCGACCGAGCTTTTTGCTGGTGAGTTTGTGTTCAAGGCCAACAGCCATATCGTTGAGGTTTTGCAAGAGCGCGGCGTATTACTCAAGCATGAGGATTATGAACATAGTTACCCGCATTGCTGGCGACACAAAACACCGATGATCTATCGTGCGACCGCGCAATGGTTTATTGGTATGGATTACAAAGAAGGCCAGGAGTCGCTGCGCTTTCAAGCTTTAAAGGCTGTCGAGCAAGTGCGCTGGGAGCCGGATTGGGGCAAGGCCAGAATCGAATCAATGGTTGAGAATCGCCCTGATTGGTGTGTCTCTCGCCAACGTAACTGGGGTGTGCCCATTCCTATTTATTTGCATAAAGAAAGCGGGCAAATGCATCCGCAAACTTTAAATTTAATGGAGCAAGTTGCCAAGTTAATTGAGCAAAGCGGAATCCAGGCATGGTATGACTTAGACGATGCTGAGCTGTTAGGTGATGAGGTTGGCAACTATGACAAGGTCACCGACACGCTGGATGTGTGGTTTGATTCAGGGGTCACGCATCATAGCGTAGTGGATGCCCGAGATGAGCTGGCTGGCCCGGCGGATTTGTACCTTGAGGGGTCGGATCAACATCGAGGCTGGTTTCAATCGAGTTTGTTGTCTTCAGTCGCGATGAACGGCGGTAAACCGCCATACAAAACAGTGCTAACGCACGGCTTTACCGTTGATCAAAACGGCAAGAAGATGTCGAAATCGCTGGGTAATGTGATTCCACCTCAAGAAGTGATCAATTCCCTCGGCGCTGATGTGCTGCGTTTATACGTTGCTGCAACTGACTACCGTTCAGAGATGACCATGTCGCAGGAGATTCTCCAGCGTACTTCTGAATCGTATCGCCGCATTCGCAATACAGCTCGCTATTTGCTTGGTAACTTGGATGGTTTTGCGCCAGAGCAGAGCTTGTCGTTTGACGACTTACTAGAGTTAGACCAATGGGCCGTGCGGCTGGCGGCCAACTTACAGGCCGATATTGCTGAGGCTTACGAGAATTATCAGTTTCACACCATTTATCAACGCCTCCATCAGTTTTGTGTGGTGGAAATGGGCGGCTTTTATCTCGATATCCTCAAAGATCGTCTATATACCTGCCAGCGTGATTCCAAGGCTCGACTGTCAGCGCAAACCGCCATGCAGCATATTCTCGAAGTGTTGGTGCGTGAGCTGGCGCCGATTCTGAGTTTTACCGCTGAGGAAATCTGGGGGCACATGAGCGGTGAACGCGAGGCCAGTGTGTTGTATGCCACTCGCTATAGTGCTCTAACTGATCTGTCTGATGACGGGGCCGCAGATCAACAATGGCAACAGATTATTGAAGTGCGCAATGAGGTAGCCAAACAAATCGAGGTGTTGCGCGCAGGCGGTAAAGTTGGTTCAGCGCTTGACGCCCAAGTGAGTATATATGCTGATGGTGAGCTTTATGAAATTTTGAATCGGGTAGGTGATGAATTGCGATTTATTCTTATCACTTCGGAGGCGTCGATTGACGCTCTGGCGCAGGCACCGAATGACGCCAAAGCCAGCGATATTGACAACTTGAAAATTTCAGTTGCTGTGCTCGAATATAAAAAGTGTGTGCGTTGCTGGCATCGCCGTGCAGACGTTGGTGAAAATGTTGCGCATCCTGAACTCTGCGGGCGATGTGTCACCAATGTGGATGGTGAAGGCGAACAGCGCTTGTTCGCGTAAAGAGTAAGTAACTTTTAATAATGATGAACTTTATTCGTCAAATACCGTGGTTTGTTCTGACTCTAGTCGTGCTGATTTTAGATCAAATCACAAAATACTGGGCTGAACATATTCTTGGTTGGACTGGCCGGGTTGATGTTCTGCCAATCTTCGATTTTAGCTTGGCACACAACACCGGCGCGGCGTTCGGGTTTCTGGCAGATGCCGGCGGCTGGCAACAAGTATTTTTCGCCACGCTAGCCATTGTGATCTCAACGATTTTGCTGGTAGCCATGAAGCGATTGGAACCTCACCAACGACATTTATCGATAGCTTATGCCTTGGTTATTAGCGGCGCGCTTGGTAATCTGGTTGATCGGTTGTTGTACCAGTATGTGATTGATTTTATTCATGTGTTTTATCAGAACTATCACTTTCCGCATTTTAATATTGCGGACAGTGCGATTTTTATAGGCGCCGTTCTATTGATCACCGAGGCCTTCGGCAAACCTTTTTTGGATAAGCAAACGAAATGAAGATTCTGTTAGCAAACCCGCGCGGCTTTTGCGCAGGCGTCGACCGCGCCATCGATATCGTCGAGCGAGCGCTTAGTTTGTTTGGAGCGCCAATCTATGTGCGCCATGAAGTCGTACACAATCGTTATGTGGTGGATGATTTAAAAGACAAAGGCGCCATTTTCGTGGATGAACTTCATCAAGTGCCCGATGGTTCAACGGTCATCTTCAGTGCCCACGGAGTATCACAGGCAGTACAAAGCGAGGCAGCAAATCGAGACCTGAAAGTCTTTGATGCCACTTGCCCTCTGGTCACCAAGGTTCACATGGAAGTTAAGCGGTATCGAGAGCGTGAAATCGAGGTGGTGATGATCGGTCACGCCGGTCATCCTGAAGTAGAGGGAACTATGGGGCAAGCAGACAACGGCATGTATCTAGTAGAAGATGTGGTTGACGTTGAAAGTCTAAATGTTACCAATGCTGACAATCTCGCTTACGTCTCACAAACTACGCTGTCGGTCGATGATACCCAGTTGGTCATCAATGCGTTAAAAGCCAAATTTCCCAATATTATCGGCCCAAAAAAAGACGATATCTGTTATGCCACACAAAATCGCCAGGATGCAGTGCGGGCATTATCGAAAGACGCAGATGTAGTGATTGTCGTCGGCTCGCCAAATAGTTCGAATTCGAATCGCTTGAGGGAGCTTGCTGAAGTTATCGGCGTACCAAGTTATATGGTCGACGAAGCCTCACAATTGGACAAAAAGTGGTTCGATAATGTCAATGCTGTTGGCGTCACAGCAGGTGCTTCAGCACCCGAGATTTTGGTAAAACAGGTCATCGACCAAATCAAATCATGGGGTGGAAAGGTTGTTAATGAAGCCAATGGCCCGCGTGAAACAGTGTCTTTTTCGTTGCCGATTGAGTTAAGAACGACATAGGATCATTACGATTAGTGCACCTTGCACGCCGCTGGTCGTCTCTAAATGCCCCGTTAATCGAATTTTATTTCCGTTCTTCGGCAAAAACATCTACTCTTTTGGAACGCTAGTTTGGGCGCCGTGTGAGACAAAAACCATCCTCGAGTTAACCAAGCCCAAACCGCATGTCTAGACAATATGTTGTTTAGACTCTATAAAAAGTAAGAGCAAACTTGCCGAATGTGTAAACGATGAAATATCTAAAATTAAAGTGTTCGCCAATACAGATATCACCTGGATACACTCTGTTAGAGATGACAATCGTTGTAGCCTTGATATCAACCATATTAGCGGTAGCATTTCCTACGCTGTCTCAGTTTGTCGAAAGTCGCAGAATCTCTGCGAACGCGCAAGAGATTTCTGATTTATTGAGCGCTGCGCGCCAGCAAGCAGTGTCTCACAATGAGCGCGTTCGTGTTTGTTGGAATGAACAAAATGAGGGTACTACTAATGTGCGCGCGGTTCGCGGTTATCAGATCATGCATGGTGGTTTTATCGCTATTCCTGCTCTAGCGGCACAACAAGACAATCTTTATCGTCGAACAGATTTAAGTGGTAACAGAGCTGTATTAAGAGAAACAGTTGCTGGGCGGTGTATGGTGTATGAAACTAACGGGCGAACTAACAATAAAGCTGGGTCGTTTTTTGTTTGTGGCACTAATGATGATGCCGATGGCGCAATAGAGATTAGAGTCGATGTGGCCGGAAGACCCAGATTGTTTCGAAATGTCCAAGACAGCTCTTGTTAACTAAATTCAGAGATTGTGCGAATGAATATTCAGGTTATTAGAAAACAGCTTGGCGTCTCATTACTGGAGGCTCTTATTGCTTTAGTGGTGTTCTCAGTAGGAGCGCTGGGTATTGCTGCGCTGCAAACCAGCACGTTTGTTCGAAGTGATGATATTAAACAGAGATCACTGGCCATCTGGAAGGCGCAGGAACTCGCAGATCGTATTAAAGCGAGTGGAAGTGTAGACGACCCAAACGGTCTTGCCCAGAATTACATCGATGAGATTGCGAGAGACAATATTGATCAAATTGGAACGTTCGATTTGAACAATCTATTTGTGTGTCCGGCGCTGGCACCGACCAGATGTGATGATCAAGCGAGCTCAGCGGCCGGAGTTTGTAGTGCCAATGATCTCGTCACTTTCGACGTATGGAGTGTTTTATGCGACCCAGTTAATGGAGCATCCGCCAATACATTTGGAGTGGTAGATGGAGAAAATAAGCTAAAAAATTTCGACGTGGCACTGTTTGAGCGTGATGTAGATGCTCAAGACAATATTGGTGAATATTTTCTCTACTTCGAATGGTTGTCTCGCTCAGCTGAGCAGGACCAAGGTTTGCAAGACGGTGCCACAACAGTGGCTACCGATCTCTGTGGAGAAACAATCGAAGTAGATTCTCGCTTATCCGTTTATTGTTTGAGGTTTAGATAGAGATGATCGTAATTTTTGATAAGCCTAAACCAGCTTCGAACAAAGCAAACATGGCAGCCATCATCCCGAATCATAGTTCGTCAAAACAATCAGGTTTTACTCTTGTTGAGTTGCTGGTAGGTTTGGCCTTAACGGTGTTTATCGGCACGATTGCAATTACCTATATGTGGTCGTCCTCGCAAGTATTTCGTGTGCAAACCAATGATTCTCTTTCGCAAGAGAATGCCCGGTTTGCACTAGAGCTTTTGTCGCAAAATATTCGATTAGCTGGCCAAAACAGACCGACAGATGGCAGCCTTAATCTCGATGTTGTCTATCAAGGCGAGGTTTGTGCGGGCGATGATCGATCCAGTGCAAATGGAAATAATAGTGCTTGCACGGTTGACACATTGATTGATAGCGCTGATGTACTTGCATCGGATCGTTTTGCGGTTGACTACTTAGCGGATAGAAATTTTACCGGCTGTAATGGAACAAATTTTAATGCGTCGTCAGTGTTGCCTCAAAGGTTAATCAATGTTTTTTGGGTGGCTGACCTTGATGACGATGGTATTCGATCTCTGTACTGTCAAACGATAAACGTTACCACTGGTGCCGGAGATGTTAATAATGGGGCAGCGCAACCTTTAATTGACGGGGTCGACGCTATACAAGTGCAATATGGTGTATCAGCTGATGAAGACACTGATCGGTTTCGACGCATTCAGCGATATCAGTCGTACGACAATATGATTGCCGATGGTGGTGTAGCAGCCACTAGGCGCGTTAGAGCGATTCGTATTGCCTTACTTGTGAGCAGCGGAGTCGGTTCTGAAGACGGTGATGGCCGCGGAGATATTTTAACCGAAGTAGCTCAAGACCGAAATTATCAGCTGCTCGATGAAACCATTGACATAGATGAAGAGCAGGTGTTCAGACAAGTCTATTCAACTACGGTAGCGATACCAAATACTTTTTAAGGGTTTAAATGATGATGCATAGTAAAACCAAGTCACTGAGAGGGCGTACGAGCATGAACATGCAAAAGCAGTCTGGTGCCGCTTTGCTAATCAGTATAGTTGTTATGCTCGCCTTAACGGTGCTTGCTCTTGCGGCAACGAATTCTAATCAGACGCAAGCTTTTATGGTTCGAAATGCGCAGTTTCGATTAGAGACCTTTAATGCCAGTGCCACAGAAATCGATGCCCAAGTCGATGCGATTAATATTCGTAGTATAGCTGACGGTATACCGCAGCCAATTCGTTTTTTAATTGATTCGGTTCCGGGAACTCAATTAAACGTCAACAACGAAGGCTTGAGGTTTGAGGCCAGAGCTACAGATACTTATATGGATCAAACCTTGAATAATGTATATAGAGGTCCGTGTATCACTACTAATACCGATTTAGGAGCTGGTGTCGCCAGGCTGAGATGTGATGAGGTGCTAATCAGAACGTCATCAGAGCTTATTAATTCCGGTCAAGTTCGATCTGATCAAAATCAAGTCTATCAATATATCTCGCTAGTAAATGACTAGAGAGACCAAAGACGAATAATAGAGTTATTTACATCAAGAACTAAAACTAAAGTCGCAAAAGCGCTCAGTCAGAGCAGCCGAGTAAGATTTAAGCAGCAGATGAAGGCAGGTGAATCATGACATTTACTAAATTTTTAACCAAAACCAAATGCGCAACTATGAGCTCCGCATTGAGCATTTGTTTTCTCGTTGGTGTGTCGAGCCCAGCTCATGCCGAAGACATTGAAATTTTCACTAATGCATTTAACGCAGATGGTTCGGGAATTGTTGGTAACCCTGATTTTCAGCCTAATGTTCTTCTGATTGTCGATAACTCGACGAGTATGGGGCGCACCGGCGCGATACCTGACCCCAATCGACAAGGAGTGGAATTTAGCGTAGCACGCCCTGACCGTGACGCAGTTAATGGTTCAAGTGATAATCCTACGTTTACGAACAATCCCAATAATTTTTGTGGTCGGAGTCATAGTGGCGCAACAGGAAGAGCAAATGATGGTCCCGATGGTACCGGCACCAAGAACCGATATTTTCGTTACCGCATCGCACCTGGCGCTAATCGATGGAATGTGAGTAGATGCGAGACCCGCTTCGATACTTTGCAACGATCTCTGACAGAGGTGCTCGCTTCGGATGCAGACCCGGTCTTTGACGGTTTCAGCATTGGTTTAATGCGGATGAACAGAAATACTAACTCAGGTAACTCAGGCGGTACTATCGTTGATGCGGTGCTCCCGCTGGCGGAGAGTAACAATAGAGCATCTTTACTAACTATTGTCGACGAACTTGACTTTGGTCAATCGACCCCGGTTGCTGAAACTCTGTACGAGGGATATTTGTATTTTAGTGGAAATGCGGTTGATAATGGTTTTATCACCCAAACCTTTCCTGGTGGTAATCAGGCTGAAGCGCAAACAGATTTCACGGATACAAGTCTAGAAACTCGAGCAGGTTACCAAACTGATCCGGTAGCCCTTAATGGCAATAATTATCGTTCACCGATTCAAAACCAGTGCCAGGACAACACCATTGTGTTTCTATCTGATGGACTGCCTACAAATGATGATAACAACGATAATGATATTGAGGCACTTATCTCCGCTGATAACTGCTCAGGTGGTGATTGCTCCGATGAAATCGCAGAGTATATGAATACAGCGGGTAATGTTGAAGTTACCCGGGGCGCTGGTGGAAGCGCTGAAACGATTGAGTCGCGCGTTAATGTCGTTACCATCGGTTTGAATATCGACTCCCAAGTGCTGCGAGATATTGGCGCAGCTGGCACTGGTGTTGCCGCGAGTAATGTCGGTCAAACTTCTCCGGCCACCGTAGTCGATGGAGAGAACGTCACCTTCGATGAAGTTAATCGCTCGATTGATTATTACACAGTTAGTCAGCCCAACCAATTAGCTCAAGTTTTTGCCGACATTTTCAGTAATTTAGGCTCTGACGAGCCTGCGCTGTTTGCCGCACCGGCTATTTCGGTGGATTCCTTTAATCGTTTGACTAACCGTTCTGAAGTCTACTTTGCTCTCTTTCAGCCAGAGGCGAATACGCGTTGGCCTGGCAACGTTAAACGCTATAATATCTCGGTAGACTCTGACGACTTAGAAGACGGTGAAGCTGCCGTTATTCTAGATGTTAATGATAATCGAGCCTTGACCGATGAAGGCGTCTTTGCTGACACAGCAGTTAGTGAATGGACAGATCCTGCAACACCTGATGGAAATGAGGTCGGTGAAGGTGCTGCTGCAGCCAATTTGGTTACACCTCGACGTTTGTTTGGTCGAGTAGGTAACGCCACACCATTTCTGAGCAACGGTGCAGCCACTCAGGCGGTCAACAACTTCTTAAGTATTGTTGGTGCTGGTGCCGGCAGTGCTATTTCTCTTGGTGAGATAGGTGATGATGACGCGCAGTTAGAACAAAACCGGCTCGATATAGCGCGATTTTCTCTAAATGTTAATGCTGAAGATGACGCAGGCGATATTGTTAACAACGGTTACCTTGGCGACAACTTACATGGCGACCCTTATGTACTCACTTTCGCTGGTGATGGCACCACAGATAGCCCATTTGAAGATGTTATTTTTTACACCTCGAATCAAGGCATGTTGCACGCAATTGATGGTGAAGATGGAAGTGAGATGTGGGCATATCTGCCTGATGAAAGCTTGTTCGAAAATTTGGGCGCTTACGCTAACAGTGTTGATGGTGAAAAAGTATATGGCTTAGATTCTGAGATCGCATTTTCGATTGTGCGTAACGGAGCTACACAAGAAGTTGATGAAGCGGTCCTGTTTTTTGGCCAACGCCGAGGTGGTAATAAGCTCTTCGCAGTTGACGTCTCTAATGCAAGACAAAATGCCGGTACTCCGTTTCAACATCTTTGGACTATCGATGCGGGTTCTGAGCCAGCCTTGAGTCAGCTCGGTCAAACTTGGGCTCAGCCAGTAGTGACCAGGGTTAATGTGTGTGATAACGGCGGTGCAGAGTGCCCTCAGTTGGTTGTTAATGCCGGGTTGACTGAAGCTCAACTTGATAATGTTGCGCCTGAAGTATTGTTTGTTTCTGGAGGTTATGACGAGCAGTACGACGTGCAGCTCGATGATTCAGGCAACTTAGTAGAAGTTGCTGATTTGGCTGGCAGCGTGCGTGGTAACGCTCTTTATATGATCAACGCAGAGACCGGCGATGTGTTGTGGATGGCAAGCGATGAAATCACAGGCCCAGGTCTCGTTATTCCTGAGATGGTACACAGCGTGGTAGCTAGGCCGACGGTCTTAGATACCGATTTTAATGGCGTGTCAGACACGATCTTTTTTGCAGATATTTCAGGGCAAGTATTTAGAATCGATTTTAGAACCGCGCCAAGCGATACCGAAGACGTGCTAGATGACGCCAGTAGTGTAAGCGGCGGACGAATTGCTAATTTGCGAGCTGCTAATGACGATAGGTTGTTTTTTAATTCTCTAAACGTTGCGATTTTGCCTCCAAACGAGGGTGACCCTGCAGTTGCTACCGACGATGTTCCACTGCGCTACGTTATTGCGACTGGTAGCGGTTATAGAGCGCATCCCCTTGATGACGAGGTTGATGGGAATTTTATGCACGTAATGTATGACGAGAACATTACCTTACCCTTAAGCGACGGTGGATCGCCAAGCTATGAATACTATTGCACTGGAAGCCAGGCTGATGATCCGACATGCACGGGCGCCACTCCAAGAGTTTATGGGCCAGCAGATTTTCAGGAAGCTGTGCTTGATGGTGTCGCAGCTTTGCAAACAGCCGTTACTGCACCTGCTGATCCAGACGCTAATAACATTGCAATCGATAGTATATCCTTTGATGGATCGTTGCCATTGCAAGTAGGGTATCGGGTACCGACAAGCTTTGGTGGAGAGAAGGTAATTACGCCGGCTTTGATTAATGGAGGAGCGTTGTCTTACACTTCTTATATCCCAGCAGCGGCAAATGCTAGCAATTTCGCTGATAATTGCGTGGCTGATTTGGGGACCGGATTGTTCTATAGTTTTGATTTAGAAAACGGTGAGTTTTTTGTTGAAATCTTAGATAGCCCAGGGATACCGACTCAGCCTGTTACATTAGATATTCTGGATCCAAACGGCGTGCCAGTAAATTTAACTTTGGTAGGCAGAGAAATTATACAATCTCCTGATCTTAGTGGTGGCCCAGGGGATGATGATGACGATGATACCGATACAAACCCTAACGATTTAGGCAAAGCTAATCGTAGTGTTTGGTGGGAAACAGATAGAGCGGAATGATGAATATGATAACTAAATCGGTGACCAGGGAAATACTCCCAAAGATTCGCAGTAATCAAGGTGTCACGCTAGTAGAGTTGATGATTGTAGTGTTACTGATAGCCGTCATCGCAGCAGTCGCATTACCCTCATATACAAATTATATTATCAGGTCGAACCGCGGAGATGCTGCTGATCAAATTACAGCTGTTATGTTTCAGCAAGAACGTTTTCAGACACGAAATCGAAGGTATACTGATGATCTAACTGATCTTGGTTATGGTACTAATCCACTATTATCGGAGCAGGGTTTATATAATGTGTCTGCGAGCAATTGTGCTGGTGAAGCAGACACTAACAATTGCGTCTTATTGATGGCGACGCCAGTTGCTGGCGGTGCGCAAGTAAACGATGGACCATTGACTCTAGATTCCCGTGGTAATAGGACTGGTCCTTGGGAAACTGATCGCTGATTTGTTCACGGAAAAACTTACTTTTCAGATTTAATAGAATTACTTAAATTATTTTGGGGTGTTCTCTTGAGCAATCGATTGATCATTCCCGATCTTTGTAGGAACTCGACTCTACTGGTAATAGTAGTCTTAAGCCAGCTGTGTGCCATCGTAAGTTGGTTGCTATTGCCAAGACCTATAAGTAATATTGCCTCACTGGGTCTAATATCTATTTATGTCCTTTTTGTGGTAATGCTCGGTTCGGCATCTCTGTGTCTAACGAGGCAATGGATTTCGCGACAAACTTTGTTAGTTGGAGTTGTTTGTGCATTGGCGCTAATGGTATCAAGCGTTGTTATAGTCGAGCTGGTATCTCAAAGGATTACTTTGTTTGATCTGCAGCGAGGCTTTGATACTCAGCAATTAGGGCGTCGTGTACTCTCGGCTCTAATCATCTCTGCTATTTTGTTAAGGTTTATAAGTCTACTTGATCTTTTCGACCAACGAAGCAAGGCCGAGGCTGAATCAAGGGTGCTGGCATTACAATCTAGGATTCAACCGCATTTTCTCTTTAATAGTCTGAATACCATATCTGAATTAGCGGCTACCGATGGCGAAAAGGCGGAGGCGGCGACCATGGCTTTGGCAACCGTGTTTCGTGCGAGCCTTGAGAACGAACGCAAATCACACAGCCTCGCACAAGAAATAGCACTTTGCCGACGTTATTTGGAGCTTGAACGTTTTCGCATGCAAGACAAGCTAAAAGTGAACTGGCAAATCTCGATCGATCAAGCTGAGCGTTGGCGAATGCCTAAATTAATGCTACAACCTTTGATAGAAAATGCCCTGGTTCATGGCGTTCAATCTAATGGTGAAGTTGAAGTGCTGGTCGACTTTCGTGAAACGGCAACGCATTTGTCACTTAGGATCGAGAATAGAATCGGTGATACTATTAGTAAGCATTCAGGTCATGGCATCGCAATCGATAATATTCGCCAGCGCTTAGAAGCGCTTTTCGATGACCAGTTTACTTTTCGCAGCAAAGAGAATGACGGCATGTATTCGGTACTACTGAGATTTCCTAAACAGGTTTATGCGCCAGAGGTAAATAGTTAATGTTGCGCGTCGCCATTGTGGATGATGAACCGATTGCACGCGCGCGACTGCGCCGCATGCTTAATGCCGCTGGCGCAGAAGTGGTCGCAGAAGGAGAAAACGGCGCGCAAGCGCTTAGCATTACCCATGAATATGAACTCGACGCATTAATTATTGATATTAATATGCCGCAAATGAACGGCATGGACGCGGTCCTTAAAATCGAAGCCGAGCAAGAATCTCCGCCAGCGATTGTGTTTTGTACTGCTCATGATGAATACGCGGTACAGGCCTTTAAAACCGAAGCGGTGGCGTATCTCTTAAAACCATTTTCGCAAAAAGATCTAGAGCAAGCGTTAAAGCGAGCGACTCGCCGCAAAGTTTCGCCTGAGCTTGAGCCTGAAGAACATGAACAAGCGCTAGAGCCTTCGGAAAATGAATTGGTACTGCATTTCCAAGGTAAATTGCAAAAGGTGAATTTGAACCAGATTGTCTATTTTTATTCGCACGACAAGTCAGTATTTGCCGTGATGAAAAATGGTGACAAAGTGTTTGTCGATTTTTCGCTCAAATATTTAGAAGAACATTACGGTGAAGATTTTATTCGCGCACATCGCGCCTATCTCGTGCAAACTAGGGAATTATTAGGTTTACAGCGTGGTAAAAACGGGGCGTCAGTGAGTTTGCGGTCGAGCACAGTTGATATTCCGGTTTCAAGGCGTCACCTAAAATACGTAAAAGCATGTTTTGTAAATTGACGCTGGGTAAATTGGGTTTCGCAAAAATGAGTACTGCCAGGCTGGCGATAATTTTAGGCTTAAGTTTGTTGATTGCAGCTTGTGGTGGCAGTAAACGCCAGCCAAGTAATATCAATAATGTTTGCCAGATTTTTCTTGAAAAGCCACGGTGGTATAAATCGGCTAAGCGCAGCGTGAAACGCTGGGGCGGCAACTTACATGTGCCAATGGCGATTATTTATCAGGAATCCAGTTTCAAGGCCAAAGCCAGGCCAGGGCGAAAATACTTACTCGGGTTTATTCCGGCCGGACGCAAAAGTAATGCCTATGGATATTCACAGGCATTAAAAAGTACCTGGGCGGCCTACGAAAAAGCGACTGGCAATGCCTGGGCGAGCCGTGATGATTTTAGAAGTGCATTTGATTTTGTGCTTTGGTATATGGATCAAAGTTATAGCCGCAATCAAGTATCCAAGTGGAATGCGCGGGATCAATATCTTAATTATCACGAGGGGCAGGGCGGTTATGCTCGCGGCACACATAAGCGTAAACAGTGGTTAATTAATACCGCGGATAGAGTTGGCGCACGCGCCGCCCAGTTTGCCAGTCAGTTATCTTCTTGTCAGGCGCAGTTGGATCGGCGCTAGCTTTGTTACTTTCGTCTCAAGCTACCTCATAATCAGACATAGGCGGGCAGGAACACACCAGGTTTTTGTCGCCAAACACATTGTCGATTCGAGCCACTGGTGGCCAATATTTTAAATTGGCATCGGCCTGTGAATCTGGTTGATAGGCTTGCTGCTTTGAGTAAGCAATCTCAGTTTTTTCAGACAATAAGAATTGCATAGTGTGAGGGGCGTTACTCAAAGGAGAATTATTCAGCGGCACATCACCGCTGCAAACTGACTCATATTCAGCATATATGCCCTCCATCGCTCGGCAAAAGCGTTCAATCTCAGCTAATGATTCGCTCTCCGTTGGTTCGATCATCAATGTGCCTGCAACTGGGAAGCTCATAGTTGGCGCATGAAAACCATAATCAATCAAGCGTTTGGCAATATCATCGACGCTAACCCCATGATCTTTCATTGGCCGCGTATCGATAATGCATTCATGCGCTACTAAATTATTACCGCCAGTGAATAAAATAGGGAACTTATCGTGTAGTCTATTAGCGACATAATTAGCGCTTAAAATCGCGCATTGAGTCGCGCGGCGTAAACCTTGAGCGCCCATCATACGAATATACATCCACGAGATTGGTAAAATGCTGGCGCTGCCAAACGGCGCGGCACTAATCAAGGCGCCCCGACGATCAGGGTTTACACCATCTTTGGGTAAAAATGGTGCCAGATGCTGACCTACGCCAATGGGGCCAACCCCAGGGCCACCGCCACCATGCGGAATGCAAAAAGTCTTATGTAAGTTTAAGTGTGAGACGTCGCCACCAAATTTGCCGGGTTGCGCAACGCCAACTAAGGCATTTAGGTTGGCACCATCAATGTAAACCTGCCCCCCGGCTTCATGAACCACCTGACAAACTTGCGTGACTTCTTCCTCGAACACACCGTGAGTTGACGGGTAGGTGATCATGATGGCTGCCACGCGATTGGGGAACTCGGCGATCTTAACTTTTAAATCTGTAAGATCGACATTGCCAGATTCATCGCATCTAACCACCACCACTTTCATGTTCGCCATTTGCGCACTGGCAGGATTAGTTCCGTGTGCTGAGTTGGGAATTAAACAAATATCGCGTTCAGTATCCCCACGAGCCTCATGATAGGCCTTGATTGCTAATAAACCTGCATATTCCCCTTGCGACCCAGCATTCGGTTGTATGGACATCGCGTCATAGCCAGTGCAAGCGCACAACATTTTTTCGAGTTGCGCGATCATATTTTGATAACCTTGAGTTTGATCACTTGGTGCAAACGGGTGAATATTGGCAAATTCTGGCCAACTAACTGGTGTCATCTCTGAGGCGGCATTTAACTTCATAGTGCATGAGCCGAGAGAGATCATGGCTCGATCGAGTGCGATGTCTTTGTCTGACAGGCGGCGCAAATAACGCATCATTTCTGTTTCGCTATGATAATCATTGAACACCGCCTGGCTCATAAAGGAATCACTACGGCACCAGTGACTCGCAATCGCCTCGCAAAGCTCTAGCTCCGCATAGTTCCCACCAAAGGCATTGAGTAATTCAATGACGTCACATGGCTCACAGGTTTCATCAAACGCGACCGATACCGTATCGTCGTCATGTTTGTTGATGTTGTAGCCTTTTGTAAGCGCGGCACTGACTAAATCGTCTGCCTTAACTTTATAAAGCGTTACTGTATCGAATCGCTGAGTATTCGTTTGGAAACCTAGTTTTTCACATTCAGCAGCAAAGCTATTAGCCAATTGGTTAACACGCTTTGCAGTAGCTTTAAGACGTTCTGGCCCCTGATAGCAGGCATACAGTGTTGCCATGATGGCCAATAATGCTTGCGCGGTACATATATTCGAGGTCGCTTTTTCACGGCGGATATGCTGCTCGCGAGTTTGTAGCGCCAATCGAAAAGCTGGGTTACCTAAGGCGTCAACCGACTGGCCGACCAGCCGCCCTGGCATCGCTCGTTTATATTTGTCACGCACCGCAAAAAAGCCCGCATGAGGGCCACCAAAACCCAGCGGTACACCAAAACGTTGCGAATTACCAACCACAATATCAGCGCCTAATTCGCCAGGCGATTTCAATAGACATAGCGTGAGTAAGTCACTTGCCATTACCGTCAAAGCACCAGCGGCCTGTAGCTGTTTGATCTGATCTGATAAGTCGATCAATCGGCCATGCGCATCGGGATATTGAAACAAGGCGCCAAAAACGTGGTCATCAACTGGGCAGTTTTGCTGCTCGTCAAAAAATACTAATTCGATTCCTAGTGGAGTAGCACGAGTAATCAATAGTTCTTTAGTTTGCTCATGGCAGAACCTCGAGACCAAAAAACGATTGCGTTTTCCTTTCAAGGCGCGATGCGCTAACGTCATCGCTTCGGCAGCAGCCGTGGCCTCATCGAGTAGTGAGGCGTTGGCGATATCCATGCCGGTGAGTTCAGCTACCATGGTTTGGAAATAAAACAACACTTCTAAACGCCCTTGAGAAATCTCCGGCTGATAGGGCGTATAAGCGGTGTACCAGGCGGGGTTTTCTAACACATTTCGTTGAATCACTTTCGGCGTGAAAGTGTTGTAGTACCCTTGGCCAATTAGTGATTTAACAATTTTGTTTTGCTCGGCGATGGCCTTTAGATCAGCCAAAGCTTGTTCCTCGCTAACTCCGTCGTCAAGATCGAGCGGTGAATTGTCGGCGATGGAATCGGGAACTACTGCGCTAGTGAGTTCATCTAATGATGTATAGCCTAAGCTGTCGAGCATAAACTCAATATCTTTATTACTCAGGCCGATATGGCGTTCGGAAAATGCGCTCATAAGTCTTTACTATTTAGGGCTTACTTTAAGGGTTTGTTTTTTTAAGGTTTACTTGGATTTATAAAAAGGTGGTATGACGACTTTGGCGGTTAGGCGTTTTTTACGAACCGCCACATCGACTTCACTGTTTGGTTCAAGTGGCGTATCGAGCCGTGCTAGGGCAATGGACTGCTGGAGGCTAGGCGAAAAAGTGCCGCTGGTGACGTGGCCAATAGTTTGGTCGGCTAACATGATTGATTGATGACTTCGCAGGACACCTTTGTCGATTAGTATTAATCCAATCATATGTTTGGTTGACGAGCTCAGTGCACTCTTACCAATGAAATCTCGGTCGTCGCTTAACGCTACCGTCCAGGCCAGACCACTTTCCAGTGGCGTATGCTCTTCGTCTAAATCATTGCCATACAATGACATGCCTGCTTCGAGTCGTAGAGTATCGCGAGCACCTAAGCCACACGGAGTTACCTTTGCGTCGATTAAGTTCTGCCATAGTTCATTGGCGCGCTCTGCATCAACAATGATTTCGAAACCATCTTCACCAGTGTAACCGGTTCGGCCAATAAAGTCGTCACCGCTGAAACCTCCTTCGAAACGCTTTAGAGATTGCACCAACGAGGCCAACTTGGTGGGTAATGTTGCGGTGCAAATCGATAGAGCTTGAGGCCCTTGTACCGCGATCAAAGCCAAATGTTCTTGTTCGCCTAATTCGACATCAAAAGCCTGCGCAACGTGGTTTATCCAGGCTAGATCTTTCTCTCTGGTGCCGGCATTGGTAACTAGCCTAAAGTGTTGATCATTGATGCGATAAACGATTAAGTCATCAATAACGCCACCTTGCTCGTTTAGCATGCAGCTATAAAGCGCCTTGCCATCATAGCCAGCGGTTTTACGAATATCGTTGGCTAACAAACGGCACAGCATGGCTTCGCTTTGCGAGCCGTAAAGATCGGACACCGTCATATGCGAAACATCGAATAACCCACAGTGCTGACGCACGGCGAGATGCTCTTCTATTTGCGATCCGTAGGCGACGGGTAGTGCCCAGCCGCCAAAATCAACAATGCGAGCATTGAGCTTTTGATGTTGCTCGAAAAGTGGTGTGTGTTTAAGGGTGTTTGGGGTAGTTGAATCAGCGTTGCTCATAGTTCAGGCTCGGTCGAAAACGGACCACTCTAATTAAAAAGTGTGTTTCGCCCCTCTGTCCGGTTACCTGAAAGATTACCTCTTCGGTGGCCTCTTAAAGCTTTCGCTCGAGGCGCTCTCCAGAGCCAACGTCTGCAAACATTTTTTATAACGACTTGCTACAAAGACTTGCTACAAAAAATGTTGATAACAAGTCTCTGTAACTGCTTATTGTGCATTGCCGCGAATGTTTGATGGCTTTGCGGTCCGGGAGCCTGAGCGATTGCGAGCGCGTTACGCCTTCGGCGGATAGTGGCTAACAACAATTCGCCAATTATCTCTCTCCCACAAAGCTGCGGTTGAAGCTGAAGTATACCTCAAAAAAAGGATGCTGCGTGATTCGGCATTTTTTGTGTATTATGCGCTGCAAGTATGACTGATCATGTAAATCAAATGAGTGTTTCCAGCCTCTTAAGTTTAAGCTTGGCTACAAGTGAACAGGCCATCTTGCCGCGCGTCTATGATTTGCTGGATCAGTTTATTGTTTCACCGAGCTACGCCTGCGAATCTCAGCGAAATGCATCACGGTTTGCGCACCTTAGATGGCAACATATTGAGACTGGTGCTAGCAATCAAAAATTTCTTGAAACCTATCAACAGGCAATTGAACAAAATTTTCCCTCAAGCGATTTTGCAATTCGTTTCAGAGCGCTCCACACGCCGTTCTCGATCGGCATTGTCAGCACTAGTCACTCTAAAGTACTCGAATGCTTGCTGGCGAGCCAGGCGGCATTTGCTGTGCCTGAATTAGCGATCGATTTTGTTGCTTCAAGCAATCAAGAGTCAGAACTTATTGCTGACCGTTTTGGTATTCCGTTCTACCAATTGCCTGATGCTGACCCTCATATCTTTGAGAGCGAAATTATTCGCTTAAGTAAGCGCTTTAAGGTGATGGCTTGCAGTTTGTTATCCGACGAGCATAAACTCAGCGCACAGACTTTAAACGAAATCGATTGCCCTGTTATCGCTCTGCACGCCGTTGATGTGAAAGGCAAGCCTTGTGCTATTTTTGATGATCAGAGTGTGAATGACGACATGTTAGTGTCGGCGTATAGTTTGCAGGCAGATGCCAATCTACTTTTTCCACTCGCGCAAAAGCATATTTGCACGTCAGTCTCAGCACCTCAACCAGTTCGACAATGTGCCAGCGAGTTATTGTTTGCAGCGTTTAATAAATATAGTCACAATCGCGTCATTGAGTATCAAAACGAGATTTTCGTTTTCGAGCAAGGTTAAGTTATGAGTTTCGATCATTCTGTCGGCGCACTGGGCTCTCAGCATATAGAGAAGCTGATAGAAGACAAGGTATTGTTGCTCGCCGAAGCTGCTGCTGAAAACCAAATTCAACCTGCCAGTATTGATCTAAGGCTTGGTGCCACAGCGTATCGAGTTCGCGCTTCTTTTTTGCCGGGTAAAGGGCGTAGTGTTCAGGATTGTCTGGACAATATGGCCATGCACCGAATCGATCTTAGCGATGGTGCAGTATTAGAAAAATCCTGTGTTTACATTGTGCCATTATTAGAAAGCCTCGAGCTTCCTCAGCATTTGTCCGCTGCTGGCAACCCCAAGAGCTCGACTGGACGCATCGATGTTTTCACTCGATTGATTACTGATGAAGGAGTTGAGTTCGAACAAGTGCCGGCTGGCTATAGTGGGTCTTTATACGCCGAGATTGCACCACTCACCTTTAGCGTCCAGGTACGCAAAGGGTCGCGCCTTTCACAGTTAAGAATTCGCGCAGGCGCACCGAATTTAAGTGATCAACAGCACCTGGCTCTACAACAACAAGAGCGCTTGATTGAGCGAGACCTTAGTGCAGCACAAGTCAAAAATGGTGTGCCAGTAAGCGTGGATTTGCACGGTAATGAGCAAGGCTTAATTGGTTTTCGCGCCAAGCGCCACTCAGGCGTGGTCGATGTTGACAAAGCTGGCGCGCACAATGCAGCAGATTACTGGGAGCCATTATATCGGCGTAATGATCAGCTCATTCTTGACCCAGGAGAATTTTATATTCTGGTGTCATCTCAGGCGGTGCATGTGCCATTAGATTACGCCGCCGAAATGGTGGCTTACGACACTTTAGTCGGTGAGTTCCGAGTTCATTACGCAGGCTTTTTTGACCCAGGCTTTGGCGCGCCGAGCGCAGGTGGGCAGGGTTCCAGAGCAGTGCTAGAAGTTCGTAGTTTTGATGTGCCTTTCTTGCTGGAACATGAGCAAAACGTAGGTCGCCTGGTGTATGAGAAAATGCTCGAGCGCCCAGCCATTATTTACGGGCAGGATTTGTCTTCGAATTATCAAGCGCAGGGTTTGAAGCTCAGTAAACATTTCGTGATGTCGTAAATTCATCCGTTCGGGTGAGGCGAGGTTTCAAAGGTCGAGCTACTATGGCCACTGACTCAGGATGAGTCTGCTTTGAATAAGGTTTATTCAAGGTTCACTATTAATTCATTAATCAAGGAGATAACAATGAATCTTTCTATTTATCGTCGCGGCAGTTTGGCCGCTCTCTTGCTCGGTATGTCTATCGTCGCAGCAAATCCATCCTCAGCCGCCAGCGCCTGCAAAGGCTTATCCGAGGATCAATGCGCAAGCAGTGATTCATGTGGCTGGGTAAATAGTTACCTTCGCAAAGACGGGCGAGAAGTAAAAGCCTTTTGCCGCAGCAAAGGTAAAAAACGCAGTGCCGCGGCTAAGTCTAGCCAAACCAAGAGCGCGCAAACAGCGAGTGCCGGAGGTTAATAGGCGAGTAAAGTCGTAGTTTATGGTGGGGAGCGGTTTCCAGAGCACGAACTTTAAACGATGCCGCGCCCCATCATTTTTGTGCAATGAATACCGCGCGCTTTGGCGCAGGGTAACCTTCAATGGTTTTACTTACATCATTGGGGTCGAGAAACTCTTTTAAAGAATGAAAGCTCATCCACGGTGTGCTGCGCTGCTCGTCGCGGCTGGTGAGGTGTACATCTACACAGCGAGGTGCACTAAAACCAGCTTGCTCTAATAACTCTAGAATTTTTTCAATGCTCATAATGCTCCAAACATTGCGCATCTGGGCATAGCGCTCTTGTGGAGCAAAATAACCGTCTACAACACACTCTTGCTCACTATCCATCACCAGCGTTTCCAACACTAATTCCCCATCTGGGTTTAGCAATTTTCTTAATATTTCAAGGTGATGCTGAGGTTGCCGTCGGTGATACAAAATACCCATCGAAAATACAGTATCGAAGGCCGTCATAGTGTCAGGTAAGTCTTCGACGCCGATTGGTAGAAAATCGAATGACGCACTTTTGATGTATTTTTGCGCGCAAAGATATTGCACCAAAAACCGCATCGATGGATCGATGCCCAACACATAGTTTGCTCCGGCGCCCAACATGCGCCAGGCGTGATAACCGGTGCCACATCCAATGTCGAGGACCTGACGGTCGTGCAGATTAGAGATATGCGGTTCGAGTCGCTGCCACTTCCAATCAGACCGCCATTCGGTATCGATAAAGGTATCAAAAAATTGAAACGGCCCTTTGCGCCACGGGCAAAGAGCATATAAGGCGGTGTGCAATTGATCTAATTGCTCGTTAGAAGCGTCTGATGCCTGCCCGATGCGAATCGTGTCGCTGGTAAGATCAACTGACGAAGCGTGAATATCAGGCAATGAATCCAGATGGCTTAACCATGCATTTAAGTCGCCGTGACGTTGCGGTGCACTACGTATTTTTACCGTGGCCTCAAAGTGGGAACGCCAGGTTTGAAATTCCTGACGATTAAAAAAAGCATCAAAGTTGATCATTTGATCGCTAGTATCGACACGAATTGAAGATTCTGTATCCAGGGAGAGGCAATACTAAAGCCAGCATCTTGTAGGCGTTGGATATGAGTTGTTAGGGTTTCAGGAATCAATACTTGATCAATGGCATCGCGTTTACGGCTAATTTCGAGCTCTGAGTAGCCCTGGTCAGCTTTAAACTGATGGTGAATGTCGGTAAAGATCTGCTGAGTGCGGGCATCATCGAAGCGAATTTTTTCAGACAAGATTAAGGCGCCACCGGGATTTAAACCGTGATACAGCTTTTCAATAAGATTATCGCGTGCTTCAAGCGGAATAAACTGCAAGGTGAAGTTCATTAAAATCATCGCAGCATTGGAGTATTCCAGCTCGACAATATCTTGTTTGATTAACTCCACTGACTGTTCGACCCCGGCTAGGTTTTCTCTGGCTTGAGTCAGCATGGCATCGGAATTATCAACACCAAGCAACTTAGCGTTCGGCGTTTTCAAACCTTGGCTTATCGCTAACAGGCCCGCGCCCAAGGAGCAACCTAGGTCATAGTAACAAGCATGTTCTTTGGCAAACTGGCGCGTTAATGTTGGCAACATAGATAGGATTTGCTCATAACCCGGCACCGAGCGCGCAATCATATCGGCAAAAATCCGGGCGACTTTCTCATCGAAGCGAAAGCTGCCGGGTTTTGCATTTGCTGTTTGGTAGAGTTGATCTCTGTTAGTGGACATAGTCGACGCCATCACTTGCGAGCCGCAATTATAGTGGAAAACAGGTAAACTCGACGCAGCTAAACCATCTAAACCTTCGTTAGGCTCTCACTATGCTCAGTCAGGTATTCTCCATTGTTGCACCGCTATTTTTAATAGCGGCAGTGGGCTATTTTTATGGTGCCCGGGTACGACCAGCGATGCACATACCGAATCGATTGATTATGGATGTGTTTATGCCTGCTTTGATTTTTCACGTCATGATTCAGGACGATTTTTACCCTCGTCAGTATCTTGGCATTATGCTCGGCGGTTTACTATTAATGCTGGGTTCTGGCTTCGTTGCTTTGATAGTGGCGCGTTTTTTTGGTTTTTCGTGGCGAGCTTTTGTGCCACCTGCCATGTTTTCGAATTGGGGTAATCTGGGCTTGCCTCTTTACGTTTTTGCGCTTGGCGAGCAAGCTCTCGGCGCTGGTGTGATGCTGGTAGCGTTGGGCAATGTGTTGTGTTTTTCCTTGGGGATCTATATTTTTTCAGGCCAGTTGAAGTTGCTTGGCGTGATTCGAATTCCGATTGTCATCGCTGTTATCTTAGGCCTGCTTTTTAATATCGCTCAAATCGGTTTGCCGCATTGGCTGGCGTTGCCGATTGATATGTTGGGCCAAGTGGCGATTCCACTGATGTTGTTTTCTCTTGGTGTGAGACTAACGCGAGTCAGTTGGAGTGATTATCAACAAGGCCTGGCAATAGCGGTGCTGTGCCCGCTGGTGGGTGTGAGTTTGGCTTTATTATTGTGTGCGATTATCCCGCTATCGCCATTACATCAAAGCATTTTGATTCTCTTTGGTGCGCTACCTCCGGCGGTCATAAATTTTATGCTGGCAGAGCAATATCAACGTGATCCTGATGCCGTTGCCTCGATGGTTTTAATCGGTAATATGGGGGCGATTATTGCCTTGCCAATGGTGCTAATTCTGGTGCTGGCGCGCTTTGCCACAGCAACGTAAACCGCGAGCAGCCACATAAGTGGTAAGCTTATGTGATTAGGCGTTTAGGTCTTGCATTTTCTGGGTGAATAGTTAGGCTTGCGATCGAAATTGAACGGTACACAATAACCTCAAAAAATAATGATTCAACAACCAAGTTATAGCTACGATGAGCTGATTGCCCATGGCAATGGTGAGTTGCCGCAACAGAGCCAGTCGCGCCTGCCTTTGCCGCCAATGTTGATGTTTGATCGCATCACCGAAATTGCCGACCAAGGAGGTGCTTACAATAAAGGTCGAGTAGTAGCAGAGTTGGATGTGAAGCCAGAGCTCTGGTTTTTTGATTGTCACTTCAAAGGTGACCCGGTAATGCCGGGTTGTTTAGGCTTGGATGCAGTCTGGCAATTGGTGGGGTTCTTCTTATCCTGGAGTGGCGGCCCCGGGCGTGGTCGAGCCTTGGGTGTCGGTGAAGTAAAGTTTGCTGGTCAGGTCGAACCTGATGCCAAGCTAGTGCAGTACGAAATTGATGTAAAACGAGTTATCTCGCGTCGTCTTTATATGGGTATCGCTGATGCCAAAGTGTTGCTTGACGGCGAAGTTATTTACACCATGGCCGATTTAAAAGTTGGCTTGTTTGGTGATGAGTCTTAAATCCTAAAGTGGAAACATTGTTGATAAGACGGGAAAAGTCATGAAAAGAGTAGTTGTAACAGGCATGGGCATTGTATCGAGTTTGGGCAATGACCTTAATGAAGTTACCGAGAGCTTGCGCAACGGTAAATCTGGTATCCAGTTTTGTGAAGATTATGCTGAGTTAGGCATGCGAAGCCAAATCGCTGGTCGCATTGAGATCGACCAAAAAGAATTGATTAATCGTCGCCACTTGCGCTTTATGGGTGATGCTGCTGCTTTTAGCTACATCGCCATGCAGGAAGCGTTGGCAAATGCGGGCCTTGATTTGGAGGAAATTAAGTCCACCAAGGTTGGTCTGGTGACTGGTTCTGGCGGAGGCTCACCAGCTAACAATATTACCGCAGCTGAGATCGCGCGCGAACGCGGTGTAAAGCGTATTGGGCCTTATGCTGTGCCCAAAACCATGGGCAGCACCACGTCAGCTTGTCTATCCACTATGTTTGGCATTCAAGGCACTAGTTACTCTATCAGCTCTGCCTGCTCGACTAGCGCTCATTGTATTGGCCACGCAGCTGATCTTATTCGCTCAGGTCGACACCATACGGTGTTTGCTGGTGGCGGTGAGGAGGAGCACTGGACGATGTCTATATTATTCGATGCCATGGGTGCCATGTCGAGTAAATACAATGATTCACCAACTGAAGCATCACGAACTTATGATGCCAATCGCGATGGATTTGTGATTGCCGGCGGTGGTGGCATATTAGTGCTTGAAGACTATGACCACGCCGTGAATCGCGGTGCAAATATCGTTGCCGAACTGGTCGGTTTTGGCGCAACTTCTGACGGTTTTGATATGGTGGCTCCGTCAGGTGAGGGCGCAATACGTTGTATGCGTCAGGCTCTGGAAACCGTGGATGGTGACATTGAGTATGTCAACACGCATGGCACTTCAACACCAGTCGGTGATGTCAAAGAGCTTGAGGCGATGAAGACTGTCTTTGGCGACAAAATGCCCTTTATCAGCGCGACAAAATCGCTGTCTGGGCATGCTTTAGGCGCCGCTGGTGTGCATGAAGCGATCTATAGCTTAATCATGATGAAAGAACGCTTTTTGGCGGCGTCGGCTAATATCAAAGAGCTCGATCCGGCGGCGATTGATTTCCCCATTCTGATGGAAAACTTGAGCAAAAAGGTGAAAACCATTATGTCGAATAGTTTTGGTTTTGGTGGTACCAATGCAACACTGGTGTTCCAAGCTGTTTGATCGAAGTTAGCTCGCTGGCCTGTTTTTATTTTTAAGCCAAACGATGGCGCGATTTTAGCGAGCTAGATCAATATGCCTTTTGCTCTTACAGTAGAACAATCCTTTGGTCGTGTGCGACAACACGAACTTGTGCTTGGTTGCTGGCTGCTGTTTTGCGCCGCGATTGTTTTTGCCATGGTTGTCGTTGGTGGCATGACGCGCCTGACTCAATCTGGTTTGTCGATGGTCGAGTGGGAGCCAATAATGGGGATTGTTCCGCCGCTCACTCACGCTGACTGGATGGATATGTTTAATAAGTATCGGCAATCACCTGAATATCTAAAAATCAATGCTGGCATGACGCTGGAGGCATTTAAAACGATTTTCTATTGGGAATATGGGCATCGGGTTCTAGGGCGTGTGATTGGCCTGATTTACTTTATTCCTTTGCTGTTTTTTATCCTTAAAGGAATGGTGCCACGACCCTGGTATGCCAAGCTATTTGCGCTGTTTTTACTCGGTGGTGCTCAGGGGCTAATGGGTTGGTACATGGTTAAAAGTGGCTTGGTAGATATCCCGCATGTGAGTCAATATAGGCTTACTGCGCATTTGGGTTTAGCCATTGTTATCTTCTCAGCCATGCTGTGGTATGCACTCGACTTTTTGCGTGGCGATCGCCTGCGATCACACCATGATCGCGTTTATCTTAGGCTAACTGCATGGTGCGTTTTAATGGTCTTTGTGATGATTCTAAGTGGTGGTTTTGTGGCCGGCACCAAAGCTGGTTTTATTATGAATACTTTTCCTACCATGAATGGCGCCTGGCTTCCTCCTGGGATTGGGCAAATAGACCCATGGTGGCGAAATGCGTTTGAGAATCCGATCACCATTCAGTTTGTTCATCGAGCATTGGCAATGCTGGTGCTTGTTAGCGTTGTAGCATGTGTATGGCGCAGCCGATTGCAGCGTTTTCCAACCCAATCAGCGTGGCTAATGATGGCTGTTATTTTGCAGCTAAGTTTAGGTATTTCGGCGCTGGTTCTTCGCGTACCACTCGGCCTTGGAGCAGCGCATCAGGCCGGTGCGGTGTTGTTGATTAGCGCAGCGCTGATTTGTGCGCACTTCGCTCGAAAAGAGCGTGCGCTTTAGGCAGTAGTTTTTTAAATCTTTTCCGACAAACCGGTCATGATCTTGGCTGTCAAACGCATGCCTTCTTTGACAAAAGAGGGCAGCTCAGCAGCGCCATTATTTTCGGCCATTTCGGCGTGTTTGGATTCGTCGATAATCATTTGTTCGACGATTTCTCTACTCCACTGATCTTCCTCAGGCAAGCGATCCAGATGGGATTCTAAATGCTCAACCACCTGGCGTTCGGTCTCAGCGAGAAAACCTAAACTCCATTTGTCACCAGCGATACCGGCGCCGACCCCAATCGCAAAGGAGCCAACATACCAAAACGGGTTGAGGTAACTGGTGTGGCTATCAAGTTGTTCTACCCTCTCATGGCACCAGTTCAGATGATCTATCTCTTCATCGGCGGCTTGCTGCATTTTATCTTTAACCTCTGGTGAGCGTGATGTTAAAGCTTGTCCTTGGTAAAGAGCTTGCGCGCAAATTTCGCCAACGTGGTTAACTCGCATCAGGGCAGCGGCTTCTTCTTTAAGACGAGGATGCGCGTCTAATGGATCTTCCTGATGGCTATGAGTTGGCGTCAAACGATCGGCATTTGGCTTAACGAAAATGCTGCGTAGGCCATGATCGAGCTGGTCGATGACGCGATCTAATACTGAAAAGTGGGTCTGAGACATAACGATTGAATACTACCTTATGCGCGAGGCTTTTTAATACTGAGCAAAAGAAATTTCAGTAATGTGATGTTATTTGGCCATGAAATATGGTTATGTCACCAATGTTAGTAAATTATATCCCTTATATTTCAATAGTTTATCGATGAAACCATTAAATGGTTTTAATTCTATTCGTTTTGACTAATTCTACGGCAATGCAAATAATAGGGGTGTAGAGAGAACTTCTCTCTGCGGAAAGTTTTAAAGAGGTTTTTCAGCATCAAAATGCTCAAAAGCTTCTTGCACAACTCCTCCATCCTCCTTTGGTGGTTTGGGCGCGGCACCAGTCGCGCCTTTTTTTTTGGCAAAAATTTTGTGTTTTAGATCTTGACCTTACTGATTGTACTCT
>CAYVYS010000011.1:0-74521 GCA_964455815.1 uncultured Gammaproteobacteria bacterium
ACTTTGACGTCTTGTCCGGCGCGCGGCAACCGTTGCACTTCCTCACCAAAATAGGCCTGGCGAATTTGCTGCATAACTTGCGCTAAGGTGATACCCAATTGCTCAGCACCGGGTCGTAAGTCAAAACGAATCTCTTCACCTGCGCTGTCCAAATTGTTTGATACGTCATACAAAGCTGGAAACGTTCGCAACTTATCCGTAATTTCGTCTACGGCTAACTGCAATTGATCCAACTCAGGATGACGAACAGAGATATCCATGTCCGGCTCATTGCTATCTAAAGAGTAACCAACAGAAACTTGTTTGGCCTCGGGGATATCACCGATGCGCTCGCGTAAATCGATCGCTACTTCTTTGGCACTCAAAGCCCGCACTTCAGGTGGCGCAAGACGCATAATGGCAAATACGCTATCGCGTCGTGAACGTGTGTACCAGTTTTCGATAACCTGATTCTTATCAGTATCTGCGGTTTCGGATTCCACATCGGCGATCAAGGCACGCTGTGCTACCTGGATTTGATCCAGGATTTCCAGCGAGCGCTCATAGGTTGTGCCTTCACGAAGTTGCACATCGATATGAATTTGATCGCTTTCGACTTCCGGGTTAAACGAGGAGCGAACATAACCACCGGATTGAATTCCCCCGATAATCACAATCAAAAAAGCAAAAAATACGCAGATCGTGCGCCCCGGCACTTCGACCACTGTTTGTAACCATTTACCGAACTTTTCTTCGCCAAACCAAACAATGCCCTCAGAAATGCGGTTTTGAAATTTGGCAATACGGCTACTCGGTTTTACTGGTGCCATGTTCGAGAGATGCGATGGCAAAATCAGTAATGATTCAATCAAAGAAAACACCAATGCCAAAATCACAACCCAGGTTATCTGGCGGGTAAACTCTGATGTGACCCCACTGACAAACAACCAGGGAAGAAAGGCAATAATGGTAGTCAATACTCCAAAGATAACGGGTTTTGACACCCTAAAAGCACCGTCTGCTGCCCCTTGCACACCTAATTTGCCATGTTCGACTTCAGTATGTATTCGTTCACCGATAATAATAGCGTCATCCACCACGATGCCCAGCACTAGCAAAAAAGCAAAGGTGGACAACATATTGATCGACACACCAAGCAGCGGTAAGAAAATAAAGGTCCCGGCATAAGCAGTAGCGACACCAATCGCTACCCAAAAAGCAACCTTGGGCCGCAGTGTTAAAAACAACACCATGAAAACTAATAACAAGCCAGATATCGCAGCCGAACCGATAGAGTCCATGCGTGAATTAAAATCCACTGCCGAATCTTGCCAGAGGGTCAGACTGACGCCTTCTGGTAAAGTTTTACGACGTTCTTCTAACCACTTATGTACCGAATTCGACATGGTAACAACGTCCATGACCTCACTCGACATCACCTGAATCAACGCCGCTGGCTCACCATTAAGCGTAGCTAATATCTCATTTTCTTCGAAGCCATCTATCACCTTAGCCAGATCGCTCAGTCGTATGACAGCGCCATCGGACAGTTGCCGCACAATGATATTGCCAAAGTCGACTTCGTTATTGGCCAAATTGCTAGCTCGCAAAGTGAACTGACCAACATCAGTAAGTACATTTCCCGCAGAAACGTTCAAAGAAGTGCCACGTATGGCACGGGCAATTTCGTCAAAGGTAATGTTGTAGCGACGCAGTGCCTCTTCACTCACTTCGATAGATATCTCTTCGGCACGGGTACCAAACACCTCTACCACAGTGATGCCTTCGAGTTGTGCTACTTCTAGTCGCATTTGGTCAGCCAATCGCTTAAGCGCTCTTTCACCGACATTACCGTGTACAGCAACACGTATGGTCTCGTTGCGCGTTATCCATTGCGATATTCGGGGCTGTTCAATATCTGGCGGCAGGCTGGAGATACCCTGAACTCGCGCGGTCACTTCGTCCATTAGCTGCGAAAAATCAGAATTATTTTCTGCTTTAAGAAAAACACCTCCCCAACCTTCGCCAGATTCAGATCGTATCCAATCGATGCCCTCAAGATCTTTGAGAGATTCTTCAATTCGACTAACGATTTGCTGCTCTACATCCAACGGGCTGGCACCCGGCCAATTGACAATTACTTGCATGCCAGGAAAGGCGATCGTCGGGAAAATTTCACGCTCTGACTTGCAATAGCCTAATAAGCCAGACAGTAAAATCACTACCATCAGCAAATTAGCGGCAACGTGATTATCTGCCCACCATCGAATAATGCCTTGCATATTTAGCTCCTAACCTGGACTTTGATTGTCGGCAGGCGCTTCAACCTGAGTGGCGGTCGCCTGCTCCGGCACCTTAACTCGCATGCCTGAATAGGCGCCCGGCACCGGCGATATAATTACCAGGTCACCTGGTTTGAGCGTGGCTGAATCTGCCGTATTCAACAAAGCCACGTCGTTAGAAGTAAAAATCACATCTACCGAACGCATCTGTAATTTATCATCGGCCACCACAAAGACCTGTTCTCCATTGCGTAAAGCATTACGCGGTACTTGTAAGCCGGATAATTCTTCTGGTGAAGCCAGTTCAACATCCACAAATAACCCTGGAGCCAGAAAGGCTGGTGACTGAGTATCTATCGACAAAGGGTTATCGACTACGATCGTCGCAAACACCAATCTGGTGGTACTATTCACACTGGCGTCGACACTAAGCAACCATGCTTGCCAAACTTGTGGCTGGTCACCAAAGCGGGTTGAAACCTTTGCAGGCAGACCTTTGGAATTCTCGCTATTGGCGGAATAACCCATACGCAAACCAAGTTCATCGAGTTGCACATCGGTCATCGGAATCCGAATTTCCATTGCATCACTGGCGAATACTCGGCCAATACTGGCACCACCTGGCATGAATTGCCCGAGTTCAGCTGACTTGGTCATGATACGCCCGGCGAACGGTGCGGAAATATTGGTTCGCTCATAATTTAGCTTGGCTGCAGCGAGTTGTGCTTCGGCCGCACTAAGGCGGGCACGTGCCGAATCAATTTGAGGCTTATTCAACACCAAAGGGTTGGCTTCTGAGATTGGCTTATTCTGCAAGGCTTGCCATTGCTTGGCATTGGTTTCTGCAGTAGCGAGTTCTCGACCCAGTTCTACTTGCGCACTGGCAACATTGGCCTGCGCTGATTTAAGTGCTACCAGATAATCGGCATCATCGATTTGAATTAAAGTTTCGCCTGGCTGAAACTGACCGCCTTCTATAAAGGAGTCGGAAACCTTTACTACTTTGCCACTCACTTGAGTAACCAGTTCGATTTCTGTTTTAGCTCGCACTTCTCCCTGAAAACTTGCAAATACCTTTTGTTGCTTAAACTCAACCGGGGCTGTCTTCACCGACAATGGCGGTCTTGTCGACTGTTCCTCCTCAGCTTTAGGTTTTAGCGCATGTAAGGTCACTACTACGAGAATGGCTAGCGCTAAAATAGCGAAACCTATAAAGAATGGCTTTATTCGACTGATAATACTGACACACACCATAATAAATCCTCGTCGCGTTGTGCGATTGTTGGTCGCCCTGGTTAGGTAAGGACTTTTCGCCCGAGAATTATTAGTAGAAGTCTGACGAGCCCGTTTTTGTTCTCGTTATTAATCCTAACGGCGAAAATAAAAATTTCAATTACAATTAATGCTTTCGGTGATTTAGATGCAGCTGCAACTAAAATAGATTCAAATTTTTTGCGTCTTTTTTATTCGCTGGTTAAAAAAACAGCCGCGCTGCTAAAATTTACCTCAGACAAACAATAACGAGATAACTATGACCATTGGCGTAGGCGGCAGTAATGCCCAGAATGAATTAAGCCAGCTCGAAAACTGGGCGGCTAATGCAGCACCTATTCAAATTAATGAATTCAATCAGCGGATTGAAAAGGCTTGTGAGCTAATGCGCCAACTGCAGTGGTCGGCGATCTACCTGGATGCTGGTACTAATCTTTACTACTTTACCGGCACAAGATGGTGGGGCAGTGAGCGAATGGTCGGCGCCTTGTTAACGAGTAACGGCGATCTGCACTATATTGCACCTGCTTTCGAGATCGGTACTATCCAAGGCTATATGCAAGTTCCCGGTGAGGTACACGGCTGGCAAGAACACGAAAGCCCATATAGGCTGTTTGCCAACTTATTAGAGCAATTCGATATCACCGAAACCACTCTAGGCCTGGACGAGAGCACAGCGTTTTTTATCAGCAATGGTCTGGCAAAAACATGCCCAACAACGACTTTCGTCGATGCTAAGAATGTCACCGCTGCGTGCCGGTCACGCAAATCTAAAACTGAATTGGCGCTCATGCAAAGAGCCAAAGATATGACCCTCGAGGTGCACAAGTGCGCTGCAAAGATTTTGCGCGAAGGGATCACCACTGACGAGCTAAACGACTTTATTCACCAGGCTCACAAGGCCATTGGCGCGCCAGCAGGCTCGTCATTTTGTATTAGTCTGTTTGGCAAAGACAGCGCTTATCCGCATGGCGTAAAAAACCCTAAGCCTCTGCAAGCTGGCGACATGGTGTTGATCGATACTGGTTGCCAACTCCATGGCTATAACTCAGATATTACTCGCAGCTACGTTTTCGGCGAGCCAAACGAGCGCGATCGAGAAGTTTGGGATCAGGAAAAAGCCGCGCAGGCAGTTGGCTTCGAAGCGGCTCAATTGGGCTCTCCATGTGGTGCGGTTGATCAAGCTGCTCGTCAGTATCTCGAGCAGCAAGGTTACGGACCAGCTTATGCAACCCCGGGCCTGCCCCATCGCACTGGCCATGGTATCGGGCTGGATATCCATGAGTGGCCCTATTTGGTCAGCAGCGATCAAACACCTTTGGACATCGGTATGTGTTTTTCTAACGAACCCATGATCAGCATTCCTGGTGAATTTGGCATTCGACTCGAAGATCACTTTTATATGGGCGAGAACGGCGCTAACTGGTTTACCCAGCCATCTCATTCTGTTGATGACCCATTCGGCTATCAAAGCTAAGCTTTAAAAGCTGAGATTTATGCAAACTATAAACTGGCAATGCCTGACCTTTGAAGAGTTAAACACCGAGCAACTCTTACAAATTTTGCAATTGCGGCAACAGGTTTTTGTAGTTGAACAAGAATGTGCTTACCCAGATATCGATCAGGCAGATAGACAAGCCTGGCATCTGTGTGGCTGGCGATCCAGCGGCTGGCGATCCAGCGGCTGGCTTGAGCAATCGTTGATTGGCTACGCACGCCTTTTACCACCAGGAACGACCTATAAAGAGGCGGCGATTGGGCGAGTCGTTGTTGAACCTGAGGCGCGCGGCGAATCGCTGGGCCGTCAGTTAATGCTTAGGGCAATAGACCAAGTCTTAACGCGGTTTCCTGGGCAGCCGATCAAAGTTGGTGCCCAGCAGCATCTGCAGGGTTTTTACCAAAGCCTTGGTTTTACTACGGTGTCTAAAATGTACTTAGAAGACGGCATTCCGCACGTTGATATGCTAAGAGCAGACAACACTCATTCGGGCAATTCTACTGAAGCTTAGGGCTAGCATCGAACAGCTGGCTCAAGCTGTGAGCAAAACTCACACTAAAGCCACGCATAAATTGCTCCAACAAGGGCGGTTGATAAGTGTAATTAACTATAGTTTCATGGCCAATCACCTCGCGTGCAACTGAATCGAGTGTGCCATAAGCATCGATTAAGCCCAGGTCTTTCGCTTGTTCACCACTCCAGAACAAGCCAGTAAACAGATCCTGATTATCGGCCAAACGATCTCCGCGACCATTCTTAACCTTGGTGATGAATTGCTGATGCACAATATTGAGCATCTCTTTGGCATGTGCCTGTTGTTCGGGTTGTGTCGGTAAGAACGGGTCTAGAAGCGATTTATTGGTACCAGCAGTGAGCGATCGCCGTTCAACACCTAGTTTCTCTAATGCGTCGACAAAACCAAAACTGTCCATGCGTACTCCTATTGAACCAACAATCGATGAGGGATTACCGTGGATTTGATCGCCAGCTGCCGCGATATAGTAACCACCCGACGCACAAATATCTGACACCACCACATGCAAAGCTTTACCAGGATGCAAACCACGCAAGCGTTTCATTTCCATATAAATTTCATCTGACTGCACCGGCGAGCCACCGGGGCTATTAATTCTAAGCACTACTGCTTTGGAATTTTTAGCTGCAAACGCTTTACGCAAACTGGCATTAATTTGATCTGAAAAAACTCCGCCGGAAATGCCAATAGGGCCGCTTAAATCAACCAGCGCAGTATGCGGTTTAGCGGCGTCAGTGGCTCCAGATTGCCCACCAGAAAACAAAGCGATGATGAAGAGGAAGAACAAAACCAAAAACGCTATGCGCACATAACGCCGCCACTTTTGTTCTCGTACATAGTCTTCAGCAATGCGCGCTAAGATTTGATTTGACATCGCATTTGCGTTGGCTTGATTGCTACCTGGCAAGGCCGGGCTGGCTTTATTTTTTCCGAACATCAGTATTCCTATTTATCAAACTATCAAACTATTGATTAGAGGTTCCCCAAGTATAAAAGAAGCGACTATCAACCTGGTGAGTTACTAATCGTTATTTAAGGCGTGAGCAGCAAACAAAGAATCGCAATTTTTCTTGAGCAATGCTTTACCCGAGTTAACTTGGTTTAACTAACTCATAATCTGAACTATCAAGGGTTAAATTATCTCCCTGACGTTTCAAAGGGATAGGTTCTAGCCCCACACCATAGCAGGGCCCACCTAAACAGGCACCGGAATCGGGCGCGTACTCAGCACCGTGGGTAGCACAAATCAAGGTCTGGCCGTCATCCGCAAAAAACTCTCCAGGCATGTAATCCAATTGCACAGCGATATGTCCGCAGCGGTTTAAATAAGCAAAATACTGCCCGTCAAATTGAATCACAAAGGCGGGAACTATTTCGCCGCTGGCTAGCGATTTGAGGTCAAACCTTAAGCCTTTGCCACTGTTCGACAACTGCTTTATTGAACCAATATTTTGGGTCATGACTGAAATGCCTCAACCCGACCATCGAGCAACCAGTCAATTAGCTGCGAGTAGCTAGTTTGCACACTCAAAGCGCCGCTGTTTAACAAGGTTTCGCGGGAGTGCACACCATAGCCAGCGCCCAGACCTGCCATTTTGGCGTGCTGCGCCATATCAAGATCAAAGCTGGTATCACCAACCATAATCGCCTTATTCGCCTCGATAGCAGTAAACTCGAGAATCTCATGCAACATTTGCGGATGCGGCTTAGAGCGAGTCTCATCAGCGCAACGAGTTACCGTGAAGTATTTTGCCAATCCAGTGGCGGTTAGCGCTCGGTCCAATCCTACTCGGGATTTGCCTGTTGCTACGGCAAGAATCGCACCAGCCTGTTCCAGTTTAACTAAGCCCTGCTCTACTCCATCAAAGAGTTGTTGATCTGTTTTATCGGCGGTCAAAAATTGATAACGATAGGCTTCAACGAGCGCTTGATGCTGATTATCGCTGGCCTTGGGAAACAGCATAGCGGCGGCTTCCATCAGCCCCAGACCAATAATGCTTTTCGCCTCATTAGTGCTTGGAATCGGCAGTTCAGCAGCTTTTGCCGCAGCCTGCATACACGCCGCGATTTTGGCAGCAGAGTCCATTATTGTGCCGTCCCAGTCGAAAATAATAAGTTGATACATTGCTAAAATAATTGTTGAGATAGATTACTTAATTCTTCCGGCATCTCGGCCTGGATTTGAATCTTGGTTTGCGTCATCGGATGAACAAAACTCAATGACGAGGCATGCAAAAAAAGTCGCTTTAAACCAAGCTGGCGCATGGCTTGGTTAAATTCGGAGTCACCATAGCGCTGATCGCCCGCTAAGGGATGGCTCTCAGACTGACAATGAACACGCACCTGATGGGTTCGACCAGTAAGTAATTTAACTTCGATCAAACTGGCAATTTTACTGGTAGCAAGCGGCTTAGCAATAGAGCACGCGTATTGGCCTTTTTGATCCACTTTAACTGTACGCTCACCTTTGACACGAGCTTGGGTATTCAATGGTTTTTCAATCCGGCGCTGACCGTGTCGCCATCGTCCCTTAACTAAAGCCTGATAGCGCTTGTCGAGTGTGGAATTTGCGGCGCTGCTTTGCCTGAAATCGGCTTGCAAGGTTCTGAGTGCCGAAGCTTTTTTAGCCAACACCAGACAACCTGAAGTTTCACGATCCAGCCGATGCACCAGCTCGAGATAGGCCAAATCATTGCGCAGCCTGCGCATTGCCTCGATCAGACCAACGCTTATTCCACTACCTGAGTGAACCGCCAACCCAGCAGGTTTGTTCACAATCAGGAAAGCATCGTCTTCAAACAGCGTAGCGTGGTTAAGATACTCGTATCGCTGCCGATCAATATTAATCGGCCTTGTGTCACTAATGCGAATCGGCGGAATACGAACTATGTCTCCCAGCGCTAAACGCGTCGTTTGTTTAACTCGCTTTTTGTTGATTCGTACTTCACCTTTGCGAATGATTCGATAGATATGCGTCTTGGGCACGCCCTTTAAATGACGAAATAAAAAATTATCCAATCGCTGCCCTTGTCGATCTTCGTCGACTTCAATAAATTGAACCGAATTAAGCACAGATTTGGGCAAAATTTTGGTGCTGCTGTTCGCATTTGGCATTAAAGACTGGCGCATCATAAAGCCGCGGAGATGTAAAACCAAGCCTGATAGCAAGGTGAATTTATACGGATTACCTGAAAACAATTCTAAGGTAATAAATACATGTCGATACACAACCAACAATGCTAGCTAAAATATTGATTTAGAAATGATTTTAGTTTCCAGATCGTAATTGCCAAGCCCTTAAGCACCTGTTATGATTCGCGCGCTGGAAGTAGTTTCAGCAAGATGAGATTACGAAGTTCAATAGCTCCTTAATGTTAGTTAATTGCTATTGTTCAAGTATTGGCATAGTCGGAATCGATTTAAACCAAATTTCCTTGCCCTTTTCTGCAAAAGGTCCAAGACAAATCGATGGGCAACAAATGGCTCACCCGATGCAGGCCAACAGGGTCACCTTCACCCTGAGTATTGAAGGCATAAATTGTCCGATTCATAAGTCAACAGACCGAATCAATCTCGCACAGTGGCAAACTAGTGGCAAATTCCTAGCAACATTCGTTTACCGATGGAGTGTTAGCGAAAGCCGCAAGTAACAAAGCGCTGCTTGATTAAGCGAGAAATCAGTCAACTATTGATTCAGGTCTACTCTTAGTACAGGACAATGAGATTCGTCACTTGATAGTTTATTAAAGACTATCAGTACGATATTTGAGCGAGAAAGCGAGTAATAACAAGCAAACAGTTGATGTTTGAAGAATAAGCTTCTAACACAACAACTAAGATTAACTTAGCAATTACTCGTTTGAGAAGATAGAACAATTTAATGATGTCGACTTGAACCGTCGGCCAACTTGGGAAAGTAAGAATTTTGACATCTAAGTTGACGTCTAACATGTTCGCAAGCTGTTAAAGATAACGGCTCGCCTACTTAAAGTTAGACATCTATGCAACTTAGACTTCATTGTAAAAATCAACAATTAGAAATACCAGCAATAAAAATTTAACGTACCACTGATGATACTAAATGAGTTTTTCATCAGTTAGATAGCGAACTTAGCAACCTACTTTTCAAGCGTAAGCTTGATATAAAACGGGATCGGTTTAGGCTACTTAATTCAAGAAAGTTGAATAACCGGGCCGAGTTACAAAGCTAACTAAACCGGCATTTTTACAAATTTCGCCTTAAGCCTCGTTAAATTCAAACAGACAGCTAGAGACTTGAATTCAGTCGATCATCGTTAGCTCATTTTTGGCCAAATCACTGGCGCAAACACGATAGATTGATCACGCTGAAATTCTATCAATACAGCATATCTGAGATCTCCAAAAGCGAGAGCGAAGATAAAAGCCTAGCATTGCTGAATACTATACTGATAGCTTGATTCATTCTGCTTGCTCGAAATTTATATTTTCTTCTCAGTTCAAATTAGCTCAAATCGTAACTATTTGAGAACTCGGTGACGGTCTCTCACATTGGTTGATTGTGTCAACCAAGGAGATAAAATGAAAAGAATGCTTTTTAACGCAACTCACTCTGAAGAGTTGCGCGTCGCCATCGTAGATGGCCAAAAATTGATCGACCTGGATATCGAATCAGCAAATAATGCCCTCAAAAAAGGCAATATTTATAAAGGTAAAATTACCCGTATCGAGCCCAGCCTGGAAGCAGCATTTGTAGAGTACGGCGGTAACCGCCAGGGTTTTTTACCAATGAAAGAGGTCTCTCGTACCTACTTTCAAAACTACAATTCTGAAATACCAATTTCCCAAATCAAGATCGCCGATGTATTAGAAACCGGTCAGGAGTTATTGGTTCAGGTCGAAAAAGACGAGCGTGGCAACAAAGGCGCTGCCCTAACCACATTTGTCAGCCTGGCTGGTCGTTATTTGGTATTTATGCCCAATAACCCCAAAGGCGGTGGCATCTCTCGTCGTATCGAGGGTCAAGAGCGACAAGAATTGCGAGATGCCATGTCGCAGCTCAATATCCCGAAAGAACATGCACTGATTGCGCGCACTGCTGGTATCGGTAAAAGTGCCGAAGAACTACAGTGGGATTTAGATTATCTGCAACGCTTATCGGAAGCCATTCAAAGCGCCGCCAATGCGCAAGCCGCACCATTTTTGGTTTATCAGGAAACGAATCTGGTCGTGCGCTCAATCCGCGATTACTTCCGCAGCGATATTTCTGAGATCATTATCGATGATCAGGAAATTTATGAACGTGCTACACGCTTCATGAATCAGGTCATGCCACACAATGTCATCAAGCTAAAGCTTTATGAAGACACTGTGCCGTTGTTTTCTCGCTACCAGGTAGAGCATCAAATCGAATCGGCTTATGCCCGTGAGGTGCGATTGCAATCCGGTGGTGCACTGGTAATCGACCCGACCGAGGCTTTGACGTCAATCGATATCAATTCGGCTCGCGCTACCAAGGGCGGCGATATTGAAGAAACCGCCTTGCAAACAAACCTTGAAGCGGCCGAAGAAATCGCTCGCCAGTTACGTATTCGAGATTTAGGTGGCTTAATTGTTATCGATTTTATCGATATGCTTTCTAACAAAAATCAACGCTCGGTCGAACAATGCTTACAAAAAGCCCTTAAAGCCGATCGTGCACGCGTTCAAGTTGGTCGTATCTCACGATTTGGTTTATTAGAGATGTCGCGCCAGCGTCTGCGCTCTTCAATAAGTGACTCCAATTATCATGTCTGCCCACGCTGCGAGGGTAATGGCCATATCCGCAGTGTTGGTTCGTCAGCTTTAAGTGTGTTGCGCATCATTGAAGAGGAAGCCTTAAAAGAAAATACTGAAGCAATCAATGCGCACTTACCAATTAAAACAGCTACATTTTTGTTAAATGAAAAACGGCATGAAGTGAGCCTGTTGGAAAATCGCCTTGGCACCAATATTACGATTGTACCGACTATTGAATTAGAAACCCCGCATTTCAAAATTCAACGCTTACGCAGCGAAGACCTAGATGAAATGCCGGTGCTGCCAAGCTATAAAACCGAGATTCAAGAGGAAAAAGAAGACCCTCGCAAGGCTAAGTATCAAAAGAAAAAGCAAACCAACAACGTGGTCATTGCGCCAAATACTGCTCCTGCGGTTGGAATCGAGTCGATCGAGATGGGCGAGAAACCACCTGCCCCACCACCAGCTCCAGAACCAGTTAAGCCCGGATTTTTTGTGCGCCTGTGGCGCGCCTTGTTTGGCACTGGCGACGAACCTGAACCCGCTAAAAAGAAACCACAGCATGGTGGATACAAGGGCAAAGGTCGTGGTGGCAATAAGAACAACAACCGGCATCGAGGCCACAATAAACGCAACAATAATCGTGGCGGACGTAACAATCGTGGCCGCAATAATCAAGGCAATAACCAAGCTAAAAATCAGTCTAATAAACAAAGTGGCAACAAGCAGAGTGGCAACCAACAAGGTGACAAACAGCAAGCTGCCAAATCAAAGCTTAATGGTGCCACCGGTGGCAAAGGCAATAATGCGAATAAGAACAATCGCAATCGCCGCCGTTCAGGCCCGAATAATCGTGGCAAAAACCCTAATGCACAAAATCAAAAGAATAACCAGGCTGCCAAACCAAAAGAGTCGAACACTGCTAACTAGGCAAGTTCTTTCCTAGGACTTAACAATTAAAGGCTATCGCCAACTTATGTTGCGACAGCCTTTTTTTATTGGTGTCTATTTGTTGCACCCTTGTTTACTACCCTTATGTGTAATCGATAGTCAGACGGGTCTCACATCCGACTGGCCTTGGCTTTCTTGATGCTGGTATAGTTATCGTTTAATTCGTCGCTCAGCCAATACTGGATTTGTGTGACCTTGACCCTACTCAACCCTGATCCAACTAAACAGGGAAACTAATTTATGTGTGGTATAGCTGGATACATATCAGATGCTGCGCAACCGCTGCCTCATTATGAGATTGCTTCGCTAGTCACAGCCATGCAAGCAGCGCTTGCGCATCGCGGGCCAGATTATCAGGATATTTTTGAATCGTCATCAGGGCGAGCGGCGATTTGCCATACCCGCCTCGCCATCATCGATTTAAGCACCAAAGCCAATCAACCAATGCTCAGCGATGATGGCCGCTATGTGATCAGTTTTAATGGCGAAATTTATAACCATAAAAAGCTCAGAGAACGCTTAACCGGTAAAGGCGTCAAGTTCAAAAGCAAGTCTGATACCGAAGTCGTACTCAAACTACTAATCGAAGAAGGCCCAGATGCACTCAAATTATTACGCGGCATGTTCGCGCTAGTATTATGGGACGAAGCAGAACAAAGTTTACTGGCAGCCAGAGACCCGCTCGGAATTAAACCGCTTTACTACTGCGCGAAAGGCGACAACCTCGCATTTGCTTCTGAAGTACGTGCTTTATTAAAGTCAAAATTGAGCTCTCAAAAATTGTCTTCACGAGGTTTGCAGCAGTACTTGTTGCGCGGCAGCTTCAGCGAACCCGATACGCCTTTTACTGATATCAAATTACTACCTGCCGGCACATACTTTCAATGGCAGAAAGGAAAACCTAAGCTGCGCGCTTACTGGTCGCTCAATTTTCCATATGAATCGATTAATAGCAGTCGTGCCATAGAAATAACGCGCATGGCGTTCGAGCACAGCATCCGCGCCCATTTAGTCAGCGATATCCCTGTCGGTATTTTTCTGAGCGGCGGGATAGACTCTACTGCCATTCTCGCGATGGCATCGCAGCTCAATAGAAAACCGGTAAAAACTTACTCCATTGCATTTGAAAATCCACAATGGAACGAAGCTCATATAGCCAAACGAACCGCCGAGCACTTTGGCGCTGAACATACTGAATGGCTGATAGATGCCAAAACCGCCACGGAGTTATTTTCCGAATTTCTTAATCATGTTGATCTGCCAAGCATCGATGGTTTCAACACCTTTTGTATCGCCAAGCTGGCTAGTCAACATGGCGAAAAGGTTGTTCTCTCAGGCCTTGGTGGTGATGAGCTCTTTGGTGGCTACCCAAGCTTTGAGCAAATACCTTCGCTGCATAAAAAAGCCAACCGACTAAAATGGTTTAGTTTTTTAATTGCGCCGTTTCAAAGCCTGTTGGAAAGACGCTTATCGCCTAAGCAAAAGCGTGGGCTCGATATGTTGATGCATGCTGATCATCTTGCACCGATTTATCAGGCCTTTCGCGGTGTATTTTCAATAAATGAAGCGAACCAGTTAGCGGAGGAGCTCAGTAACAAACACAGTGTTGCTAAATACCCTAAATTAAGGGCTCATAAACAACTTGATCAAATTAGTGAACTCGAAATTAGTCTGTACTGTCGCAATCAATTATTGCGCGATGCTGATGTATTCTCGATGTGCTTTGGCTTGGAGCTGCGAGTCCCATTTATCGATAAAGTTTTCGTCGAACAAGTCGCGCAAATTCCTGCCGATATCCGCTTGCAAGCGGGCAAGAAACTCTTAATTGAAAGCGTACCCGAAATACCTGAATGGGTTCTCCAACAAAGCAAACGTGGTTTCCAGTTCCCATTTGAGCAATGGTTTCAAGAGAAACTCAAAAGCATGCCGATACCACAGATCGAAAAATCAATAATGTTAACACCATGGTATCGACGCTGGAGCCTGGCGGTATTGCATGACTGGCTACAACGCTACGCTAAATAGAAAAATCAGCGAATGCGCGTATTGCATATTATTCCGTCAGTTTCACCAAAGCGTGGCGGGCCCAGTGCCGCGATCGTTTCAATGGTACAAGCCTTAAATGAAGCTGGTCATAATGTAGAAATCGCCACAACCACTGATGACGGCGCAGACATTCTGGATGTTGAAACTTACACGCCTTTGGACTACCAAGGCGTGCCTATACGGTTCTTCCCACGATGGTCTCCGCCTATTCGATCAGCGCGCGAATTTGCCTATGCCAAAGGTTTTGCTTCCTGGTTGCGTCAGCACATTAATGACTATGATCTAGTGCATGTGCATGCCCTCTTTTCATATTGCTCAACACAGGCGATGCGAATCGCGCGAGCGGCTAAAGTGCCTTATATTTTGCGACCATTAGGACTGTTACAGAAATGGTCTTTGCAGCAGTCACCACTTCGCAAAAAATTGTTCTTGAGCGCGGTTGAGCGCAAAAACATCAACGCGGCAGCAGCTGTTCATTGCACTAGCTCGATCGAAGAACGGGAGTTAAAGAAACGCTTCAAAACCGCCAAAGTGATTAATCTACCGCTTGGCATCGAGGTGCCGAAAAAATTGGCCAATGCTCAACAATTATTAGATCAAAAATTAACCATAGATTGGCGTCAATCCACTCTTCTCTTTATGTCGCGGCTTCATCCCAAAAAGGGTTTAGAAGTAACACTCGATGCACTCAAAGAAATTGAGCAACAGCCTTGGCAATTTGTGGTCGCAGGCGATGGTGACTCCGGCTATGTGCAATCAATCAAGAAGCAAATTACCAGTTTAGGACTAAATGACCGCTGTCATTTGGTCGGCCATGTAAAAGGAGACGTTAAGCAAGCACTGCTGCAAACCTGCGATCTGTTTATTTTGTGCTCTCATACAGAAAATTTTGGCATTGCTGTAGCTGAAGCAATGGCAAATGGATTAGCGCCATTAGTAAGTGAAGAGGTGGCCTTGGCCAGCGAGATAAAAGAAAAGCAACTTGGTTACGTCTGCAAATTAACGTCAGGCGACCTTGCTCGTAACATCGAGATTGCTCTCGGCCATCCTGAACAGCGTCAAAAGTTTGGTCACAATGCGTCCCACTATGCCAATAGCAAATTCAGCTGGCCGCAGATAGCTGACCAGCTAAACCAGGTATACCTGAAGATTACTAACTAATCAGGTAGCTTGTTAACCGACCGTCTTAATCATCTTTCTGATCAACCAAAAAAAATTATCATCGATAATTCAAGGCTATCAAACGATAAGACTTTAAGATTCAGTCGAGGCAAACTCCGACATCCCTAAAAACTTGGGCTGCGTTTTGAAAACAAATTTACTCAGTGAAATAGACAAGGTTACGCAAGTGATAAGCGTGATGAACATTGAATGAATATAGTGAATCGGCGCATTAAAAAATAAAATTCCGTAAAGCATCACGCCCGCAACCACCGCAATAATAGCTGCTCTAGCATCGACATTATTAAAAAATAGGCAGGTCAAGAAAGCTGACAAAATAGGCATACTCAACAAACCATATAGTTGTTGAATCAATTCTATAATACTGGAAGCTTTGGCAAAAAATGGTACCAATGACAAACCTATTACTACAATCGTAATTGTAATGATGGCATTTAGTCGTTTTACATTCGGCGGCGCCTTAGCGTATTTTTCGTGGATATCACAAACATAAAGAGCAGTCGAAGCGTTTAAAATACTATTTACGCTGGTTAAAACTGCCGCAGCGACCGCAGCCGCAAATGCACCCGAGAGCCAAACAGGTAATACATCGGCGACGATACGTCCGTAAGCACCATCATTCTCTATTCGACCATAAAGTTTGTATGACACGATTCCTGGGATGACGACCAAGGCAGGCACAATCAGAAAACGAATAAGAGCCGCTGCGAAGACCCCCTTCTGACCTTCTTTTACGCTTGGTGAAGCCATTGCTCGCTGAGTAATCGTTTGATTAGTGCTCCAATAAAAGATCTGAATAAACAACATACCCGTCAACAAGGTATGCCAAGGAATCGCCGACGCGCTGTCTCCAATTAAGGTAATGCGTTCAGCCGGTATTCCAGAAAAGTCGAAATTAATCGCTTTGAGCGACAAAAATACCACCGTCAGACCGAGCACAAGCAACAAAACACCGCTATATGAATCAGACACCGCGACTGCACGTAAGCCGCCAAAAACCGCGTAAGCCGCACCGGCGAGCGCAAATGCAATGGCTAAACTTAAGATCGAAGTATCTAAACCAAACATGGTCTTCATAAACAAAGAACCACCGTACAACATGGCAGGAATAAAAATTCCTACATTCCCTAATAAAAACAGAACGCTAATGACCGCTCGGATGTGTTGATTGTTGTAGCGTTTCTCTAGAAGCTCAGTGGTCGTTGTGCATTGATACTTGTAGTACACCGGCAGGAACACTTTAGCCAGCACAATTAAACCAATGATCGCAGCTAGCTCCCACCAGACCACTAACAGCATCTGATTGCCGTTCATACCCACTAACTGGTCGGTACTGAGATTGGTTAAGGTAATGGAACCTGCTACGAAAATCCAAGATAATGTGCCGCCAGCTAAGAACACCTCTTTATTTTCTGCCTCGACAGAATCGCCCTCCGCTTTAATTGCCGCTCGGCATTTAATAAATGTCAGTACTGCGATCAGTGCGGTGATGAAAACAAAGACAGCAAATTGCACGGTTTGCATTTCCATAGGGATCTCCCATAAATGGTTATAAACCAGCCGTTTAATGATTTATTTTTTTCTATAGACCGGTATTTTTAATTGTCAGACAAATACTAGCAACAATCCCGGATGCGCTCCAGACTTGATTTGCTTTTGATCGTGCAAAGATGTATTAGGCTACTTGTAGCTCTAAGGATTCGATTAGGTCATTGCTGAGCCCGAGTGCTTCAGTTAACTGCTCCAAATACATTTGTTCGGTCACCGATGACTCCTTGCCTATGAGCAGTCGGCTCGCCAAATACACCTCGCTGGCTGCCTCGAGATCGCTAACCTGCGCGGCCAGGCTTTGCACATCCAGCGGTGAGTCAATCATGGATTCTAATTTGTCTGCCAGATCGTTCGACAAATGCATTTCCAAAATTTGGTGTTTGATAGCCTGTTGCTCTGCATCATCAATCTTGCCATCAGCATTGGCGGCACAAATAAGCGCATTGATCAGTAAATAGGAACGATCAACACTAGCACTATTATCAAGTTCGTGCACCGCAGTGACTGATTCATCTCCTCCGACTTGGCTATTTTTTTGCCAGTGCTGATAGCCTTTGAAAGCCGCCGTACCTAAGGCCGCCAGACTACCGATTTTGAGCGCCGCGCCGGTGATTTTACGACCACCCTTGGTACCCAGTAAACCAACTAGCACTGCTGAGGCAATCGCGCCGGTCTTCAAGCCGTTTAGCATGAGCTCACGCTGCTCACCTGATTCTGGGATATTCAATTTTTGTTCGGCTAAATCCTGGCCTTTCTCAAGGTACTCGCGCCCTATTCCTAAAATTTGATCAAGCAGGCTACGCGCTGTAATGGATTGTTCGCTCATTTTACCCTCGTTTTCATGTTCAACTTAATTCATTAGAACACAAATCCCGCATCGGAACTAAACTCAACAACCGCCAGCGGCTCCACTAATTGAGCTTTTCAAACACCGCAATCGACTCTACATGCGCCGTGTGAGGGAACATATCGATCACTCCAGCTTTGGTCATCTTGTAACCGAAATCATTAACTAACGTTCCTGCATCACGCGCTAAGGTTGCAGGCCCACACGACACATACACGATTTTTCTCGGCTTCATCACAGACATTCGCTTAACCATTTCAGCGGCACCAGAACGTGGCGGGTCTAATAGGACTTTATCAAAAGGTTGAGTTAACCAGTCTCCATGAGAATCCGCTGTCATATCGGCTTCGAATAAGTCTCCATAGTGGAACTCAACATTGCCAAGCTTATTCAATTGTTGATTATGCTGAGCCCGCTCTACTAAGGCTTTATCACCTTCAACGCCAACCACCTCTTTAGCTCGGCGCGCCAAGGGAAGAGTGAAATTACCGACACCACAGAATAAATCCAGCACGCGATCGTGTTCATCAACATCCAGCAATTCAATAGCCTTACTGACTAGTTGCTGATTGATTGATCCATTCACCTGAATAAAGTCGGTGGGCAAAAATTCGATACAAATATCGAACTCAGAAAATTCGTAAAATAAGGCCTTTGGTGATTCGGGCCATAGCGCATGCACACTCTTAAGGTTCCCAGGTTGTAAGAACAAAACCACTTGGTTGTCTTTGGCAAAATCAGTGAGCAAATCTAGATCGACCTGAGTAAAGGTTTGCAAATGCCGAATAATCATCGCCAGCGCATTATCAGCAACTGATACCTCGATTTGTGGGATTTGATCTGGGCAGGACGTCTTCGCCAGGCAATCTCGCAATACAGGAATCAACTTTGATACTTGCGGATATAAGACATCGCATTGTTCAGTGGGTTGAATAAAACTCGAATTACGCTCACGAAAGCCAACAATCACACCGCCCTTTTTAGGCACATACTTGGCGCCTAAGCGTGCACGGCGGCGATAACCCCAGTGCTCACCACGTAGCGGAGCTAACAATTCATCCGCTTGCACACCGCCGATTTTTTTAAAATTCTCTATAAGCTGCTGTTGCTTGTATTGAATTTGTTTATCGGCATCCAAATGCTGCAAAACACAGCCGCCGCATTGCCCAAACACCTCGCATTTTGGCAGCACACGATGTTCTGACGCTTGCAATACCTCGATAGTAGAACCAAACAAATAGCTCTTGCGATGCATGACCGGCACATAGCGGACATGTTCTCCAGGCAGGGCGTAGTCAACAAACACGACTTTGCCTTCTTCATCTCGACCTACGCCACGCCCATCATGTGCCAGAGATTCGATGCGAATGTCTTTCGGTGTTTGATCTATTTTTTTACGTCTGCGACGGCGACCCATAATTTACTTACGATTAGTGAAGGCGCGCGGATTTTAGTCCAGCTCTTACCCTGCTGTAAAACATTCATGATACGTTTAGCGCGACGTCTTCATTAAATTGATTATTCAATCAAGGCCTCAATCGCTTTAGTTACCTTATTAATCCAGCTCTATTATTCCTTTTTTGTAATGCGCACCAGGATGTCCAGAGGTGAAAAAGTGCCGGCTACGGCCGTAAGTGGCGACGAATGCTATGAACGAGCCCATCGTGTGCAAATTATTACGCTCGAACAAATGGCGATCACCATTCCGGCCATGTGGCATTGCGGCACTTACTTTAATGCCAATGTTTTAGCACTGCTGGGCCTGGCATTTATTACTGGCCACGTGATCTACTCGATCAGCTATATGGGCGAACCCAAGAGCCGCACACTCGGCTTTGTAATCAGTTTTCTGACCAACGTAGCCTTATTAGGCTGCAGCCTCTATGGCGCGATCAGCCAGATGATTTGGGGTACCTTAGGTTTGCTCTTCCCAGACGGATAGAAACTCCTGTAAATGAGGCGCGCCTTTTTTCAGGGCGCCTTTAACAATTCCGTGCTCGCGCTGAAGGTCTGCGTCGGTCAATTGACCACGTATGAAAAGCCAGTGCAGATAGACCAGATAAGTATTTAGCGCATCGGTCTCACAATAGTCGCGAATCGCTTTGATTTCACCAGCACAAAACTGTTGCCAGACTTTAGAGCCGCTCATCCCCATTTTGCCGGGAAACCCTAATAGCACCGCAATCTCATCCAATGGCGCAAAGGCGCGATTGTTGTAGCCCGCTAACACATCCATTAAGTCGGTGTGACGAAGGTGAAAGCGGCCAATATAATTGTTCCACTTAAAATTACTGTCATCCTCACCCAGATCCCAATATCTAGGCGCCTGCACATTGTTGATAAGGCCACGATAGTGTAATACCGGCAAATCAAAACCTGAGCCATTCCAGGTCACGAGAGTTGGAGTATGCTTGTCGACACCATCGAAAAAATTTTGCACTATTTCGTGCTCGCTGCTGTCTTCGCTACCCAGCGTCCAGACCGAGAACTGATCTTTAATGCTATTACGATAAACCGCTGATATCGCGACCACTTTTTGTAAATGCGTGGCAATAAAATCAGAACCTGTCTTAGCTCGTCTTTGAGTAAACATAGCCTCAGCCACCTGCTCATTACTCAAATCATCACCGAGCTCTAATAGTCGTCTGCCACCTGCCACGTCGGGGATGGTTTCAATATCAAAGGCTAATATGTTCATATTTTCAGACTTAGATCTGGTTTTATCGCAGAAGCAAATTTTAACTTAGGTTGAGAACATGTTCATTTCATTGCGCTTGCAAAGCAATGAACCACAGAAACACGCCGCTGCTATGACCGCCGTGCGGCTCCCCGAGAATTAGTCATTTTCAGTATCGATATCCTAATAAACCCCTGTCGACAAATACCGATCACCACGATCGCATACGATAGAAACAATCACAGCGTTTTGCTTTAGCGCCTCTTGCTCAGCGGCTATTTGCAGTGCGATGGCCATGGCGCCGCCCGAGGACACACCGGCAAATATGCCTTCTTTGGTTGCCATTTCACGCATCGTCTGTTCAGCCAACTCCTGGTGAACATCCAGAGTTCGGTCGACGCGTTCGGCTTCAAATATCTTAGGGAGATATTCGCTCGGCCAACGTCGAATACCTGGAATTTGAGAGTCTCCCTCTGGTTGCACACCAATAATTTCGACGTCGGCGCTGTGCTCCTTTAGATAACGCGATACGCCCATAATCGTGCCCGTGGTGCCCATTGAACTAACAAAATGTGTTACTTCACCGTCGGTATCTCGCCATATTTCCGGGCCAGTGCTTTCGTAATGTGCATTCCAATTATCAGGGTTGGCAAATTGATCTAAAACCAGGCCTTTGCCTTGTTCCTGCATTTGGGCGGCCATATCACGAGCCAGCTCCATGCCGCCATCGGCTTGTGAAACTGAAATGATTTCAGCGCCAAACGCTCGCATTGACGCACGGCGCTCTTCGCTCATGTTATCAGGCATGATCAAGACCATTTTGTAGCCTTTCATCGCGGCCGACATTGCCAGCGCGATACCAGTATTGCCACTGGTCGCTTCGATCAAGGTATCCCCAGGTTTAATATCACCGCGCGCCTCGGCTTTGGCAATCATATTCAGGGCTGGCCGATCTTTGACCGAGCCGGCCGGATTATTACCTTCGAGCTTTCCGAAAACGGAAGCATAGCGGCCTTGCCATAGTCGTTTTAGTTTAACTAAAGGCGTGTTTCCAACCTGGTCTTCAAGAAATTGGGGAGTCATACCATTCACTCATTTTTTTAAGATTTCAGCGCATACAATAAAAAAGCCGCCCTGACTGAGCGGCTCTTTATGTTCTTTTAGGAGCAAAAATTAGTCGCTGCCAAATGACATTAAAAATTGAACCAAGTACACAAACATCATACCGATTGAACTGACTAGAGCTAGAGATGCAGCAACATGTTGCTGTTCATTGTAATGGAGCATTACATTAGAAGTTGTATACAAAATGCAAGCAGCAGAAAACGCAACGAATGCAGCAAAAGAAAACGTACCAAGTTCAAAACCGAAAAAATACGAAAGCACGAAAACTGCAACAATTAACACGAAACCTATAGTCAATGCGGGTCTTAAAAAAGAGAAATCTTTTCTCGTTGTAAATACAACTGCTGTGAGCGCGGTTACTAATGCGGCAGTTAGCCATGCAGCTTTTGTAATAACGCCTGGAAAATAAGCGTTAGCTACGTACATTAATGGCGAGATAAAAATTGCAAAAGCGAGAATGTAAAAACCTAGCCCGGCATATTGTAACTCCCTAGTAGCACCTCCATAAGCCCACTTATTTGCAAGAACGCTGGCACCCATAAATAAGAAAAACATGCCTAAATTTAGAAAGTTAAAACTTTGGATGTACCCAAATAGAGTTTTTCCCAATCCGATACTTAACAAGAAATACTCTACGACAGCCAAAACAACCAGTGCCAAAGCAACATGAGCATATGTTTTACGGATAAAAGCAGCACGAATTTCACCAGTTTGTTGAGCAACAACTTGGCCAGACGCTGTGTCTAAATAGCTCATTTAATTCTCCATTAACTTGAGTTTAATACTAGGCGTAAGTCTATCGTTGCTCAGAGCCAAGTTCAATATGACGGATCAATAACTGCAAGGTCTTTTGATCACGAAAATCATTAACACTAAGTTGATACGCCAAATGCAGCTCACCAATTGGTGCTTCTGCATGGCGATTAAAATAACCAAAGTAAATTGCTTCGAGCTGATGAGATGTTCCTTTTGGTGTGACTGTCATCTTTAGGTGCGTATCCCCGACCGGGCGTGAGTTCTCTACCCAAAACACACCTTCGAACACAGGTTCTTTAAATGCCTGCCCCCATGGCTGGTTCATTGCTAATTGCTCGGCCAACTCGAGTGTATAGTCGGTGCTTGTTAGCTCGCCATCGCACCATAAAATTTGTTGCCAATCCCTGTTCTTGGTGGCTTCTTCAGTGGCTTTTAAAAACGCCTTCTCAAACTGAGCAAGTTTAGACGCCTGAATCGACAAACCGGCGGCCATAGCGTGACCACCAAACTTGGACATCAAGCCGGGATTTAAGGCATCTACACGCGCTAAGATATCGCGAATATGAACCCCTTCGACACTCCGGCAGGAGCCTTTCCATTCCCCCTCGGAGTCTCCCGGCGCTAGCGCTACCACTGGCCTATGAATTCTTTCTTTGATTCTAGACGCCACCAGGCCAACTACTCCCTGGTGCCAGGATTCGTCGTATAGCACCAGCGCAGCAGGCGGGCGGGCCTCATCGACAACAATTTTTTGCACCTCATTTAGCGCATCCTGTTGCATAGATTGCTCGACCTGTCGGCGCTCTCGATTAAGTTGATCAAGTTGCAAGGCCAGAGGCATGGCGGCTTCAAGTGAAGCACTAAGTAAACATTCAATGCCGACCGACATATCATCAAGTCGACCCGCCGCATTTAACCTAGGGCCAACCAAAAAACCGAGATCGGCTGATGCCACTTGCGAGCTAACTCGCTTACCCACCGTCAGCAAGGCTTCAATTCCTGGCCTAGCCAAACCCTGGCGTATGCGTTGCAGGCCCTGCTGGACTAATACTCGATTATTGCGATCTAATGGCACCACATCGGCCACTGTGCCAAGCGCAACCAAATCCAGAAATTGACTCATATTTGGTTCAGCTATACCGATTGATTCGAACCAACGCCGTTCGCGCAACAAGGCGCGTACCGCTAACATGATGTAAAAAATAACCCCTACACCGGCCAGGTTTTTACTTGGAAATCGATCACCAGGAAGATTAGGGTTAACAATCACATCAGCAGTTGGAATCTCTTCTCCGGGCAAATGATGATCGGTCACCAGTACTGTCATACCAAGGGCTTGCGCAGCATGCACGCCGGCAATGCTGCTAATGCCATTGTCGACCGTGACGATAATATCAGGCTGGCGCATCGCTGCCATGCCGACAATTTCAGGCGATAAACCATACCCGTATTCAAATCGGTTTGGCACCAAGTACGAAAGACATTCGGCTGGCAAACCAAATTCACGTAAGCAACTGATTGCTACGGCACAACTGGTGGCACCGTCTGCATCGAAATCACCAACAATAACAATACTTGCCTGGGCAACCACGGCATCAGCTAGTAGTTCAGCAGCTTCACCAATTTGGCTCAGAGACTGCGGTGGCAAGAGGCTTTTAAGCGAGTAGTCAACCTCACTTGCCTGCTTAATTCCGCGATTAGACAGCACCCGGGCGAGTACCGGATGCAGACCTGAGAGCGAGGGCGCGTTAGGCGCAGTTCGAGACTTAATTTGCACTAATCAATACTATTGGCTTTAACTTACTGAGCGCATTATCGCGTATTTATGCGAATGTGCGCACCTCATTACCGCCGCTAATCGATAAGTTTTTGACAGTCGTATAGAAAAGCACGAATTAGCACTCGGAATTAATAAGCATTTCGTGGCATACTCAAACGTTGAACAAAACAATTCGGCCCTGCCCTCTAACAACTGAATCTGATTGGTTTTTATTAACCATATTGACCAGTAAACCCAACTTATTTCCTAAAATCGACTAGTTGCATTGCGACCAAAGGCATAGCTGACTATAGATGAATGGTAACTTCGTGATTCGGTGTTGAGCGCGGGAGCCTAACTAACTAAAAGAACACTTTTTAGTCGTGACCATGAAGTTAAGCTCATTGAACAATAACGACTCTACTAGCCTCTTTAAAGACATAGAACGCCGCGCGACTAATCTGTCACTCAATGGCGCAGTTCACCCTTTTAAATGGCATCAAAACATTGCCGGCTGCCTTAGCCCAGAACAAATCGAGGGCGTTCGGCTTAAGTTGAAAAAACTGGCTGTTGATGACTACGTAGCTAAAGTTCTCGACCCAGCGGAGTCAACCTCTCGGCCTAGCGCTAAGGACGTCGTGAGCAAAATTCGCGGCAAGATTCATAACGAATTTGAATTAGGCCCGCTCTACAGCGTAGAACTTTCAATCGACAGCGAGCACTGTGCACGAAGAATCGGCTTAATCGTGCAAGATCGAAGCTTTGCCAACGGCGTTTGGAAGCCAGAACATCATCTGGAAGCTTGCAAACTGATACAGGGCTACTCAAATCGTGGCATTCCAATTGTTACTCTAATGGATACACCTGGTGCGGATGCCGGCGCTGAAGCTAATGAGAACAATCAGGCACATGCTATCTCGCGATTGATTGCCGTGATGGCGGCCGCCAAAGTTCCTACTGTTGGCATCATCTATGGCCTAGGATATTCAGGTGGCGCGATACCGCTTGCCACTACGAATGTACTACTCGCCGTACGTTGCGGTGTTTTCAACACTATTCAACCTAAAGGCCTTGCGAATATTGCTCGCCAATACAATTTGTCCTGGCAGGAAAGCGCTCGATATGTTGGCGTATCACCAAGTGAGCTGTATCGAAGCGGAGCAATCGACGGGGTAATTGACTGGGATCCTAACGATAGCCAAGAAGCGTTGAGCGACAACGGCAATCTGGTGGGCGCGATTCTTACCAGCATCCAGCAAATAGAAGCCAACGCCAAAGCCGAAGTGTTAGAAAACTCCTTGGTTACTGAAGACTACATAAACAATGTGCGCACTGAGAAGTTACACAAACCTCAGTTTGACGCATTGCAAAGCGCCGCTGGGTTTAAGGTTTGTGGTGAGTTAACCGAGTACCCGAACGTCTATTCACATGCGTTAATGTATTTACGCTCCTTGGCCATGCGATGCCGCATTCACAGCGTGACAATCGAGACTTATGGCCGCCTTGCAGATGAAGAAATACCTAAAGGTGATTTACAAACGCGAACCCAGCAGCAACGTGAGCAGGCCTTCGAACAATGGACGTCAGACCCAGAGAAGCTGGTTTATAACGATCAACTAGCCAAAGCCTGGAACACGCTCAAGCAGCGCCATGAAGAGATCGACTATGAGCGCAATAAGCTCACGACCTTCATTCTTGGTGACCCACAAATTAATTATAAAAACGCGCAAAAAAGCTACTGTTTTCAGCTGTGCTTGTATTTGTACAATCGCTGGAAATCTGACGCCGCCTTTAACTTTATCGAAATGAGTCGGCGCATTGCAGACTTAGATAATGCCTCCGGCGAAGCGCAAGAAAAATTAAAAGTACTAGAAAAGGAAGAAAACGAGCTTACGCTCTTAGACACCTTATTCGAGCCAAGCATTCGCAATACCTTACAAACGCAATTCAGAGATGTGTTGGTGTTCGATGCCTTGTATAACAATATTGTCGATAATTTTGGCGAGATTGCAAAAGAATCCAAGGCGTTTCAATCGATCTCTGAATCAACCTTACGCGACATTCTTGATAACTCACTAGAGCGAGTCGCAACACGCATCTCTGAAGCTCTGGAATTAAAAGTTATCGACAGCGACACTAAAGCCGAGTTTGCCAAATGGTTGAGCCATTTTGTTAAGTACGACCAACGTGGCGACTTTTTATCCGACGTTGAAGAATGGAAGCGAGTTAACTTTCCGCGCATGTCAGAATCTTTACTGGTTTTGATTACCTATTTCTTCGAAACGCTGGTGCCGCGCTTTATGGACGCCCAGCTCAGCGGTAAGAGCTATAACGGCCAAATCAACCCCGGGCGAATTGGTAAGCGCAAAGATTTTTGGAACCAGTTGAATATCGCTTATCAGGATTTGATGGTTCAGCGTGTACTCAGCGATCTAAAGCGTCAAAAAGTCAGCACCGTTGACGCCTTCAAGACACAGCTATTTGCCTCATTTGAAGAAACTAACGCCAACCGCATGACCGCCAACCCTGTGTCGTTCCCAGGTTTTCGACAATCGATCGAAAAAGCGTTAAACAATAAGATCTCTCCTTGTGGTGTGGTCACCGGCATTGGTGATCTCAAATTGGATGATGACGGCCAAACAGCCAAAGTTGGATCATTGATCTCTAATGTTGCCTTCCAGGCCGGCGCCTTTGATATGGCCGGTGCGGAGAAACTGTGTGCACTATTAGTTGATTGTGCTGATCAATCATTACCCGTTGTATGCTTTGTATCATCTGGTGGAATGCAAACCAAAGAAGGGCCAAGCTCTTTGTTCTCAATGGCAATTGTGAACGATCGAATAACCAGCTTTATTGCTGAAACCGGTTTGCCAGTAATTATTTTCGGCTTCGGCGATTGCACCGGCGGGTCTCAGGCAAGTTTTGTAACCCATCCTTTGGTGCACACCTATTACTTTAGTGGCACCGATATGCCGTTTGCCGGGCGTGTAGTAGTGCCCTCTTTCTTACCTTCGATGGCGACCACTTCGAATTACCTCGCTAATACCGATGGCAGCATGCAAGGTTTGGTCAAACATCCGTTTGCACCTGATCTGGATGATAACTTACGCGAAGTCGATGCGGATATCAGTTTGCCAGATAAAACGGTCGGCGAAGTTGTTGCGCAAGTCATTACTGGTGCCGTTAGTGTTGCTAGTCAGCCAGCCTTAGCCAAAGTGTATCGAGCGGTTGACCAAATGGGCGAGATTGAAAAAGTACTGATTCATGCTCGCGGTTGCACGGCCGTGAAGTTAATTCGCATCGCTCAACGCCAAGGTCATAAAGTTTTGTTAGTGCAGTCAGATCCAGATATGGACTCTGCCGCCTGCGATATGCTTACTGAGCAAGACGAGCTGGTTTGTCTCGGTGGCCAGACTCCGGGCGAGAGCTATCTAAATGGTTTGTCGGTCGTGACGATCGCCAAGAACCGTGGTGCTGGCGCGTTGCATCCTGGCATTGGTTTCCTTTCTGAAAACGCAGGCTTTGCTCGTTTGTGTCGCGCCAATGGCTTGAACTTTATTGGCCCCAAAGCCAGCTCCATGGACACCATGGGCAATAAATCCAATGCGATCAATACCGCCATGGCACACAATGTGCCCGTGGTACCTGGCTCTCATGGCATTTTAACGAGCGCTGAGGCGACCGCTAAAGTTGCCGAAGAAATTGGTTACCCTGTTTTACTTAAAGCTGTACACGGCGGTGGTGGTAAGGGCATTAAGGTTGTTCGTAATGCCAGTGAGGTCAAAGACGCCTTCAATACAGTCTATAGTGAGGCTCGCTCAGCCTTTGGTAATGGTGACTTGTATCTTGAGAAGTTTGTCGTTTCAATGCGCCATATTGAAGTACAGATTCTTCGCGACAGCCACGGCAATACCAAAGTACTAGGCCTGAGAGACTGCACCGTGCAACGCAATAATCAGAAAGTATTGGAAGAGTCTGGCTCGACCATGCTACCAAAGAATTTACAAGAAGAGGCCTATGAGTGCGCTGCTAACTTAGCGCAAGCAGTAGACTACTTTGGCGCTGGCACGGTTGAGTTTATTTATGATTTAAATGCCAATACTTTTTACTTCATGGAGATGAACACGCGGCTGCAAGTTGAGCATCCGGTAACGGAATGGACATCGGGTGTTAATATAGTTGGCAAACAATTTGAGATTGCCGAAGGTAAAAGTATTGCTGATCTTAAAATTGATGACAAAGGCTTTTCTATCGAAGCACGTATCACAGCTGAGAAAGCTCGACTTGATAGCGAAGGCAATATTGATTTTATTCCAACCCCTGGCCTGGTTACCGAATGCATTTTCCCCGAAGGCGAACATATTGAAGTGATTGCTGCTGTCTCAGAAGGCAAAACTATTTCGCCGTTCTATGACAGCATGATCGCGCAGCTAGTGGTCTACGGTAAGAATCGAAAAGATGCGATTAAGAAACTGATCGAGGCCTTGGATCAAACGTCGATCAAAGGTGTGTGCACTAACATCTCGTTGTTGAAACGCATTCTTAATGACAAAGTGTTTGTTAAAGGCGATTACGATACAGGGTATTTACCAGCCTTTTTGGATACGCTTGATAAAGACCAGGTCGTTGAAGAAATGGCCTACACTGGCGTTGAAAAAGCCGATAGTGATCTTAACAGCCTTAAAATTTCCGGCACTGACGAGATCAAAGTGATCTCTCCAATGACCGGCATCTACTATTCCACACCTGCACCAACCGACCCTGACTACGTCAAAGTGGGCGACCGAATTAATATTAGCCAAACACTGTGCCAGGTCGAGGCAATGAAGCTATTTACGCATATCTCTTTGTCTAGCGTGCCAGGGTCAGGAGAGATTTTTACCGCTGACAATGAATACGAAGTGGTGCGAGTCAATCAGGCAAATAACGCTCAGGTCAACGCTGGCGACTTATTGTTTGTTGTAAAGCCAGTATAAGCAATGCCTAAAGAGCTAGCCCAGCTAGCTGTTAGTCGGTCACCGTTTGCGAACCTTGATAAGAGGCTAAGACATCAATCGGCACATTATCGCCTACGGTATAGCTCAAGACCTTTGATATATGTGTAATCGGCAGCTGGCTTTGTTGTTGCCATTCATTGAATGCGGCCTGAATATGGCGTAAATCGCGTTGACTACCAGCACGCTCAGAACAATCAACGCCATTGGCAATTAATGCAGTGATCACATCACTGCTCAGTACAAAACTATCTTTACCAGTAAAGCGAATAAACCATTGCGCCGTTTTGCCACCAAGCCTTGAACCTTGTTTATGTAAATACTTCATTAAAGCAATTTGTTCAGTCGGCGGATAATGCGCGAAAAAGTGCGCAAAACTGCCATGTTCGCTTGCTACCTCTTCAATCATGGCAGCATTATGAAAAACCGTTTCGATTTTCTGCCAGTTGCGGATTATTCGCGTATCTTCTAAATAGGCTTCCCATTCTTCTGGTGATTTAGTCAGCAAAGACCCTAAATCGAAATTATGAAACGCCTCCTCAAATCCTGACCATTTGGCACTTATAACCCGCCAATGAAACCCAGCGTTAAACACGCAACGGGTTAATTGGGCCAAATAGCGCGAATCATCGACTTTGGCTAATTGTTTTTGAGTCGCAACCGGCGACAGTAATTTCTTCAGCTCCTTCTCACCGCCTTTTCGTTTGGCGGCAGCTTGATAGATAGTTTTAAATTTTTTCATTATGCGATACTAAAAAGACATTGTTGCCGCACATAGCTGCAGCTGCGGTAAACTTCCATTATGGCCAAAAAACAACTTTTAATCATCGCTCATACCCCTTCGCCGAATTGCGAGCGACTGCTACAAGCTCTGCTTAACGGCGCGCAGGATAGTGGAAGCGACTCTGTAAACATCAAAAGTGCTTCACCTTTTGATGTCGATGCTAAGCAAGTGCTGGCCAGCGATGCACTAATATTATTTACCACCGAAAACTTTGGTTATATGTCTGGTGCCCTCAAAGACTTTTTCGAACGAATTTATTACCCTTGTCTAGAGTCCCCAAACAGCAACGACGCTAAACCGTTTGCACTAGTGATTAAAGCCAGCCTGGATGGCACTGGAACAGATATTGCAGTGCACAAAATCACTACTGGCTTACGCTGGCGCGAAGTGCAGCCGGTAACGCTCTGCCATGGTGAATTTCAAGACTCATTTATTGATCAATGCCATACTCTCGGGCAAACCATGGCCGCTAGTTTAGAGGCTGGAATATTATGAAGAAAACTACCGAAATTGAAGCCGCCGTATTCCGGCGTCTAATTGATCATCTCGATAATCACAAAGAAGCCCAAAACATCGACCTGATGATATTGGCTGATTTTTGTCGCAATTGCCTCTCGAAGTGGTACAGTGCAGCGGCAGCAGAATTGGGCGAAGAAATTGACTATGATCAGGCGCGAGAAATCGTTTATAAAATGCCCTACTCGCAATGGAAAGCAGAACATCAAACTCCTGCCACACCTGAACAATTAGCAGCCATGGAAGCTCGGAAAAAATCTGACTAATTAAACAGCGCAGACTTACCACATCCGATTTACACCTCGGATAGTTCTTCAAACAATGCAGAGCCAATCACTCATCAGCGTTATCTTACCCGCTGCTAACGCCGAGCAGTTTATTGAGGCGTCGGTTCACAGTGTCTTGCACCAGTCTTATCGGCACCTGGAACTTATCATTGTAAATGATGGATCAACAGATTCGACAAGCGAGCTTATCGACCAACTGGCGGCGAGAGATGATCGAATTAGAGTAAGGCACTTGAATAGTCGTTCTGGCGGCCCAGCCAAACCAAGAAACATTGGTTTACTTCAAGCCAAAGGAGAATGGTCAGCCTTTATCGATGCCGATGATATTTGGCATCCACAAAAAGTAGAGCGCCAGATTGAATACGCGCAGGCTAGACAATTAAATTTTATCTCAAGTGATTGCCATCGTTTTACCCATGCATCTTCTCTGAATGAGTATGAGTGTTGGTCGTCTGAAGCTAATTTTACGGAGCTGAATCATGGCATGATGTTACGCAAGAACCGGGTTGTGACTTCTAGCATGATGGTACAAACTTCGCTCATAAAAGAAATTGGTTTCTCGGAACACTCAGACTATATCGGCGTTGAAGATTACTTAGCCTGGCTACACTTGACACAAAACTCTACTATTCGAGGAGGGGTATTACACTTGCCCTTGGTATATTATCGTCTCAGGCCAGATTCTTTGTCGGCATCTAAACTGGCAATGGCAAGCAAGATCCATACGCTTTTAAAACACTATAGAGTAGATGGGCGCAGCTTAGGTTGGCGACGATATTGGTTTTTTGCAAGTTATGTATTTATCGCTCTGATGAACAGATTGCGCTACTAACATAGCAAGTAATCAATTTATGGAGCTTTGGAATTTAGAACTCAAAAATTTAAAGATGGAAAGTAGCTCTAAAAAAAAGATTGCTAATGCCGACTCTCCTATCGTCCTCCTAGTCGAGGACGATCCGGAGCAAATGGCATACTTAGCGCAACTATGTTTAGGCGAGATTCAGCAGCTAATCGATGATGTAAACCTTAGTGAAACCCAAAAATCCAAACTAAGGTCAATCAAGATATTGAAGGTAAGCAATATCGATTCACTAGAAAAGACTGTATCACTCTATAAGGAAGTATTGATGACGATCATGGACTGCAATATACCCGATAAAAAGGGCGGCAACGCCAATGATCAATTTGTGAAATCCAACTACCGAATCACTGGCCAACATCGAGCAGTTGATATTGTTAAAGAAGCGCTTCCTAGCACACCAATCACATTGATTTCATCAATGAATCGCTTTCGAACCATGGTCAATCAATTTTATAAAGACAAACATGATTTACAGCTAAAGTTCATTAGCAAAAATAATAGTGAGAAAATTCAAAACAATATCTCTCGAAATCTGCATTTGTTTATTCAAAACCAGGTTTGAGGTCTAATCGGTTTATCGTAATTATTTTTCTAAGCGCGAATACTTAAATACGATTTGCGCAAGTTTGTGATCCAAATAGCGCTGCCCAATAAAGGAAACCCCGACAGGCAATCCGGCGATCTCACCGTCGGGAAAAGTGATATGAGGATGCCCGCCTATCGCTGGATAAGTTGACGAGCCTGGGCCAAAAAATGAATCACCATTAACATGGTCGATTTTCCAGGCCGGGCCGACGGTAATTCCTATAATGGCGTCTATCTTATGTTCCTTAAAGAGCCGATCTAAACCTTGCTCGCGAGTAACTTGCTTTACTTTTTCTAGCATCTCTTGGTATTCCTTTTCGCTCACAGTCAACGCCTGTGACTTCTCAAAAATACCCTGATCAAAATGCTTTAGTTCTTGCTCTGCGTTTGCTTGATTAAAATCAATCAGCGCTTCAAGCGTCATGGTCTTTAATGAATTATTAGCATCGCTATAGTTACGATTGGCGAAGTAGCTGTTTAAATCACGTTTAAACTCATATAACAATATTTGATAAGCGTCACCGCCGAAGCCTTCCGGCGCTTCAAGATTTAGGTCTGGAACAATTTCTACACCAGTGGCTTCGAGTTTAGCTATGGCTGCCTGTAAGATCTGATCGCGTCGCACATCGAACCCCAGGGTGCTGGCCATTACACCAATGCGCATACCTTTGAGGTTTGGCCCTTGATCAAAATCCCGCAAACCGTCAATTATTACTTGGGTATTTTCTTGCTGAGCGTCAATCATTGACGCCAGCACCAGGGCGGCATTATCGATACTGTTTGCAATCGGCCCGGCCGTATCTTGAGTTAACGCAAGAGGGACTATACCCTCGCCACTAACTAAACCATGGGTAGGCTTAAAGCCAACAACGCCATTAATACTCGCTGGGCAAACAATAGAACCATTAGTTTCAGTACCAATCGCAACCGGCACATAACCCAAAGCGACAGCCACGCCAGAGCCTGCACTTGAACCACAGGGAGTGCGCGTGACATCAAAGGCGTTGTTGGTTTGCCCGCCGACGGCGCTCCAACCTGAGCTTGATTTTTCAGAGCGAAAATTTGCCCATTCACTCAGATTGGCTTTACCTAAGATTACTGCGCCATCAGCTTCTAATTGACGAATTATCGGCGCGCTTTGCGCTGGAAAGTTGTCGCTGAGTGCCAGCGAGCCAGCGGTGGTCGCCATACCTGTGACGTCAATATTATCTTTGACGAGAATTGGCATTCCGCCGAGACGACCCAGGTCATTCGCATCAAGCTGTTTGGCGGCGTTCATGGCAGCCTGATTTAATTCGGTGACCGCATTGAACTTACGATCAAGCCGCTCAATAAGTTTTACGCTTTGTTCCAGCTGAATTACCGCACCTGGTGCTTCTTCCACTAGAGTCGCAGCAGTACCCATGGCAGCGATTAACGTAAGGCCTAAGAAGGCAGACGCCCCGGCAATAGTGTTTGATTTAAGCTTCACAAATCGACTCCACAAAACGCAAATAATAGATTGCGCATTCTAACGAAGAAAAATGAAGTTTAGATGCAGAGCTCTGCAGTAAGCGTTTTAGCAACGCCCGGAGTTACTCATCTATCAAGTAATTAGATATTCACGAGCCGCATCAATCAACCACAGGCCAAGGTAGTTCGCAAAACTGCGTCTGACCAACAAATGAAATTCGGGCGAGTCATCGACCTTCCATAAAGTGATGGGACTTTTGGCAATCAACGACTGGGCGCAATCACCAATGTTGAATTCGCGAGCATGCAAATCAATTGGGCAGCCTTTGCAAATCAATTGGGCAGCCTTACTTCCTTTAATACTTAACAAAGCATTGCCACCGCTAATTTCGTGCACCGAAGCAAACTCACCGCTTAAGGCAGACCTTAAATGATCAATCGAACTTGCGCCTAAAGATGGCTCTGCAATTATCAGCCACTCATTTGGGCCAAGCCACAGAGCTGAACGCTCGCCACTGCTGGCGAAGGTATTGGCTTTAAGTGGCAGCTCAATAGAGAACTCTTGTTTAACCGCAGTGAGGAATTTTTGATTATCGGCCTGTCCGCGCAGATTAAAATGAGACTTAGTCTCCAGCTCGCTTATTTTTAAATCCTGAGGATCACAAACAATCGATTCAAAATCAATCTCAGAAAAAGCGCTTAAAGTGTGGGGAGTATTAGACATTTTGACGCTCTCCCTCAGGGTCAATAAACACGGTAGAGGTAATCTTTGCGGCAACAAAATCGCCCTCTGAGGTAGTCACATAAACGGTTTCGCCGTGACGCTGGTGGCCATCTTTTACTAACGCTAAGGCAATCGAGTGCCCAAGGTTAGCGCTAAAATAAGCGGAAGTGACATGGCCTTGCATGGGTAACGGGCGCTCATCGCTAACTTGATTAACAATTTGCGCACCTTCTTGCAATACCGTTTTAGGCTCAGCCGTTAGTAAACCAACAAATTGTTTGCGCCCTGCTCTAAGGCTATCGGTTCGTTCTAGTGAACGGCGACCAAGAAAGTCTTTGGTCTTTGACAAAATCCAGTTCATACCTAGATCGACTGGATTGACCGATCCATCAGTATCCTGACCAACAATCACGAAACCTTTCTCTGCTCGCAGTATATGCATGCTTTCAGTACCATAAGGTGTGATATTGAATTCTTCACCAGCTTGCATAAGCTGCTCCCACATCCAGCGGCCAAAATTAGCGTCGATATTTACTTCAAAGGCCAATTCTCCGGAGAAACTAATGCGGTTAACCATCACCTCAATGCCGCCTAGCTGCCCTCGGCGTGAACTCATAAATGGGAAAGCCTCGGCATCAAAGCCGATTCCCTCGATGACTTTACTTACCACCTTGCGACTATTGGGCCCAACTACGGCCGCGGTCGCCCAGTGATCAGTGACCGAGGTTAAATACACTTGTTTTTCGGGCCATTCAGTTTGCAACCATTCTTCCAGCCACCCCATGGTGGCCGCCGCACCGCCAGTGGTGGTGTGCATGAAAAATCTATCCTCACTCTGACGAATGGTGACACCATCGTCCATAACCATGCCATCTTCGCCGAGCATAAATCCATAACGAGCACGATCTAGACCGAGCTTGGTCCAGGCATTGGTATAAACAATATTCAAAAACCATACAGCATCAGGCCCTTCAACCTGAATCTTACCAAGCGTTGAGGCATCCATAATTCCGACGCTTTCACGTGTTGCTACACACTCACGGTTAACAGCTTGCTCCATGCTCTCACCATTCTTAGGGTAGTACCACGGGCGCTTCCACTGCCCAACATCTTCAAACAAAGCGCCATTCTCAGCATGCCAGGTGTGCATGGCGGTTTTACGAACTGGATCAGACAAAGTACTGCCAATTTCAGGGCCGGCTATCGCACCAAAAGTGACGGGCGTGTAATTGGGACGAAAAGTCGTAGTGCCGGTATCAGAAATTGTATTACCCAGTGCTTCCGCCAAAATGGCCATGCCATTAATATTGCCGCTCTTGCCTTGATCGGTACCAAAACCAAGTGCGGTGTAGCGCTTAACGTGTTCGATTGATTCAAAGCCCTCTTTCGCTGCTAAGTAAATATCCGCAACCGATACATCGTTCTGTGGATCAACAATGGCTTTGGCCGATCGCCCTGGGGCTCCTGGGGTCGGCACTCGCCATAAGGGTTGAAGATTCAGAGCATCCTCCACCTCAGTATGAGCCTTGACAGCTTCGGCACTAAACCCGCATGCAATCGCTGCGTCGCGACCTGCTTGAGCTCCTTCATCAAGGCAGGCTTGCAAACCAAAGCTGGCATTCGCTGCGCCAACGCTGATCTGAGCTTGCACTTTAGCGCCCGGCTCAAAACAATGCTTATCGTCATTCCAGACCGCCTTACCACCCGATTGCGAAAACAGGTGAATAGCAGGGTTCCAGCCGCCAGTGGTTGCAAGCAGATCACATTCTAAACGTTGTTCACCGCCTTCGAGTTGTTTACCGTCTTCACTCATATTCTGCACCATCACTGCACGCACTTGCGCGCGCCCGACCACATCGGAGATAACGCAGGAAGTCAGCACCTTGACTCCGGCAGCGCGCGCCTGAGTAACAATGTCACCAGGGTTTTCTCTGGCATCGATTAACGTAACTGAGTCAGTTCCTGACTCGAGCAAATCATGCGCAGTTTGATAGCCGCCATTATTATTGGTAAAGACGACAGCTTGCTTTGCCATGCGGATCGCATAGCGGCGGATATAAGTCGACACTGCCGACGCCAACATAACACCGGGTCGATCATTATTACCAAACACCAGCGGGCGTTCATGCGCTCCAGTGGCCAACACAAGCTGTTTAGCGCGCACACGCCACAAACGCTCGCGGGCACCTTGGCGATGATCCAAACTAAGATGATCAGTGAGCCGTTCGTTAATAGTCAGAAAATTATAGTCATGGTAACCAAACACTGTGCCACGCGGCACTAAGGTTACCTCGGGGAGTTGCTCAAGTTCTTGTAGAATTTTGTCACGCCATTCAAGTGAGCTAAGCTGATCAATGCTTGCCCGCGAAGACAGTAAGCGTCCGCCAAACTCTTCCTGTTCATCAGCCAAAATTACTCGCGCACCGGCTCGTCCGGCACTTAGCGCTGCCATCAAACCTGCTGGCCCCGAGCCAACCACTAAGACGTCGCAATGCGCGTTGGTCTTTTCATAGTGATCCGGATCGTTCTCGGTAGGAGAAGCCCCGAGCCCGGATGCTTTTCGAATGACTTTTTCGTACAGCATCCAGAATTTAGCCGGCCACATAAAAGTTTTATAGTAAAAGCCGGCTGGTAGAAACCTAGAGAACCAGCCGAAGCTCGACAAAAAATCAAAATCTTTGCTCGGCCAGCAATTGGTGCTGCGAATCTGCATGCCTTGATAGACTTGCGCCTGAGTGCCACGCACATTGGGAATCGTATGCGCGCCGCGCTCTACTTGGAATAAGCCATTGGCTTCTTCGGCACCATCACCGACAAAGCCTCTTGGACGATGATACTTCCAACTTCGTCCAATCAAGCGAACACCATTTGCTAACAGCGCCGACGCAATAGTGTCACCCTGATAGGCTTGATAGCGCCGTCCATCATAAGTAAAGTCGATCGACTTAGAACGATCGATACGACCACCAGCATCTAACCGCTTCATTTGCCTTTCTCCTGCTCTTTCTCCTGCTTAGAGAAGGCTTCGGCAGGTACCTGCTGGCCTATTTCATAGACAGCTTTAAACTGATAGCTGGCGGTATCGCGCACTGCATTAAACCAACGCCGACAACCATAGGTATGAACCCAGCGTTCTTTATGAGGCCCTTTTGGATTAGTGCGGAAAAAAAGATAGTTGCCCCATTCTTGTTCAGTCAACGCATCGGGGTCGACCGGGCGAGCGATATGAGCTTCGCCACCATAAGTGAATTCACTTTCGTCTCGCAGGCCACAATAAGGACATTCAACTAAAAACATCTGGCCGCTCCTTAGTGTGCAACGCCAGCTGCGCCATGCTCATCAATAAGCGCGCCGGTGTTAAAGCGATTAATGGAAAACGCCGCGTTTAACTCATGCGGCTCGTCATTGGCAACGGTGTGCGCAAACGCCCAGCCTGATCCTGGTGTCGCTTTAAAGCCACCTGTTCCCCAACCACAATTAAAATACAAACCTTTGATATCGGTCTTAGATAAAATCGGGCAAGCATCCGGGCAGGTATCAACAATACCGCCCCATTGTCGGTTCATTCGCACTCGACTGAATATTGGGAACAATTCCATAATGGCTGTCATGGTGTGTTCGATCACCGAGAAACTGCCTCGCTGGCCATAGCCATTGTAGGAGTCAATGCCCGCTCCTATTACCAAGTCACCTTTGTCAGACTGACTGATATAACCATGCACAGCATTCGACATCACTACCGTGTCGAGGATGGGTTTCATCGGCTCCGACACAAAAGCTTGCAAAGGATGACTCTCTAAAGGCAAACGTAAACCGGCCATATCAGCCAACACTGAAGAATGCCCGGCTGCGACGACGCCCACTTTTGGTGCGGCGATAAATCCCTTGCTGGTTTCAACACCCTGGATAACACCGCTGTCACGGCGAAAACCGGTGACCTCGCAATTCTGAATGATATCCACGCCTAATCGATCCGCTGCTCTTGCAAATCCCCAGGCCACGGCATCATGACGAGCCGTGCCACCACGTGGCTGAAATGACGCACCTAAAATAGGGTAGCGACTATCGGGAGAACAATTTAAATGTGGGATGCGTTCTTTAAGTTCGTCAACATAGACCACTTCGCCATCAATACCGTTGAGCCGATTGGCATTCACTCGGCGTTGTATGTCGCGCATGTCCTGCAAGTTATGGCCGAGGTTGTATACGCCGCGCTGGGAGAACATAACATTGTAATTAATGTCCTGGCTCAAGCCCTCCCAAAGCTTCATTGATTTCTCATAGAGATGTGCGGCCTCGTCCCACAAATAATTGGAACGCACGATGGTGGTATTGCGCCCGGTATTACCGCCGCCCAGCCAGCCTTTCTCAAGCACAGCTATATTGCGCAAGCCGTGTTTTTTAGCAAGATAGTAAGCGCTGGCCAGACCATGGCCACCACCGCCGACAATAATCGCATCGTAAGCTTGCTTGGGCTCCGGGCTACGCCAGACCCGCTCCCACTTTTCATGAAAGCTCATGGCATTTCGCGCCAAAGACAAAATAGAATATTTACTCATCGCTTAGCATTCAATCACGTTCACAGCCAAGCCGCCACGTGAAGTCTCTTTGTATTTTGTTTTCATATCCGCGCCGGTATCGCGCATGGTTTTGATAACTTTGTCCAGCGAGACAAAGTGTTGGCCGTCACCTCGCAACGCCATTCTCGCTGAATTAATCGCCTTTACCGAGGCCATCGCATTGCGCTCAATGCATGGCACCTGCACCAAGCCACCGACCGGATCACAAGTCAAACCAAGATTGTGTTCCATCGCGATCTCCGCGGCGTTCTCAACCTGGGCAGGCGTGCCACCTAGCACCTCAGTCAAACCAGCCGCCGCCATCGAACACGCCGAACCCACCTCACCCTGGCAACCAACTTCGGCTCCAGAAATAGAGGCATTCTTCTTAAACAGCAACCCGATAGCACCGGCCGTTAATAAAAATCGGACAATGCCATCGTCGTCAGCGTTAGGAATAAACTTGGCATAGTAATGTAAGATCGCGGGAATAATTCCCGCTGCGCCATTAGTCGGCGCCGTCACTACTCGCCCGCCACCAGCGTTTTCTTCATTGACTGCCAGGGCATATAAGTTTACCCAATCAAGTATGCACAATGGGTCACGTAAATTTGCTTCAGGGCGTGCGCATAAATCTCTATACAAATCAGCCGCTCGACGCTTAACCTTTAGACCACCAGCAAGCACACCTTGTTGCTCGCAACCTCTTTGTACACAGGCCTGCATCACCGTCCATATTTCGAGTAAACCGTGACGAATTTCTGGCTCGCTCCGCCAGCACTTTTCATTCGCAAGCATTAGAGCGGAAATCGAGAGATCGTGTTTTTCACAAAGACTAAGCAGCTCATCAGCACTATCGAACTCAAAAGGCAGAGAGGTCTGATCTTCGACGATACGGTCAGCACCAATAGCCTCTTCGTTTAAAACAAAACCACCGCCAATCGAGTAATAAGTTTTACTATGCAGCGTTTCATCATTGCTAGATACGGCGCTGAATGTCATGCCATTGGAGTGATGTGGCAGGGTTTGCCGGCGATGCATAATAAGATCGCTGGCCTCATCGAAAGCCAAAGCATGCCCGCCATTTAAGTTGATCAACTTATCAGTTCTTATTTGTTGGATTCGCTCAGCAATATGATCAACGTCGACGGTTTCAGGTTGCTCACCTTCGAGTCCAAGCAAAACTGCCTTATCAGACCCATGGCCTTTGCCAGTCGCACCAAGTGAACCAAATAGTTCTATTTTTAGGCGCTTAATGTGAGGCAAAACCTGGGCTTTGTCTAAGCCTTCGACGAACGATTTTGCCGCGCGCATTGGCCCAATGGTATGGGAACTCGAAGGCCCAATACCAATAGTAAATAAATCAAATACACTAATACTCATGGACAAAAATTTGTGTGCGAATCATGACCCTTAACAGATCGAATTGAAGGCGATAATGACGCTCAGAATATATCAGAGCCCAAAGCGCACTTTAATCGATCACGACTCTCTATTATGCCGCAGCGACGCCGAAATTTTCGTGCCAAAATGCGCTACACTAATAACAATAAAGAAAAAATATAAAACGGGGCGAAGATGCTTACCTTGCTCAAAAAAGTATTACTGATAATTTTAATCCTCTGTATAGCGGTATGGGCCTATGCATATATCAAATTGGAATTTGAAGAACATGAATATCATCAACCTAGCGAAGCTGAACTGTCCGAGGCGCAACGCTATTTAGAAGGCAAACTTTACCCAAGCCCGGAAGGCTGGCGCTGGGGCGAATTCATTACCAGCAATAAGGTGATGCTGCGCATTGGCCGCGTCGACGCGGCCAATGCTAAAGGCACAATTATTTTCCTGCCCGGGTTCACTGGCACCATGGAAATGTCGATGGATGTTATCTCCGGCCTGCATGCGGCTGGTTTCAATGTCGCTGGCGTTGAGTATCGAGGTCAAGGCGGCTCATATCGCCCACTTTCAAATCCGGAGAAAGGCTATATCGAAAGTTTTGAATTGCTGGCTAACGAAGTGGCTCAATTCGCTGAGGCTAATCGCGACACAGACCTGCCTTTATTTTTCTACTCCATTTCAAAAGGCGCGCACATCACTATGCGTATGGCCGCCATGGATTTAGTTGAAGTAGATGCTTATGCACTGGTCGTACCAATGATCAAGATCAATCCAGCTCCATTTGATTATGATCAAGTTGCGGGCATGGCGAAAATATTAGGTGCCTTAGGTTTAGGTGATATGTATGCACCAGGGCAAACACAGTGGCCGGATAGACCGCTAATATTTGGTGAGGCTGAAGGTTGCAATGCCAACCCCAAGACTGCACAAATTCAGAATGCACTTTTCGCTCTCAACCCTGATTTAAGAACTCGGGGCACCACCGTTAGATGGATCAATCAGACTGTTGCATCAACCGAAAAGCTCTTAGAAAAAGGCTTTATGAGCAAACTAACCGAACCTGTGATCGTTTTCACCGCGGGTGATGATCGCTTGGTGAGCACCGAGGCAATTCAACAATTTTGTGAACAACTCAGCGATTGCCAAGAGTCACATTTTAAAGAAGCGCGACATTGCATCAACCCCGAGAGCGCCGAACGGCGTGATGAAATCTTACGCCAGTCTATCAGACATTTTGAATCGACTATTACTAATACACCTGGGTCAGCCAACCAGTTTTAGCATCGAAATCACTGGTTAATCGTGGCGCGAGCGCCTGAGTGCGCGCTCGTCCCGAGGTGATACGTTGTAGCGATCTCGATATGATTTAGAAAAATGTGGGGCCGAAACAAAGCCACAGGCGATCGCCACCTCAGCAACCGACTTATCGGTTTGTAATAGCAACTGACGCGCTTTTTGCAAGCGTAAATCCAAGTAGTAGCGCCGAGGCACACAATTTAAGTATTTTTTGAACAACCGCTCTAGCTGACGCCGCGAAATGCCAACTAAAGCCGCCAAATCATCTAAGGCGATTAGCTCCTCAAGATTGGCTTCCATCAACGCTACGGCTTCAGTGAGTTTCGGTTGATTAGTACCGACTAATAATTTGAGCGGAATGCGCTGCTTGTCATACGGTCCACGCATTCGATCACACATAAATTGCTCAGATATGGCGACTGCCAGCTTATTACCATGCTCCTTCTTAACGATATTGAGCATCATATCAAGTGGCGCTGTTCCACCTGCTGCGGTGTATCGATCACGATCGAGCTCAAACAATTCTTCAGTAGTAATTATTTCAGGAGCTATCTCACGCAAACCGGCAATATTCTCCCAGTGAATAGTGCAACGATATCCCTCGAGCAAACCCGCTCTGGCGAGAATATAAGTGCCTGTGCACAAGCCGCCTAAAACGGTTTTGCGCGCGCGATATTTGTGCAGTAAAATTTTCAGCGAATCGTGCCACTGACGATGTACCCGCACTCCACTGCACACAAACAAAACATCTAGTTTGACATGTTCGTTCAAGCTAGCGTCTGGTGTCATTGTTAGCCCATTGCTGGCACTTATGTCACTACCATCGAGGCTAAAAGTTCTCCATTCATAAAATTGCTCGCGGCCTAATTGATTTGCCATTCGCAAGACCTCAATCGCCGACGACACAGCGATCATGGAATAATTTGGCAGCAACAAAAACCCATAACGGCTTGGTTGTTGTTCAGCTGCGCGCATAAGGCCTCCCGAAAGTGTTGGCTCATTATTACCATGAGCTCTTTTTAAAAATCTGCACCGAAAAGCCTAATTACAAGCCACTCGGACTCCCAGATAGATCATACCATTCTTGCTGCTAATCGAGTAAGGGTTGCGTGAATACCCAATAGCGCCAAATTACTTAGAAAATAAGGGAAAATCGCCGTTTTTTATTGGGTTTCAAAGATAAATTTCATTATCATATGCGGCCTTTTGCAAACCAGCATTGGAGACGGGTTCCGTGCGTAACAATTACTTTAATACTTTACCGCTGCGTGTGCAGCTAGAAGAGCTGTCAAAATGCCGTTTTATGGGCCAAGACGAGTTCGAAAATGGCGTTGATTACATCAAAGACAAAAAGATTGTGATTGTCGGCTGTGGTGCTCAAGGGCTCAACCAAGGGCTGTGCCTGCGCGACTCTGGGCTGGATGTTAGTTATGCTCTAAGACAGGCTGCAATCGATGAGAAGCGCCAATCTTGGAAAAATGCCAATGATAACGGCTTTACTGTTGGCACATACGAAGAGCTAATCCCGACCGCCGATATCGTTATGAATCTGACGCCGGACAAACAACACACCAATGTTGTCTCAGCGGTAATGCCATTGATGAAAAAGGGTGCTTGCCTTGACTATGCACACGGCTTCAACCTGGTTGAAGAAGGCATGCAAATTAATAAAGACATCACCGTGGTGATGATGTGCCCTAAATGCCCAGGCTCTGAAGTTCGTAACGAATTCGTGCGCGGTTTTGGTGTGCCAACGTTGATTGCCGTACATCGCGAAAACGATCCAAATGGCGACGGCATGGAAATCGCCAAAGCATTAGCTGCGGGCACTGGTGGTCATCGCGCCGGCGTGCTTGAATCATCGCCAATTGCCGAAGTTAAGTCTGACTTAATGGGCGAGCAAACTATTCTTTGCGGCATGTTGCAAACAGGTGCAATTCTTGGTTTCGACAAGATGGTTGAAGAAGGTGTTGACCCGGCTTACGCCGCTAAGTTAATTCAATTTGGCTGGGAAACCGTTACCGAGGCACTCAAGCATGGCGGCATCACCAACATGATGGATCGATTGAGCAACCCGGCGAAGATTCAAGCCTATGATTTGTCGGAGCAACTCAAAGACGTTTTGCGCCCACTCTTTCAGAAGCATCAAGACGATATTATGTCGGGCAATTTTTCTAACGGCATGATGGCGGATTGGGATAACAACGATGTGAATTTACATGCATGGCGTGCTGAAACAGCAGAAACAGCATTTGAGAAGCAAGCGATTACCGATGCCGACATTCCCGAACAAGAATATTTTGACAAGGGCATTTTCCTGGTGGCGATGGTACGCGCTGGTGTCGAACTAGCGTTTGAGACCATGGTCGAAGCAGGCATTATTGAAGAATCTGCCTACTATGAATCGCTACATGAGACACCGTTAATTGCCAATACGATTGCGCGTAAAAAACTATATGAAATGAACGTGGTGATCTCTGATACGGCTGAATATGGCTGCTATCTCTTTGATCAGGCTGCGCGCCCCCTATTAGCTGAGAGAATAATGCCTAGCATTACTGCTGAGCACATTGGCAAGGGTTTAGCCGACAATAATGCAAGTGTGGATAACGCTACATTGGTTGCCGTGAACGCTGAGATTCGCCAGCATCCAGTTGAAGAAATCGGTGAAATATTAAGAGGCCATATGCACGGCATGCAAGCCTTAGTTTAATCGCCTACGATTCGTTACGAACATTGTCCCTACAAAAAGCCGAGTCAAAACGACTCGGCTTTTTTATTTGCACTAAGAAAACCTAATCGATATGAAAACAAAGCGATACGGCTGGCATTCTGAGCAAGCGCCGCATACCGAAGAGTACTTAACTCAACCGATACTTAATGCGCTGAACCAAGCTGATATAGAACGCGTTTTAGATATCGGTTCAGGGAATGGAGCACTGTGTGGAAAAATCAGCGAACAAGGCTTTATCGCGCATGGAATCGAATCGGATGCCGAGGGTGTTGAAATCGCCCGAAAGGCTTATCCTGAAGTTCAATTTCAACAGTTAGATATCGAAGAAGCTAGCTTTAACGACCTTAAGAACCACTCTCCTTTTGATGCGGTCGTATCAACCGAGGTCATCGAGCACTTGTATCAGCCCCGAAAATTAGTGCAGTTGGCGCATCAAAGCCTCAGAGACCAAGGGTTGCTTATTATCTCGACGCCTTATCATGGCTATTTAAAAAACTTAACACTGGCACTATTCAATCATTTCGATACGCATTGGAACCCACTCTGGGATGGTGGACACATCAAATTTTGGAGCCGACGTACCTTGAGTCGTTTACTCGAAGAAGAGCACTTTGCTGTCGAACAGTTTATTGGTGTTGGGCGTGCCCAATGGCTTTGGAAAAGCATGATTCTCATCGCCAGAAAATCATCGCCATCAAACGATTAAGCGCATCAAAAACTTGTTCTGATCAGTCGGCTTAGCTAGACTGATTTCACTATAACAATAACAAGTCAGTCTATGGACACCAATTCACTCAACATCACTACGGCTCAACGGGGTTTTTATCAGGGCTTTAATACCACCGTTGCCATTACACCTAAGGTGATCATGTTGGGCGTGATCATTTGGGCGGCCGCCTTCCCTGAACAAGCTGGTGAGACTCTGCTGAGCGTTCAAAAATGGTCAGTGAGTGTGTTTAGTGCCTGGTATATGTATGCCGCCGCCGTGTTCATGCTGGGCACACTTGGTCTGGCTCTGTACCCAAAAACCGGGCGTATTAAGCTTGGTAAAACTTCAGATCAACCAGAGTTTTCAAACTTTTCCTGGTTTTCTATGATGTTTGGTGCCGGGCTTGGAATTGGTATGTTGACCTACTCAACGGCTGAACCCATTTTTCATTTTGGAGTGAACCCCGACACCCTACTTGGTAATACTACCGGGCTTAGCGAAGACAATGTGAGAGCGGCTTATAAGTGGGGTATTTTCCATTATGCGTTCACCCCTTGGGCTTGCTATGCGGTAATCGGTATGGCTTTGGCGTTTTTCAGCTATGCCAAAGGTTTGCCTCTCACCATACGCTCAGCACTCAAGCCTTTGTTCGGCAATTCGATCTCTGGTGGTCTAGGCCACACAGTCGACATTGTAGCCATTCTAGCGACCATTATCGGAGTTGGTGTCACGGTTGGATATGGTGTCTCACAGTTTGCATCCGGGTTGTTTAATATTACTGGCGCCAATTGGATGATAACTGAAGGCGGTGCCCCAAGTTACCCAGCGCAAGTCATGGCCCTGGTAATCGTATTATTTGCCTCTACCTGGTCGGCGATGTCTGGTGTTAACCGCGGCATTAAATGGTTGTCGAACATCAATATGAGTTTGTCGTTTTTCTTGCTGGCTTTTTTCGTGGTGTTTGGTGCTTTAGCATTTGCCGCCAAACACTATGCTTATGCTGTTTGGGATTATCTGGTAAATATTATCCCCATGTCATTCACAGTATGGGATAGCTCAACGCAACCTGAGCTCGCACAATGGCAGAGCGACTGGAGTGTATTTTATTGGGCTTGGTGGATCGCCTTTGCGCCATTTGTGGGTTTATTTTTAGCGCGGGTCTCGAAAGGCCGAACCGTGCGCGAATTTGTAATGGGCGCCATGATCGTGCCAACTCTCACCTGTCTGGCCTGGTTTACATTGGTTGGTGGGACTGCTATTGATCTGGAATTAAATGGCACCGCCAACGGCCAAATTCTAAACGCGGATATCTCAGCACAGCTGTTTCAAACCTTGAATCTATTGTTATCGCCTGGCTTTGCAGCCGCGATGACTGCGGTGGTAGTGGTATTACTGCTTACCTATTTGATTACCTCGGTGGATTCAGCAATTCTAATTGTTACCACACTCGCCTCAGCAGGCGATCAATCGCAAAAGAAAACCAAGCACATTGTTATATGGGGCATTATCTTTACTCTGGTTGTTGCATCGTTATTAGCCGTCGGCGGCATGGCAGCCTTACGTTCAATGATGATTGTCGGCGCTCTGCCATTTTCATTTGTGATGATGTTGATGCTGATCTCATTAATTAAAGGGCTATTTAGTCATCACCAAGAACCTTAGCACTCAACTAAAACGATGCGCTGGCTCACCTAGAACTGAGCTATTTGGCATGACTTTCAAGCCCAGGTTTCGACAGTCATAATGCTGTTTAGATCAATCCTCATGTTTGATCATTGGAGAATTTCAAGCATGATAATGTTTGATTTGCTTGATCAAACTGTTTGGTACCTCGACGCCCTTTTCTTCAGCAGAAGGTCGAAAACGCTGAGCTTTACTACCAGGCACATGCGTGCCACTTTGGTTTTCGATAGCCGCCACTAACTGTTCAACCTGTGAATAGAATAGATCGCCCGAAAACGCCTTGATATCAAATGCAAGAAAACACTGCCCGGTTGCCGGAGGCCCGCCGACTGTGCCCGCAAACGGACTCGCATCTTTACTGAGTAAGGCGCCTGCTAAACAAGAGGCCATCAACTCAACTAATAGACCAATACCAAAGCCTTTGTAGCCACCAGCAGGTGCCATTGAGCCCTTAAGCGCCGCTGCGGGATCATTGGTTGCTTGCCCATTTTCATCCATCGCCCAACCTGGCTCTAGCGCTTCACCAAGCCGATTACGTAGCAACACTTCTGACTTAGCAACCACACTAGCAGACTGGTCTATGGCTAGCGAGCAACCGCCGTTACCATCAGGAACCGCCACTGCAAAAGGGTTGGTGCCAATGACTGCTTGCTTGCCACCAGTTGGCGCTATCGAAGCCGGAGCGTGAGTAAAACATAAGCCTAGAAAACCCTCTTCTGCTAAACGTTTAGCATGATGACCGAGCACGCCACAGTTATAAGAATTGTGGATCGTAAGTGCAGCCATCCCCTGCGCGCGCGCGGCTTGCGTAAAAGCAGGCCAAGCCACATCAATCGCCGGATGAGCAAAACCATTCGCTGCATCAACCCTTAATGAAGCCGGGCTGGGCTGCGTCAATTGAGGTTCAGCATCACCAATCACTTTGCCGCATTTGACGTGTTCAGCATAGATTGGCACATACTGCAAACCGTGGCTGCGGATACCATCGCGCTCGGCCCACATAGTGGATTGCGCAACCGAGTTTGCTGCTTGCCTAGAAGCGCCGGCACCGAGTAAGGCTTTTTCAGCCAGAGAGTGGACTTCATCTAATTGCAGTATTTGGCTATCACTCATAAGAATTACTTTGGGAACCTCTGACTAATTGATTAACTAGCCCGCGAACTACTCGCCCGCTCCGAGTCTGGATGCATCGCTGGCTTGGACTAATACCTCACTGGCTAAGGACATGAGTTTTCGCCAACTTGCTTGGCTTATTAGCATACCTTGATCGATATGCTGAGCTGCCATCGCTAGCGCTTGCTCTTCGGTCAATAAAATTTGACTTGGCTCAAGTGGGCTGGGAATCTCAGGCCTGGAAACAAAGACACTGAGTGCTGAATTAGATTCAGCTTCCTTAACTTGTAATTGAAACCAATCAGCGTGTTGCTTTGGCTTGCAAAAGAGCGCGGAACGGCCTTGCTGCATTAGCACGTAAAAATCCTGATTAGCCAATTGATGAGCCAGATAAGCTAAATGCTGAACTCGACCCTTAGTTTGAATCGTAAAACGTACTGTCGAATTAGTAGCCAGCATGCTAATTGAATTAAAAAATAGAGAATTAGCAATCATAGGCAAACAAGCAGTTTCGACAAGATAGGCATTGCGCGCCGAACCGTTTGAAACCTTATTGAACCAAGCAACAAACTCTAATCGATTTGGCAAAAAATCAAGTTGATCATCTAGGTTCGCGTAACCATGCTCCTGTGCATAAGCAATCGTATCGCCAACGCTTTCTTGCAAATACGCGGGCGCGCCTAAGCCTTCAATAGCTTGTTTTAATAAACTGCGAGTTTCGTTGAGTGAGCGTTTCAAGTTCTTAGTGTTTGGCGGCTACAGGTTTTACTGGAAAATACCAGTCATCATTAAAGGCGTGACCAATTTCATCCACAGTTGGCGCCCCCTGGAACATGGTATTGCGAACCCATAATGTGGATTTTGGATCAAACTTACTCACCCCAAAGAAAGACAGCTTGCATCGCAATAAATCCATAGGTCGCATATTTTGATCAGTCATATTGACGCGAATCTCTGCGTAGTGTTGTTGCGCCATGGTTTGCACCCTTGGCACAATAGTGCTGAAACGAGGTTGCCGACGTAAGAATTCTGCAACGCTCATATCATCGTCAAAGGCTTTTATCGCGCGGTAAAGTTCAACAACCTGCATAGCGATATTTAATGGCATTTCGCTCTCAGCTCCAGGCTCACTCTGGCGTTGACCAAGCCGGGGTTCCATTTTCTCTTCAGATCTATACCAAAAGTAATGCTGAGTAGAAGGATGATTAAAATTTATCTTTAACGCCCAATCGTATTTGCCTTCGATCAGTTTGGCTAAAGTGCCAATGGATTGATCAAGTTCACAGAAAAATTCCTCATTAACATCAGGGTACTCCTCTATCGCGATCTCTGGAAATAATTCCATCAAAATTGAGATCAATAGCTCCTGGCTTGCTACAGACAGCGATTCGATCGACTGAAAAAGCACATCACATGACAGCTCAAGCTCGTCGTTCTGGATTTGATTCAGCCAATTTATAAAATCACTCAGCTCAACTTCGCTAAGGCTATTTCGCTGTTGCTGCTCTGTATCTTCGACCAAAGTTTCTGACAAATGTTGCTGGGCTCGACGTAATAAACTGACTAATTGCGTTTGCTTCTTCTGGTTAAAAACAGCGAACTGTTTGATGCGTGCATAGTTTTTCTCTCGACAATGAATCCAGGCACTTATTAGCTTTGGATGACGAATCAAAAAAGGTGCCATCCCAAGCCCAGTGGAATTACCAATTCCCACATATCGTTTTAAGGCTGAGTTTAAAGTAACGCTCTTGGTCGGCGAGCGATGTTTGGCAATATGCTCTGCTTGCTCGACGCTAAAGTGGCGCAACATATAACAATTGAACATTTCAGCCGCGAACGGGCTAGCGAAATCCGGACACTGGGTTTTAACTTTCCGCCAATCTGCCATGCCAAACTTGCCGCTACCGTATACCGCCGTAGTGCGATACAAATAACCGACTTGCTCGAATTTTTTAGCCTCTGGCTGACGACCCTGTGCCAAACAATCGACTGCGTAATCAAACATGCGAGAACTGCGATTGCCTCTGCTCAACACCAAAACATCACTGTTGTATCGACCGGCCTCTTGGATGGGCACATTTCTTGCCAGTTCACCAATTTGCTCCAGATCAAATGCACCTTTGCACAGTGCCATAGTGGCATCCCATTGATCTGCGATCACTCTATCATTGCGTTGCTCGCCCTCTAATTCATGGGCAAAAACCACATAAGTATAATCACCTCGTGGTGTAGTAATTTGATAGTCAACGAAGCCAAAACCTTGCTCATTTAACTTAAAGTGCCGATGAGAAATACACCAATCATCCTGCATCATGCGGCGCATTAACACTCGCATAAAACTATGCCGCGTCTGAAATAAACTACCTAAGCGCCGAACATCCATTACCTGATGCTCGGACCGCATATAGGCACTGTCCAACTTATCAAATGGTAAGTTGGATACTTGACGAGAAAAATCAGCAGAGAACGTTTTGCTTGTCATATGAATCAGGCGCTATGCACTGTTTGACTAACAAAAGAATGCTCAAAAAAACGTAACCAATTCAATCCCAGAATTTGATCAACTTCCGGCGCTGTGAATCCGACGTCGCTAAGGCCTTGGGCTAAATTGGAAAAATGATGAACACCTTCAAACCATTCTGGTTGCGCCGGCCATTGTTTGTCGCTGGCCGAACCCTCTCCATAATCAGCACTAAAGGTCCATCGACCACTGCGCATCCACTCTAAAGTGTCATAACCCCAACCTTCGCATAGGTCTGAACCGATCCCGACGCAATCGATTCCGATGCGCTCTACGGTTTCTGCCACCATTTGTGAGAACTCACTTAGCTGACAATCAGAGCCATTTTTCAAATGAAAAGGATACAGGCTAAAACCGAGCATTCCGTTTGACTCACCGAGCGCATCCAAAACCTTATTTGATTTATTTCGTAACGCCTCATGAAAAAAGGACGGGTTAGCATGAGTAATAGCGATAGGACGTTCAGAGTACTCAATTGCTTCTAATGTTGAGTGCTCGGCCGAATGAGACATATCGATCACCATGCCTAAGCGGTTCATCTCCTTGATCGCCTGCTTACCGAATCGAGTAATTCCCGGATCATGATCTTCATAGCAACCGGTGGCCAATAGGCTTTGATTGTTATAGGAGAGCTGCATAATCCGCGTACCTAAATCATAGAGTACCTGCAACAAACCCAAATCATCATCCATAGGCGAGCAATTTTGAAAGCCAAATAAGATTCCCAATCGATTATCGGTTTTGGCCTGGCGAATATCCTGTGCACTCCGCACTTGGCAAATAAGGTCTTGATGCTGGCGAAATAACTGATTCCAGGCTGAAATATTCGCCACAGTTTCGCGAAAGGTCTCCCAATAAGACACAGTAATATGCACGCAATGTATGCCGGCATCGCGCGTTTTTTCGAACCGCTGTCGGTTCCAATTTATGTACTGCAAGCCATCGATGACGATTGCATCTGACATTTTTATTTTCTTTTTTAGTACGGTTTGCTGTAATTAGTTTTGACTACTGTATAAAATTCTTCGGCGTACTTTCCTTGCTCTCGCGAGCCATAACTCGACGCCTTTCTACCGCCAAATGGTACATGATAATCGGTGCCAGCGGTTGGTAAATTCACCATTACACAGCCACTTTTAGCATGACGTTTAAAGTGCGCCGACCTTGCAAGCGACTCAGTAATAATGCCACTAGTCAGCCCAAAGTCAGTATCATTGACTAAAGCTAAGCCATGTTCATAATCTTTCGCTTTTATCAGGCAAGCGACGGGTCCAAACACTTCCTCGCGATTAATCTTCATGCTGTTATCAGTGTCTCCAAACAAGGTTGGCTCAATATAGTAGCCTTCTACTTCAGCCTGCAGAGCTTTACCACCTACTAACAAGCGCGCGCCATCCTTGTTAGCCTCTTCAATATAAGCCATCACCTTGTCGAACTGCTCTTTACTGGCTAGCGAGCCGATTTGCGTGCCCTCTGCTAGAGGGTTACCCACCTTGAGGTTGTTTATCGCAGAGATCAAAGCGCTCTCAAACTCTTGATATATACCTGCTTCAACAATCAAACGTGAGGAGGCTGTGCATTTTTGACCGGTGCCGAAAAAGGCGCCATTGATTGCACATTGCACCGCCGTTTCTAAATCAGCATCGTTCAAAACCAGTAAGGCATTCTTGCTACCCATTTCGAGCTGCACCTTGCCCATATTTGCCACCACATTTTGCGCAATGCGACGACCAACCGGCACCGAACCAGTAAAGCTTAAGGCCTGAATATCAGGTGACTGACTCATGGCTTCACCAATGACTCCGCCCTCGCCCATAAGCAAATTAAACACTCCTTTAGGTAAACCGCTGCGACTGATAATTTCGGCGAGCATCCAGGCGCTGGCTGGTGTACTTTCTGCAGGCTTAAAAACAACCGAATTCCCATAGGCCAATGCAGGCGCGATTTTCCAAGCTGCCACAGCGACCGGAAAATTCCAGGGTGTGATAATACCGATTACGCCAACCGGTTCACGCCGAACCTCAACGTCGACACCGGGCCGAACAGAGTCAGCTACCTGGCCCATTAAACGTAAGGTTTCAGCACCATAGTATTGAAAGAACTGACCAGAGCGATAGACTTCACCAATGCCTTCGGCTAGCGTTTTGCCCTCTTCACGTGCCAACACTCGGCCTATCTCGTCGCTGCGTTCGATCAACTCATTGCCAATAAAATCCAGCACCGCTTTGCGCGCTTCTAATCCAGTGTTAGCCCAAGCGGTTTGACTATCGATCGCTGCCTGTATCGCTACGCCCAGGTCATCGAGGGAAGCTTGCGCGTAATCACCAATAACATCGCTTAAATCTGATGGGCTTACATTAGTAACATAGTGTTGTGAACCCCGCCACTCACTATCTATATAGTTGTCAAATTGCTCATTGGAATTTGCACTCATTTATATCTCCAAGAATCATCCGATAGGACACGGCTTATCATTTTTATTGTGCTGACAATACGACACAATAACCTATTGTCGCGCGACCCGATATGATTTAATTCAACCACTGATTGGCAGCATTCAATGTGGAAAGCAGCTGCAATTTATTTCAGCTGCAAAAAATCGATACTTTATGACTACTCAAGCCGTTTCTCTGCACCCCAATAAGCTTCTTAAAGCCATTATTGAAAATCTAAATGCACAGTTCTTTGCCGATCAACGCGACAATGCCAAGCGCTTGTTTCAATTCATTCAAGGAGGGGACACCGCACCGTTTATGCGTATTCAAACTGGTGATACTGGTGAGATATTCTGTGAAATCGGTCTCGACCATACTGAATACACCGGTAAACTAAGTTTTGGCAAGTTTCGCAAAAACCTCTCGACGATGATTCATGTCATTAACGAACGACTCAAACAAGAAGATCGCGTGCAACATCTGAGCAGCGATACAGGCGAAATGTTGTTTAATCTCCCCGGTATCGTGGAAGATAAAAAAGACGGCGTGAGCATGTTGGTGTGCAGCGTCAAGCAACGCGCACCTGGGCTAATGATGATTCGCCTTATGTATCTTGATGCTGAACAATTTTTGCGAACTAACTAATCGATTTAAGCCTAGAACCAATACTTCGGATAGTGTCGCTCACTCGATAAGTTGTTAAACAGTAATGCCACTACCACGATGACGATTGAACCTAATAAGGTAGGCATCCACAGAAACTCCCAGTTAGCAGCAGCCAGAAAAACGATAAACGGATTTGAACCAGCTGGTGGATGCGGGACTTTCAATACTTGCATGGCAGTGAGTGCGGTCGCCAATGCCAGTGCCATACTCCACCAACCTGCCCCAATAAAATGAAAAAATAACAAGCCTACCAGGCTTGATATAAAGTGCCCGCCAATAACATTGCGCGGTTGCGCGAATGGCGTGTCCGGCAAAATAAACAGCACAAAAATAGATGCACCAAAGGAACCCAGCACCAATGGGTAGCCAGAAACAAAAGCCAACAAGCCGACCGTGGCAGCGGCGATAAAACCACCAAGCCAGATGAAAGCCATTTGCTTTACGGGTGGGCTTGGCGGTGGAGCTGCTCCCTGCCCTTTAAATTTGTGTAAATAGTTCATGTTGTTTTCTTTATCGTATTTTTATTTCAAGACAGGGCGCGAGCATATTTAGCTTACAAATTAAAATGCGATATAAATTTATTTGCCTTGCCACTGAGGCTCGCGCTTTTCAGCAAAGGCCTTAAACCCTTCTAACATATCTTCTGAACCATATAGGGTATCAACCGTAGAGAGTTGTCTTTGCGTGACGCGATTCATCGCATCCTGAAACTTAGAATCTTCAGCATCGCGCACGATTTCTTTGATTGCCGCCATTACCAATGGCGGGCCTGCGGCGATGAGTTGCGCCATTTCTCTGGCCTTTAACATCAATTGATCGGCTGGTACCACATGATTAACAAAACCCCATTGATGCGCCTCATCAGCATCCAGCCAGCGCCCGATGATCAGCATCTCCATCGCGATATGATAGGGAATGCGCTTAGGTAATTTGATCGAGGCTGCATCGGCAACCGTGCCGGAATTGATTTCAGGCAGAGCAAACGTCGCGTGCTCCGCCGCTAAAATAATGTCGGCTGACAAGGCGATTTCCAGCCCACCTCCACAACAAATTCCGTTCACCGCACAAATGATGGGTTTATTTAGACTTGGCAGCTCCTGCATACCACCAAAGCCGCCTACTCCGTAATCGCCATCAACTTCATCACCGTCGGCAGCGGCTTTTAGATCCCATCCAGGGCAGAAAAACTTTTCCCCAGCGGCCGTCACAATAGCGACGCGCAGTTCCTTATTGTCGCGAAAGTCTTTAAACACCTCGCCCATTTCGCGACTGGTTGCCAGATCAACGGCGTTTGCTTTAGGACGATCTAGTGTTACTTCAAGCACATGGCCGTCAACTTTAGTTTTTATGTTTTCACTCATCATTTGACTATTATTTACTCAAGGTTCCTCAACTTAATCAATGCATCAACTGCAATCGCAGACTGCTCACCAACGATCAAAGGGTTTACGTCTAACTCAATTAAACGATCGAGATTTTGTAAGGCATAGTTCGCGATGCCCTCAATCGCCGATAGCATACTTTGTTGGTCAGCTGCTGACTGTAGACGATAGCCAGATAAAATTGGTGCGAGCCGCAGTTGCGATAAAGCCCGTTTTATCTGTTCTTGATTAACCGGCAACACCAGGTGTTGAACATCATCTAATACCTCAGTATAGATTCCGCCAGCCCCCAGACTTAGTAGTACCACTCCTGTTTCGTCTACGCTAACACCAACCAACAACTCAGTGACATAATCGTTGATCATTTGCTCTAACAAATATTGCTCTGCAGAGGGTATATCTTCTATGGCGTTGAGTAACGATTGTTGCGAATCAATACCAACGATCACCGCTCGAGCCTCAGTTTTATGACTGACACCCAGCGCTTTTAATACCAACGGAAACCCCAGCTTTTCAGCGGCATCTCTTATAGGCGCCTTAGACTGACAGATCATGCTTGCTGGAACCGCTACCCCGTAGTTTTTTAAAGCTTGTTTGGATTGGTGTTCATTAAGAACAATAAATTCCTTTGACGAGTTAGCGGCAACCGCAACTTCAGCGACAAGTTGTTGCCGACGATGCAAAGTAATGCTGGCTTTTATCGCGTCTAAACCGGTTCTCATGCCCATTAAGGGCACAACATTAGCAGCCAGGAAGCGACTAATATCTTCGTCACTCAAACCTTCGCTGATCGAAGCAATTACAACAACGGGTTTATCACTGATGCTTGCCGCTGCGACGATGCTTTCAATAGCACAATCATGCCCGCTCGGGTCACAGCGATCCGCTCGTGGTGTGTCCAGTACGAAGACACTTAAATCATGCGGCCCACTCATCGCAGCGGTGAAACATTCAGTCATTGTCGCCACATCTCCCCAGATATAAGTGTGATAGTCCAAGGGGTTTGCCAGTGTTACTTTGTCACCCAGCACCTTTTGCAGCTGCTTGGTTTGTTCACTACCCAGATCTGAGAATTCGATGACCTGAGAATCAGCCATATCGGCCATCAAACTGGCCTCGCCGCCTGAGCAGCTCACGGAAATCACCTTATTGCCCGGCAGAGCGCCGTGAAAATGGACTAATTTCAGTGTCTCTAAAAACACCTCGATGTCGTTTACTTCACTAATGCCTAGTCTATCGAATAGCGCTGTGCTAGCTGCAGAGCGGCCAGTCAAAGATGCCGTATGAGTCAAGGAAGCTTGACGGGATTTTTCGGTTTTACCGACCTTTAAAGCGACGATTGGAATTCCAGCATGAGCCGCAACCAACGCTGCCTCACTGAAGTTCGCCAAGTTGTCGATTCCTTCCAAATACAAACCAATAGCGGTAATACCCTTGGTTTCAATAAGCTCCTGAATCAAATTACTAACGCCAAGCTGAGCCTGATTGCCGAGCGTAAACAATTGCGCAATAGGTAAGCCACGTTGTTGCATGGTCATATTGATCGCAATGTTAGACGACTGCGCAATAATTGCGACACCTCGCTCCACTTGAACGCCGCCGTGCTCATCTGGCCATAAAGTAGCGCCACTTTGATAGTTAAGAAAGCCATAACAATTTGGCCCTAAGATTGGCATATCGTCAGCAGCCGCCAGCAAATCAGATTGCAGATCTTGCAGTGTGGATTCCTGGCTTTGGGCTTCTCGAAAACCGCTGGCGAAACAGATTGCACCACCAGCTCCGATCTTAGAGAGTGAGCGAACCAACGCTATGGTTTGTTTATGATTCACACCGATAAAAGCCGCATCAGGCGCACCCGGTAAATCATCGACACTGGCGAAACAACGATGCCCTAAAACTTCATCATACTTAGGATGTACCGGCCAAATCTCTCCACTGAACTGCGATTTGCCGAGCTGTTTGACTACGTTCTTCGCCCAGCCACCGCCGATCACAGCGACAGAACTTGGCTTAAAGAATCGGGCTAGTCTGGTCACTCGCTATTTCCCAAACCCAGTAAAATTAAGCGCCGAGCGGCCGCAAAAGTTGGCGCGAAATAATATGGCGTTGAATCTCAGAAGTACCCTCCCAGATGCGTTCAATACGCGCATCTCGCCATATCCGCTCCAGCGGTAATTCAGTCATTAGCCCCATGCCACCATAAATCTGGATCGCTTCGTCAGCCACCATGGCTAACATTTCGCTCGCTTTTAGTTTGGCCATGGCCATGTCTTCATCGGTGCAACTGCCGTGATCATATTTCCAGCCTGCTTCCATGATCATTAATTCGGCGGCCTTCATCTCCATTGCCATATCGGCTAGCTTAAAAGATACGCCTTGAAACTTGCCTATTGCCTGGCCGAATTGTTTGCGTTCGGCTGAGTATTGCAAGGCCAAATCAAAAGCGCGGTTAGCTCGCCCTAGGCAAGTGGCTCCGACTTGCAAACGTGTCGCTCCCAACCAATCATTAGCCACCGCAAAACCTTGATGCAACTCACCCAGCATCGCAGAACTGGGCACACGGCAGTTATCGAACTCCAAGATTGAATTGGTATAGCCTCGATGGGACACATTTTGATAACCATCTCGTATAGTGAGCCCAGGGTTATCATGGTCAACAAAGAATGCTGAAATTAATTTTTTTGGACCACGCGGCGTGTCTTCTTCGCCCGTCGCCATAAAGGTGATGGTGAAATCCGCCGTATCGGCATGACTAATAAAATGCTTGGTGCCATTGAGAATCCAGTCGTCACCATCGAGTTTAGCGCTGGCACGCATACCTCGTAAATCTGAACCGGCGTCTGGCTCAGTCATAGCCAGGCAATCGCTCTTTTCGCCTCGCAAACAGGGCTGTAGATATTGCTCTCGTTGCTCGGGCGTGCCGGCGCACAAAATATTCGACGGCCGTGCTACGCATGTCCAATGCAATGCATAACTGGTTTTACCCAGCTCGCGCTCGTACAACAACCAGCTTAGAGTATCTAAACCACCACCACCAAATTCAGCCGGTATGTTAGCGGCATATAAACCAGCGGCGAGGGCTTTTTCTTTAAGTTCTTCGGCTAAGTCATCGTGCAATACCCCGGTGGCTTCAATTTCAGCCTCATGCGGATACAATTCCTTTTCAACGAACGCGCGCGTGGTATCGATTATCAGCTGCTGTTCTTCGCTTAATAGAAAATTCATTTGCTTAACCCAATAAAGAATCGATGGCCAGGTGTTGAGGCGCGAGTGTCGCGAGTTGCTCAGCGTGCGGCGACTCAGCCTGACATGATCGTCGAGAAGACAGACTTACATGCAAGAGAAACTGATCACATCTCGCCAGTATTTCATTTTTGTTTGAGAGCATTTGATGTTCCAGACGCAGTTTTTTACCGTCACTTAAACTGATCCGAGTGAAGATTTTAAAGGTATCGCCTGCATGGCATTCCTGGCGAAAACTAATTTGCATATCCACCGTAAAATAGCTAAAACCGGCCGCTAAATAATCTTGGTCGGCGCCCAGCGCTTTGAGTAACTCATCACCGGCAACTGAAAAGGCTTCGCAATAGCGACTGTCATTCATATGCCCGTTGTAATCGGTCCAATCAGTCGGGACGACTCGTTCTGCTGTAAGCATCGGCACTTGTGGTTGGCGCTCAAGTGTCATACTGGCGTCAATAGCATTAAGTAGCCGTCCGGCACCCCAATTTTGGCGCTTTAGTGCGCGTAGCATGGCAACCAAATTATCATCTCTGATTCGTTCGAGTTGGCGGATACCGTAACGGCCTGATTGTGTGTCTGATTGTTCTGCAATGCGATTGACCAACTCGTCAGATAATTCAGGCACATCCATTAGCTTGGTCCAGGGCCACTTTAGGGCGGGGCCGAACTGCTCGATAAAATGGGCCATCCCTGCTTCGCCTCCGGCAATGCGATACGTTTCAAACAAACCCATTTGAGCCCATCGAAGGCCAAAACCAAAACGAATAACGTCGTCGATTTCTTCGGTAGTGGCAATGCCATCATTGATTAACCATAGCGCTTCTCGCCACACTGCTTCGAGTAAGCGATCTCCAATATGTGCGTCGATTTCTTTGCGCACAATGATGGGTTTAAAACCGAGCTGGCTTAGAATTGTCTGCGCTCGTTCAGCGACTTCTTGATTTCCAACCAACTCTACTAAAGGCAACAAGTAAACCGGGTTAAAAGGATGAGCAACGATAATTTGTTGAGGATTGTGCGAGCCAGCCTGTAACTGGCTTGGGGTAAAACCAGAAGTAGACGAAGCAATAATTGCTTCAGAATCGCAATGACGCTGAATCTCTTGATAAACCGTTTGTTTTAACTCAAGTCGTTCAGGCACGCATTCGCAAATCCAGTCAGCATTTTTAACTACCACAGGAACGGAATCAGCAAAACTCAGTGCGCCTTCCGTTGGTAATGCATAGTCGTATAAACTTGGTAGCGATCGACGTGCGTTAGATAACACCTCTTTAATTTTACGCTCCGCTTCAGGATCGGGGTCGAACACCTTGACATCGACTCCCATTAGTAAAAATCGAGCAATCCAACCGCCACCAATAACACCGCCGCCTATGACCGCAGCTTGCCTCATAAGCCTCATTTAGGAGCTCGCTTGGTCAGGCCGAGCTTATCGCGCACTTGTTGCGGCGTCATCAAGCTCGCGCCCAAATTCTCAACAATAATTTTGGCTCTGGTAACCAATGCTTCATTGGTCGCGAGCACACCTTTGTCGAAATACAAATTATCTTCCAAACCCACTCTGACATTGCCACCCGCTAAAACAGCCGCGGCCACAAACGGCATTTGATTTCGCCCCAGTGAAAACGCCGACCAATTCCAATCGGCAGGCACATTGTTTACCATCGCCAGGAAGGTATTCAAATCGTCAGGCGCACCCCAGGGTATACCCATACAAAGTTGCACTAATGCAGGGCTGTCTAACACGCCATCTTTCACTAATTGTTTGGCATACCATAAATGGCCAGTATCAAACGCTTCGATCTCCGGTTTGACGCCAAGCTCGGTCATCATTGCGCCCATTGTTTGCAACATACCTGGCGTATTGGTCATCACATAATCTGCTTCGGCAAAATTCATCGTGCCGCAATCCAGAGTACATATCTCGGGCAGGCAATCGGCGATCGGTTCCATACGGCTTTCGGCGCTACCCATATCAGTTCCGTCTTGTAATGGTAGTGGTTGAGACGGTGGCCCAAAAACAAGGTCACCGCCCATGCCGGCGGTGAGGTTCAACACCACATCAACATTGGCATCACGAATTCGTTGAGTTAGCTCTCGATACAATTTCGGGTCACGCGAAGCGACACCTGTTTCTGGGTCGCGCACATGACAATGCACTACCGCTGCACCAGCTTCGGCAGCCTTGATGGCGCTATCAGCAATTTGCTTTGGTGAACGCGGCACTTCCGGGCTGCGATCCTGAGTATTACCTGACCCGGTAACGGCACAGGTGACAAAAACCTGTCGATTGATCTCTAGTGGCATGGGACTTGAGTTCCAACACTGACTGATAAGAATCAAGCATCTCAAATTCAGTTATCTTTGCTATACTTTTTACGCACCATTATTAGCATTTCGCGAAACCACTCTTTTTGAAGCCAACCAAGATAAACCTGCTGGTTCTGGATGATTCTTCCATGATGAGCCTGGCTGCCATCATCGACCCGCTGCGCGCGGCCAATCGGGTTGCTGGCGAACAATTGTTTACGTGGCAAATATTGAGCGTTACTGGCGCGCAAATCGAACTCACTTGTGGAGTTAAAATCTCCTGTGATGGCGCTTTAGATGAAGCTGAACGCAGCGAAGTATTAATCGTTTTAGGTGGCTTCAGACAAGAGCATCATTTACCTAATTCTTCTCTACCAAAACTTATCCGCGCAGCACGCAGCGCTAGCCTGGTATTTGGCGTCGAGGCTGGCACCTGGTTATTGTCGCGCAGCGGTTTACTCTCTAATCATCGCGTTACTACGCATTGGGAGGATCTGGAATCACTAGCCGAAGACTATCCAGATTTAACAGTGGTCGCGGATCGCTTCGTGATTGATCGCACTATTTGGACCAGTGGCGGTGCCTCACCAACGGTCGACATGATGCTACATTATCTGCGCCATACTCATAGTCAAACGGTAGCTATGAATGTTGCCAATGTGTTTATTTATCAAGGCGAGCGCGCCGCTGATCGACAGCAAACTGATTTGGTATTAAGAAGACTCAGAAATAAAGAGCCCCGTGTAGCACAAACAATGAGCAAGATGCGCGATAACTTAGAAACACCTTTATCGATCGCTCAATTCGCCAGCAACATGAAGGTCAGCAGAAGAACGCTGGAGCAGCTCTTTCGCAAATTTTTGAATCAATCACCAGCGGCTTACTATCTGCAACTTCGATTACAAACTGCCAGACGACTGGTAGTCGACTCACAAAAACCAATGCTTGAGATTGCCTTACAAACCGGGTTTTCCAGCCCGACTTCATTCAGTCGGGCGTTCAAACAGTATTATGGTGCAAGCCCGGTCGCAACGCGCCAGCACTACTCATCGGTTTAAGGCTCCTGCTGGTCTGCCTGGCCCTCTTTTTCTTTGGTGTCGGTCAATGCTGGATCGTATTTTTTAAACCAACCCATAATATTATCGACCTTGGCGATCAGCCGGCTTGGCTTTGAGGCAATAGAGTGCGAGGCGCCGGGGATTCTTATCAAGGTGGTATCCACTTTTTGCACCTTGAGTGCGGTATAGAACTGTTCCGCTTCCCAGGTTGGTGTGCGCCAATCGGCTTCACCGACCATGACCATGGTTGGCGTGGTGACATTACCTACCAAAGAGATTGGCGATAACCGCCAATATAATTCAGGGTCTTCCCAAGGCTGAGCTCGTAACCAATGCCGACTGACAAATCGCGATATATCAGCGGCAAGCGCCATGGTTGTCCAATTAATCACTGGCTTGATCGTTGCTGCGGCTGCAAAGCGATCTGTTTTACCAACCGCCCAAGACGTCAACACGCCCCCACCTGAGCCACCAGTAATAAACAGCCGTGACTCATCGACATAGTCTTTCTCTACCAGGTAATCGACAATGGACATTAAATCCTCATGATCGTTTCCTGGATAATTGCGATCTATCAGCTGAGCGAATTCTTCACCATAACCGGTTGAACCTCGTGGGTTGGCATACACAGTGACGTATCCCTCAGCAGCAAAGCGTTGAATTTCGGCTGCGAATACCGGCCCATACATGGCGAATGGCCCACCATGGATTTCCAAAATCATCGGGAACGACCCGTCGGCTTTGAAGTCCTTAGGTAGCGCTACCCAGGCCTCGATCTCACGTTCGTCAAACCGCGATTTCACTTTAATTTCTTCAATGGGAGCAAAGTCGACCTGGGCATTTAAATCCTTATTTAAATCGGTTAGCTGCGTTGCGTTACCGCCGCTGCGCATAAATGCTACATTCGCCAAGTCAGCACTGCTGCCTTGGGTGTAGCTAATGCCATTTTTACTTGCCGAAAAGCTGCCGCTAACATAAGGTCGCCCAATCGCTGTGCCGCCAAGATCTGTTGCCAGCGCCGTAAAGCGCCCGCCATTGCTCACGCTAAACAAATGAATCTCGCCATCTACTTCTGCCTGCGCTAACAATTGATTGCCATTCCAGGCAATAGACGAAATTGAGCGATCAAAATCAGCGCTGATATTACGAAGTTCACCTCCTTGCGCATCCATTAAATACAAGTCAGTTTGTTGATAGGCTTTGAGCTTATCGTCATAGCCCAACCAGGCAATGGTTTTACCATTTGGAGATACTGCCGGACTATGATCTGGGCCGTCTCGATCGGTAAACGCTGAGCGCTCTAAGTCAGCTAAATTTACTCGATAAATCTCGCTCTCGATGGGATCGAGTTCCGGATTTTCTACGTCATTGCCAACTACCAGTAGGGTTTGATCGTTTAACCATTGGGGCGAATTAAAGCCATTCTCCCCTGCTGTCACCTGGCGGGGAGAACCACCCTCAGCATCAATCACAAAGGCATGCGTCTCACCTTTTTTTAAATAACCACGACCGTCAAATCGAAACTGTAAATCGTCGAAAACGCGAACTGGCTCTGACCATTCGGCACCTTCTGGTGCTGATGGGGCAGAGGCGAAGCTCGCTGGTTTATCACTAACAAATTTAGCGAAAGCTATTTTGGAACCGTCTGGCGACCACGTTGGCGCACTTGGGCCATGCTCAAACTGTGCCAGTGAATAACTCTGCCGGCTGTCCATAAAATGCACGCGCAGCTCAGGTTTGCCGCTACTACTGCTTAAGTATAGTAAACGATCACCGCTTGGCGACCACCGAGGTGATGATGCTGAAAATTCAGCATTAGGCAATGGCCGATGCTGACCCGATCGAGTATCGATTGTCCACAAGCGCCCGACTACCGCGTCTTTGAATTTATCCATTGAGCGCCGCGCATAAATAATGGTTCGGCCATCGGGGGAAATTTGTGGGTCGCTGGCGAATTCAAGGTCAAATACTCTTTCAGCAGTGAATTTGCGACTTTGATCTTCATCTTTTTCCTGCTCGGCACTAGCGTCTGAGTGCACTAACCAGGTTAAAAATAGTAGTAAGGTGCAGTGAGTCAGTAATTTTTGCATTACTTTAAGCCTCCATTTTTACTTATTTATTTTTCGCTACTTTAGCACTTAAGCTTTGAGTTTTTGATCAATGCCCAGCCCTCACTGCACCGGGGCCAACCCCCATAACCCGTTTAAAGGCTTTACTAAAAGAAGCTTCGTTCTCGTAACCGGTGCGAAGCGCGGCTTCAAGCGTCGTTATTCCTTGCACCGAGAGCCATTCATAGGCCTTAGTCATTCGCCACTGGGTGGCGAATTCATTGGGAGTTTGACCGACCACATCTTTAAATAGAGCAGCAAAGCTAGAACGCGACATAGCGGCGGCATCGGCCATATCCTGCAAACTGACTAAACGCTCATCCTCCGACTGAACTAGCGAAATTGCTTTACTGAGTTTGGGATGCTGAATCGCCGCAAATAAACCTTGATCATCTGGCAAGTGATCTCGTAACAGGAGGTAGAACAAACAATCTGCGTATCGGTCTAACAATGCGGTATTACTTTGACCTGAGCTTTTGGCTTCTGCCATCATTAGGTCAATGAGTATTGTGCTATCGCTATTCGACTGTCTAGGCAATAAAATCACTTCCGGAAAATATTCAGACATCGAATTAAATACCGGAGTTTGCGGCTCAAAATAACCACAAACCAGGGCAACAGAATCTGCTGACATTGGTTCTAACATAGAGCTCGCTTGGTCCTGATTGACTTTTGCCGCATCAGCGTGCGCTGTGCACAACATATGTTTGGCATCGCTTGGGAAAAACACCGCGTCGCCCAGCTCTAGTGGCACACGATCGCCATTAAAATCAAGAAAACATCGGCCATGTGTCACCAAATGGAAGGTCATTTGCTTGCTGCCAGAGGTGTCTACTGCCCAATTGCCACAGTAATGTCCATTATGAAAAACGGAGGCTTTGACCCTCAGCCTGGCGAGTACTTGCTCCATACCACTCATAATTCGATTGTAACTAACTTAGCGCTACTTTTTGGACGATCTGACATAAGAATCAGCGAATCTAACATAAGGGAATTATTATCAATAATTATAATTTCTGTATTACAAGACATGCACGGCTCAAAGCCAATCTTAACCGATTGTTTTGGAGAACCCTACAAAGATCTAATCTCTAACACTTAAGTTTTCGTGACCTGAGAAATATGCAGATGAAAACCTTATAAAAGTAGAAAAGACGGAGATTTAAGCTAACGCAACCCTTGTTATCAGCACTATCAACGACGAATTCCCAAACCGCTAGTTACCCCTAGCCTTGCCCCGAGGACGATTCACGCCTCGGGGTTTTTTTAGATCAATTCATCGCATTGCCACACATAGCTTTCAGGCAATCAATGCGTTACCATCACGCCTTTCTCGAACGTGGCAAATTTGGCGTTCCAGCCGTTCTTCATGAACAAATCATTGCGCATTTTGATGGTTGCTCCGCAACCTTATTTTTCTGCCCGAGGGACGCCATTCAGTGTGCTCCACCGTATCCGAGCACTTTTGGAACTTGGGCATAAAGTCGACCTAGTAACCTATGGCTACGGTGAAGACATTCCAATGCCGGGGTTGAGTATTCATCGGTGTGCGAAACTTCCACTGATCAATAAGATTAAAATCGGCCCATCTATTCCAAAAATCTTTTTGGATGTGCTGCTGTATTTCAAAACTCTCCAACTATTAAATGCCAATCAATACGATGTCTTTCATTCTCATGAAGAGGCTGCTTTTTTTGCATTAAGGCTTATTAAGAAGCACCCGATGCCGCATCTTTATGATATGCACTCGAGCTTGCCGCACCAGCTCTCGAATTTTAAAGCTTACAATATCGGCTTTATTCGCAAGATATTTGAATCGCTTGAACACAAAGTCTTAAGTAGCTGTGATGCAGTTATTACGATTTGCGATGATCTCGGTAAAATTGTGGATGGCGGCTACGCGGATAAGCCGCATCGAATGATCGAAAATATTGGCGATGATCGAAAAGTGTTTCAATCGAATGGCGCGGATTGGAAAGCCAAGCTTGGCATCAGCGATCAGCCTGTTATGCTGTATACCGGGACCTTCGAAGCCTATCAGGGTATCGATTTATTCTTAGAAGCCATGGTGCCAGTTGTACAGTCAAAACCCAATGCCATCGCGCTTTTGGTTGGCGGTCGAGACGAACAAGTCGAAGAATATCGCACCATGGCAAAGAAACTGGGCATTGGCCAGAACGTCATGTTTACCGGCACGGTTCATCCAGAGAATATTCCGGGTTTAATTGAAATCTCAACGCTGATTGTCTCACCACGATCTCGAGGCACAAATACTCCGCTCAAGATCTATAACTATCTGCGTCATGATAAAGCCTTAGTCGCAACGGATCGGCTGACCCATACCCAAATACTCAACCCTGAAATCGCGCATTTGGTAGATGCTGATGCACCTGCTTTTGCTGCTGGCATACTTAAACTACTGGACGACCAACAACTTGCTCAACAGATTGCCAAAAACGCTCAGCAGTTTGCTCAAGAGAATTTCTCGGATGATTCTTACATCGACATGGTTGCTGATATTTATCAGCAAATGATGAGCAGTGTTGGCTAGGAGCGATTAGTGACCGATACCTCATTGGTGGAAAAGTACTGGGATGTAAACGTTGCTAATTGGAAGATCGCCGCTCATTTAGAGGCAGGTAGTCAGGCCTTTTTTGAAGAAGTCGAACGATATCGCTTCGACAAGCTGCACTATTTACCTAACTACGTAGATTATCAGGCCTTTGCTGGCCAAAGCGTGTTGGATATTGGCTGCGGGCTCGGCACCGATCTCTCATTATTTGCATCAGGCAGTGCGAACACCACTGGTATAGATGTGTCTACTACTGCCATAGATTTTGCACAGAAAAATTTTGCCTGGCGCAACTTGCCGGCCAATTTCCAGCAAATGGATGGCGAAGCTCTCTCTTTTGACGACAATCAGTTTGATTTTGTTTACTGCCATACGGTATTGCATTTCACGCCAAATCCGGCGGCAATGGTAAAAGAAATCCAGCGAGTGCTAAAACCGGGCGGCCGCGCCTTGCTGATGACGATTAACCGTCACTCTTGGCTATATGCTTTGCACAAGCTTGCGGGTATGAAAATTGATTATTTAGACGCGCCAGTGTTTCACCGATTTAACTATGCAGAGTTCGATCAACTAGTTTCGCCATTTGAACAACGAGAGTTGATTGTAGAGCGCTTCCCGGTAAAGACCGAGGTACACAAAGGCATTAAAGCGATTCTTTATAACCGCATGTTTGTTGATGTCTACAATGCGTTACCCAAAGCGCTGACTGGCAAAACTGGCTACCACTTGTTGGCACTGGTAACTAAATGAAACGCGATCTCGAGGCTCTCAAACAAACGGAGTTCGACCTAGTCGTAGTTGGCGCCGGTGTGCATGGCGCTTGCGTGGCGCGTGATGCGGCCTTGCGAGGCATGCGTGTAGCACTGATTGATCAAGGCGATATTTGTGGCGCCACCAGCCATAATTCACTTAAAACCATTCATGGTGGCATTCGTTATCTGCAACACTTAAATTTAAAGCGCACGCTATCATCGATTCGCGAACAGTCGATTTGGCTTGCTACCGCTCCCAAACGAGTACGGCCACTCCCTTTTCTAATGCCTACCTATGGCCATGGAATGCGCGGCCCATTGGCAATGATGGCTGGAGTCTTGCTTTACTACTTAGTTGGCTTGGGTCGGAATAAAGGTTTGGCTAAAGCATCACAAATCAAAGCTGGTCGAGTAGTTTCAGCAAAGCGGTGCTTATCCATTGCCAAAGGCTTACCTGATGATGGCCTAACTGGCGCGGCCATTTGGAATGATGCACAAGTCACTGAAGCCGATCAGACAGTAATTGAAATTGTCGCCGATGCATATCAGAACGGTACGGTGGCAGCGAATTATCTAAAAGCCACTGATTTTATTCTTGCCGAAAATCCGAGCAGCTCACAACCAGAAGTTGTTGGTGTTCGAGTTGCTGACATGCTATCTGAGCAAACCTTCAACATACGTGCTGCTTGCGTTGTCAATGCATCCGGGCCATGGCTGATGAAGCAAATCGCTGACTCATCGCTAGCCGAGCAGGCATCTGAACCATTGCCGTTAGTCAAAAGCATGAATATTGTCACGCGCAAGTCATTGGGCAATCATGCTTTGTCTTTTTACAGTCAACATCAATCTGATTCATTACTCGGCAAAACCAAACGTTTGTTTTTTGTGGTGCCTTGGAAGGGATGCTCAGTATTTGGTACCACCCATATTGCACACCAGTCAGAGCATCAAGCAAATACCACTATCGAATCTGATATCACTGATTTTGTTAATGAGATCAATGCGGCCTACCCCGCATTAGATTTGCAAGCCGACGATGTATTGTATTGCTATCATGGTTTAACGCCAGCTGACGCCATGGAAGACAGCAAAGATAAATCCAAGCGTTTGCACGAAAGCAAGGTTATTGACCATCAAGCTGAGCAGGCAATCAACGGCCTGGTTAGCATCGTGAGTATTAAATGGACTACCGCACGATTGGTGGCTGAACAATGCACCAACATCGTCGCCAACAAATTTGGCAATACTAAATCTTGCATCACCAAGACTCGGCCGATTCCAGCACTTGACATCAATCGCTCATTAGCCGAGTTAACTGATGAGCAACTTAAACAAAGCGTGCGTAGTCATGTAGAGCACACCATGGTCTTGCACTTAAGTGATTTAATAATACGGCGTAGCGACGATTTTATTTTAGAGAAGTTAGGCGAACATCAACTAGGTATTATTGTTAATGAGCTTGCTGATGCACTTAACTGGTCGACTGATGATAAGCTGAATGAATTAGCCAACCTATCGAATCGCTTCTTATCGACTCGCAATAACACTCTCATTCAACAACTGCGCGAAACAGTGACATGATTACCGAAAACGATGTGATACTCATCACCGGCGGCACCGGCTTTACCGGAGTGCATTTGGTGAAGGCTCTATGCAACGCCGGCGCTAAGGTGCGAGTGATTGCGCGATCTTCTTCAAACCGTAGTGACTTACAGGATTTGCCGATTGAATGGTTTACTGGTGATGTTTATGACGAAGCGACCATAAAACAAGCGATTCAAGGAGTGAACTATGTGTTTCATGTAGCCGCGGCATATCGTGAAGCTAAGATCAGTGACGACATCTATTGGAAGGTACACGTTCAAAGCACGCAGCTATTAGCCAAGCACGCAGCTAAGCAGCCAAATTTTAAGCGATTTCTACATACATCAACCATTGGTGTACACGGCCATATTGAACATCCGCCCGCTGACGAAGATTATCGATTTGCGCCTGGTGATGAATATCAAAAAACCAAGGTTGAGGCGGAAGAATGGATCAAAAAATTTGCTAAAGAGAACCCCTTAGCGCTGACAGTAGTGCGACCTGCCGGTATTTATGGCCCCGGTGATCGGCGCTTATTAAAGGTGTTTAAAATGGCCAAACTGCCGATCTGCCCTATCCTGGGTTTAAACACAAAAAACCTTTATCACCTGATTCATGTTGAAGATTTAGTCGCCTTTATGATTCACGCGGCACAACAAGAGCACACTTTAGGCGGCGTTTATATTTGTGGGAACGACAGCGATATCTCCTTTAAATCGATGATCGAAATTATTAGTGATCAGCTCGGCAAAAAGGCGCGTTTTTTAAGGCTACCAGTAACACCGTTTTTTATTGCAGGAGATATCTGCGAATTTATTTGCAAACCACTGAATATCGAACCTCCGCTTTACCGAAGACGCGTGGCCTTTTTTACTAAAGACCGCTCATTCGACACTTCGAGAATGCGTGACGAAACTGGTTTTGAATGTCGTTATACCAATGAGCAAGGGATTCGAGCACTTTGCGACTGGTATCAGGAGCAAGGCTGGTTATAGACCAGGTTTGCAGCTCTCAGTCATTTAATAGTAAGAGATTCAAAATAGGAGGAATCAAAATAGAAGGGATCAAACTTCCAGTATCTCCTCCTTCTCCCAAAATATGAAACAATTGTACACCTGTATGATTCTGGTTGGACGGCACTGAATTGTCGATCTGTTGTTGCACATCAAGAATTCCGTCTTCATTTAGACTAACTCCTTGGGGTAATCCTAACTGTGATAGTTCGGGCTCACAGTTTTGACAAATACTAAATGGGAAAAGCCTAAAGCCGTCGATCGGGGTTACACCCTCTATTGTAAAGTCTATCTGGGTAGCGCCTTCTGGTACTTGAAATTCGGGGTCAAAGAACGTTCGAATAGCCACGTTCGGACCCTGATTAGGAATAAATTGTATTACGGGAAAAATCATTAGCTCTCGGTCAGACACTGCACGAGGAAGAAAAATCGTTCCGGAAACAGTATTACCTACCCGTAAATTAAAATTTCGAACAGGCGGTAATTGATTGTTAGACAGTATAGTGTCATTAGTAAAATCAAATGCGTCGGTATTTTGTTGCGTTACATAAATCTCACGCACAAACCTGCCACAAGTATTGTCGGCGCATAAGTATCTCAGCGCAAAACGATCGCCAGTTATACCGCCTATTTGATACGATACACTACCGGTGTTCGCTGCAATGGTTACAGTTTCGGAAAACAATTCAATAGTTACATTGTTCTCGTCAAGCGACGCTACCTCAACGACTATATTCATATCTGAAGTGGCAAAGCCATTTGATAGGCTAAGTGTTCCACTTACAGATTGCTGGGCACTGACAGAGCCTGCAAACGCTATAAGTAAGATAAATACGATACGGCTAATGAATAATGATTGACGAAAAAACATACTTAGAAACCCCATGTATTTTTGTATTTTTTAGTGTGCTTATAGAAGGTCGTGAACTTATCCTTACTATCCCTTACTCTTAACCGAGCGTATCAAATATAGGCCTGGCAGCCAATCATGCATGCTTTGCTGTGAATGTAATTCGTATCGCCATATTAATTAGCGAAATAATTCAATCTAAAAAACATGATCAATGACTTTGGTGCAATATTTGAGAATCTTAGCCGCTATAAGCAAACCGTGATCCTGCAGATATTTTACTAACAATCCAAAAGTGATCGTACCGCACTCACTTTTTAGAAAATAGAGTACTAGTACTCAGACAATACACTTTTTACGGGGGGCTGCTTTTCCACACCGCAGCCTAAGACTATGTTCTCTATTTTACAGAGATGTTTTCAAAATCATTGCAAACCCACCAATGTCACCACCTCTAGCAAAGACAAGTGGGTTCAAAAATAATGACTATCTTAAGGCTAGTGCGAATCTTGACTTAATAAAGGCAAAAACTCCCATTGGCTTTCCAAAATTTTCTTTTCTGACTGACTCGTCTTTTAGTAACTCAATCAGCTGCGTTGCGTTCGCGTGTTTACTCTGTTTAGTGTTGATCTTGATTCCAAAGCTAGCGACGCGAGAAATTTCATTCTTGATCGGCAATGGGTCGCTGCCATTGAAAATAGTCTGATCAGTTTGCTGAAAGTGAGGCACATAGCCCCAAAACCATGGTCTGCCACCGTTATCACCCAAATAAAGCGTCGAGCGGAAACGCGCTAACAAGCTCCTCAATAAAGCGCCTCGCGAAAAAAGCCATTTACCAACGCCCCATGGGCAAATCAATAAAAAATCGTTTGAGAACTGCTCAATAATTTGTTGCGCATCTTCGCCATCCTCATCCTCGCCATCATAGCCAAGCACAAGAAATTCAAGCCTCTCTGCACTATTTATCTGTCTAGCCGCAACCAAAGTGATTTGGGCATTAGTTTGTGAATGAATCGCAGATAGGGATTTATCACATGCTGTAGATTGCAACTGCCATTGTTCAAGGCCCCCTGTTCTTGGCACCTCAGACGTGAGCTTTGCCCAGGTTTTATCGTCACGCCCGTCAGTGAAAAACAATACCAGCTGATCAACTTCAGTATCGAAAGAGTACGCTTGTACATTTGAATAAGCAGAATTGAGCAGGCCATCGATTTCTGAGAAATCATAACAATGCACATGTGTGTCGCAATAGATGGCCATCTAACTTGTGTGAGCTGAACTAACTTAGCGGGTAGCGAGCCCGTAACCGTAAATCAAGGTTCTTAATAAAGTCACTAACGCTTTCAAGCCGTGCATTTTTTCATCGCAGCAAAGTACGCATCCCGCAACTCCGGCGTCTCTTGTATCGCGACAATTCCAAGGTCAGCCTGATTAAGTTCGCCAATACCAATTGAACCATCAGCGGTGATGTCTACCACAATACAATTGGCTTGTAATCGCACCATGCCTGGCGATTGCCGCATCACTTTTGTAGCCGCCGCATCGAAAAAACGATCGCCAGTTAAATCGGGGTCGTCGGCTTGTTTTGAACTCGGTGCACGATCGCCATCGCTTGAACAAGCAACAAGACTCGTAAGCATAGCAAATAGAATAATTTGACTGATTTTTTTCATTGTTTGACGCATTCCTAGTCTAGTTTTCTAACAACAAAGTATACCAGCAGTTCACAACAACATGCCTTGCTTTGCTATTTCCTTTGACGCTTACCTAATATTTTGGCGACCCAGTTCACTAGCACTGCACGTAGGTTTCACAGTAACTCGCCATCGTTAAATTAGTGACTATTGCTTACAAACCAAAGGTCACTGCTAGTGCCTGAATAGAATACTTTTGATTAGGGAATAAATTCTTACTCCGGCTGATAAGCCGCATGTATTGCAAAGCAGTTTATAGAGTTGGTTGCCATGTTGTTGACGATACTTGGGGGCCAAGCGCTGGGTTTTTTCAATAAGCTTGGTGAAAATTTCTTTGTCTACTCGATGTGCCTCGATCAATTGTTTAGCGTAATAATTCGCCAACAGAGTTTTACGCTTTGCCGTCAGCTGATCACTAAGAGCTAATTCAGACTCTATCCAATTCAATATATGATAGTGCTCCTTGATCATCAACTCTCGACTTTGATTTGAAAGTTGGTTTTCATGACTTGCCCAGACATAGCTCGCCTTTTTTATAGTGTGGTATCGAGCGCCCGCCAAACAAACTTGTGCAAATATCAACCAATCATCTGCTTTAATCGGTGTAAAATCGCTGACGGGCTTTAAAACTTTTTGGATGAAGTCGGTACGATACAAAGCAGCGGATGTAAACACACCACCAATGGTTAAAAAATCATCAATTGGCTTTTGATAAACCGGCGCTTTCATAAACTCCATTTTTGGCTGCGAGTTCAACGAGTCAGAACTTTTTTCAACCATCCAATTAGACATCACCACATCAATGTCTTGATTAAAATCCGCTACCTCCTTAGCCAATATTCCTTCAAGTAAGTAATCATCCTGATCAAGAAATTTTGTGAATCGCCCAAGACAGTGTTGTAGTGCATTAAGGCGTGCTAAGTAAGCGCCTTGATTATTCTGCTCAACATAATCGATTTTGGTAGAACCTTGATCACTAAATAGCTCAGCATACTCGTTTTGCAGAATAGCGAGGCTGGGCTCAGATGAGCCATCTTCTATGACCACAATTTGCGTCTTTAGACTTTCGCTGGAGATAACCGACTCTATTGCGCGCTTAAGCAAATCATTTGCTAAGTAGGTCGGTATAACAATCGATACGTCATACATGGGGCTAACGCTGAACTATTACGCCAATACCAAAACCATCTTGACCTGGATCTTCGATAAAAGTGTAATGCTGATAATTGTCTTTAATCTCGGCAAAGAACTTTGGCACACCACCAGTATATTTATTAGTCTCACACCCGTAGCGTTGCTGCCAATCTTCAACAATGTCATGAAAGACGATTAGCCCGCCTTCTTTTACCATCTGTTGATAAGCATCAAAGTCGGCTTTGACACCTTCATAACTGTGATCACCATCGATGAATAACACGTCGAGGTTTGTACCAGCTAAGATCGCTTTGACCTTATCAATTGTTGATTGTGCAAGCGAAGAACCAAGCAAATAGTGGCTTTGAGTCGTCGTCGTTATTCGATCGATTACAAATTTATTGCGAATATCCAAATCAATCGCAATACTTTTCTCGATCGAGGTACATAGCTTTCTTATTAGATAGTGCGTACCGCCGTCTGCGGTTCCGATCTCCATATAGTTTGCTGGCTTGTGCTTTTGAACTAGTTCAATTAGCCCTTGAATCTCAGCAGTAATTTGGTATGACTTAATATATTGATTGGTAAATTCAAAAGCTTGTTCAAAACTACGTACCTCTAGAGCATCTTTTTTCAATGCTGACAATTCACCGTTCAAGACGCTTTTTGCGAACTGATAGCGATCACGGCAATAGCAATATACGTTTGGTGCCTTGCGGTACAGTAATTTTTTAAGCGCTCTCATTGGTTCTATTTTATAGGCAGAACGCAAGACCAATAGATAGATTTTGTTCTATTTACACATTTTTGACAGCCAAGATGGTTTTTATAATCAACCTAAAAAGCCCTAGACGCGCTGCGTCTAGGGCTTGGTGTTTTAAATCTGGCAATTACTTACATGGATGTGAGGTATTTCAGCAATGCAGGAGCAATTACTGTGCCCTACTCTGCGCTCCTTTGTCGTTGTTCGCTCCATTCGGCAACTTGAAAAGCGATGAAAATACCAACTACGACAATAATAAAATCAATGAAGACGGCGAACCTGTATAGCTAATAAGTCAGTCAGATTCCTCGGCATTATCACCAAAAACACTTAAAAATCCCTCCCCGCTCATCAAACAAATGATGCTGTTGCTCGAACGAACCTTCGACAAAATTGCCAGGAACGATTTTGGACTGCCGAAGGCTACCCCGATAGGAGTGAGTCTCTTGACGAAACAAATAATCGCGCACGCCTGCATGGACGCAGAAGGTAGAGTAACGCAGGAGCAGCTACCGTCGCCCCA
>CAYVYS010000012.1:0-74370 GCA_964455815.1 uncultured Gammaproteobacteria bacterium
GCGGTGAGAATACTGGTGTAGTGAACAACGCAGGCACCATTAGCTCAGACAGCCGTGCGCTAAATATTGATGGCTCTGGCTTAACGATTAACAACACTGGCGAGATCGTCGGTACTGGCGTGCAACGTAACGGCACCGTCTATGCCGATTCAACCGCGCAAGACTTCGTGCTGGCTAATGACGGCTTAATTGACGCTGGTGTTGGCGGCGCGGGTTTCTCAGTTGAACTAGATGAGAACGGCAATGCATTTGACATCATTAACTCAGGCACAATCGCTGGTCGTGGTAATGCGGCGGCGGGGTCTGCGCAAGCTGGCGACGGCATTCGCTTAGAGCGAAGTCGTGTTGACGGTTCATTGGCGAACCCATCGACTGGCACTTTTACTGGCACGATCATCAATTCTGGTGAAATCACCAGTGAAGGCGCGAATGGCACAGTGTCGGCTGTACGCACAGTCGATAACGTCAATTTTCAAGGTACGATCGTTAACGAAGCGGGCGGCACTATCGCTGGCACGCAAAACGGTTTGTATTTTGGTAATGGCGATCATGCAACGGGTATTGCCATTAACGAAGGTGTGATCAGTTCTGACAGTCGTGCACTGAATATCGATGGTCAAGGCTTGATCATCGAGAATGCAGGCGAGATTGTCGGTACTGACGTGCAACGTAATGGCACCGTCTATGCCGATTCAACCGCGCAAGACTTCGTGCTGGCTAATGACGGCTTAATTGACGCTGGTGTTGGCGGCGCGGGTTTCTCAGTTGAACTAGATGAGAACGGCAATGCATTTGACATCATTAACTCAGGCACAATCGCTGGTCGTGGTAATGCGGCGGCGGGGTCTGCGCAAGCTGGCGACGGCATTCGCTTAGAGCGAAGTCGTGTTGACGGTTCATTGGCGAACCCATCGACTGGCACTTTTACTGGCACGATCATCAATTCTGGTGAAATCACCAGTGAAGGCGCGAATGGCACAGTGTCGGCTGTACGCACAGTCGATAACGTCAATTTTCAAGGTACGATCGTTAACGAAGCGGGCGGCACTATCGCTGGCACGCAAAACGGTTTGTATTTTGGTAATGGCGATCACACTGGTGGTGTGGCGGTGAACGCGGGCACTATTAGCTCAGACAGCCGCGCGCTAAATATTGATGGCCAAGGCTTGGTTATTGCTAACGTTGGTGACATTGTTGGTACTGATGATCAGCGTAATGGTACGGTGTATGCCGATTCAACCGCGCAGGACTTCGTGCTGATTAACGATGGCTTGATCGACGCAGGTGACGGCAACCAAGGTGCTGGATTCTCAGCAGAATTGTCCGCTGAGGGTAATGACTTTGAAATTACTAACTCAGGTGTTATTCAGGGTCGCGGCCAAGCTGGAGCGGGTCTGGCGACAGCTGGCGATGGTATCCGCCTAGAGCGTTCGCGTGTTGATGGTTCATTAGTGAATCCTTCAACAGGTGTATTCACTGGTGTGATTAACAACTCTGGCACGATTAATTCTGAATCTGAGCAAGGCACTACAGCTGGTATTCGTACCGTTAACGGTGTGTCTTTCCAGGGTACAATCAATAACGAAGAAGGCGGTGTTATCTCAGGCACGCAAAATGGCTTGTACTTCGGCAATGCGACGCCTGGCGGTGGCGGTGAGAATACTGGTGTAGTGAACAACGCAGGCACCATTAGCTCAGACAGCCGCGCGCTAAATATTGATGGCTCTGGCTTAACGATTAACAATCTTGAAAGTGGTCAGATCATTGGCACCGGAAACCAACGTAACGGCACAGTCTACTCAGATGCTACGGCCGATAACTTTGTAATCAACAATGCTGGTTTGATCGATGCTGGCGAAGGCAATCAAGGTTCTGGTGTGTCTTTACAGCTCGGAGTGAATGATGGTGATACACGTTCGATCGAACTTAACAATAGTGGTGACATCATTGGCCGTGGCGATGCTTTGGCCAGCGGTCAAACAGCTGGTGTGCGACTCTTCAGCGGTGCCGGCGAAGGCGACGTGACCGTCGATGGAGACATCACCAACTCTGGCACCATTAGCTCTGAGACCAGTGCTGCGATCTTAATCGAAAGTGTTGATTTTATTGGCGCTATTACCAATACCGGTACTCTAAGTGGCGAAACAGCATCGGTCGATGCGTCTTCGGCTGCAGACGGTATCGAGTTCATTCAAGCAGGTGGAACCTTAAATGGTGACTTTATTGGTAGCGACAACGGGGTTGACAGCTTCACTTTTGCCAGTAACACCACTAATGATCTGACTATTGATATTCTTAACGATGTTGATGTCACCATCGCGACGAACTCTATCGTGAATGTGCAAGGTGATCGAAATATTGACGGCAGCCTGGTGTCTGATGGTGCGTTGAGTTTCAACCTCGGACAAGATTCTCTTGCAGTTAGTGGTGATGCCACATTGAATGCTGGTAGTCAGCTAACCGTTAACAATTCAGCGGTAGTAAATGGTGGTTTAGAAATCGGTAACGGTGGCCTGGCGGGCCAAGTGTTGAACGCTGGTGGCGATCTAGTGAATAACGCCGATACCACACTTAATAACTCTGGAGTGATTAACGGCAATGTTGATGCGACTGAAGCTTTAGGTGATGTCACTATTAATCAAGTTGGTGGCGCTATCAACGGCAACGTGGCGCTAGGCGTCGGAGATGACTCCGTTAACGTAAGCAATAGTTCTATCAATGGTAATGTTGATCTGGGCGAAGGCACTAATGCTTTGACTGTGAATGGTGGATCGGTTAACGGTAGTGTTACTGGCGGCAGCGAATCAGACTTCGTTGCGGTTAATAATGGTGCTATCAACGGTACCTTATCTCTAGGTGAAGGTAACAACGCCGTCGCAGTTAACGGTGGTTCGATATCAGGTGGCGTTAATGCAGGCTCAGGCAGCGATAGTCTCGCTGTTAGCAATGGTTCGGTCTCTGGTAACGTAGCTCTTGGTGGAGGTAATAACTCTATCTCAGTGGTTAACGGTTCCCTATCTGGCAGCGTTAGTACAGGAGCCGGAGATGATGCTTTGAACTTAAGTGGTGCCTCACTCAATGGAACAGTTGCACTTGGCGACGGTAACAATAGTGTTAATGTCGCAAATGCATCCATTAACGGCTCAGTAAATGGTGGTGCTGGTACTGATAATGTCAATGTGGTTAGCGCAAGCATTAATGGCGCGATTAACACTGGTGGTGGCAACGATAACGTTGCAGTCGCTAATGCATCGCTGAATGGTTCTGTATCATTAGGTGCAGGCAATGACTCATTGTTAATCAACAACGGCTCAGTGAATGGCAATGTGCAGTTAGGTGCCAATGACGATACGCTTACGATTAACGGTGGTTCAATTGCAGGCAACGTAGAGCTTGGTGGCGGCAACGACCAGGTGAATGTAAATGGCGGCTCAATCAGCGGCCAGGTGATCGGCCAAGGCAGTGGTGTACTCAACATCAATGCTGGCGCGGGTAACACCTTTGTGTCTAACGGTGTGGTCAATGTTGAAGACTACAATATCCTTAGCGGAACTGTATTGCAGCTCGGTAACTTCTCTACAGCTGGTGCGACAACTACAGTCGCTCAAGGAGCAGCTTTGCGCTTTGGAAATTCAGTACAAGGCAGTGGCGCTTTAGTTAACAATGGTACTTTGATTCTAAACGCTGGTTTAGGTTCTCCAGAGTTAACTCAAAACGGTAGCGTGACTCTTGGCGCTGGCAGTATTGTTGATGTCAACTTCTCTGCTGGATCTGCTTTTGATCAAATCGGCGAGCTGATCGGTGCAACGTCGGTAATCGATAATGGCGCTGATTTCGCTGAAGACAGTTTGCTGTTTGAAGGTCGCGTGAACTTTGCAGCTAACGCACTGGAGGTTGGCGTAATCGATTTCGCTAGCATTAGCGCTAATGCCAATAATGTTCGATTCGGTAACGCTCTAGGTGCCGCAATTGAGCAGCGTTCTGGTCAAGTAGAAAGTGTGGCGGAGTTGTTATTCCGCACTAGCGAAGCAAATGCTCAAGTCTTTGACCTTGTTGCGCAAGACCTTAGCCCATCGGTGAGCGGTGCCTTAACTCAAGGTGCTCGTGAAACCAGTGAGCAAGCATTGCGATTTGTTCGCGATAGATTCACTACTCGATCAACTGATAGCAACCGCACATCCGGCGTTTGGTTACAGGTTTTTGATGGTGGTCTTGATCAAGATAGTCGCGATGGTGTCGCTGGGTTTAACAGCAACATCGATGGAGCAAGCTTTGGTTACGATCGCAAGGTAGGTAACTGGCGCTTTGGTGGCGCTCTAAGCTCCGCCGACGCCGATATCTTTGATTTGCGTGCACAATCTGATCGAGCTGAAATCGATAGTGATCAATTGATTGCATACGCCGATTATCGTCGCGAAAACTGGTTCGTAGGCGGCTTGGCCAGCTACACTGATTTGAGTTATGACGTATCGCGATTCACTGTTTTCACTGATAACAATTTAGTGGTTGGTGAGACTGATGGTGAATTAACTAGTCTTGGTCTAACTGGTGGCTTGTCATTCAAGCGTGGCAATATTAATGTGACCCCTTTTGCAGGAATTAACTACTCTGATCTTAGTATCGATAGTTTTAGCGAAGCCGGTGGTGTTGGCTTGATCGTCAATTATGACGACGTCGCGGAATTCAAATCTGAGCTTGGCATCAATATTGATGGCGCCAAACAGTTTGCCAACTGGACATTGGTTCCGTCGCTAAAAGTTGCCTGGCAGCATGAGTTCTTAGAAGAGCAAACTGCCTTAACAGGTGATGTTGCAGGTAATCCGTTCCGTTTGATCGGCACCAATTCAGAGACTGATCGTTTCGCACTTGGTGCAAGCCTTAACTTGATCAACAAAGCAGGTTTGATCTTGAGTTTGAATTACAACGGTGAGTTCAGTGGCGACGCTGATCTGCAAACCGGGTCTTTAAACATCCGCTACCCGTTTTAATTTCACTAAGCTAAATTAGCAAAAAAACCCGCAATAGTTCGCTATTGCGGGTTTTTTATGTTTTAGATCGGTTACTCGATTAGCTTGGCCGCTCCATCTTATTAACACTAATCGTAGTGGTTCGAGATTTTCGTTTTTCTTGCATTCGTAATGGGATGAATTGATCATCTTTGGACAGCCAAAAAGTAATGGTTCGGTCAGTTCGTAACTCGCGCTCTAACACTAGTTTAAGTACCGATTTTTGGCCAATATTCGTGTCGATGGTTTCTTCTTCTAAGCTCCGAAATCGAAAACCCCGAATACGACGTGTTTTGCCATCAACTACATAGGTTAGCTCGTCTTGCAAACCTTCGCCTTTGGTCAAAGCCATGGCAAACCACAAACTGCAGTTATCGACCACGTAGCCTTGAGGCATGTCTAATGACTCTTCTGAATCGAAATTAATCTTGCGATCTTGCCAGTCAAAACCGACCTTGTAGTCTAATGATTTTATGCGCCCACCTTCGTAGCGATGGGTAACAGCGCGCCCGTCTTCGAGCTTAAACTCACAAGATTCACGGACATTACTGCCGCTGAATAGAGTGGCCAAACCTTGAAACTTGGTAACAGAGTCAATTTGATAACCGGATTCAGTATTCGATAAAGTGGTTTCAATGCGCCCCAGCGTGGCATTTCCAAAGCGCTCACTCTGCATTTGGATTTTATAACTAATCAGAACAGGATCTAAGGGTGCGGACATGGCTTTCCCGGCGATCGAGCAGAGCAGTGATGCGATGCAAACAAGCAGTAGATGACGTTTCAAAATGTGTATACAAGTGCTGTTTTTCCAATTGCAGCAACGCTAACTTAGACCTCAAAGCTTTGCAACTGGCTTACTGAGTTTTCACCATCCAGTAACACTTGATCATTTTCGACACTCAATCGATTTTGCGCAAACCAACGAGCTGCTAATGGGTATATTTGATGCTCAATTTTGTGTATTCGCTGTTGCAGGCTCTGAGCCGTGTCATTCGCATAAATTGACATTTGACCTTGCACGATAATCGGCCCGGCGTCGACCTCGGGAACCACAAAATGAACAGTTGCGCCATGATGACTATCGCCTGCATCAAGTGCCCTTTGGTGTGTGTTGGTGCCGGGGTACTTAGGCAATAGTGAAGGATGTATATTGATTAGTCGGCCTTGATAGTGATTAACGAAACCCTCGGTAAGTATGCGCATAAATCCAGCTAGAATTACTAGCTGGGCATCGACACCATCGATCGCGCGCATGAGGGCTTGATCAAATTCCTGCCGCGACGCATAAGCGGTATGCTCAATCAGAGTAGTGTCTATGCCGGCTTGTTCGGCGCGCTTTAGACCATGAGCACTAGCTTGGTTGCTAATAACCAGCGCAAGGTCAAGTGGTAGCGAGTCATTAGCAACGCCGTCAATAAAGGCCTGCAGATTACTGCCGCTACCGGAAATTAAGACAACAGTGCGTGTCATTACACGATGCTTACCAGCGGATCGCGCTCACCAGCTTTGATTTCGCCAATGACAAATGCGGTTTCGCCAGCGCTAGTCAGCAAATCAATGCTGCTCTGTGCATCTTCAGCGGCTACCGCGAGAATCATGCCAACACCACAATTAAAAGTTCGATACATTTCGGCTTGTTCGATATTAGCCGTTTTCATTAACCATTCAAAAATGGCTGGCCACTGCCAACTTGATTCATTCACTATAGCATGACAATTGGCGGGCAAAACTCGGTTTAGATTGCCCGGAATGCCACCACCGGTAATATGAGCAAGTGCATGCACATCAACTTTTTTCATCAGCTCAAGCACGGAGCGCACGTAAATCCGCGTGGGCGTGAGTACATGCTCAGCCAAAGTTTGTTGGCCAATTTGTTGATCTAAATCGGCCTGGTGTACTTCAATTACTTTGCGGATCAAGGAGTAACCATTAGAGTGAGCACCACTGGAGGCAAGAGCGATTAAAACATCACCGGCCTGAACTTTCTGACCATCAATTAGTTTGGATTTTTCGACTGCGCCAACACAAAAGCCTGCCAAATCATACTCGCCGTCGCTATACATACCTGGCATCTCAGCCGTCTCGCCGCCGATCAAGGCAGCATTTGCCTGTACACAGCCTTCACCAATGCCAGCGACGACTTGAGCCGCAACTTCGGGTGCCAGCTTTCCTGTAGCAAAGTAATCCAGAAAAAACAGTGGCTCTGCGCCTTGCACCAAGACATCATTAACACACATTGCTACCAAGTCGATACCAATGGTGTCATGTTTGTTTAAGTCAAAGGCGAGCTTTAACTTGGTGCCGACTCCATCAGTACCAGAGACCAAAATGGGTTCTTGATAACGTTTGGGTACTTCGAATAGGGCGCCAAAGCCACCGAGGCCGCTCAGGCAGCCCTCGCGCAGCGTTCGTTTGGCGACTGGTTTGATGACATCAATAAAAGCATCTCCAGCGTCAATATCGACGCCAGCATCGCGATAAGAAAGGGACTCAGATTTAGCAGAATCAGACACCGTATTTTTGCTCCATGGAACATGGTAGAAGGGCAATTTGGCGCATATTGTAGCGGTTCTGGTGGGTATTGTGTATCGTCGTCAGACTAAGCATAATGACAAGTCAACATGGTGAGGGAAGCCTGAATGTTATACATTCCGAATTTGTTGTCATTGGCGCGTCTTGGGCTTGTGCCATGGTTGCTTATTCTGCTCAACCAACAAGAATATGCTTGGTCGCTCGCGGTGTTCATCATCGCCGGCATAAGCGATGCCTTAGACGGTATTATCGCTAAACGATTTAATGCCGAGACTGCACTTGGAGCTCTATTAGACCCACTAGCAGACAAAGCATTACTGGTCAGCGCCTATGTGATGTTATCGGTGATCGGCGTTTTACCGTTTTGGCTGATGGTGGTTGTGGTGTTTCGTGATGCCATCATTATTGGTGGTTATTTGTTGATGGAACTGTTTTTTGGTTCGGTGCAAATGCATCCTTTGAAGATTAGTAAGGCTAATACCCTGGCGCAAATTCTTTATATTGTGATTTTATTGATATCCTTAAGCTGGCCAATTGATTTAGCGATGGTGCTGCAGATATTTGCCATATTGGTGCTATTAACCAGCGTGGTGAGCGGCAGTTTGTATGTTTACATCTGGTCAGCAAAAGCGACACGCGCTAGCAGTGAGTCATAGGGCAGATGCAAAATCCTCAACTGGCTTTTCCACTTTCGGTTGACGATAAGGCAAGTTTCGATAACTTTTGGCCGGGTCGTAATGAAGAATTATTAGCGGCCTTAGATGCGTGTGCGTTGCACGGAGAGCCGCCGCTGATTTATTTTTATGGCAAGCGAGCTAGTGGCAAAAGCCATTTGCTTTATGCCGCCATGCGACAAGCGAACAAGCAAAAAACCAATACTAGTTTTCTGCCGCTGTCTGATGATTATATTACGCCGGCGATGTTGGATTTAGTCGATGTCAGCCAACTGGTTTGTGTCGATGACATTCATGCCTGGGCGGGAATCCGAGATTATGAGCGTGCTCTGTTCTCGTTATTCGAGCGTATTAAATCAAGCGGTGGTCGCCTGATAATCAGCGCCAAAAGTGCTGTCGCTGACCATGCCTGGGAGATTCCTGATTTACGCAGCCGCCTGGCTAGCGGTTTGATTTACCCATTGTGGGGTCTGGACGAGTCTGAGCAACTTGCCATGCTTGCTTTTCGTGCGCGCCATAAAGGCTTGGAGATCGGCGAAGAGGTATTAAAATTTATATTACGTCGGCGAACTCGAGACACCGGTGAACTGGTGGAATTACTCGATGCTATCGACCGATCAGCGATGATCGAAAAGCGGCGTGTGACGATCCCATTTCTAAAACAACTTTTTGACAAAGGCTAAGTTTTTTCTAGCTGATTAGCGAGAGTACATTTTCGGGCGGCCGGCCGATTACGGCCTTGTTACCATCGGTAACTATTGGGCGCTGCAATAAAATAGGGTGTTCGACAATCGCCTTCAACAGCTGTGTTCTATCGAGCTCTGTATTATCTAAATTAGCTTGCTCATATTCACTTTGGCCAGCGCGAATGATGTCGCGAGGTTGTGCCTGTAAGCAGCCTAAAATATGCTCGAGTTCTTCGATGGAGAGCGGTGTTTTTAAGTACTCAATAATTGTTGGTTCAAGATTATTTTCTTGCAGCAAAGCGAGTGTTGTGCGCGATTTAGAGCAGCTTGGGTTATGATAAATCGTAAGTTCCATAATAAAAAAGTCGAATCAGCTGATGAGTAATTATTCGCCAAAACCTTTGTTGGCACAACTACTTAAATTACCGAGTGCGGTGTGGGCGCGGATGGCCGAAGATCGCTTGCCGCGGCATGCTGCCTCGCTGGCTTTCAGTTCCCTATTGGCTCTTGCGCCTATGATGGCTTTGGCCCTGGCGATGCTGTCTTTGTTTACGCCGCTGGAGCAATTGGGTGGGCAATTAGAGAGCTTTATTTATCAGTATTTGGTGCCAACGGTTAGTGACGATGTCAAAATTTATATTGATCAATTTGCCAGCCAGGCTGGCAAACTCAGTCTGTTTGGTTTGGTGTTTTTCGTATTAACCGCGATCCTGTTATTAGCCACCATCGAATCCTCTTTCAACGATATCTGGCGAGTCAGGCAAGGCCGTACCCTGACTGCGCGCCTGACTGTGTATTGGGCATTGGTCAGTTTGGGGCCATTGCTGATGGGCGCAAGTTTGAGTCTGTCGACTTACTTTCTCTCGCTTTCAATTTTCACTGGTCAGGTACAGTCTGCTGGCCTGCTGTTATTGCCCTGGCTACTTGTGGTGGCCGCCTTTTTGTTGCTCTATTTGATTATGCCGAATGTGCGCGTTGCTTTTGTGCACGCCTTGGGCGGTGCGGTGGTAGCCTCAATATTGTTTGAATTGAGTAAACGTGGTTTCGCACTATATGTTAAAAATTTCGCCAACTATGAAGTGGTTTATGGCGCACTCTCTACGCTGCCGATCTTCTTAATCTGGGTTTACTTATCCTGGATGATTGCCCTGATTGGTGCTGAAGTCGTAGCCGTACTACAGACCCAGTCACAAAGAGAGCAGGACGGCTGATAACCCCTAAAGCTTTGGCCTTTTGAGGCGGTTTTTAAATGGATTAATTAATTTAAAACTAGGCGTTCAGACAAACCGATTTCATCGAACTCTTCAATGGCGACTTTAGGTTCGACATTGCGCGCATAATTATCTTCTTTAAACTGCCAGCGCGAGATTAGACGGCGCTTAATTTTATTTGGATAGGTTTGACGACCCAGCGAGCCGTTATACGCGGCAAGTGCGTCATTAAGATTGTCATGTTTATCCATGTAGTGGCGCAAAATAGTGCAGCCATAACGCAGGCTCACCAAGGGATTGAATAAATCGTCATTCGGGTTGCCATAGATCTCCTTCCAAAATGGCATAACTTGCATCAAACCCTGAGCGCCAGCTTTAGATAAAGCATATCGGTCAAAGTTGCTTTCGATATCCATCACCGCCAACACCAGTTGACGATCAAGGCCAGCGCGCTCGGCTTCTGAATCAACCGCCTTGAGCAGTCGCACTCGATAGAACGGGTCCGATATGCGGTATTCCAAGCGCTCTGACATGCTGGATAACCACACCAGCGAATCGAGGTCAGTACGTTGTTCGCGGATATCGTGCGTTGCTTGTTTTAAAGCCGCAATCAGAGCAGGGTCGACACCAGAGGTGTCGGCCTTACTCACCGAGGCCGCGCCCACCAACGCGGCAAAAACTAAGAGACTTCTATACAGCATGTTGTTTTTAATTTAGCTGACTTTTAATAAAGTCGATTATTGTTGTTTTATTAATATTTTCTGCTTGCTCGCCTTGGCGCGCTTTGTATTCTATTTCGTCGTTTGCCAAGCTGCGTTCACCGATCGTTAGGCGATGTGGAATGCCCATTAAATCTGCATCGGCAAACATAATGCCTGGGCGTTCATTGCGATCATCGAGTAGCACCTCATAACCCAGCTCACTGAGCTGCTTGTATAGATCGTCGCATACTGATTGTACTTGTTCTGACTTATGGTAACCAATAGGTGTAATCACTAAGTCGAAAGGAGCGAGGCCGCTTGGCCAAATAATACCGCGATCATCGTGGTTTTGCTCAATCGCCGCGGCAACTATGCGCGTGACACCAATACCATAACAACCCATTGGCATCACGGCTGCTTTGCCGTTTTGATCCAGGCAGGTAGCATTCAGCGCTTCGCTATATTTGGTGCCGAGCTGAAAAATATGGCCAACTTCAATGCCACGTTTAATAGTCAATTTCGAGTCATCATGGTCATCGCTGGCGCGCGCGCAGATATCCCCTTCAATCACCTTACGTAGGTCAAAAACTTCAGGCTCTGGGCAATCTCGCCCCCAATTGACACCGGTGAGATGCACGTCATCTTCGTTCGCACCGCAAACATAATCAGCGAGATTGGCAGCAGAAAGATCGGCAATAACCGGTAAACTAAGATCCACAGTCCCAATTGACCCTGGTGAACAACCAACTGCGGTTTTGATTTCTTCATCACTAGCCCAGCTTAAAGGTGCGGCAACTAATGGATGCTTTTCAGCTTTTAATTCATTGAGTTCATGGTCTCCACGTAACACCAAAGCAACCACTGGCTGTTCACTACCTTTGACCAATAAGGTTTTAATGGTGGTTTCGATAGGTAACTTCAAAAACGAACAAATCGCATCAATAGTATGCTGTCCGGGCGTATCAACGCGCTGGCGTTCTAGCTGCGGAGCAGGGCGTTCCCCGCCCACTGCTAAGGCTTCGGCTAGTTCCACATTAGCTGCGTAGCCGTACTTATCACACACAGCAATAGCATCTTCGCCGGAATCTGCCAGCACATGAAACTCATGCGAGGCATTGCCGCCGATGCTGCCGTTGTCGGCTTCAACGGCGCGATAACTCAATCCAAGTCGATCAAAAATCGCGCTATAGGTTTGATACATCAGATCATAGGTTTGTTGCAGACTTTCGCCATTAAGATGAAAGGAATAGGCATCTTTCATTAAAAATTCGCGCGCACGCATGACGCCAAATCTTGGCCGCCGTTCGTCGCGGAATTTAGTTTGTATTTGGTAAAAATTAACCGGCAATTGTTTATAGCTGCGAATTTCATTGCGGATCAAGGAAGTAATAATTTCCTCGTGTGTGGGGCCGAAGCAGAAATCACGCTTATGACGATCCTGCATGCGAAGCAGTTCGCCGCCATACATCTCCCATCGACCCGATTCCTGCCAGAGCTCAGCTGGTTGCACGGCTGGCATCATTAGCTCTTGCGCACCAGATTTATCCATTTCCTGGCGCACCACATTCTCTACTTTGCGCATGACTCGCAAGCCCATAGGCAGCCAATTATAGATACCGGCGGCAACTTTTCGGATCAACCCAGCACGCAGCATTAACTGATGGCTGATAATTTCAGCGTCAGCGGGTGTTTCTTTTAAAGTGGAAATTAAAAAACCTGAGGTTCGCATTTGAATTCGTTGATCTTTTTTGCGAGTCAAAGTTCGGCGAGTTTATCTGATAATTGCCCTAAAATCAGTGAAAACAGACCGAAAAATCCGCCCAGCAAGGGTTTTCTACCGGTTATATTCATGCCTCGCTTTTGGAGCCAGTACCGTTCACTGCCTCTCATACACTAACGGCTTTTTTGGTACACTCCGATTTCTGTGATCATCTCACTTAAATACCCATGTCAATCATCAAACAAGACGACTTAATTGATAGCGTCGCTGACGCTTTGCAATTTATTTCTTACTACCATCCGCAGGACTTTGTGGATGCCATGCATCAGGCCTATTTAAAAGAAGAATCTCAGGCCGCCAAAGATGCTATGGCGCAAATTTTGATCAATTCCAGAATGTGTGCTGAGGGTCGCCGTCCGATATGTCAGGACACCGGAATTGTGACGGTGTTTGCCAAAATCGGCATGGATGTTCAATGGGATGCTGAGCTGTCAGTCAGTGACATGATCAATGAGGGTGTGCGCCGTGCTTATAAGCATCCGGATAACGTTCTGCGCGCCTCGATCCTGGCTGACCCACTGGGCGCTCGAAGTAATACTAAAGATAATACACCAGCTGTGATCCATTACGAAATGGTGGCGGGCGATACCGTAGAGATTGATGTGGCAGCCAAAGGTGGCGGCTCTGAAAATAAGTCGAAATTGGTTATGCTCAACCCCAGTGATTCACTGGTTGATTGGGTACTTAAGACAGTGCCGACCATGGGTGCTGGCTGGTGCCCGCCTGGAATGCTGGGAATCGGCGTCGGTGGCACAGCGGAGAAATCGGCAGTGCTCGCCAAAGAAGTGTTAATGGAATCGATTGATATTCATGAGCTAATTGCGCGCGGGCCGAACTCTAAGCTTGAAGAACTGCGCTTAGAGATTTTCGAAAAGGTCAATCAACTCGGCATTGGTGCACAAGGGCTGGGAGGATTAACGACCGTATTGGATGTCAAAATTAAAGACTATCCGACTCATGCTGCGTCCAAACCCGTGACCATGATCCCTAATTGCGCTGCGACGCGTCATGCGCATTTTGTCTTGCGAGGTGATGGTCCAGCTTTACAAACACCGCCAGATTTGAACAACTGGCCAGAGATCACCTGGGATGTTGGTCCTACCGCACGCAAAGTGAATTTAGATTCGCTCAACAAAGAAGATATGGCCGACTGGCAACCGGGTGATACCTTGCTGCTTAGTGGCAAGTTACTTACTGGCCGAGATGCTGCTCACAAACGCATTCAGTCCTTGCTTGAAAGTGGTGAGGGCTTACCAGCGGGCGTCGATTTTAACGGCCGTATGATTTACTACGTGGGCCCGGTAGATGCGGTTCGCGATGAGGCAGTGGGTCCCGCCGGGCCAACCACTGCAACGCGCATGGACAAGTTCACGGATATGATGCTGGAGCAAACTGGTTTGATCGGCATGGTTGGTAAAGCTGAACGAGGGCCGGTGGCGATTGAGTCAATCGCTAAACACAATGCGACCTACTTAATGGCGGTTGGTGGAGCGGCCTACTTGGTCTCCAAAGCTATTACTAATGCGCGAGTAGTAGCCTTCCCTGAACTCGGGATGGAGGCAATACATGAGTTTGAAGTTAAAGATATGCCTGTCACAGTGGCGGTCGATACGCGCGGTGAGGCGGTGCATCAAACCGGGCCAACTAAATGGCAAAATAAGATCGCCGAAAAAATCCGGATCGAAGTGGCTTAAAGGTTGCTTTGTGTCTAACAAGGTAGTCGAAACTGAAATGGCCGCAGTGTTGCTCCGGCCATTTCAGTTGCTAACACGAATAAGCGCTTTCTAACTTGGTTGCTTGACGATACGCAAATACGGTTTTAACTCGTTCCAACCGTCGGGGTATTTCTCCTTCGCTTCTTCGTTGCTTACTGCCGGCACGATAATCACGTCTTCACCGTTTTGCCAGTTTGCTGGAGTTGCCACCTTATGTTCTGAGGTTAATTGCATGGAATCTATAACGCGCAGGATCTCATCAAAGTTACGCCCAGTTGTCATTGGATAAGTCATCATCAGTTTGATGTTCTTATCAGGCCCAATGATGAACACAGAGCGCACGGTTGCATTGGTTAAAGCTGTGCGGCCTTCAGCCGAACCACTCTCATCTGCCGGAAACATATTGTAGAGTTTGGCAACCTTCAGATCAGTGTCGCCAATCATGGGGAACTTAACCGGGTGGCCTTGAGTTTCCTCAATGTCTTTCGCCCACTCATCATGGTTGTCGACCGGGTCAATGCTCAAGCCGATAACTTTGGTATTACGCTTGGCAAACTCGTCTTCCAGGCCGGCAACATAACCTAACTCGGTAGTACAAACTGGAGTAAAGTCTTTAGGGTGAGAGAATAGTACCGCCCATGAGTCGCCGATCCAGTCATGAAAGTTGATCTCGCCCAGCGTGGTTAGTGCGGTGAAATTAGGAGCCTGATCATTAATTCGTAGTGCCATATTCTTCTCCGTTCGTGGAATTAAAATTAAGTATTGCTAGCAACACAAGACTAGCTACGACGCAAAAGTATATCTCCAAGCTACTAAAAGAAAATGAAAATTCGAAGAATCCTTGGTCAAAGCCTTTAGCAATTATTAAAAGCCTTTAGCGAGTCTAAAAAGTTTTCAGCGTCCATTAAGCCCTGAAGTTGAATCTCCGAGTATCTCCCTGATTTTCTCAAGTTGTTGCGCGGTGATCGAATTCCCTTGATGAGCCATATCGGCAGCTTGTCGTCCGAGCACTCGGTATAGTTCTGCGGTTATTTCACTATCAAGCTCATTAAGGTGATCTTTTATGGTCGCCAAATCAGCGCGTGCGATTGGGCCACTTAATGATGCTTGGGTATCATGCTGATCTATATTATCCAGCGTGGTCGCTAAGATCGGTTTGAGCGCTTGCCAGAAATCTTTTCGATTTAATCCGGCCTGTTCAGCGATGTCTAAACTACTATGCATGAGCACGCTCAAATAGTTACAAGCCATGACGCAAGCAAGGTGATAGAGAGTTTTGTTTTGGTTGTCCAGGCGTTGAAAGTTAAACCCCAAACGCTCATAAAAAGGTGCTAATTGCTGGAGTGCCTGCTCATTTCCTTCGGCATACAAGACCGTGCCATGCTCATTGTTTGCAAATGTCGTGACGGCTGCCGCCTCATTAGGGAAACTGTTTAGCGGGTGACAAGAGGCGATCCGTTCTCCAATCGGTTCAAGTATTTGGCTGCTTAAAGATCCAGAGCAATGAGCAACTATAGGCTTGCTGCTATTGGTTTGACCTTGTTCTAGAAGCTGCGCAAGATTATTTGCGACCTCCTTAATTGCCCCATCAGTGGTGGTGATCAAGATAAGATCAACGGCATTTAGCTCCACTATAAAATCGGAGTAATCACGCGCCAACGCCAGCACTTGTAATCCGCATTTAGACGCCAGCCTGGCAAAACTTTTGCCGAGCTTTCCCTGGCCAATGATAGCGATAGATTGAATGCTTGAAGTCATGCCTTTAGCTTGCCATTTGTTCGCTGAGTCGGCAATCAATCATGCTCTTCGAGTAGTTGGCGATGCATTTGCTCGTAGGCTTCTGACGCCACCATCCAGTCGCTCTCAGCCTGATCGATTTCTTTTTGGATATAAGCCTGATCAGCCAGTAATTGCTTTAGTTGAGCTTTGTTTTCGTCCTGGTAGAGCGAAGTGTCACTGAGCTTTTCTTCGATTTGATCTCTTTCCTGACTGAGTTTTTCCAACACTCTCTCAGCCCGTTTGATACGCCCATTTAGGGGTTGGAGCTGTTTTCTTAGTTGCGCTTCATGGCGTTTACGATCTTTTTTCGCACTGGCTGTTTGTTGAGAATTGGTTGGGCTTTCTTGTGAGGCTTGATTGAATTCTAAGCTAGCGCCTTTGTTGTGTTCGATCAGCCATTTTGGGTAGTCGTCGACACTGCCTTGAAACTCAGTTGCACGTCCGTTCGCCACCAAAATTAGCTGATCGGAATTGACCTTGAGCAAGTGGCGATCATGCGATACCAACACCACGGCGCCTTGATAGTCTTGTAAAGCCACCGCCAGGGCCTGACGCATTTCAATATCTAAATGGTTGGTTGGTTCATCAAGCAATAATAGGTTGGGGCGTTGGTAACAAATTAGGGCTAAAGCGAGCCTGGATTTTTCGCCACCGGAAAAAGGTTTGACTTTGCTGGTGGCTTTAGTGCCACTGAAACCAAAACTGCCAAGATAGCGCCTTAACTGATTATCGGTTGCTTGCGCGTTATTACATTGTTTATCGAGTAATTGAATGTGTTCAAGCGGGGAATGATCTAATTGCAGATGTTCGATTTGATGCTGAGCGAAATAACCTATATTAATTTCTTTAGAAGCATGCAAATTGCCAGTCATTAACTTGAGTTCTCCAGCGATCAACTTAATCAAGGTCGACTTGCCAGCCCCGTTAGGGCCGATTAAGCCAATACGATCACCAGCCGATAAGGCAAATTCGACGTGCTCAACAATTGCTGTATCGGCATAACCTGCCGCCGCATCATGCAAGCTTAGCAGCGGGCTCGGGTTTTTCTCCGGCATGGGAATGGAAAAACTAAATGGCGAATCTACATGTGCCGGGGCAATACGCTCCATTTTTTCCAAGGCTTTTATGCGGCTTTGCGCTTGTTTGGCTTTAGTTGCCTTGGCGCGAAAACGGCGCACAAAGTCTTGCATGTGTTCGACTTCGCGCTGTTGTTTTTCGTATTGCGATTGTTGGTTCGATAATTGTTCGGCACGGATTTTTTCGAAGGCAGAATAGTTGCCTTTATAAAGCCGTGCTTTTTGATTCTCGATATGTAAAGTGTGAGTAGTTAAGGCATCCAAAAATTCGCGGTCATGGGCAATCAAAACTATGGTGCCGGCGTAACGTTTCAACCAACGCTCTAGCCACAAAACGGCGTCTAAATCGAGGTGGTTAGTTGGCTCGTCAAGCAGCAACAAGTCTGAGCGGCACATCAGCGCCTGAGCGACGTTTAGCCGCACACGCCAGCCGCCGGAGAAAGTCTTGCAGGCTCGGTCACTGTCTTCGGGTTTGAAGCCTAAGCCATTCAGTAGTTGCGCAGCGCGGCTGTGTGCTGAATAGCCATCAATCTCTTCATAGCGTGCCTGAAATTTCAGGAATCTGGGATGATCGATGTCTTGGATTTTTGCGTCTAGTTCGCGCCATTCTTTGTCTCCATCTAAGACATAATCGATTGCCGAACGATCGGAATTTGGCGCCTCTTGAGCAACGTGCGCAATGACCCAATCTCTAGGGATTCTAATATCGCCATTATCGATAACCAACTCATTGCGTAATACTGCAAACAAGCTTGATTTGCCGCAACCGTTGGCGCCGGTTAAACCAACTTTTTGACCGGCATGAATCTGGCAGCTGGCACCATCGAATAAAAGTGTTTCGCCGCGGCGAATGCTGAGCGCGTCGAATTGAATCACGCGTCAATAAAAGCACGCATACGTTTAATCTGCTCAAGCAATGCTGACTTGGTTGTTTCAGCCGCCGCCATTTGTTCGCGCGCTTTATTAATCACCTGTTCTGGCGCCTTTTCAACAAAAGAAGCGTTGTTTAACCGGCCTGCAACACCAGCGATCTCGCGCTCGGCTTTCTCAAGCTCTTTATTAAGCCGCTGGATCTCAGCTTCGGCATCGATGAAAGCACCAAGTGGTACTAGCACCTTGGTTTCACCTACCAAGGCAGTGGCTGATTCGGGTGCCTGCTCATCTTTGGGCAGCATTTCTATGGATTCAAAACGACCAAATTTTGTAAGGTAATCTTGATTGGCTTGTAAAAATGCCATGGTTTGATCATCGGCATTTTGCAAAATAACTGGTAATGTTTTGCTCGGGCTTATATTCATTTCACCACGAATATTGCGCACACCGGTGATCACCGACTGAACCCAATTCATTTCAATGAGGGCTTGTGTGTCGATTTTTTCTTGCTCAGGCTCAGGGAAGGGTCGATCCATGATGGTGTCGCCTTCGATGGCGGCAAGTGGTTTGACTTGATGCCATAATTCTTCGGTGATAAACGGCATCGAAGGGTGCAATAAGCATAGCAATGTTTCGAGCACTCGAACTAAGGTGCGTCGCGTTCCTCGTTGTTGCTGTGCGCTTGCCTGATCACTATTGAGTACAATCTTAGTTAGCTCAACATACCAACTGCAATATTCATCCCAGACAAAGCTGTAGAGTGATTGCGCCATTTGATCAAAGCGATAAGAGTCGATTTGCTCGATGACCTCTACTTCAACTTGTTGCAAGCGGGCGATGATCCACTTATCCGCTAAACTCAGTTCGATGTCGCCGCCTTCTTGGCCACAGTCATGACCCTCGGTATTCATTAATACATAGCGAGAGGCATTCCAGAGTTTGTTGCAAAAGTTTCGATACCCTTCGACCCGCGCGAGGTCAAAACGTATATCTCGGCCTAGAGTTGCCTGACTGGCAAAGGTAAAGCGCAGCGCATCTGTGCCAAAGGCTGCAATGCCATCTGGGAATTGTTTACGCGTTTGTTGCTCGATCTTCTTGGCCATCTTGGGCTGCATTAAGCCGGCGGTGCGTTTGGCAACTAAATCTTCAAGTTTGATACCATCGATCAGATCCAAGGGGTCGAGCACATTGCCTTTGGATTTGGACATCTTTTGGCCTTCCTGATCGCGCACCAGACCATGGATATACACCTCATGAAAGGGAACCTTGCCGGTAAATTTGAGCCCAAACATAATCATGCGTGCGACCCAAAAGAAAATGATGTCAAAGCCAGTAACCAGCACACTGGTCGGGTAATACTTTTTCAACTCGGGCGTTTGCTCCGGCCAGCCAAGCGTAGAGAATGGCCACAGTGCGGATGAAAACCAGGTGTCGAGTACGTCGTTGTCCTGGCTTAGCTTTGCGTCAGCGCCTGCTTGCGCCTGGGCATCGGCTAGGTTCTTGGCAACATAGACATTGCCTTGTTCGTCATACCAGGCTGGGATTCTATGCCCCCACCATATTTGTCGAGAAATACACCAGTCTTCGATGTTACGCATCCATTCAAAGTAGGTGTTACTCCAGTTCTCGGGCACAAACTTTATGTCACCATCTTCAACAGCCTTGATTGCTTCATGCGCCAAAGGTTCAACCTTGACATACCATTGGTCAGTTAGATACGGCTCGATCACCGAGTTGGTGCGATCACCACGAGGCACCATGAGTTTATGATCATCAATTCGCTCAAGCAGTTGCTGAGATTCAAGATCAGCGATAATGTTGTTACGAGCCTGATAACGATCTTGGTCATGATAAGGCGAGCCAGCCAGGTCAATAGCGGCATCGATATTAAAGATGTTGATCATCGTTAAATCGTGCCGCTTGCCGACTTCGTAATCGTTAAAGTCGTGGGCAGGAGTGATCTTGACGCACCCGGAACCAAATTCAGGATCGACATAGTCGTCGGCGATAATCGGGATTTGCCGACCCGTTAAAGGCAGCTCAACAGTCTTGCCAACCAGGTGCTGATATCGTTCATCATCAGGGTGTACAGCTACTGCAGAATCACCAAGCATGGTTTCAGGGCGAGTAGTGGCAACCACCATGAATTGACCATCTTCACCAGTGATCGGGTATTTAAGATGCCATAAGTGACCGTTTTCCTCGGTTTTTTCAACCTCCAGATCGGACACGGCGGTGTGCAATACCGGGTCCCAGTTGACCAGGCGTTTGCCGCGATAAATTAAGCCTTCCTGATAGAGCTGGATAAATACATCACTTACCGCATCAGAAAGCCCTTCATCCATGGTAAAGCGCTCTCGCGACCAATCGATCGCCGCGCCCATACGGCGTAATTGGTGAGTGATGGTGCCGCCGGATTGCTCTTTCCATTCCCAGATTTTTTCGATGAATTTATCGCGGCCAAGATCGTGGCGGCTAATACCTTCGGCTGCTAAGCGACGTTCGACCACCATCTGCGTAGCGATACCAGCGTGATCGGTACCGACTTGCCATAGAGTTTGGTCACCTCGCATACGATGGTAGCGCGTCAGCAAATCCATAATCGTATCTTGGAAAGCATGTCCCATGTGCAAACTGCCGGTCACATTCGGTGGCGGGATGGCAATGCAAAACGCACTATCAGCCGCGCGCGCAGCAAACGCTTCGGAGGATTCCCAGCGTTGATAAATAGCCTGCTCAATGTTGGCGGGCTGATATTGATTATCCAGAGTTTTGCTCATAGCAAAATGAGTGGCAGTGATCTAATGAGAGGATTATAAGCGCTAGTGAGCGCCAGAGATACGTTTAAGGAACGCCCGTTAGTAGTGAAAAATCGGTGGATCTATTTTCAGAGCATATTTATTTTCAAATGGTGATCGAGTTCACAGCTCGATATTGTGCATTTTCAATTCAAACCCTTCAGTTTGGTAGCGTTTATATCTTGCCCGCCCAGCCGCTTTGGCTTCGTCGTTGGCCGGAATGATCTCAGCTATGCGCGTGAAATGGTGGTTAAAAATGGGCACGTCCTGACACAAGTTTATCAACACGTCGTGGTTTCTATCTAAAACTTCGGTGTCGACGGATTGATGTTCACCGATTTGGATGCGGGCCACACTATGACCATCGTCTAAGCGATCATGAGCTGCGAAACTGGTGTCGCTAAATTGCCAAAGGGTTTCTTCAAGTGAGGTCGTAGCTGCTTCATCATCGGTGACGATTAACACCGACTTAGACATTTTATGGAGTTTGTTGGCCAGGCGGCTGGCCAACTTAAAGTTTGCTTGATCAACCCGATTGGCGATCAAATAGAAATCAACTTGCTTCACTCTCTATTCTTTAAATGCTGTCTATTGGCTTCGATCAATTAAGTATTGAGTCAGAATTGGCACGGCGCGACCGCTCGCGCGTTTGCCTTCACTGCCGCCCCAGGCAGTACCGGCGATATCGAGATGAGCCCATTTAAAATCTTCGGTGAAGTAAGATAAAAAGCAAGCAGCGGTAATCGTGCCGGCCGATGGTCCGCCAATATTGGCTAAATCGGCGTAGTCGCTGCGCAATTGTTTTTTGTAAGTTTCTTTAATGGGTAATTGCCAGGCGAAATCCAGGCTGGTTTCGCCAGCCGACAGCAAATCATCGACCACGCCCTGATCATTGCCCATTACTCCACAGGTTTGATGGCCAAGCGCCACAATGACCGCACCTGTTAAGGTGGCAATATCTACTACGGTGGCTGGTTTAAAGCGTTTGGCATAGGTCAGTGCATCGCAAAGAATCAAACGGCCTTCGGCATCAGTATTTAAAATTTCAATCGTCTGCCCAGACATGCTGGTAACAACATCGCCTGGTTTGTTGGCAATGCCATCGGGTAAGTTTTCTGAAGACGGCACCACGCCAACCACATTAATAGGCAGTTCCAGTTCCGCCGCTGCGAGTACGGCACCAAATACGCTAGCAGCACCGCACATGTCGTACTTCATTTCATCCATCTTCGCCGAGGGCTTTAATGATATGCCTCCAGCATCAAAGGTCAGGCCTTTGCCAACTAAGGCATGTGGTGCGGCTTTTTTATCTTTGGCACCAAAGTATTCCATGACGATTAACTTAGCGGGTTCACGGCTGCCTTTACTGACGGATAACAGCGACCCCATGCCCAATTCGCCCATGTCTTTTTCGCTTAGTATTTTTACCTTCAGCCCGTGGCTGCGACCCAATTTGCGAGCCTGAGTGGCAAGGAAACTTGGAGTACAAACATTACCGGGCATATTGCCAAGGTTTTTTGCGAGCTCTTTGCCATTACTAATGGCCAAGCCAATTTGGGTTCCTTTCTTGGCCGCTGAAAGCTGTTTGCGATCGGCGCATTGCAATACCAGTTTGAGCGCTTTTTCTGGCTTTGAATCGCGCGCTGCTTTTGGTTGCTTTTGATATTTGTAGCGCACATCAGCAAGTGCCTCGACTAAGTGTCGAGCCACAGTATCGGCCGAGCTCTTTTGCATGTAGGTACTTAGATCACAGATCAATGATTCAGCTTTTAATACCTTTACTTTTTTGGCAAGCGAGGCGAGCGTGTCGCGCACTGTCTCGGCTTCTTTAGATTTGCCATCACCGACACCGAGTAACACCAAATTCTTACTTGATAAGCCTTTAGGTGCAGCAATAACCACTACTTGGCCGCGTTTACCGTCAAACTGTTCATTATTTTGCAGGCGGCTAATTGCGCCATCTGTAGCTTTATCTAAATCGGCAAGCTGACGCGATGGTTTGCTAGTTGATCTCACTGCGATAACCAAGGCATCGCATTTATGTTGATAATTAATAGTGGATTTGACTTGGATTTTCACAACACACTCGCTTAAGTTGAAAGTTGCTAAGCTTTAAATAGCTCAATTAATTTGTCGAAACGCGCGCCACATGTGCGGCGCATCTTGTTACAATCGGCGCGCTTATAAGCTGGCAAGTATAGCCAGAATAATGCAGACCACAACACTAAGAATTTTGCACCGTAATTTGGGTTGTAGTGTCGGTAGAAATCAATATGCCGTATAAATGGGCGAACAGGGGCCATTAAAGAACCAAACGTGAACCAAGATGATTGTTAATCGTGCCTTTATAGGAGAAGTATTGCGCACCGCGCTGGCTGTGACCTTCGTGATTATCTGTATATTCTTGGTAATGCGGGTCATGGGCTTTTTAGGTCAGGCAGCCGAGGGTTTGATTCCAGTTAGTGGTGTCTTGAGTCTGGTGACTCTTAAAATGGTCTCGTATCTCGATGTCATGCTGCCACTGATGTTTTATATTGCTCTGATCATGGTACTCAACCGCTGGTATGCCGATCAGGAAATGGCCGTTCTAGCCAGCGCTGGTGTTGGCATTGCTCACTTTCTCAGGCCGTTGGGCTGGTTAATCCTGATATTGGGGGGCTTGGTCGCTTTTTTCTCCTTTTATTTAACACCATTGTCTCTGGCTTCTGGCTATCAGTTAGAGCAGGAGTATCGACAAAGCAGCGAAGTGTCGGGTGTGATCACTGGTCGTTTCGTCGAGGCCAAAGATGGCAACGGCATCTACTTTGTCGAAGATTACAATCGAGCAACTGGTAACTATGAAAACGTGTTCGTTCACTTAGCATCTTTCGAGCGCGAAGGGGTGGTGGTCGCTAAAACCGCGTTTCGCATGGAGGATGAAAAAACTCAGGATCAGTTTTTAGTGTTGGTCAACGGTTCTCGCTATGAGGGTAATCCAGGTTCTCCAGATTATCGTGTTGTTGACTTTGAGCGCTATGCATTGCGAATTGAGCCACGGAATCAAACCAAGTTATACCTGCCGATTCGAGCACGCAGTAATCAAGAGCTTAGAACCTCGACTGACCCACGGCTGAAAAGTGAGTGGTATTGGCGAGTCGCTAAAGTTTTCACTTTGCCGGTGCTGGCTGTTTTCGCGCTGGCGCTAAGCTTTGTTGATTCGCGTCGCGGCAAGGCTAGCGGTTTAATGTTGGCTTTCTTGGTCTATTTAACGTACACGAATTTATTAGCGTATACCGTCGCTTTGGTGAAAAAAGGTGAGGCCACTACCGGCAGCCCAATTTGGCTGGTGCATGCCTTGTACTTTGTGTTGGCCTGTTATTGTCTGTATCGCCGTAATTTTAATTTGCCTATGGTGCCGGAGCTGAATCTTCTTCCGAGCCGCAAAACCAGTTAACTCGCTAAGCATTATTAGAGCACCATGCGCATTCTCGATATCTACATAGGTAAAACGCTGTTAAGGCACATACTAGTCACCATTGTGGTACTGGTCGGCTTGTTTGCTTTTGTCAGTTTTATCGATGAGCTCGGTGATCTGGATCGCGGTCGCTATGGCATCTTACAAGTCATTCAATATGTCTTGCTGACTATCCCCAAGACGCTGTACGAGGTATTCCCGATGGCGGCGTTGATTGGCTCTATTCTGGGTCTGTCGACTTTGGCGAAGTCTTCTGAGCTGATCGTGATGCGGGCATCGGGCGTGTCGGTGCAACGAATAGTTATATCCGTGCTGAAGGTCGGTTTGATTCTGGCGCTGTTGTCGATGGCGATGGGTGAGATCGTGGCGCCTTATACCGAAGACCGAGCTGCCGAGGTCAAAGCTCAGTCTATACAAAGTACCGCCTCTGCCAGGAATAACACCGGCGTCTGGTTGCGTGACGATAATACCTACGTGAATATCAACGACGTATTACCCGATTTGACTCTGCTGAAGGTCAAGATTTTCGAGTTTGATTCGCAGAACTTTCTGCGTTGGCTGGTGACCGCGGAGCAGGGGGAGTTTCGAGACGGGCGTTGGTTGTTGCGCGGCTTGAATCGTACCAATATCAATGAGAAAAGTTCTTTAGCAGACGAGATTGATGCGGCCTATTGGACTACCGCTATCGATCCAGATATTTTGCGGATTTACCAGGTAAAGCCAGAGCAACTTACCGTTTGGCAATTGCGTGAATACATTGTGCATTTAGCCTCCAATAAACAAGACACAGCGAGTTATGAACTCGAGTTCTGGTCAAAACTGGTGACACCATTGGCCACTTTGGTGATGTTGATTCTGGCCGTGCCTTTTGTTTTTAAAGAAGCGCGCAGCGGCAATCTGGGCCGTAGTTTGTTCCTGGGCATTATGGTTGGCCTGGGTTTCTTTATTCTCAATCAGGCTTTTTCGTATTTTGTCACGATCTTTAGTATTCCGCCGCTGCTGGGCGCGATAATGCCCACGTCGGTAGTATTTGTGCTCAGCGTGATTATGATCAGGCGGATAATTTAGCCTTTTGTTGTTTATTGTGAGCTGATTGGGGCAGGGGCGTGTTGAGCTTGCTAGTTAACAAGGTTATCTGTCAGCTTGTTGGCCAGACCCTTGAAGAGAAGTGCCGTTGGTCTGTTTGGAAAATACAATCATTGAGCCACTTAAACTGTCGTGCCAGGCTCTTTTTTCCGCGCTGAAAAGAATCCAGATAAAACCTAAGCCTAGTGCAACCCAGGATAGCAAGGCGCAAACATAGCGCACTAGAGCCTGCCGCCAGTTGATAAACTTGCCATCCTCCTTGACCAGATAGAGATGCCAGGCTCGCATACCCAGAGTCTGACCACCGTGAGTCCAAAACCAGCCATAAAACCAAAAGCTGACCACCAGAGTATTGAGGCCTAATAAAATGCCGCCAATCAATCTACCCAGATCAGAATGCTCAAACGTTGATAATTGGCCATCTATGGGCTGGGCCTGGTAGAAGGAATCAGGCGCTAAGAAGTTGAACACCGCCATTAATAGCAAGGAGCTAAAAAGCACCGCACCAAGCAATAATAGACCATCGTAAATTATCACCAGTAGTCGTTTTATGAATCCAGGTTTTGACATAGTGAGTTTTTTTGAATTCAAGTTATATGAAAAGTTTTACACAGAAAATTCGTCAATGTGAAATATTTCAAATTAGCGGATTCAATTCGCAATCTATCTAAACAATGATATGTAAGTATTTGAATTATATAAATAATTTGATTTGATTAAAAAATAAGCAATTCAATCCGCTTATTGGTTTTATCATCGTCTTGCGTATTTATTCACAAAGTTATCCACAGTTTTTGTGGATAACAAAGTTGTCATATTTCGTGTCTAACAGACGTAATGTAAGGCTTATCTGCTAATCTTACGGCGCTGTACTGGTGCGCAAATGACGATCTTTGATCTTAACCAAAACAATCGTTGAATAAAGTGATGGCCTTGGTTAGATTGGCAGATGATGTCGACGCGATGCGCATCTTATAGCTTTACAATAATCATTTCACGATTACTTAAAAAAACATCGAAAATAAACGAGGGAACTATGGCCAAAACCACTTTTCATTACCTGGATAAAGCACTAACTCAAATTCGCGATTTAGGGCTGATGCCTGAAAAAGTCGACGAGGCTCCAGTGGTGTCGCTTCTGCAAAAATTAACGGATATTGACGAAGCCAAGGTGGTTGCCATCGCTCGTACTCTTTCGCAGGCATCGGTATTCAACGACATCGTGCGTGAGCAGGTCTCCGAGATGCGTGTCGGCGAACGGTATGAAAAAGTGACTGAGTCTTTCAATTCGATTCGCAGCGATGCCAAACGCATGGTCGATCAACTCGAAGACGGTAAAGTGGACACCTTTGAGCGAATCGGCAATGTGTGGATGAAAGTAACTCGAGGCGATATTGCCTCGCGTTTTGACGATATTAAAGAGACATATCTTGAAGTTGCCGATGATTCGCGTGAGCAAATTGAGCGTGAACGAGTAATTTTAGAGGCCTATCAGGATTTTAGAGGTGCCATCAAACAATCCGAAATCTTTGCTTTGGATGTGCTCAAGCAAACCGAAGCAATTTGGAATAGCGCCAAAGGAGCACTTAAACAGGCCAATGATACGGTCAGCAGCTTCGAAGGAGACGATCTCGCCGAGCGAGCTAAATTAGAATTAGCACGTGATGAAAGACTACGCGATCTACAATATTCGGAAGACCGTTATCAGGTTGCAAAAGATATTTCCGACAACCTGACCGTGAGTTACAACACCTCCGAAGTGATCATGGCACGTTTGATGCAAACCAATAGCGCCAAAGAACGGGTGTATAAACAGGCTATTACCTTCTTCGGCACCAATGAATCAGTATTAACTGCATTAACCGCGTCGTTCACAGGTTTATTTGGCTTGCATGAGAGCACTCAAACACTGGAGGCCATGAAAGAGGGTGTGTCAAAAAGCCTGGAAGATTTAGCTGATATTGGCGGCAAAGTTCAAGAGGCAGCAGTAAAAGCCGGCTATGGACCAACTATCCGCGCCGAAGCAGTTAAGAAATTAGTTGATTCGGTGGTGAATTTTCAGGAGCGGTCGCGTGAGATCATCGATGAAATGCGTGTTCTTTCTACTAAAAATGCCGAAGAAATTCGCGAGTCAGTTGAAGATGGTAAACAGCGAATGGCGCGCATCATAGAGCGCGGCGGTTCCTTGCCATTGGCACACAAGTTCTAATTAGTAACAGGTAGGCTTTAATGACGGAGCAGACTGCCGGTTCGGTTGTAGGCACGGGCGTAGGCACCGGTGTCAGCGCGGATCTCGAAGATCTAATGGTGGCCATGGATGTGGTCGATACCTTGCGCCATAGCGAAAGTCTGGTCGCACGTGAACTTGATGGTGCCGGGCGTCGAGAGCGGTTGTTGAGCCGTTTGCGCACCATGTACGCCGAGCAAGGGATCGACGTTTCAGATGCGGTATTGATGGAAGGAATTGATGCGCTTGAGCAGGAGCGTTTTCAATATCAAGAAGTTACTCCCAGCTGGCGAACCAGGTTGGCACATATCTGGGTTAGTCGATCTCGGTGGAGCAAACCAATACTGTTTCTGTTATTACTGGGTGGTGCTTTCTATTCGTTTTATTTTGCTAAAGAGGTTTGGCCTCAGCAGCGATTATTGGCGAGTTTGCCGACCAAAATTGATCAAGATATTGCCGCCATCATTGCTAAGGCTAAAAATCCCAATGTGATAGAGCAAGCATCGGAACTTGCCCAGCAGTCAAGGCTTGAAATAGATCAGGGCGATCTACCCGCTGCTAAACAGAGCAGCGAACAATTGAGTGATTTGCTTAATCAATTAAATCAGGCTTATCAAATTCGTATTGTTTCAGGCGCCAGTGGTCGTTCAGGGGTCTGGCGAGAGCCGCCGAACAACCCGAATGCGCGCAACTATTATCTTATTGTTGAAGCCATTGATAGTCGCAATCGGGTAGTGGCAATTGATGTGTTAAATGAAGAAAATAATCAAATGGTGAGGAAAAAAAGCTGGGGCTTGCGAGTCAGTGAGCAAGCGTTTTATCGAGTAGCGAGCGACAAGCGAGACGATGGCATTATTCAAAACAATGTGGTCGGTGAGAAAAAAGCAGGTTACTTAGAACCGGTATTCTCAGTTGAGACTACTGGTGCAACAATCACGGATTGGTAATATGTGGAAGGGTAGCTCAGCACTAGGTCAACTAGATACCAGCCTTAAAACCTTGCGCAATGATGTGGTTCGGCTTGATTTTGATTTAAAGCAATTGAGCCAGGATCTCACTCGAAATGAGCGTCATCGACTGCAATTGCTTAAACAAATCGCCAAGGTCAGATTAAACGAAATTGATAGCGGCAGCTTAGATTCTAGTATCAATGCCGCAGATCGTGATGCGGAAAAGATCCTAGAGCAACGCAGTCTTGCTTTGTCAGAGCTAGAGGATTCTATTCTTCGTATGGAGGGCAGAATCAGTGATGCGGAGACCGCTCGCGCTGACTTATTGGCGCAAAGTAATTTGGCAGAACAACAATTAGTCGAACTCGAAGACTCGGTGCAAAAGGCTTTGCAAACTGATCAGGGTTTCTTGAGCCAGTTTGAGGCAGCTCAAAGAGCTGAGTCGATTGCTGAAGAGGCCATCAACAAAGTCGAGCAAGCCAATAGCAATTTGGCAGAGAAAGCGGCGCCGTATCAAACTGATGAACTTTTTATGTATCTATGGCGGCGCGGCTTTGGTACCACCGAATACCGTGGGCGTCTATTTGCCAGGTTTATGGATGGCTGGGTAGCACGCTTAATCAACTACCATGAATCGCGCGTCAATTATTGGAATCTAACGGAAATTCCCAAACGCTTGCAGGCTCATGCTGAGCAAACTGCGGATGCCGCAGATAGTGCGCATCAAAAACTACAAGACATTGAACGACAAGCACTCGCTGATGCTGGTAAGCCTGATCTGGAAGCAGCCGTTGATACGGCGCGCCAACAATTAGATGCGCATGATGATTCCCTGGAGGCACTTGAACACGCTTTGGATGATAAGTTGAATGAGCGAGCGCGTTTTCTGGCCGGTGATGATCGCTTCATCCAGCAATGCTTATCGCGCCTAAGTCAATCGCTTGAGGTGCAAGGCGTTAATCAGTTGCGACGTTATGTGCGTGATACCGCATCACCGACTGATGATGCGCTGGTAATAGAGTTGCAACAGCTGCAAGAACATATGAGCGGAGCCAAGGAAGACCTTGGCGCGGTGCGGGAACTGCATGATGGTAAATTAAGTCGCTTACGGGATTTGGAATCAGTGCGAAAAAGATTCAAACAAGCGCGCTTCGACGATGTGCGCTCAGGTTTCGGTAACAAAGCACTGATCGCCAGTGTGCTAGGGCAGTTTTTGCAGGGCTTGGTTAATGGCAGCGATTTGTGGCGTGTGATTAAACGTAATCAACGCTATCGACATATTGGCGGTCGTCCAGATTTCGGTAGTGGTGCCTTAGGAGAAATCGCCGACGTATTGGGCGAAGAACTGTTGCGACAGGGGCGTCGGCGCCGATCGCGTCACCGCACTACCTGGAATTGGCCGCGGCATCGAGGTGGTACATCTCGTGGTGGTGGCTTTCGTTTTCCATCCGCCGGGGGTGGCGGTCGAGGTGGTTTTAAAACCGGGGGTGGGTTCTAGACGGAACATAGTTTGATGATTTTATATCACTACCCCTTTTCTCCTTTTTCGGAAAAAATTCGCTTGATGTTGTCATATACTTCGGTTGGTTGGCAGGGTTGCGCAGTACCCCCAATGCCGCCGCGCCGATATTTAGATGACATATTAGGAGGATATCGACGCATTCCAGTAGCTCAGATCGGCGCTGATTTCTATTGCGATACCCGTTTAATCGTAGATCAAATTGCAGCGAGCTATGGCGATGATCAATTCAGCTACTCGCGTTGTGATGCGGCGATTCGACATTTTGTAGAGCGCACTAATACTACTGTTTTTATGGCAGTGGTTCAGACTTCGCAGGCTAAAGTTATCCTGCCTGCTCTATTGAAGCAATACTGGCCCTGGAAAGTAGTCTCGTTGATTCGTGATCGAGCAAATGTCGCTAAAACTAACCAAATGCCGCGCACATCTGGCGCAGAGCGACAGCAAATAATAAAAGAGTGGCGAACAGAGCTGGAGGAGCGTCTATCGCAGCAAGAATACCTATACGGCAACAAACCGACTCTGGCGGACTTCGCTGCTTATCACATCGCCTGGTTTGCCGATAAAACGCGCCGCCCGAGTTTATTTAGTCCAGCGAGCGCAGCTGGCAAGTGGCAGCGCAAGATGAGTTCCTATGAAGCCAAAAAGATAAGCAAGGTTGGCTGGCATGAAATTAAATCTAATATAAGTGGCGTGGCCTTGAGAGCGATCGCTGAAGCGCAAAAGACGCATAGATTAATCGATAAACAAGTCAGTATTGGCCCCGACGATTACGCCTTGGACAGAGTTGAGGGGAGACTTGTTGGCGCTGATCAACATCAGTGGATTATTGAGCGAGATGTTGATGACATTGGGCTTGTCCATATCCACTTTCCACAGGTTGGTTTTACGATAAAGCCAAAGTAATCACCAAAGTAAAAATCTCCTGGCATGGCAAAGTGATGAATCACAAAAGCTCTTTGTCATGAATTATCATACAAATGGCATTGATCTATCTGTAAAAATGTTACAATAACAAGGTCGAATTGCAGATAAATCAGTGAAAAGTGAAAGAAAATTCCAAAACTGCCTCTAAACGGGCAACCCAAATTAGCCGACTTAATCGTACCAAGATCGTTGCGACGGTTGGCCCAGCCTCGTCAGATACCGGGGTGCTTAAGCAATTAATTTGCAGCGGTTGTAGTGTTTTTCGGATTAACTTCTCGCACGGTGATTTAAGCCAGCATGAGGCGTCGATCAACTCCATACGCCAGGCAGCCCAGGAACTTGATCAAAACGTAGCCATTCTGGGTGATTTACAGGGGCCGAAAATTCGAATTGGCGCTATTGTTGGAGAAACGTTTGCGCTCGAATCAGAGCAGCAGTTATTGCTCGATTCTTCTATTGCAGATGATGCAGGTAGTTTAGACGGTGTATCGTACAAGTGCGCGACGCTGGCCGCGAGTTGTGAACCTGGTCGTGTGTTAATGCTCGACGATGGGCGTGTTCAACTTGAAGTCTTACAGGTTGACGGCGAAGCGATTTTGACCAAGGTGATCGCAGGCACTAAATTGTCGTCGCGTAAGGGGTTAAATCTTCTTGGCGGCGGGCTTGCTGAGGATGCCTTAACTGAAAAAGATATGCAGGATATGGCTTTCGCGGTAAAGCAGGATCTCGACTATCTATGCGTGTCTTTCCCCGCTAGTGCGCAAGATATGTTGGATGCGCGTGCTAAATTGGATGAGCTTGATAGCCCAATTAAGCTGATCGCTAAGATGGAGCGAGCCGAGGTGGTTGCCAGTGAAGCCATCATCGATTCTATGATCAATAGCTGCGATGGTGTGATGGTGGCGCGCGGAGATTTGGCGGTCGAAGTGGGTTTTCAGGAAGTGACCTCCTATCAAAAACAAATAATCCAGCGCGCGCGAACCTTAAACAAACCGGTGATTGTTGCGACGCAAATGATGGAGAGCATGATTGACAGCCCAGTTCCGACCCGCGCTGAAGTTTCGGATGTGGCTAACGCAGTGTTTGATTATAGCGATGCTGTGATGTTATCTGGTGAGACCGCAGTTGGTTCATATCCATTAGAGGTCGTGCGAGCGGTACACGATGTGATCGTTGCCACCGAAAAGCACAGCGTTACTCAGGTGTCTAAACATCGTGTAGAGTGCGATTTTGAGTTTATTGATGAATCGATTGCGATGGCCGCTATGTATCTGGCTAATCACTTTAAGTCGGTTAAAGCCATTGCTTGCCTAACGGAATCTGGCAGTACTGCTTTGTGGATGACGCGAATCAAAACACACTTACCTTTGGTCGCCATGTCACCAAAGCAGGCGACGCTTAACCGAGTAGCGCTTTATCGCGGTGTGAGACCAGTACATTTACCGTTAGTCGACACACAAAACTATGAGCTAGATGAGGTGCTCACTAACCTTGGCATGGTGGTTGATTTAAAGCCGGGAGACCATGTAGTAGTGACCTTTGGTGATGTCGTAGATGTTGGCGGCCACACCAACACGCTTAAGGTTTTGCAAATCACTTAGATTAGTTTTTTTGCTTGCCTCGCCGTATTGAATTCGCGAGGCGGATGCGTATAATCCCGCGATGGAAAGCATCAAGCAAGCACTTACTTTTGACGACGTCTTACTAAGCCCGGCAAGATCTGGAGTTTTGCCGCGTGATGTCGATCTGAGAACCCCCCTCACTTCCCGCATAGAACTTGGCCTACCGCTGCTGTCTGCAGCGATGGATACCGTTACCGAAGCGCGCATGGCAATCTGCATGGCGCAAGAGGGCGGTCTCAGTGTGATTCATAAAAACATGAGCCCCGAGCATCAAGCTCGTGAGGTAGCAAAGGTCAAAAAATTTGAAAGTGGCGTGATTACTGACCCAATCACGGTACTGCCATCTGCCAGTATTGGCGATGTGATCGCCTTAACGAAAAAACATCGAATCTCTGGTGTGCCAGTAGTCGATGGCGAGAATTTGGTTGGTATTGTCACTGGTCGAGATCTGCGTTTTGAAACTCGCTTAGACGAGCCAATCAGCAAAGCTATGACGCCACAGGAACGATTAGTTACTGTCAAAGAAGGCGCCTCGAAAGACGAGGTGCAGTCTTTACTCCATGAGCACCGTATCGAAAAAGTATTGGTGGTCGACGACGCCTTTCATCTTAAAGGGTTGATCACGGTCAAAGATATTCAGAAATCGGTTGAGCATCCCAATGCCTCCAAAGACGAAAAAGGCAACCTGCGGGTTGGAGCGGCAGTCGGGACCGGCAATGATACGCAAGAGCGCGTCAGCTTATTAGCTGCAGCGGGAGTCGACGTGATTGTGGTAGACACCGCGCACGGGCATTCACAGGGTGTGCTGGACTCGGTCAATCAGATCAAAAAGCAGTACCCCGATATCGAAATTATTGGTGGCAATATCGCCACGGCTCAGGCGGCACTAGATTTGGCTGCGGCTGGCGCTGATGCGGTTAAAGTTGGTATTGGCCCCGGCTCGATTTGCACAACTCGCATGGTAGCGGGCGTTGGCGTGCCGCAGATTACGGCCGTCTATGATGTGGCCCAGGCTCTCAAAGGCAAAAACGTGCCGTGTATTGCAGATGGCGGATTGCGTTTTTCTGGTGATATTGCCAAAGCGATCGCCGCCGGCGCGCATTGCGTGATGGTTGGCGGTTTATTAGCGGGTACCGATGAAGCGCCAGGCGAGATCGAGTTGTATCAGGGCCGCTCTTACAAATCATACCGCGGTATGGGCTCTATTGGTGCCATGGAGAAAGGCTCTAAAGATCGTTATTTTCAGGCTGATCAATCAGAAGCACAGAAATTGGTACCGGAAGGCATCGAAGGCCGTGTTCCTTACAAAGGCCCGGCGATTCACATCATCCATCAGTTAATGGGCGGTTTGCGCTCCAGTATGGGTTACACCGGGAACGCAAATTTGGCGGACATGCGCAGCAAATGTGAATTCGTTCGCATCACCAATGCTGGCGTCACAGAATCGCATGTGCACGATGTCTCGATTACTAAAGAAGCACCTAATTATCGTCGCTGATATTCATCCCTTATGAGCAATATCCACAAGGACAAGATTTTAATTCTTGATTTTGGTTCTCAATATACCCAACTCATTGCTCGTCGAATTCGAGAGCTAGGTGTCTATTGTGAAATTTGGGCGTATGACAATGCTCTAAGCTCGATTCAAGAATTCGCTCCCAAAGGCATTGTTCTCTCCGGTGGGCCATCGACGGTTACTTCGCAAGACACTCCGCGAGCCCCCGAGGGGCTTTTTGAAATGGGTGTGCCGGTACTTGGTATTTGTTACGGTTTGCAATGTATGGCCGCTATGCTCGGAGGCGAAGTGTCTAACTCTGATAAACGTGAGTTCGGATATGCCGAAGTTGAGCTAAAACAAGACAATCGTTTATTGCTGGAAGCTCAGCAAAAAGTCTGGATGAGCCACGGCGACAAAGTCAGCAAACTGCCAGATGGCTTCAGCGTGATTGCCAGCTCAGCAAATGCACCGCTATGTGCTATTGCCGATGAGGCACGAGGGTTTTATGGTGTGCAATTTCATCCTGAAGTTACGCATACGCAGTTTGGTAAAGAATTACTGGGCCGCTTTGCACATGAGATTTGCGACTGTGCGCAGGAATGGTCCGCGACGAATATCATCGACAATTGTATTCATCAGGCCAGAGAGCAGGTTAAAGATGATCATGTCATATTAGGTTTGTCCGGTGGTGTGGACTCTTCGGTTGTGGCGGCACTATTGCATCGTGCTATCGGTGATCAGCTGACTTGTATCTTTGTGGACAATGGTTTGTTGCGCAAGAACGAGGGCGATCAAGTGATGCGCACCTTTACCGAGAATATGGGAGTGCGAGTTATTCGTGTCGACGCCGAGCAACGCTTTCTCAATGAGCTCAGTGGCGAAAATGATCCTGAAGCCAAGCGCAAAATTATCGGCCGGGTATTTATCGAAATATTCGAAGAGCAAGCTCGCCTGATTGAAAATGCCAAATGGTTAGCACAAGGCACGATTTACCCGGATGTAATCGAATCAGCCGCAGCAAAAACAGGCAAAGCCGAAGTGATTAAATCGCACCATAATGTTGGTGGCTTACCTGATGATATGGAGCTCGATTTAATAGAGCCGCTTAGAGAGTTGTTCAAGGATGAGGTTCGCAATATCGGTTTGGAGCTGGGCTTGCCGGCCAAAATGATTCATCGGCATCCTTTCCCAGGGCCAGGTCTAGGAGTGCGCATACTAGGAGAAGTCAAAAAAGAGTTCACGGATTTATTACGCGAAGCTGATGATATCTTTATGCAAGAGTTATACGCCTCTGGCTGGTATGAACAAACCAGCCAGGCGTTTGCAGTATTTTTACCGGTCAAGTCAGTTGGGGTGGTGGGTGATAATCGTGCTTATGATTATGTTATTGCTCTGCGAGCCGTGCAAACCATCGATTTTATGACCGCTACATGGGCGCCTATACCATTTGATTTGCTGGCGAGTATTTCTAATCGAATCATCAATGAAGTACGCGGTATTAGCCGGGTTACTTATGATATCTCGGGCAAGCCGCCGGCAACTATTGAGTGGGAATAAGCGCCGCCATCCATTAATAAGCGTAAATATCGGTTAAAAGGAGTATTACCAGCGGTTAAGTCACGCAACGAAGTAGGGCGATGGTGCTAACATCAGGCTATGTAAGGGTAGGTGTATAAAGCTAATGTCTAATTTACGGCGAAATTCCGGGTTTACCTTGATCGAGATCATTGTGGTGGTGGCGATTGTGGGCATATTAGTTACTATTGTTACCTTAGGGCTGCGCGATAACAGCGATCGTGATGCGCGTTTGCAGGCTCAAAGATTTATTGCGGTTGTTGATCGGGTTCGAGACGAGGCTATTATCTCCGGAGGGTATTTTGCGATGTCAGTCGACGAGCGCGAGAACCAAGTAGTCTTTGAAGCGTTGCATGAGGCGACTAGCGATCAGGGTGACGATTTTCTCAAGACGCGTGGCATTAAAAAAGGTATAGATTTGCGATTTGATATATTAGATCGATTGCCAACTGCGGAAGACGAGTTGCCCAGAATTGTGATTTCAGCGCTGGGTGAGATAACCCCATTTGAATTGAGTTTTGGCGGTAATCGCACTGAGTACGTGATCTTTATCGACGATGAGGGTCAAATACAAATGCGCGAACAAAATGCACGCCGTTTTTAAACGAGCCTGTCGTGAACGTTATCAGTAATAAGAATTCTCAAACTGGTTTTACTCTGATCGAGGTGTTGGTGGCCTTATTGATCGTGGGTATCGGCATGGTCGCGGTGATTGATTTGACCTCTAACCATATAAGGAATATCACTGAGTTAGAGAAGCGTATCATTGCCGGTTGGGTTGCCAGTAATCACTTAGCTGAAATTCGCTTTGATGCGCAAACCGAACGCATAAGAGAAGGCAGTGATAGTGAGCGAACCAAAATGGGTGGGCGACGATGGCGCAGTCGTGCTCGAATCATCGAGACTGAAGTAGAAAAGGTGTTTTTGGTAACCGTCATCGTTAGCGATGAATCAGAGCGGGATGCTAGCGTCTACGCAAGTTTAACCACCGCGATTACCGATCCCTTGTAGGATTGTTCCGAGATCGCTTATGTTAAACCTTAATAGACCCAAGTCGCACCATTTCTCGGTCAATAAGAGCAAAGGCTTTACGCTGATTGAGATCTTAGTGGTGGTTTTTATTTTTGGTGTCATCATCAGCATTGTCGGTCCCGCCATTTTGCAGTTTTTTGATGCGCGAGAAAAAATCATAGCCAAACAAGAGCAGCTCGAAGGAATTCAGAAAACGTTTTTGTTCTTGGCTCGTGATCTGCGTTATGCCGCGAATCGTGTTGGTAAAGATGAATTTGGTGATGAGCTCGATACCACGTTGATCATCGATGACGATAGTTTGCTCGCGCTAACCGCGTCCTACCCTGATTTAAATTTAAATGGCCTTAATGTGCCACGAAAAATTCGCTGGGAACTTGAGCGTGGCGAGCTTATCCGCTGGCAATCTCCGGCGCTGGATCCTGAAGGTGATACCCGTCAGATAAAACAGGTTTTACTCACCGATGTGCGTGATGTTGATTTTGAAATCGGAGTGGTCGATGGCGAACGAGACACTGAGGTTCGGCGCTGGAATGAGCCGAATCGTTTGCCTGATTTGCTGCGTATTACCATCAAGCTCGAAAACCAAATTGAATACCAGCGTAGCTTTGGCTTGCTCGGCAGCGACAAAGAAGATGCTGCAGCGGTATCGTCTGTTCAGGGCAATCCAATTCAAGAAAACGCCCCAAGAGGTGGTGACAATGGTCAGCCTGACCCTGATCGTGAACCAGATCAGGGCGATATATAGCAGGGCAATGAACCGCCACCACCGCCATACTAAAATGAGTAAGTCGCGTACCAATAAAGCTGTAGCCTGGCAGCGCACCGAAAAACAATCCGGTGTAATTCTGATTATTGTAGTGCTCGCGATTGCCTTGATGGCGACGCTGATGGCCGTGATGGTTGAAGATCAGCATTTGTTCGTGCGCCAGGTCACTAATCAACGCGCGGCTGAACAAAGTTTTCAACTAGCACAGGGCATGAATGCCTGGGCAGCCAGAGTTTTGCGCGATGATGAAAATCCTACCGTCGACTATCAGGGTGAAGATTGGTATTTGTTTGGTCGACCTGAATTGCTGGAAGAAGACGAGAGCGATGGCAGCTTTTCACTGGATCCAAGCAACGCTGATGAAGAAGAGGAACCGCCAAGCATCGACTTTGGTGTAGAGGGTGTCAGCGGTACTATTGATGATCTGCAAGGGCGTTATAATCTCAATAATCTGGCCAACCCTGATCGGCAATTCGTAACGGCACAACGGCGCATACTACAAAACTTGTTCGAACTGCTCGAAGTTGGTGATTTCGCTGTTCGTGAGCAATTAGTTGAGAATCTCATCGACTGGGTAGATGAAAATGATACCAGCCGCAGCATTGGCCTAGAAAGTACTGACTACCAAGCTTTAGATTTGCCTTATCAAGCAGCAGATCAAAAGTTGACATCGCTGGGCGAGCTTCGATTTATTGATGGTTTTACCGACGAAATTATCCGCGCGATTACGCCCCATGTAACGGTGCTGCCGGTAGATAATGCTCGCATCAATATCAACACCACAACTACCGAAGTATTGGCAAGCTTGAGCAGTACGCCTATTGCCGATACCACCTCGGTTGATTCTTTTTTAGCACGTCGTTTAGACGATGCGTTTTTGGGTTTTCAGGCTGCTCAGATTCGACAGGCTGAAGATGCTATCATTGGCGTGTCAGCGGTGCCGCAACCGCCTATTGCCAACATGCTGCAGGTGACGAGTCAGTACTTTCAACTCACTTCTCGCATTGAATTGGGTGAGTTTGAATACTGTATGAACTCATTGGTGCTTCGAGCCGGGCGCGCGGTGCAAGCCAACGCCGCAGCGCAAACACAAAATGCAGCCGCGGGCGGGCAAAATAATAACCAACAATCCGCGAGTTCACAGGCCGAAGCACTTAGCGATGTGCCACCAATCAGCGTATTGAACCGAGAGTATAGTAGCTTTTGCGAAGAACCGAGTGAGCAGCCTTTAGGCTTAGAGAGTGATGAAACTATTCCTTAAATTAGAAGCACCATTTGAATGGGTGCGTATAAAAGGCGATCGAGTGGAGGCTTTTGGGGAAGTGGCTAACCTTGATGGCTACCCGATCAATGATGAGGATGACGTTATTGGTGTAGTGCCCGGGGAGTGGGTAACCAGTCATCAAGTGACTTTGCCGGCTAAAACTCGTAAGCAATTTACTGCTGCCTTACCTTATGCCCTTGAAGAATCGATTTCTGAAGATATAGAGAACCTCCATTTTGTTTGCGCTAACTGGAAAGCAGGTGAACCCTGCACAGTGCAAGTCGTAGCTAAAGACAAAATGCAAGAATGGCAGGCGTTGGCGAATCATTTTCGCTTACCAATTCAGCAACTCATACCGGATCACATATTGTTACCATTTCATGATGCAGCTAATTATAGTATTGCTCGGCTTAGTGAGAGTGATGCTCCTACTGGTATCCTCGCGGCGCATCGAGACGGCGCTTCGGTGACTATTGATAGTGACTTACTTGATGTTTGGCTGATGGATCTGCCATTGGATTCAGTGGTTGCCGTTAACGATCAGCAATTGGCCGAACAACTTATTAAAGATTACCCCGAGCGAGATTTCAGGCATTGGCCATTTGGCAGCAAGATGGCACATTGGCTTGAATACCCGTTTTTATCCAAATTAGATTTATGGAGTGATCGATTTCGACCTTCGGTCAGTCGCTTTAACTTGCGTCGCCTGGTGTTGCCACTTGCCTTAATAGGGATTGGCTTATTTTTTAAATTCGCGTTCGATACCTATAAGTATTTTGCACTTCATTCTGAAATCGCCTCGCTGACGCAAGAATCGAGAGCTCTACTCGCTGAGCACGTACCAGAAGTTGGAGAAGTACAACGAGGCAAAGAGAGAGAATTTATGCAGCGTGCGATCGCTCGAATGGGCAGCAGTCAGAGTGAGGAGGGCTTGCATTTCGTGTTAGCTCAGATTGCACCAACACTTAAACAACTTAATGTGACTTTAAGTGAACTGAGCTTTCGAAATAGTGAAATCATTATTACCTGTGTGTTGAGCGATTTATCCCAGGTAGATACCATCACTAAACAAATTAACGCCAAACCAAATCTCTCTGCTCGGCTGCAGTCTTCAGAAACCGATGAGGGGCGCATCATTGCGAGCTACAAGCTCGTGCAGGCGATTTAAACCGATATGAAAAACTTATTCGATTCCCTAAAGCATCACTGGATGTCTCTGCAAGCCAGAGAGCGAATGGTGTTGATGGTCGGTGGTGTTATTGTTGCCCTGATACTTTTTTATGCGCTGATTTTGTTCCCATGGCACCGGGCTCTGAATGAGATGACACAAAGGCTGCCGGCGCTCAGACAAGATGTGGTCTGGATGCGAGTGCATGGTGAAGCTTTGGCAAACGGCGAAATTAAAAACCAGGCACCTCAGTATCGAGGAGCTGAACAATCGCTATTATCTGTGATTGAGCAAACAGCCAGTCGAACAAAAGTTCGAGATACAATCCAACAACTAGTGCCCGATAACAATGGTGCTGAGGTTCGTGTGGTGCTTGAAGACGCGCAGTTCAATTTGTGGCTACAATGGATTGATGTGTTATACAAACAATATGGTGTAGATATCTCGCAGCTGACAGTGGAAAAAGAAGATGAACGGCCCAATATCGCCGAAATTCGCGTTACTTTTAGTCGTTAGGATCAAAAAAAGACCGTATATAAATGCGGTCTCTTTCGAATTTACAAGGACTCGATCTCTCAAGCACTAAGTGTTCACAAACTTTAGAAAAGCATAGTGTACTTTGTTTGAGCGGTTATTGTGACTGTTCGAGCATATAGTCTACCGCAGCTCGCACATCATCATCACTCAGTGCAATATTGCCGCCCTTGGCTGGCATACTGCCGATACCATTAATAGCATTGGCATACAAAGTTTCAGCACCCTTGGCTAGACGTTCTGTCCAACCGCCGGCATCACCCACTACTGGCGCACCTAAAGTGCCATTGGCGTGGCATGCAGCGCAGCTGGCGTAAGCTTGTTCGCCAGAGAGAGGCTCCGCTGAAACCGGAGTGGCGGCCACTGTTGTAGCTGAAAACTGACCAACGGGTGCAATTCTATCTGCCACTGCCTGAGTGTTTTCGTGAGCAGATCGCTCATCCAATCGAGCATTAACCCCGCTAGCGGCCCAAACGGATAAGGCCGCTATGACGACTGCTAATACCGTCATTGCAATAATCATAATGATGAATAATCGACTAAAGGTCGAATCGTTCATTTGCTCGTCGCTCATACTCTCACCTGCGTGAATTTTGATCTGATTTGAGCAACTTCAAATAGATTACATTATTGAAGCTGCTGCCAAATTTGGCGCGATTATAGCTCAAAGCTCTTGTTGGAAAAACAATAAGCCGAGCTAATTTGATGCCAGTCTTAGCCTTTAAATAATGAGCCCAATATGCCGCGTATAACACGGCGACCCAATTGCGAGCCAATCGCTCTAGCCGCACTTTTAACGAAAGCTTCGGTTGGGGTTTGACGGTTTGAGCGACGACTTCTTTTGCTACTTGTTTTTTCGGCAGCGGCGCGTGTTGCTTCCTCGCGTTCCAGCGCTGCCTCATCCGCCGCTTTACGTTCTGCACGTTGATTTAACATCTCGTAAGCACTTTCTCGGTCCAGGGTTTCGTCGTAGCGGCCCCTATATGGCGACCGAGAGATTTGCTCCTGGCGTTCATCAGAATTCATTGGCCCAATTCGTGACTCCGGCGGGCGAACTAGAATGCGTTCAACCTGACTCGGTACGCCATCGTCGTCGAGAGTGCTGACCAAAGCTTCACCAACTCCAAGTTCGGTAATAACTTGCGCGGTGTCGATTTGCGCATTGGCACGAAAGGTTTCGGCCACAGTTCTGACGGCTTTTTGGTCTTTTGGTGTGAATGCCCGTAAGGCATGTTGAATTTTTAGTCCAAGTTGGCCAAGAATTTCTTCTGGCACATCTAAAGGGCTTTGCGAAATAAAGTAAACGCCAACACCTTTGGAACGTATCAATCTAACAACTTGTTCTATTTTATTGGCCAAAACTTTTGGTGCGTCGTCGAACAATAAATGAGCTTCATCAAAAAACAGTACAAACTTTGGCTTTTCAGGGTCACCGACTTCTGGCAGGTTTTCAAACAACTCTGATAACAACCACAGTAGAAAGGTGGAATAAAGCTTAGGCGATTGTTGGATCAGCTTGCTAGCATCGAGAATATTAACCACTCCACGTCCTGAGAAATCCAGGCTCATCAGATCTTCCAGTTCGATTGCTGGTTCACCGAGTAAAAATTCCGCTCCTTGCTCTTCTAATACCAACAAACCACGTTGAATTGCGCCGACACTAGCGCTCGAAATATTGCCATACTCTCCTTTTAGCTCAGCTCGATTGTCATTCATCCAGGTCAACATGCTGCGCAAATCCTTTAGATCTAAGATCAACATGCCTTCGTCATCGGCAATCTTGAAGCACGAATACAATATGCCAGTTTGAGTTTCGTTTAGCTCGAGTAAATTGCCAAGCAGCAAGGGGCCGATTTCACTAACTGTCGTGCGGATACGGTGACCGAGCTTGCCAAACAAATCCCAGAACACCACTGGGCTAGCTTGCATTTGGTAATCATCTATTCCGATGGTCTCGATTCGCTCATCGATTTTCGGATGTGGTGAGGCGGCTTTACCAATTCCAGATACATCACCTTTAACATCTGCCAACAGTACCGGTACGCCAATACGAGAAAAATTCTCGGCAAGTATCTGTAAAGTTACTGTTTTACCGGTGCCGGTGGCGCCAGATACCATGCCATGACGATTTGCCATGCGAGGGTTCATCGAAACCGTTTGAGATCCGTTGCCACCGATTAATAATTGTTCCGTCGTGCTCATAATCTTTATTTTTTTTAGGTGTTTATCGGCTTAAACTAATTTATTATTCGCACCAACACTGTAGAGCGTAAAAGTTGGGCATAAGATTAGCTAAACTTGTCATTGTTGGAACTTAACATACTCTTTGATTTGCCTCTATTTGTTCTCCTTGTTTGTTTCTCGTTTGCAATTTGTCCAATATAGGAACAAACTTGGGGTAAGTTGAGGCGGGGTTATCGGTTAGTTGGTCCATTCTTAACCCTTAGTTAGCCCTAGAGAGATGTTTTATAACAATGAAATTAGAGGCTCACACCCTGGGAGTGATTAGAGCAACATGAGAATTGTAATTCTTGAGGACGATCAGGATCAGGCGGAATTGTTGTGCGCTTGGCTGGAAGAGGCGGATCATCAATGTGCTGTCTATCGAGACGGTAATAGTTTCATTCGGGCCTATAAGCAAGATAGTTTCGATTTGGTTTTACTTGATTGGAATGTTCCAAAAGTGTCCGGAATTGAGGTGTTGGAGCACCTGCGAAGCCATTTGGACAACGTTGTGCCGGTGGTGTTCATTACTCAGCGTGATGCTGAAAATGACATCGTTGCGGCGCTTGAGGCCGGGGCAGATGACTATATGACCAAGCCTGTTCGTCAGGCCGAAACAATGGCGCGAGTCAATGCTATCGCCCGTCGTATGGGCTTTGGGCAGGAGCACACCTCTGACGAATATGATTTACCACCATATAAAATCGATACTAGATTACGTCGCGTATCCTACAATGAAGAAGTGGTAGAAATGACCCAAAAAGAGTATGAATTAGCGCTCTTTTTATTCAAGAATATAGGGCGTGTAATCTCTCGAGGCCATTTACTCGAAATGGTTTGGGGGACTAGCGCCAATTTAAATACTCGCACGGTTGATACTCACATCAGCCGTTTGCGTACCAAGCTAGAGTTTGACAAGCAAGATAATTGGCAGTTGGTTTCTGTCTATCGGCATGGTTACCGCTTGGAACAAATAAGTTGATTGGAGGTATAGCATGAGCAATTCAACCAAACGACCAAAGGCCGAGGTGATAAATCCTGGTCTAGGCGAAATCGACAAAGTTCGTGACATTTTATTTGGGAAGTATGTCAGCGACTTCGAACATCGTTTTGCCGAACTCGAAGCACGCCTGGAGAAAGACGTTGAACAGCTTAAGGACCGTTTAAGCACCAAAATTTCTGGTATGGATTCAGCGGTCAATGACTCCTTGGCTCGGCTCGATAAACTTTTTAGTCAAGAGCAAAAACAACGTGACTCCGAAATGGCCAGCCTGCACAAGACGCTTGATGAAGCTCGAAACACTTTGCAGCACTCGATTGCTCTGATGGAAGATCAGGCTAATCAGGATTTAAAAGCTGTGCGAGATGCCCTAAAAGAGAGTCACGAGGAACTCTTGGATCAGGCGCGGGCAGCACAGGATGCAATCACTAAACAGCTTGAAGAGCAACGTGAAGAATTGCAATCAGACAAAGTGAGTCGTCAAACTTTGGCATTGATGCTTGATGAAGTTGCTGTGAAATTACGCAGCAGCTAGTTATCAGAGGCTTTTGACGCCATGAGTCAGATAGATGAGCTGCGTCGCATTATTGTTGGTGGTAATTCGCAGGAACTTGCCGAGTTAAAACATCGTATCGCTGACCTTGAGCACCGCACCAATGACGTGGCCGAGGTGCTATCCCCGGCTATTGACAAAGAGTTAGAGAAGGGCGGCGAACGACTGGTTAAGTCATTCAAAGAACCGGTCTCAAGAAGTTTAAAGCAGGCTGTAAGGAGCGAGCCTGCAGAATACGCTGAAATACTGTATCCCGTGATGGCGCCCTCTATTCGACGCGCCATTTCACAAGCTATTTCTTCTTTACTGCTCACCATCAATCGATCGATTGAGTCAGCAACCAGTGTCAATGGGCTTAGCACACGCATTCAGTCTTGGCGCACCGGTGTTCCTTACGCGGAATTGGCGTTAAGGCAATCGCTGGTTTATCGCGTTGAGCATGTTTATTTGATTCATCGTGAAACTGGTTTATTGCTCGCTGAGACCAGCACCAGTGATGCGCAAACGCTAGATACCGATGCCATTGCCGCGATGTTCAATGCGATTCAATCGTTTGTGCAAGACTCTTTCACGGTCGATGATGATTCAAAACTTACTGATTTAAAAGTAGGCGACTATAATGTTTGGGTCGCGCATGGCGATAAAACCATGTTGGCGTGCGTAATCTCTGGTGAAGCACCTGAGGCCTTAAAGCATGATCTTTACGATACGCTGGATCTAATACGTACAAATTATGCTTCAGCTGTGGCTAATTTCGACGGTGATACATCGCAATTCACTGGCGCCGATCTCACCATGCAGGGTTTATTGCAAGTTCAGCTAAAAGAGTTGGATGAAAAGCAGGTGGCTCGACAGAAAAATCCAAGCTATTGGCTGGCTTTCATCTTGCTAGCTGTGCTTGCGTTTTTTGCTATCAAGTGGTTTCAAAAACAAACTATGTTGGATAATGTTGCCTACCTGCTTAGTCATGAGCCGGGCGTTGCGACCACCGATGTTCACTGGCAGGACGACAAAATTGTGGTGCATGGTTTGCGTGATCCAGATGCCAATATCCCTTATGCAAAGTTAGAGGGCTATGGGATTAGTGAATCACAACTTGATTTGCAAATGATCCCGTTTCGTTCGCTTGAACTTGATATGGAGATGCAGCGTTTTAAGGGAGAGTTAGATTTGCCGACGGGCGTGTATTTGTCAGAGCGTGCCGGAAAAATATACCTTTACGGTGAAGCCCCTTTTCTTTGGTTGCAGGAAAATGACGCTCGCATACGTCAATTGGCAGCTGATAGGCGAATTGTTATTTCTGAGCTTAGCCCGTCTTATGAGTCGATCTCAGATTTATTACGTCAGCGGTTTGCCTTGCCGAATCTTCGCAATTTAAAAATGGGCAGTCTTGCCACTGAAGGCCAGTCGATACTGGTGATTGGTGGAGAGTTGGATATTGAAAATCTAGCTGTCTTGCAAGCGATGTTCTCCGGCAGTTCCTGGGTCCGGATAAATGTAAGCCCGCGCAGCGCAGAAACAAGCGAATCGAAATAATGGACAAAAAGAAAGTTTGCATGGTTGGCGACTTCTCAGTCGGCAAAACAAGTCTAACGCAAAAATTTGTAAACAATGTTTTTTCCGACCAGTATCTGACTACTATCGGCGTTAAGATCGATACAGCAATCGTTGGTGATACCAAACTGATTGTCTGGGATGTTGCTGGGCGAGATTCGCTGTCTCCAATTAATGTTAGTTATTTAGTGGGTGCAGCAGGCATTGTGTTAGTAGCAGACGGAACAAGATCAGAAACAATCAACGATTTACACAGTATTTGGGAAACCGTGCAAGAGCGCATCGGAGATGTCCCAACAGTTGTAGCAATAAATAAGAAAGATTTGCCGGAGTGGTCAGTCACACCGGAACAATTTAAGTCACTTGAACAACGAGGTTGGCGAATATTTGAAACTAGCGCAAAGCAGGGGACGGAGGTAGAAGAGCTATTTACCCAATTATGTAGCTACTTCTAATCGACCGCTTAGGTTCGGCAAATCGCATGTGAATTTGTGCGTGAACGGATCAATAGGTGCGTCTACTGTAAAAGCGCTGGCAAGCATTGTTTGTGATGGCAGGGCAGTTACCTAATCAGATAAATCAGCAGCTCTTCGATAAATGGGAGTTGGCCTATCTTTGTACCGATCGACAGCTTAAAGTGGTTGAGGTTTCTGAGCGCTTAAAGGAATACGGTTATCCCGATATTCCTATTGGTGAAGCGGTTGATGACTATCTGGATTTTATGGTTGGTTTTGATACCGCCACCAAGGTGGATTTGCCGATGGTAACCAGCCCCTCTGGCACCATAGTTTCAGTCAGTTTACTTCCTTGTGATGTTGGATTAACTATCGTGTTTAGTAATGCCTCCTCCTTAGCGGAACAGCGGCAACTACTGCAGCAAAAAGCCAACGAAAATGAATTGCTTTTGCGCCAGCAACGAATATTAACCCAGCAATTAGAGCGCGCTTCGAAGGAGCTTGAGGGCAAGAATGAGGCCCTACGAGAAGCCGCGCGATTACAGAATAGTTTTTTATCCGGCGTTTCACACGAATTTAGAACGCCGCTCACCTCCATTCTTGGTTACACCAATTTACTGCAGAGAGAAATTGAGAAGCCTGGTGAAGAAAATATTCGCCGTATAAGCAATCAGCAAGGCAGCGAAGCCTACTTGAGAGCTGTGCGCCGTTCGAGCAAGCACTTATTGAGCTTAGTCGAAAATTTACTGGACCATGGCAAACTTGATGCCGATGAAATTGTCATCCGCCCTAAGCCTTGTGATTTACATGAAGTGTTTGATGATATTCGTTTACTGCTAAGCCCATTGGCGACCACCAAAGAAGTCGACTTTATACTTGATATCAATTTTTACAAGAATTGCATGGTGGTGGCAGACGATAGTCGTTTACGTCAGTGTTTATTAAACCTGGTTGGCAATGCGGTTAAATTTACCGATGAGGGTTCGGTGACTCTAAGCGCGAGTTTAAAAGCAGAGCATTTGCATATCACCATTGTTGATACTGGTGTCGGTATTGCTGGAGAAGATTTGCGGAAAATCAGGCTGCCTTTTTACCAAGTCGCTGATACTGGTAAAGCCGGGACTGGCCTGGGCCTAACGATCACTGAAGGTTTAATAGAATTGATGGGTGGCGAGCTGCATATTAGTTCTGACGTGGGTAGTGGCACCGAAGTGAGATTTGACTTGCCAATGCCGTTGGTCGATTACCCTGCAGAGAATTTTTCCGAGCTTACTTCCAGCGAGCGCGAGCTGCGGATATTGTTGGCGGAGGATGACTCCGACATTGCCGATCTGTTGATTATGATGTTGGGTGAACGCGGTGTTAACGTTACCCATGTTGTCAATGGTGCACTCGCTCTGGATGCGCTTAAGCAAAGTGATTTCGATATAGTCTTGATGGATATTCACATGCCGATTATGGATGGTTATCAGGCAATGGAAGCATTACAGAAAAGTGGTAACGAGGTACCAATCGCGGTAATGAGCGCTTCGAATTTGAGCGACGATCGACTTCAGGCAAAAAAGTATGGCTGTTCTGCTTATCTAACCAAGCCAATAGAGATAGATGAGATATTATTGTTGGCCTCGCAGCTACTGAGTTGAGATTTACTAAAAAATGAGTAAACAAGATTCGTTACAGATATTGGCTATCAGAGCTCGTTATCAAAAAAGTTTTGCAGAGAAGCTTCAACAACTGAAAGTTCTCGAAGCAAATTACCAAAAAAGTCAAAAGCAAGATGCCCTTGATGAGCTAAAGGAGTATCTGCACAAATTGGCTGGTTCCTCAGGAATGTATGGCTATGATGATCTCAGCCATGCCTGTCGAGCGGCTATGGCCGCCATTGATGAGGGTATGTTGCAAACACTTGATCAACAATTAGTGCTTGCGCAAGAGTTGCTCAGCAAACACGCTTAGCGGTAGACTGAATACTTACTTTCAACAGCACCAAATCCATTAGCGGGGGTATTATGCGTTGGCGAGGAAGACGACAAAGTAGCAATATTGAGGATCGCCGAGGGCGCGGATTTATTCGTAGCAAGCGTGGCGCTGGTGGCGGTGCAATGATTTTGCTGATCTTAGCAGGCCTATTCTTTGGTGAAGATGTACAAAGAATCTTGTCGTTATTTGTCGGCGGCGGAGGCCAGCAACAAGTTCAAAGGGCTCCACAAAATACTCCAGAACAAAACGATGAACTAAAGCAATTCGTAGCAACGGTTCTGGCGGAAACCGAAGACACCTGGGCCAATATTTTTGCTCGACAAAAGCAGCAATATCAGCCACCAGTATTAGTGCTGTACGAAAATCAGGTTCAATCGGCCTGTGGCGTGGGGTCCGCCGCATCTGGGCCATTTTATTGCCCGGGCGACTACAAGATTTATATCGACCTGAGTTTTATGCATGAACTACAGCGAATGGGCGCTCCGGGAGATTTTGCTTTCGCCTATGTGATCGCACACGAAGTAGGTCATCATGTGCAAAACCTGGTTGGAATCGCACGCGATGTCCGTCAACAACAAGCGCGTGCCAGTAGTAAGAGTCAAGCCAACGCTATGCAAGTAAGAATGGAGCTCCAAGCCGACTGTTTAGCTGGAGTTTGGATCAACCACACGGAGCGCAGACAATCTATTCTTGAAGCCGGTGACATTCAAGAAGGAATGGAAGCCGCCGCCGCCGTTGGTGATGACCGAATAATGCGTTCAGCAGGGCGAGCGCCGCGCCGTGAGAATTTTACCCATGGCAGCTCACAAGAGCGAATGGATTGGTTCCAGCGAGGCATGCAATCTGGCAACATACAGGCTTGTCAGACTTTTGGCTGAGTAAATTGTCAGTCTTGCTCTAGCTTATGGGGCTGTTCAGCAGCGACCTTAAAAATGGCACCGTTGTCGGTTTTGACAGAGGTTTGTGAATCAAGATTTTGATGACGCAATACTGCAAGGCTCTTATTGAAATTTGGCAAAACATTGAGCAAGTGACCTAAGTTAGTGCCATCTTCAGCGAAGAGTTTTTCACCGATCTTCGCTGAATTTCCTGAAGATTCGTCCAGCTCGAGCAAAAGCAGACGTTGTTTTAACTTGCCTAAATAGTGCATACGCGCAACGATTTCCTGACCGGTATAGCAGCCTTTTTTGAAGCTGATGCCGTCTAGTAAATCCAGATTGAGCATTTGCGGTACAAAAAGATCTGCTGTGGTGTTACTAAGCTGTGGTAATCCAGCACTAATCAGTTGTTCACGCCAAACTTGCGCTTCGCTAGCATGTGTGGAAGAGCCAAATGAAATAATTAATTGCGAAGAGCCAAAGCCAAGACTTGTAAGCGAAGACTCGACCTTGAGCGACCCAAGTGGCGACTCTTGCTCAAAAAATGCGCTGATTGAGGCATCTTGGATTACCTCAATATCGACTTTGCTGCGCAATACATACATCTTTAATCGTTTGACGGTAGCTTCTAGCAAGTCATTTTTAATCAAAGCATAGACGTCTTGGTTTTGCCGCCATAAATAAAGCAGGGCTAGGCAACGGCCTTTAGGGCTGCAATAGGCACTAAACTGCCAACGCTCATTTGCAGTAGTTAGATCATTAGTCAGCTGGCCTTGTAAGAAGTCGAAGGCGTCGTTGCCACTGAATTTTATTAAGGCTAAATGGCTTTGTGATTCCATAATTAGTAGGCACAGATGTGAAACAAAGAGCTGTTGCGCATGCTAACATCCGCAGCGCCAAGAAAAGAGTAATTTACGCTAAAATTGCCAGCATGAAAGACGAACAAAAATCTCCACTTGCCAAGCAACCGCGAGCCTGCAAACAAGGCAATTCTAAGCAAGTCGATGCCGACGATAGAACGACCAAATCGACGCTTACTAGCAAAAAAAAGTCGAAAGAAATAAATGGGCCAAATGGTCTTGAGCCCACACGTTATGGTGATTGGGAAGCGAAGGGGCGTTGTTTCGATTTTTGATCGAAGAGTTCTCCTATGCACTCAAGTTATGACGAGCATTACCGAAAAGCCAGTGATTCTGGCCTGATTTTTATGCCAGCCAGCAGATCTTGAGGTAGAATCTGCGCCAGCTTTAGCGCTGTTGTTCTCGCGCTCAGTATAGATTTGGCGACAATAATATTGCAAACGAGTTCATTGACTATGCAAAAAGAAAGACCGTTATCACCTCATTTGCAGGTATACCGCCCACAAATGACGTCGATGTTATCGATTACGCATCGTGCTTGTGGTGTGTTTTTAAGTTTAGGCGCTCCAGTGCTCGTATTTTGGCTTATGAGTCTTGCTGGTGGCCCACAAAGCTATGAATCCTGGGAAAATTTCGCATCCTTCTGGTTAGTGAAACTCTTTTTTATCAGCTGGACATTCGCGCTGTTTTATCACTTAAGTAATGGCATTCGGCACCTGTTTTGGGATGTTGGGCATGGCTATGAAATGGATACCTTGTATAAGTCTGGTTATGCGGTTATTGCCAGTGCGCTTGTATTCACAGTTGTTGCCGTCAGCGTGGCCGCTAGCCAAGGGGGCTTGTTATGAGTTTACGAAGCCCTTTGTCGAAAGCCGTAGGCCTTGGAAGTGCCAAGCATGGCTTCTCTCACTGGTGGTGGCAGCGCGTTACCGCAATTGCTCTTATTCCACTAACGGTTTGGTTTGTAATTTCAGTACTAAGCCTGATCGGGAGTGGTTACCTGGCCGCGATCAATTGGCTGGGAGCACCAATTAATGCCACGCTTTTGTTGTTGTTCGTATTAACGGCTTTGTATCACGCACAAACCGGTTTGCAGGTTGTGATAGAAGACTATATTCACACTAAGTGGTTAAATTTATTGACCATGTTAAGCGCTAAATTTGCCGCGGTTGCGATGGCGGTAATGGCCGTGATTGCAATCCTTAAAATTTCTGTTGGAGTCTAGTTGTGAACGGCGACTATAAAATTGTTGATCATTCTTTTGATGTTGTAGTGGTTGGTGCTGGTGGCGCTGGTTTGCGCGCGACTTTTGGTATGGCCAGTGCGAATCTATCTACCGCGTGTATAACCAAAGTGTTTCCAACTCGCAGTCACACCGTGGCGGCTCAGGGCGGCATGTCTGCCGCACTTGGCAACATGGGTGAAGACGATTGGCGCTTTCATATGTACGACACCGTCAAAGGCTCAGACTGGCTTGGTGACCAGGATGCCATTGAATATATGTGTCGCAACGCGCCGGCCGCGGTCTATGAACTAGAACATTATGGTGTGCCATTTTCGCGCACTGAAGAAGGCAAGATCTATCAGCGCGCCTTTGGTGGTATGACCACACACTATGGTGAAGGCCAGGCTATGCGAACCTGCGCAGCAGCCGATCGCACCGGCCACGCTATTTTGCATACTTTGTATCAACAGGCGCTCAAGCACGATGCTCAGTTTTTCATCGAATACTTCGCGCTTGATCTGATTATGGAAGACGGTGAATGCCGCGGTGTGATCGCGATTGATATGGCCACCGGCATTATTCATCGATATCGAGCGAAGCTGGTGGTATTAGCTACTGGTGGTTATGGTCGTGCGTATTTTTCTTGTACTTCGGCGCATACCTGCACTGGCGATGGTAATGCCATGGTACTGCGAGCTGGCCTACCGTTGCAGGACATGGAATTTGTACAATTTCATCCGACTGGCATTTATGGTGCTGGCTGCTTAATCACTGAAGGGGCTCGCGGTGAAGGTGGTTACTTGACTAACTCTGAAGGCGAGCGCTTTATGGAGCGTTATGCCCCGAATGCCAAAGACTTAGCATCGCGTGATGTTGTATCTCGATCGATGACGATGGAGATTAACGAGGGTCGCGGAGTTGGCGCTGAGTCTGATCATATCTTTTTGCATCTGGAACATCTTGGTGTTGATTTGCTGGAAGAGCGTTTACCCGGTATTTCTGAGTCGGCTCAGATTTTTGCCGGAGTCGACGTTACTAAAGAACCGATTCCAGTACTACCAACCGTGCATTACAACATGGGCGGTATTCCAACCAATTACCATGGTGAAGTCGTTACTCTCAAAGACGGCGACCCAGACAGTGTGGTGCCAGGTTTAATGGCGATTGGCGAAGCAGCATGTGTGTCAGTGCACGGCGCTAATCGTCTAGGCTCAAATTCATTGCTCGACTTAGTGGTTTTTGGCCGTGCTGCAGCTTTGCGAGCCAAAGACATTATTGATCCAACGTCGCCCATTCCGTCAATTAAAGATGACGCTGGTCAGGCAACATTAGAACGGCTTGATAAGCTGCGCTATGCTGAAGGTAGTCGGCCGAGCTCAGAAATTCGTTTGGAAATGCAGCGTGCTATGCAGGCGCACTGTGCGGTGTTCCGAACCGGTGAATCCATGAATCAGGGTGTTGAGAAAATTGCCACAACGGCATCGACCTTTGCGGACGTGAAAACCACAGATCGAGGCCTGATTTGGAACACCGACTTGATTGAAACACTCGAGCTGGAGAACCTATTGTCGCAGGCTGTGGTAACGATGAATTCTGCAGCAAATCGCGACGAAAGCCGCGGTGCACATGCTCGAGATGATCTCACCGAGCGTGATGATGATAATTGGATGAAGCACACTTTAATGTGGTGCGATGAGCAATTTAAAACGCCCGTCGATTATCGGCCTGTGCATTCATACACGATGACTGACGACGTTGAATATATAAAACCTAAGCCGCGCGTCTATTAAACGTTAATCGTGGTAGCTAACCTTAACTCGCAAACTAGATAACGAGAATCAATTATGGCTGAGTTCACTCTCCCCAAAAATTCTAGAATCAAGCAAGGCAAACACTTTCCAGCTCCAAAAGATGCCTCCAATGTGCGCACTTTTAGCGTGTATCGCTGGTCACCAGATGACGATCAAAACCCGCATATTGATACCTATGATGTTGATATGGATAGTTGCGGGCCGATGGTGTTAGACGCCTTGTTAAAAATTAAGAACGAGATTGACCCCAGCCTGACGTTTCGCCGCTCTTGTCGTGAGGGTATTTGTGGTTCTTGTGCGATGAATATCGACGGTACCAATACTTTAGCTTGCACCAAGGCGATTACTGAATGTGGTGGTGGTAAAAAAGACGTCAAGGTCTACCCACTGCCACATATGTCGGTAGTGAAAGATCTGGTGCCTGATATGACGCATTTCTATGCGCAATACGCATCGGTCGAACCCTGGCTAAAAGCGAAGACACCGGTATCTCAATCAGCCGAACGTTTACAATCAAAAGAAGATCGCGAAAAATTAGATGGTCTTTATGAATGCATTTTATGCGCCTGTTGTTCGACCTCATGCCCGAGTTACTGGTGGAATAGCGACAAATATCTGGGTCCGGCCATTTTGTTGCAATCGTATCGCTGGCTAGCAGATAGCCGCGACGAAGCCAAAGGGGAACGGCTTGATGCCCTGGAAGATCCATTTAAGCTCTATCGCTGTCATACCATTATGAATTGCACCAACACCTGCCCAAAAGGTTTAAACCCTGGCAAGGCGATTGGTGAAATTAAAAAGATGATTGCTGAGCGTTCCTTGTAGCTTTGAATCAACATTAATTATCGTTGCCCCGTTCTATTGATCAGTCTTAACGAAACGCTGGATCCTAAACAACTGCAGTGGCGTTGTCGGCGTGGCGTGAGAGAACTGGATGTTTTGTTTACGCGATTCTTGCAAGACGCTTATCCAAATCTTAGTGAAGCAGAGCAAGTTGATTTTCAGCGTTTACTGGATACACAAGATCCGACCATCATGGATTGGTTATTCGCCAAGCAGCAACCCGAAGATCAGGGCTTGCTGGCCATCATAATCAAATTACGTAATTTATCCGGCTTGTCGGCTTGAATTGCGAGCTCAGCTGCCTTCCATCTCTGTGTAAGTCTGTTCGGCGAAGCTGTCAATAATTAGCTTGGTCAACCATTGGTGCAGAGGGGAATTCTGTGTGCGTACGTGCTGCACTAAAGTCAGGGTGTCAATTTTCAAGTTTATGCTGTCTTCTAATGGCTTGAAAATGAAATGCTCATTTACCAAGCTCGATTCCATCAAGCGATCAGAAGCGATCATTAACATATCGGTAGAGCGCAAGGTCTCTAAACACATCATTAGGTTAGTGGTTAGAAACGGAACGTTAGAAAGAATGCCGAATGAGGCAAACAGTTTTTGCATTTCTTCGCGAGTCGATTCGAAATTGGGAAAGTAAACCGCCATATGCTGGAACTCGCGGCGTTGTTCTAATGTGATGCGCTCAACCTCGGCCAAGGGATGGTCTTTGCGCATATACAACACCGGCCGAATACTCATTAATCGATGCGTGACGAAATCATCGCTAAATTTATTCTTGGCAACGATAGCGAAGTCGAGGTTGCCTGAGCGTAAGCGCTCTTCCCAGCGCTGGTCTATGTTTTGGCTAATGAGCAGCAATTTGGGCGCTTCATGGCGCAAACGATCCAAAAACGCTGGCATACCCACGCTAGCCGAGGTGCCAAGGGTAGCCACTGAGATCGTTGCGGCGGTATTTGCTGGGTCGAATTCCTTATTGCTGACCATGAGTTCGGTTAATTGGCCAAGAATATCGTTGACGGGTTTTTCCAGCTCTAAGGTTTTGGGAGTTGGGATAAGCCCATGTGAAGAGCGCACAAAGAGTTCATCATCGAGCAAATTACGCAGGCGATTTAGCGTTTTACTCATGGCTGGCTGTGTCACAAACAAGCGCTCGGCAGCGCGTGTGACGTTTTTCTCTTGCATTAATACTTGCAGGGCCACCAAGAGATTAAGATCAATTCGAGAAAGAGGGTCTTGCACAATAAACTCCGGTTAATAAACCGAGCTAAGTTTATACTAATTTGACGCACTGTAACGGCGCAATGCTTTACCAATTAAAGTATCGTTGCCAATATTGACAAGAATGTGATGATTTAACTTTGCCACTCTGGCACTGGGGCATGACCAACAAAATTATTAGGCGTCAAAATAGTATCGACCGCATAGTCGCGCGTATCAGGATAATCGAGCGTAAAGTGCAATCCGCGACTTTCTTTACGTGTTAGCGCACACTCAATCGTAAGTTCAGCGATCGTGGCGAGATTACGCAATTCGATTAAATCATTATTCACTCGGAAATTTCCATAATACTCAACGATTTCTTCCTGCAACAGGGCGATTCGATTAAGCGCACGTTGTAAGCGCTTATTGGTGCGAACAATGCCCACATAGTCCCACATGAAGCGGCGTATCTCATCCCAGTTGTGTGACACCACAATCCGTTCATCCGGATCACTGACGCGGCTCTCATCCCATTGCGGTAACTCGGGTAAGGTTTCTTGTTTCTTGCTGAGTCGGCGCGCAATATCGTCAGCGGCTGATTCGGCAATAACTAAGCATTCTAAAAGCGAGTTGCTGGCTAAACGGTTGGCGCCATGCAAGCCAGTACAACTGCTCTCGCCAACCGCATATAAGCGTTTTAAGTCAGTACGTCCGCGCAGATCGGTTAAAATTCCACCACAGGTATAGTGTGCAGCTGGAACAACTGGGATAGCTTCGCTGGTCATGTCATAACCGTAGTTTGAGCAACTCTCGGCGATGTTAGGGAAGTGATCAAGAATAAACTCTCTGTCTTTATGACTAATATCCAGATAGACGGAATCAAAGCCACCTTTTTTCATTTCATAGTCGATTGCCCGGGCAACAATATCTCGCGGTGCGAGTTCAGCTTGCTGATGGTGGCTATCCATGAAGCGATCACCATCAGGGAGCTTCAATAAGCCGCCTTCGCCGCGTACTGCTTCGGAAATCAACGAGCCTTTGGCGTAAGGGTGATACAAACAAGTAGGATGAAATTGTACGAATTCCATATTGGCAATTCGACAGCCAGAGCGCCATGCCATGGCAATCCCATCACCGGTCGATGTGTCGGGGTTGGTTGTATAGAGGTATGCCTTAGACGCGCCGCCTGTTGATAGAATCACCGCTCGCGCACCAAAGGTCTTAACCTCATTATTTTGAATATCGAGTGCGTAAGCCCCGTAGCAACGAAACCCACTATGGCTCGCGATTTGCCGCGAGGTGATTAAATCGATGGCTATATGGTTCTCTAAAATTTCAACATTCGCCTGCTGGCGAACATGTTCTTCTAAGGTTGTTTCCACTTCGCGGCCGGTGGCATCTTTGACATGAATAACTCGGCGATGGGAGTGCCCACCTTCTTTGGTGAGGTGGTAGGCGCTGTCAACGCCATCGTATTCAGCACCGTCGATCAAGGTAAATTGAACTCCCTTGTTGACTAACCAATCGATGGCTTGAGGCGCTCCTTCAACGACCTTGCGGACGGCGGCATCTTTACATAAATCAGCACCAGCCACGTGCGTGTCCTTAATATGTGCTTCGAAGTTGTCGTCGCTATCAAGCACTGCGGCTATGCCGCCTTGGGCATATAAACTAGAACCCTCAGTAAGTTCGCATTTTGATAATAATGTTATTTTTAGATCAAATTCAGCCAGCCTTAAAGCCAGGCTTAGTCCGGCGGCGCCACCGCCAACAATCAAAACATCAGATAGGTGCGTCGTCATACCAATATTAGTCACTAATTTAATATGCCGAGAGTATAGCTGATCAGCTCAGTGTTAGGGCGCTTGTGAGCTCTTGTGGCCGGGTATGTGGCGGCCAATATGTATGACGATAAAGCTTATGTTCACCTGTGGGGTTTGCTAAACTCGCGCTTTGGATTTATTGATTATCAATTCTTGCTCAAACGGGCGTTAAAGTCCGCATGTGATTCTAACGCTTCTCAAATGGCACACCAACTTTCGAAAATTCGCAACTTCTCGATTATTGCCCATATTGATCATGGAAAATCGACGCTGGCTGATCGCTTTATTCAAATTTGCGATGGTTTAAGTGATCGCGAGATGGAAGATCAGGTGCTTGATTCTATGGATATCGAACGCGAGCGAGGAATTACTATTAAGGCGCAAAGCGTGGCGCTGAAATATCGCGCGAAAGACGGCGAGGAATATCAGTTGAACATGATTGATACCCCAGGACATGTGGATTTCTCTTATGAGGTATCTCGTTCTCTCACCGCTTGCGAAGGCGCATTGTTGGTGGTGGACGCGTCGCAAGGTGTCGAAGCGCAAACCGTGGCGAATTGTTACACAGCGGTTGATCTGGGTTTAGAGGTAGTTCCGGTTTTAAATAAAATTGATTTACCGGCGGCGGATGTTGATCGAGCCGCAACCGAAATTGAAGATGTAATTGGCATCGATTGTTCCGGTTCCTTGCATGTCAGTGCTAAGAGCGGCCTTGGGGTGGAGGATTTACTGGAGCAGATTGTTACCGAGTTACCTGCGCCAGAAGGTGAGCTTGATGCGCCATTACAGGCACTGATCATGGATTCCTGGTTCGATAATTATCTCGGTACTGTGTCATTGATTCGCGTTGTGCAAGGCGCTATAAGAAAAAGAGATCGCATCAAAATGATGTCTTCCGGCACCGAATACAATGTTGAAGATCTTGGTGTATTTACGCCAAAGCGTTTGGCAAAAACTGAGTTATTGGTTGGTGAAGTCGGCTACTTAATCTCTGGTGTGAAAGACATCAGCGGCGCCAAAGTGGGTGACACTATTACTCTAGCAAAACACGGTGTTGAAGAACCCTTAGCTGGCTTTCAGGAAGTGCAACCTCGCGTGTTTGCCGGGTTGTATCCTATTAATTCGGCCGACTACGATTCATTTCGTGATGCCCTGGGTAAACTAAGCCTTAATGATGCGTCTTTAGTGTACGACCCGGAAGTATCAGATGCGCTCGGACTCGGTTTCCGATGTGGATTCCTGGGCATGCTGCATATGGAGATTATTCAGGAGCGACTCGAACGCGAATACGATATGGATTTAATCACCACTGCTCCTACCGTGGTGTATGAGGTGATGCTCAAGAGTGGTGAAGTTATAGAAGTTGATAATCCATCGGCTTTACCAGATCTATCTAAAATCGAAGAAATTCGCGAGCCGATCATCGATGCAAATATGCTGATGCCGGAAGAATTTATTGGCGCTGTTATGACTCTCTGTATTGAGAAGCGTGGCATTCAAAAGAACATTCAATATCTTGGTCGTCAGGTGATGTTGCAATTTGAATTACCATTGAACGAAGTGGTAATGGATTTCTTTGATCGCTTGAAATCGGTCAGCCGGGGATATGCTTCCCTGGATTACGATATCAAGGAGAATCGAGTCAGTGATATGGTAAAGGTTGATGTCTTGATAAACGGGGATCCGGTCGATCCGCTTGCTATCTTAGTGCACCGCGAACAATCTATTTACCGTGGTCGTGAGCTGGTCAAGCGCATGCGTGAGTTGATACCTCGACAGATGTTCGATGTGGCCATCCAGGCTGCCATTGGCTCTAAAGTTATTGCTAGAGAAACGGTTAAAGCTTTGCGAAAAAACGTGACAGCCAAGTGTTATGGTGGTGATATAACGCGTAAGCGCAAATTGCTCGAAAAGCAAAAAGAAGGTAAGAAGAGAATGAAGCAAATTGGTTCAGTAGAAATTCCACAAGAGGCATTTCTCGCTGTTTTGAAAACTCAAGGGGATTGAGATGTTTATGAAAACACTATTCGGCGCTATTTGTGTTTGTGCCTTGGTCGTTGTCTTTTATCGACTAAGCAAGCCACAATTGTTTAAGAGTGAGAATATGCCTTGGCTGCTGGACATCTCGAGATCAATATTGCCAGTATTGATTTTGGTGTTTATGCTGCGCGCCTTTGTTGCTGAACCTTTTCGTATTCCTTCAGGCTCGATGCTGCCAACCTTAGAGTTGTATGACTTTATCCTAGTGAACAAATATACCTATGGTTTGCGCTTGCCAATCCTGCACAAAAAAGTTGTTGAAATTAGTCAGCCTGAGCGCGGTGATATTGTAGTATTTCGATATCCACCAGATCCTACACAGAATTATATTAAGCGTTTGATTGGTTTACCTGGTGATCGGGTCATGTATCGCGATAAGCGCTTATTTGTAAACGGCGAAGAAGTAGGTATGGCCGATCAAGGTGATTATATTCAAGAAGGCGCCACTTCTGTTCAACCTCGATTTTTACAAACCATTACCAGTGCTGATGGCGAGTCTGGAGCTCAATTCTCAATCCTGCAGAATGGTCGCAGATCAAACAGAGCCGTGCGAGACTGGGTTGTACCTGAAGGGCATTACTTTGTAATGGGCGATAATCGCGACAATAGTCAAGACAGCCGAACCTGGGGCTTTGTTCCTGATCAAAATCTTGTAGGCCGTGCTTTTTTTGTCTGGTTGAGTTTTGGCACCGAAACCGGTGGTGGGCCGGATTTTGAGCGTATTGGGAAGAGTATTACCGCTGAAACAGTGGAATTAGGTGTAAATTAGGTTAAATTTACTATCTGAATTAATGTAATTAGGTTTCGGTCGATTAATATATGCAAGACCGAAGGGGAGGCATAATCAAATGAACATGCAACATAAGAGCATAAACAAGAGCACTGTAATTCGAAACTTTAACAATATTGGTCGTCAGCAAGGCTGGACATTCTGGAGCCTTAGTTTTGTATTAGCAGTAGTCTTATTCTTCTCTTACTGCTTATTCCAGCTTGTGCCAATTTACTCTACTAATGGCAATATCGTGAATGCAATGAAGTTGAGTGTCGAGGAAGCTGATCGGCGCCGGGTGACTCGAAAACAAATCATTCGGAAAATGGATAATCAATTATATCTCGATGGTAGTCACGACCTTTTGGACTATAAAAATGAAATTTTAGTCCGACGAGATAAGAGTAAATTAACGATAGAAGCGAAGTACAATCGTAAGGTGCCACTCTTTTTTAATCTAGGGATTTTGGTCGAATTCACACCAATCGTAGAATGTGAATTGGATGGTCAATGCACCACCAATAACAATATCCTCTAGCATTTTGTGACCAGCCTTAGTCCTCAAAAAGCGGCCGCTCTACAACGGCAGCTTGAGCACCAATTCGCTGATCATTCTTTGCTTGAGCTCGCTATGACTCATCGAAGTCGAGGCGCAAATAATTATGAGCGCCTCGAATTCTTAGGCGATAGTATTCTTGGATTTGTTATTGCTGACTGGCTCTATGTCAGTTTCCCGGATCTCTCAGAGGGTAGGCTCAGCCGCATGCGCTCGAGCCTGGTGCGCAAAGAAACCCTTGCTGAAGTGGCGCGATCACTCAATCTTTCCGACTATTTAATTCTCGGTGAAGGTGAATTGAAAAGCGGTGGTTTTAATCGTGATTCGATCTTGTCGGACACCGTTGAAAGTTTGATCGGAGCCCTATTTCTGGATGCAGATTTAGATGTTGCAAGTCAATTTATTCGAAAGTGCTTTCAACAACACATGCAACAAGCGGGCAAGCAAACATCTCATAAAGACCCAAAAAGCCGCTTACAAGAAGCCATGCAAAAACAAGGCTTTGAATTACCAAGCTATGAAGTTACGGCGATCAGTGGCCAGCAGCATGAGCAAACATTTACCGTCAGTTGCAAATTGAGTGAGCTCGCGATCAGCGCTGAAGGAGAGGATCGCTCGCGCCGTCGTGCGGAGCAAGCGGCGGCGGAACAAGTACTAATCGAGCTACACAAATTGGACCCTAAAAAATTCAAAGCGGCCTCATGAGTTCAACCTATAAGTTCGGTTTTGTTACTATTGTTGGCAAACCCAATGTGGGTAAATCTACCCTAATGAATAATTTGATAGGGCAAAAAATCAGTATCACTTCCAAGCGACCTCAAACTACACGACACCGTATTCTTGGAATCTATACTGATGATCATCGTCAGGTGGTGTTTGTTGATACACCAGGAATTCATTCTGTTAAACGCAAGGCCAATCGCAAAACCATTAATAGAGTGATTAATAAGACGGCGATAAATAGCATAGAAGGAGTCGATGTGGTTTGCATGATGATCACAGCTCACGGTTGGAGTGAAGACGATAAACTGGTGCTTAAATCATTAAAGAGCCTGGAAAGTTCGAAAACTCCAGTGATCTTGGTGATTAACAAACTCGATCAGCTTAAGTCTGTAAATGAAGTGCTGCCCATCATCGAGCAATCTAACCAATTATTTGCATTTTCTGACATCGTACCAATCAGTGCCTTAGGCCGGGGTAAGCAAGATAATGTTACTCATTTGCTTGACGTTTTAACGCAGTATCTGCCGAATGATCAGGCAGGATTTGATGAAGATCAGATCACAGACCGAAGCTTTCGGTTTTTGGTGTCTGAGTTAGTTCGCGAACAGTTATTTCGACGTTTAGGAGATGAATTACCCTATGCGACTGCGGTGGTTGTTACTGATTTTCAAATGCAAGCCTCGCCAGTACAAATAAGCGCAGATATCTGGGTTGAAAAAACATCGCATAAATCGATGGTGATCGGCAAAGGAGGCGAGTCTCTCAAGGCGATTGGTACGGCGGCGCGAAAAAATTGTGAAGAATTACTCGAGCACAAAGTGTACCTCGAGCTTTTTGTAAAGGTGCGTAGTGGCTGGTCTGATAATGCGCGCGATCTTTACAGCTTGGGATATGACGAGCAAGCATAAGAGATTTATCGCTACCGCGGTTCGCTGATTAGTATGCGAGTTCTGCAACAATCTGCTTACGTGTTGATAAATCGCCCTTACAGCGAGACATCGTGGATTGTGGAGGTGCTCACTCGTGACTATGGACGTTTGTCACTAATGGCCAAAGGCGCACGTCGACAAAAGTCACCACTGCGCGGCGCCTTACTTGCTTTTCAACCTCTGATAATAAGCTGGACTGGTAAAGGTGAGGTGCCCACTCTGACGCAGGCCGATATTGATCTTCAGGGTTATTCGATAGCCGAAAATGAGTTACGTGGTGACTCTTTAGTTTGTGGCTTTTATTGCAATGAGTTGATTATCAGATTGCTTCATCGGCATGATGCACATCGAAAGTTGTTTGGTGAATACCGACGCACTTTATTAGCCTTGTCATTAACGAGTCATGCGGCGCAAAATGCTGAGATCTTGCGCGAGTTTGAACAAAGCCTGATGCGTGAATCCGGCTACGCTATCGACTTTAATACCGAAGCCGATGGGCGTACTGAAATAGATCAAAATTATCCATATCAGTTTTTTGCCGGTCGTGGTTTTGTGCGTCAATCCTTCCATTCCGAACAAACCTTCACTGGGAGAGTCGTTTTATCTCTCGGTGATCGAGCACCAACCGATTTAGGCGCACGAGAGCGTGCTCAGGCCAGAGATCTTATGCGCACGATCTTGCAAAGCAATTTAAACCATAGCACCATTGTCAGTCGCTCTCTGTTCTATCCGAAAGCACTTGTTCGCGCATGTTAGTAGGGTCTTTGGTGGTGGTTAGCTGCAGGACAGATCAAGTCAATTTCCTTAGTTAGTAACAGAGTTAGTAAGAGCATAAACAAGATGTCTGATCATCAAGCAATTCACCTTGGCGTCAATGTTGATCATATCGCTACCTTACGCCAGGTTCGTGGCACGACTTATCCTGACCCTCAGCAAGCCGCCGAAATTGCCAGGCTGGCTGGTGCTGACGGCATTACAGTGCACCTGCGTGAAGATCGTCGCCATATCCAGGATTTTGACGCATTTAACATCAACGCCAGTGTTGCTTTGCCGCTAAATTTTGAAATGGCGGCAACTGAGCAAATGCTTGAGATTGCGCTTGAGCTAGAACCACATGAGTGTTGTTTAGTTCCTGAAAAACGTGAGGAGCTAACTACTGAAGGAGGACTGGATGCAGCGGGTCTTAGTAGTGACTTAGAACTCAAAATAGCGCGTTTACAAGATAAGGGAATACTCGTGTCTTTATTTATCGATCCCGATGAAGAGCAAATTCGAGCCTGCCATGCTCTGGGTGTGAATATCGTTGAATTGCATACCGGTACTTATGCCGAAAATGACGGTGAACAACAGCGACTAGAATTAGCGCGCTTGCAGCAGGGCGCAGAGCTTACTGCTGAGTTGGGCATGCAAGTCAATGCAGGGCATGGTTTGCATTATCAAAATGTACAGCAGATTGCGGCTATTCCTTGTATTAGTTGTTTAAATATTGGCCATGCCATCGTTGCGCGAGCCGCAATGAGTGGTATGTATGAAGCCGTTTTTATGATGAAGCAAATCTTAAACGGTGCTCGCTTAGAATCGGAAGGAGAAGGTTATTAAGTACTCATATAAACAGTCGATGAGTCAGTAACAAGGCGTTTATATTTGTTTGAGGTACAGCTTATATAAACGCATTACTTTTTTAATGTAATCCTGCGTTTCGTCAAAAGGCGGTACGCCGTTATGTCGCGATACCGCTCCTTCACCAGCGTTATAAGCGGCCAGCGATAAACGCTTATCACTGCCATAACGATCCATTAAATCCCGCAAATGTTGCACACCAACTTCGACATTTTTCTCAGCATTGAAATGATCTTGATTAAGTTGGTAGACGGCAGCGGTGGCCGGCATTAACTGCATTAAGCCCATCGCGCCGGCTTTCGATATTGCAAAACGATCAAAGGATGATTCAACATGAATCACCGCCTTGATGAAGCTAGGTTCCAAATCGTATTTAAGTGAAGTGTTAACGATTAGTGCATCGTATTGTGAACGTATCGGCTTGGCTAGATAGGGTGCATTTTTTGAGCGTGAGCGATACGGCTTGGTGGCATAGCTGCGTTTTAGTCGATAACCTTTTTTGCGAATTTTACTATCGGTGATCAAACTGCTACCTGACGGTGTTTCATAGACATAAACGCGTGCATAGGCAGCGCCACTAACGCTGAGCGTTAATGCAAGCAACCCCGAAATTAATATGCACCGCCAATAAGTCATTTTCATTCTGCTGTTTTTATATCTATTACCAAGCTAAGTGATTAGCTTGGCAAGGTTTGACGATATTTTACGATAAAGAGGTGCATAAAACCTCACTTGGCTGTGTTACATTTGCAAACAATTATTAATCTGCCGTTCAGCCAAACTCCTCTATTATGCCGTCATTCGACATTGTATCTGAGATTGATCATCCGGAATTGAATAATGCAGTGCATCAAGCAAACAAAGAATTGAGCACTCGATTTGATTTTAAGGGTACCGATGCCAGAGTCGAAGCAACTCAAACATCATTAACGGTGTTTGCTGATAACGATTTTCAGGTCAAGCAAGCGGTTGATGTTTTATGTCAGAAATTGGCGAAAAGATCGGTCGATTTAACATGTCTTGATTATCAAGAAATTGAAGAAATTGGTGGTGGCAAAGCAAAACAGATTATTAATCTAAAAGAGGGTATAGATTCCGAATTGGGGCGGTCACTGGTAAAACAAGTGAAAGCACAAAAACTCAAAGTTCAGACAGCAATCCAAGGTAATCAATTGCGTGTCACTGGTAAAAAGCGCGATGACTTACAACAAGTAATTGCATTTTTGCGAGAAGCAGATATTGGCATCCCTTTACAGTTTAATAATTTCCGAGATTGATGCTATTGGCTATTGAAAACCCATTTCAAAGGCTCGATAGAAATTAAGGTTCAAACAGAATTACTATTTTAGAGAATGACATTATGAAACAACTAATCATAGCGCTAGGCTTGGTATTCGCCGGTCTGGTAGCTTTAAATATTGGCAGTGCCGAAAAAGTGACTGCGCAAGACAATTCAGATATCGACCGAGTCAGAGCTGAGTTAGTTAAAATGATTCCACCAGCCAGCGATGCCGAAATCGTTGCAACTGAAGTCGATGGTGTTTATCAGTTAGAGATTCAGGGAAATTACGCTTACGCCTATGTTAGTGGCGATCATGTACTCATTGGTGATTTGCTGAATACCAAAGATCAAGTAAACCTCGGCGACCAAGCGCAAAATGCTCGCATGGCAAAGCTAGTCGGTGAGGTCTCAGAAGAGAAGATGATTGTGTTTGGCCCGGAAAAGCCAAAGCGCTCTATCACCGTTTTTACCGACATTGATTGCAGCTACTGTCGTAAGCTACATCGCGAGGTGCCTGAGCTAACGGCTGCTGGCATTCAAGTTCGCTACCTTGCTTTCCCAAGAGCTGGAATTGGTTCAGACAGTCACAAGAAGTACGTGTCAGTATGGTGCAACGAAGATCAACAAAGCGCTTTGACGACTGCCAAGGCAAACGGGAACGTACCAACTGCCAGTTGTGATAACCCAGTGTCTGAGTCTTATCAACTCGGTCAGCGAGTTGGGGTTCGCGGCACACCAACAATCGTATTCGATGATGGTACCGTGACTCCGGGTTACATGCCGAGCAATGTGCTAATCGAACGTCTTGGCTTGAGTGGTTAAGGCAAAGCGTTCGGTGAAGGTTTTTTTTTGAAAAGCCCTTAGCAATACTTATTAAGTACTAATAAAAAAGGCGCCAGTTCGGCGCCTTTTTTAGTTTCCAGATCAAATAAGAAATTTATCTTTCAAGCAGTTCCAGTTTGCCGGTTTTCTCGGCCCAATCATCGGCATCTTCAAGTGGCTCTTTTTTTTCAGTAATAACCGGCCAGATAGCTGATAGCTCACCGTTGAGCTCTACATAGTGCTCTTCTTCTGGTGACAAATCATCGTCGGCCACGATCGCATTTACCGGGCATTCGGGTTCACATAAGCTGCAGTCAATACATTCCTCAGGGTCAATCACCAGGAAGTTAGGGCCTTCGTGGAAACAATCCACTGGGCATACTTCCACACAGTCAGTGTATTTACATTTAATGCATTCTTCTTTAACCACGTATGTCATTGATTTCTCCGCGCAGCTGCTCGAATAAGGCGCGTATTTTAGGGCTAAGAATTTGGCTTGGCAATGATTCTTTAACTAAGGAACCTCAGATTTAATCGATTTTAGCCTGTGTTTGGGCCAAACCTTTGCGGGGCCGGCTTTTGCGCATCTCGCTCTGTGTTATCACTCAGTCATTTGGAACAAGCGAATTACCAGCGCGAATGCCTTGTTTGGACAGCGTAAAAACACTGTCACAGGCAAAATCGATTAAATCAAAGGCTCCCTAATTAGAATCGAATTTCAGTTCATACAACAGCGCCAGTGCCTCGCGTGCTGACAACTCATCTGGATCAATGTCAGCTAAACGTTGTTCAAGCTGGCTGGTACTAACTATCGGAGTCTCTAAAATAAGGCTTTGTTGTGGCGATGAATCATGATTTTGCTGCTCTAAACTGCTTAATTTTTTGCGTGCGGCTTGCAAGACAATATCAGGCAATCCGGCCAATCTCGCAACCTGAATGCCATAGCTTTGGTTGGCTGCACCAGCCTTGAGGTGGTACATAAACACAATATCCTGGCCGTGCTCGACGGCATCGAGATGAACATTGCTAACCGTATCAAATTGTTCAGCTAACTCGGTGATTTCAAAGTAGTGAGTGGCAAATAAGCTGAAAGCTTGCACTCGCTCAGCCAGATCAACGGCGCAGGCCCAGGCCAAGGACAGGCCATCATAGGTGCTGGTGCCTCGACCAATTTCGTCGACCAAAACCAAACTGTGCGGGCTGGCGTTGCGCAGAATATTTGCCATCTCGGTCATTTCAACCATAAAAGTTGAGCGGCCTCCTGCCAGATCGTCGGCGGCGCCAATGCGAGTGAAAATTCGATCAACCGGGCCAATAACGGCTGATTCAGCAGGCACAAAGCTGCCGGTATGCGCAAGCAATGCGATTAAGGCGCACTGGCGCATATAAGTACTTTTGCCGCCCATATTAGGGCCGGTGATGATATACATCTTCGAATGCTGGTCGAAACTTAAATCGTTGGCAATGAACGGTTTGCTTTGATTTGCCTCAACTACAGGATGACGGCCGGCATTTATCTGGATACCTGGCTCGCTAGTTAAGCTCGGTTTACTGAAGCTTAAACTTACTGCACGCTCGGCAAAATTGTTCAGCACGTCTATATGCGCTAACGCCTGAGCCATTGCCTGCAATATTGAGACGTGTGGTTGCACGGATTCGATCACTTGTTGATAAAGCGCTTTCTCGCGTGCCAGGGATTTCTCTCGGGCGCTTAAAACTTTATCTTCATACTCCTTTAGCTCTTCGGTAATGTATCGCTCGGCGTTCTTCAAGGTCTGGCGACGAATATAATGTTCAGGTACTTCGTTTGCCTGCGCCTTACTGGCTTCTATATAAAAACCGTGCACACGATTATATTTAACTTTTAAAGTGTTAATGCCGGTCGATTCGCGTTCCCGCTTTTCTAAATCCAAAAGAAAAGCACCGGTATCTTTGCTGAGTCGGTGAAGTTCAGCAAATTCGTCATCAAACTCTGGGCGAATCACGCCGCCTTCGCGGATTACAGCAGCGGGTTCATCGAGTATGGCCCGCTCCAATAGATTTGTTAATTCATCAAATGGGCCGAGTTGCTGAGCCTGATGTTGCATTAGTTCCGACTGAGCTTGGCCAAGCAGCTGTTCAATCGTTGGTAGAGTTTGCAACGCTAGTCGTAAACGCACTAGATCGCGTGGCCGTGCCGTGTTGAGCGCGACGCGGCTAAGCACTCGCTCAATATCACCGCATTGAGCCAGCCGCTTATGAAGTTGTTGCTGATCTAATCTGTGAATGCAGTCTTCAACAGCTAATTGTCGATGAGCGAGTTCGGTCTGATTGCTGATCGGTCCGTGTAACCAGCGCCGCAATAAGCGCGCGCCCATTGGATTGGCGCAGCGATCCATCAGCGATACTAAAGTATGATTGCGACCACCACTGAGGTTGGTTTCTATTTCAAGGTTTTGCCGGCTGGCCGCGTCGATGATTAAGTAATCGCTTTTCTGCGTGAGTCGCAGATCGGTAATATGTGGTACAGCGTCGTACTGCATATCCTTAGTGTATTGCAGTAGCGCGCCAGCAGCACATACTGCGAGCGGAAAATCCTGGCAGCCAAATGCCACCAGCGTATTGGTATTAAATTGCTGGCAAAGTAATTCCTGCGCCACATCAAAATCAAAATACCATTGAGGCACTTCGCGCGTTTGAATGGTCTGAGAAAAATTATTAGTAACGGCGTTATGCTCAGCGGCGAGTAGCTCAGCCGGTTTCAGTCGTTCTAGTTCGGCCTGAGCGTGCTCGAGTGAATCCAGTTGCTGGGCGCTAAATTGCCCTAGCGAAAGTTCTAAAGTGGCGATAGCAAAGCGATCTTCTGCTTGTACCAGAGCTGCTAACAAATTGTCACGGCGCTCATCAAGCAAGCTGTCTTCGACCAATGTGCCGGGCGTGACTACTCGCACTACCTTGCGTTCGACCGGGCCCTTACTGGTAGCCGGGTCGCCTATTTGCTCAGCAATGGCAACCGACTGGCCTTGCTTGACCAATTTTGCTAAATACTGATCGACGCTGTGAAAAGGCACACCAGCCATTGGTATTGGTGCACCAGTTGATTTACCACGAGCGGTTAGTGTTATATCGAGTAACTTGGCAGCGCGTTGCGCGTCGTCATAGAAAAGTTCATAAAAATCGCCCATCCGATAGAACACTAAAATATCCGGATAGTCCGCTTTGATGCGCATATATTGCTGCATCATTGGCGTTAGTTTTGCCGCTGAAGGTTGCGCCATTGGCAATTATTTTTTGATCGCGTTAATTATAAAACGCAGTTTCTCTTGAACCTTAGCAGTGCCGGCGATCGTAATCTCTGCTTGTTGTTCAATTAAGCCGCCAGCCTCGCGAACTATCAGTGAGCCGATCTCAGATTCCCACCGGCTCAAGCCATGGCTCCAATAGCCATCATAACGACCGCTGGCAACAAACATTAAATCCAGTAAAGGGGCATCATTTTGGTGAATACCTTGAGCACGAGGCAGCAGTGCCGCATAGCTCTTCAACCACTGCTTGGTGGCTGTGCCACTGTTGCTGGGCAAAGATGTGCACAACAAAGCATCCGGCAAACGTGCAACTTGTGAAACCCGAAGTCGACGTCCATCAAGCTGTGCGCCACCACCGTTGCGAGCACTGTATAGCTCATTGCGAAATGGATCATAGACCACAGCAAGTTGGGCTTCGTCATTGTGCAGCATAGCTAGCCCCACCGCGCAATGTGGATGACCATGGTAGAAGTTAAGCCCGCCATTCATCGGTTCAATCAACCAGACGTAGTCAGAGCCTTCGCCTTTGGCAAATTGGCCAGCTTCGCGTGAGTCAATCTGGCAGTCACCATAAGCCTCGCTCAAGGCGTCGATAATGATTTGTTCTGCTTGTAGATCAACATCGCTCACCAAGTCAAGTCGACTATTAGCATCACTGGCAGTGCCTTTGCGAGGCCGAATTTGAATGCGGTCGAGTTTGGTGATTTGTTGATTAATATATTTACCAGCCTCAAGAGCCGCATTAATGGCTACATTTAGAGCGCCTGAGCTCGTATTGGTGGTCATGAGTGAGTTCCAGTTTATACCCAAAAGAAGACGGGCTGAATTGTAGCGGTGGGCTGCTTATATTAAAAGCCATGCTGTCAAGAATAAACGACAGAAAAAACTGAGTTCAGTGCTCGGTCTGGCAGATTATTAACTGCGTCTGCAGATCAATATTTGCAAGTTTAAGCTACACTAGGCGGTCGATTTATCTATCGCTTTTAAAATCGTCTCCAATGAGTTTGACGCAAATTAACATTGTGCTAGTGGAACCCAGTCATCCCGGTAATATTGGTGCTGTTGCGCGCGCCATGAAAACCATGGGTTTGCAGCACTTGGTTTTAGTACAACCTAAAAAATTCCCGCATTATGAGGCTTCTAAGCGTGCTGCGGGTGGAGAATCGGTGCTTGAAAATGCGCGAGTTGTTCAAAGTTTAGCCGAGGCTGTTGAATCCTGCACATTAGTACTTGGTACCTCGGTTCGAGATCGTGAAGTAAGCTGGCCAACGCAAGATCCAAGAGAATCGGCACTTCGTGTTAGTCAACACTTAGGTAGCTATCAGCAATCACAAGCGGCTATTGTGTTTGGTCGTGAAAGCAGTGGTTTGACCAATGCCGAACTGGAGCGGTGTCACGGGCAAATCAGAATCGATGCCAATCCAGAGTATTCCTCCTTGAATCTAGCCTCGGCAGTACAGATATTAGCGTATGAGCTGCGTGTGGCGATGCAGGCCAGCGGTCATCAGCGAGCAACACCATCAGCCAACGAGTTAACCTCAGCTGAAAAGCGTAAACAACCGGCGACTGAAGTGGAGCGTGACGGTCATATGCAGCATTTACAAACGGTGCTTGCTCAGCTGGACTTTATCAAATCTGATTCGCCGGCTGTTTTATTCCGTAAATTAACGCGGCTATACTCCAAAGCCGAGCTGACGGTGGAAGAAATTCAAATTTTGCGTGGCATTTTAACGGCCATGCAAAACCATTTGAGACAAAAAGATGTTTAGTAGAATTAGAGAAGATATTCGAGTCGTATTTGATCGTGATCCTGCGGCTCGACACAGCTTAGAAATAATTACCACATACCCTGGCGTTCATGCAGTGATCTTGCATCGTTTGGCACATGCTTGTTGGAATCTTCAGTTGAAATGGTTGGCGCGGTTTATCTCACATTTTTCACGCTGGATTACCGGTGTTGAAATACATCCTGGGGCAAAACTCGGCAGGCGTTTGTTTATCGACCATGGCATGGGGATCGTGATCGGCGAAACTGCTGAGGTCGGCGAAGATTGTACGCTCTATCATGGTGTCACCCTGGGTGGAACCAGTTGGCAGAAGGGGAAACGACATCCAACCATTGGCAACAATGTCGTGATCGGCGCTGGAGCACAGGTGCTTGGCCCGGTCACCGTTGGGAATAATGTTCGGATTGGCTCTAATTCGGTGGTTGTTAAAAATGTTGAAGAAAGTGTCACCATGGTGGGCTTGCCTGCGCATGCTGTGGGCTCAGATGAATATAAACGTGCGAATGGGCAATTTGATGCTTATGGACATACCGCCGATGGTAATGACCCGATTGCACAGGCAATCAACGGTTTATGTGCACAAATCAGAGCTTTGGACGGTTATAATCAATCTTTATTGAAAGCGCTTAGCGAAGCAGGTGTTGATGTCAGCTCGCTTGAATTGCCTTCGGTAAATACCGAATGCTTGCAATTGGATACCGATCAGCCTGACTCCTTAGAGAGTATGAAGTAAGCTCGTTACTTGAAATGCGAAAATCCGAACCAATATCACTATTATGATTACTATCACTGAAACAGCGGCAAGCCGTATTGCCGATCAGCTGGAAAAGAACGATGCTATTGCGCTGCGCTTTGCGGCGAAGGAGTCCGGCTGCTCAGGCTATTCCTATGTTCTGGGTTTTGCCGAGCGAATCGATCAGCAGGACCATGTTTTCGAGCAATTTAATGTCAAAGTGGTGGTTGATCCGAAAAGTTTGCCCGTTCTGGCCGGCACGCAAATCGACTATGTCTGCGAAGGATTAAATCAGACCTTTAAATTCTCCAACCCCAAAGCAACCGATGAATGCGGTTGTGGTGAGAGTTTTGCAATCGCGCCTTAGAGCTTGAATTCTCTGCTTTTAAGACCAATTTAGGAATGGTCGTAATTACCTTTATTTTCTAGCCTTTCCAGATTGTTAATTATTGATAAAGTTACCAACATCCTGGTTTATGAGCTTACAATATAGCGCTTAGGTCACGGCCTAATTTTTTGACCCAGCTGAATTGTTCGATAAAAGCTCTAGCGTATTAAAACGCTATGGCGACGGACACAGAAGGCATTTTAACCAGTCAACCGACTATTCTATTCCTAGTAGAGAGAGGGTATACATCGTGCGGGCGATAAATCTCATTATTTCATCTTGTTTTGCTGCTTTGCTTTTTTTGAGCAGTATCCACGCTGTACATGCACAGCAATACAAAAAAATTACCAGACTAGGCACTTCTCAGTCTGTTTGCCCGGGTGGCATTGAAACACCTGAGCAGTTACAAGAATTTTTTGCCAGTAATCCAGGTGCTGTTCGTCAAATCCTGGCTGATGCTGGTTGGTCCGGTAGCGCTGACGCTTTGATAGCAGCAGTAGCCAACGGAGAGTTCACCGAGCAAGCCTACCCATTCGGAACTCGCTTGCAATGGATGGGCGCTAAAAAGAGCGGGCAATTCATTGCTCACCGTTACCGCGAGTGGGCGGGTCAGCAATCTTTCCCGGCTTTTCAAGTCATGGTACGCAATGGTTGCGAGGTGCATGAAATAGCGATTCCTTTTGCTTGTTGTAATGTCTCCTTGGTCAATATCACCGATAGTGATGCTGCTGAGTGTCAACCTCAGCCAGAGCCGGTCGTTGTTGCACCAGCGCCTGAGCCAGAACCGGTTGAGCCGAAGAAAGAGGTTAGTCCTCTGGCACTAGTACCGTTTATCGGTGCTATTGCAGGAACAGAAACCCGGCCGCGTTTCGAGTTTGCCTGGGAGCAGGAACTTCGCGATTCCTCAGGTATTTTGGGCTTGCGTGCTGGTTTAATGAAGAATATCACCGCCAAAACATCGGTATTTGGGCAGGTCTCGTATTACGAGCGTCAGGGTGTGAACGTAGGCAATGACTTTCCTGAAGAAAACTTTGCGATTGATATCGGTCTTGAACACCGCTTGAGCAAACGTGCCTTTATTGGCGGTGGTGTTGGTATTTGGGATGTCGATGACAGCGATTTTAGTGAAGCCAGCTTATTCGCCCACGTTGGTGGCGATATCGGCAAAACTAATTTGCAATGGATAATCGAGGGGCGGGTATTTGATTCTGATTCAGAAACCCTGGATTCGATCTCAAATAATCGAGCCTTCAGTGCCGGGTTGCGCTATATGTTCAAGTAACAGCCTTAGCTACCTTATTAAGGGCACAGAAAAAGCGGCTAATGCCGCTTTTTCTATTTCTGGCGTCAGATATTTTTAAACCACGTATAATTTACACATGCATTCAGTAGAGATAAAAATTGATCAGATTGGCGCACGCACTGAGGACCAAGGCCGCCAAAATTACGGTCGTGGAAAGCGAGTAGGCATTACCACACTTGGCTGTAAGGTAAATAGTTTTGAGAGTGAACTAATTGCTGAAATGCTAAAAACTGATCAATGGCATGTTGTGCCGAATACCGATGTCGCTGATTTGTATGTAATCAACACCTGCACCGTCACACGCGAAGCTGATCGACAAGCGCGCCAGGAGGTTAGAAAGGCTGTGAAGCGTAACCTCAATGCTTTGGTTATTGTTACTGGCTGCTACGCACAAATGGATGCGCAGGCGTGCGCAACGATTCCCGGTGTTGATTTGGTGTTAGGCAATGATCGTAAACTAGATGTTCACCAATTACTTCCGACCCTTGCCGCCGGTGAGTTACCCAAAGTGATGGTTGGTGACCTGGATCAGCATGTCAGTTTACCTAATCAATTGCTGAGTTCATACGAATCACAAACTCGCGCCTTTGTGCAGATTCAGCAAGGCTGTGATCAAGGCTGTACGTTTTGTATTATTCACGTCGCTCGTGGCCCCAGCCGGTCATTGGCGCCGAGTTTGATCATGCGTCAGGTGCAGCGGTTGGTGTTAAATGGATTTCCAGAAATCGTAATCTGTGGTGTAGATTTGGGTTCATATGGCGAGGACTTTCAGGCTGGCGAGTCGGCGATAGATTTAGTCGATTTGCTAGAAGAACTCTTAAGCTTGGAGTATCAGCAGGATAACCCATTTCGATTGCGGTTGAGTTCCATCGATCCGCATCATATTAGTGATCGTTTGATTGAACTGATGGCGCGTGAACCACGCCTGTGCCCACACATTCATCTATCGCTCCAAAGTGGCAATACGCTGATTCTCAAACGCATGAAACGTCGTTACAGCGCCGATGATGTGCGTGCTCGAATATCGGCCCTGCGAGAGAAGGTGCCACAATTGGTGATGAGTGCGGATGTGATGGTGGGTTTTCCAACAGAAACCGAGCAGCAATATCAAGACACCGAGCAAATGGTCAGAGATTTGCAAATTGCCTTCCCGCACACCTTTTCTTATTCAGAGCGCGAGGGGACGCCAGCCGCAAGAATTCCAGCGAATAAGCAAGTGCCAGTTGCAAAGAGAAAGCAGCGAAACGCCCGCTTGCGCGAGGCTGGTGCGTCT
>CAYVYS010000013.1:0-1835 GCA_964455815.1 uncultured Gammaproteobacteria bacterium
ATTTGCTCAACATCATCAGTAATAAGCACGGATGCAGCTGGAGCAACGGTTTGCATGGCTTGCAACACCGATTTCAGATTGCCAACGCCCATGTTGACCACGGCGATTTGCATAGTGATTACAGACTGCCTTTGGTAGAAGGAATGACATCGGCGCTGCGCTCATCAAGCTCGAGCGCCATTCGTAAAGCTCGACCGAAAGCTTTAAAAATTGTCTCAGCAATATGGTGCGCGTTTTTGCCTCGGATATTATCGACATGCAGCGTAAGCCGCGCATGGTTAACTAAGCCGTGAAAAAACTCATCAAATAAATCCACATCAAAACCACCAATGCGAGCGCGCCGATAATCCACAGCGTGCATGCAGGTAGGGCGCCCTGAGAAATCCACTACCACACGACTGAGTGCTTCATCGAGTGGAACATAGGCGTGCCCATAACGGCGAATCCCTTTTTTATCACCTACCGCCTCGGCAATCGCCTGACCGATTGTGATGCCAATATCTTCAGTGCTGTGGTGATCGTCGATGTGTAAATCACCTTTACAACTCACCTCTAAATCGATCAAGCCATGGCGACCAATTTGATCCATCATGTGCTCTAAAAATGGTACGCCGGTGTCAAATTTAGTGACACCGCTGCCATCCAGATTGAGTTTTACTCTAATCTGGGTTTCACTGGTGTTGCGCTCTACGTCGGCCACGCGAGCGAGGCGATTCGCTGTCATGATAAATTCGTTGCGCCTTGCAATTGCTGCTATTGGGCGTATATCTTAGATTCAGGGCGCGAATAGTAACAAATTCATGCCCAGACAGGCAGATAAAATCAGGCATAAGTATGAGTAGTGAATCAAAAAACGCATTGGTTACAAATGCGCTAAAACCGGTAAATTACCTTGGCGCCATTCCAAAAAAGTATCGCGGCTATATTCGCAATAAAGCGATAGAGCGTGCTCGTACTCGAATTATTGTCGCCGGCAATGATCCAAGATCTATGAGTCAGGAAGATCTGGAAGTTGTGGTACGCGAAGAAGAAGATAAAATCAAAGGATCAATTAAAGAAAAAGGCTTGCTCGCGGTTTTAGCTTTGTTAGGGCTCAACTTGTTCGGCTAACTTTTCAATCTGATAAACGACATGTTTAAACAAGCCTTTCGCCTCGCTTTTGTCGCACTCATTTGGAAACAGTACAAAAGCGTCATCATCTCCACTATTTTACTTTTTGCTTATCTGTTTTTAATCAGCAATGTACACGGCGATTATTTAGAGCATTTAAAACTGCAAGATCAAAGCCAAACTTCAGGGCTAAGCTTTGTTTACAAATGGCTAGCCTATGCAGCAGGAATAGCGCTTTATTTTTTATTCCACTGGTGGCGTGCAAGCCGCAAGAGCATTAAGCCAAAAAGCGACAAAGTAGCATCAAGCGAAGTACTAGATGACGAAGACGACCCATTCGCCCAAATCAGACAAAGAAAGCAACTTAGAAGCCGAGCCGACTTTATAGAAGGCAAAGACTAAGCAAGCCAAACACCATTAAACCAGAAAAGGAGCATCAAACAAAAAGGAAAGAGCCCTCAGCACACAAAAAACGAGAAAAGTCCTTTCGTCGAAACCCTCTTACTACCACCAATAACCCAAAAACAGGAGCCTTCAGCGAGAAAAAAGACATAAAAACCCTTTCGTCGAAACCCTCTTACTACCACCAATAACCCAAAAACAGGAGCCTTCAGCGAGAAAAAAGACATAAAAACCCTTTCGTCGAAACTCTCTTACTACCACCAATAACTCAAAAACAGGAGCCTTCAGCGAGAAAAAAGACATAAAAACCCTTTCGTCGAAAC
>CAYVYS010000013.1:1935-72630 GCA_964455815.1 uncultured Gammaproteobacteria bacterium
TCAAAAACAGGAGCCTTCAGCGAGAAAAAAGACATAAAAACCCTTTCGTCGAAACCCTCTTACTACCACCAATAACCCAAAAATAAAAAAACCCGCTGGAGAAACTCTCCAGCGGGTAAAAATGAAGGGCATTCTAACCCCCCCAAAACTCAGGCAAACACGGGTTGGAAATGTTTGCGTGAGCATAAAAGTTTTCGTCGTCTAGGGAGTTTAACAGCAAAGTTGTAAAGAATCTTCACGCTGTTACGCAGTTTATATACAACTGTCCGATTTTCCCCGTTTTTGGCAGCTGAAAGCGCTTTTTGCGCCGCTTTTGAGACTTGTTTCTCAGTGTTCCCGCAGGCCGCCCGACAAGAGGTAAAGTAACGCCGATAAGTGGCCATGTCAAATGATTAAACAAAAATTGACAATCTCTCTAGTTTTTTTGGTTTTGCTCTACTTTTGTCAACAAATCGTCAATCATTCTCGAATAGGACAATCCAAATAAATTGAAATGGTTTAGCGCATGGTACAAATTATAGACAGAATGTAAATGATGCTCTCCTTCAGGGGCAGGATTATATCGCCGGTACTCTCGATAAAAAGCGGCAGGCAAACTTCCAAATAATTGCGTCATAGCAATATCGGCCTCAGGGTCACCAAAATAAGGCGCTGGATCATAAAGCGCGATATGCAAACTCCTAACATCGTAAGCAAGATTGCCCGTCCATAAATCGCCGTGCAGAAGCCTTGGCCTGATATCCTTTAGATACAGCGCAATATCATTTATCAAGCGCTCCAGGCGCTTACGCAAATCATCATCCAAACCGTTGGCTACCGCCATACGCAATTGTGGCTCCAGTCTCGATTCAGCAAAAAATACTTTCCAACAAGGAGTCTGAGAATTAGCTTGCGGAGTCAACCCGATAAAATTGTTGCTCGGCCAGCCACAATATTCTGATACAACTTGATGATGCTGCACCATTCCTCGTGCTGCGGTTATAGCATTGCTACTGGTAATTGCCTGGATCTGCAACTCTGACATCCCTAACAACACCAGCTCTTCTTGTTCAATAAAAAATAATGGAGTCGGATACAAGTCTGAAATCTGATACTTCTGCAGCTCAACTAATGAATCGTATTCGCTTCTTAAAACCTCGCGCAGACCACTGCGGTTGCACTTTACGAATGCGGCTCGGTGAGCATTTCGCACCATAAAATTTTGGTGAGTATCGCCACCAGCAACCGCGTAATACTGCAAACTTTCTGCTTCAACCGCTAGTAGATCAGCAATGGCTTGAATGGCTCGAGAATCTAACACTCAACAAATACTTTGTTTAACTCGTTGATCGATATCTCATCTAAAGCCTGTTCGGCGGTTAGATTATCTGTTGAACTTGGTCCCAGGCTTTTGAGCCCCAGGCTTTGCAGTAGAAACGTGACTAGTTGATCTGCGTCACCTTTGGTTTCATGTTGCCATGCTGCAATGGATAATGATCCGTCGCGCTTAGCCATTCGTTCGCCTTGTTTATCAAGCATCAAAGGCGCATGCCAATAACTAACAACTGACGAATCTTCGTTCAATTGATTGGCCAAAAACTGCTGTCTGGCGGTGCTATTTATCAAATCGGCACCACGTACGACTTGTGTTACTTGTTGATCTAAATCGTCAACCACGACCACTAATTGATACGCGTATAAATGATCGGCGCGCTTCAAAATAAAATCACCACATTGATCTGCCAGCTCCGCACTCACTTTGATTCGATAAGCCGGTGGTTTTAAGAGTCGTTGTTGCTCGATTTGCACGGCATCCAATACTCGGCAAGTGCCAGGGTAAATGACTTCACCTCCATGCGGCGCTTGTGCGGCTTCGCGCACATCGCGTCGAGAACAAAAACAGGGGTAAACCAAACCCTTCGTTTCCAAGACAGACATTGCATCACGATATAAATCCAGTCTTTGTGACTGATAAACAACCTCACCATCCCAATCCAAACCCAACCACTCAAGATCATGCAAAATTTGCTCAGCACTACCCTTAACAACTCTGGTGGTATCTATATCTTCCATTCTTAGTAAGAACCGTCCGTTTTGGAGTCGAGCATGCAGCCAAGCAACTAGCGCGGTTCGCAAATTTCCTAAATGTAAATCACCTGTCGGGCTCGGCGCATAGCGACCGACTATCGGTTTGGTATCTATCATTGTTCAAGAATACCACTGCACAAAGGGAATAAAAAAAGCCTCTGGGCGGTTAGGCCCAGAGGCTGAATGCAGTAAAACTAGAACACTAGGGGGGGTAACGAGGTCTTACTGCGGGAACACGGTTCGTGGGCTCTGCTTATCTTTTGAAAAGAAAGTGATCAATTGATAACTTGCTGCCACCTTGGGCCGTCAATAAAGCGCAAATAATCATCCATAAATGAGGTTGTTGCGGATTACCCTCGATAAAGAAGAAAATAACTGCGGCCATGACAAATAATCCAGCGGCGCCGACTCGAGTAAATAGACCCAAAACCAACAGAATGGGCAAAACAAGCTCACCAAAGGTCGCCAGATATGCTGCGGGTTCGGCTGGTAGAAACGGTAAGGCAAACTCGCCGTCTTCTTCTGCATCAAATAGTTCAATGGTGGTTTCCATATCTTCAAACTTGGCTACGCCCGAGCGCCAGAAAATCAAGCCAATATGGATTCTTGCCCAAAGATTGACAATTGGAGTTAACCAAGTCGAACACAAATCGCTGAATGCTATATATAAGTTTTTCATTATTGTTATCTCGAATAAAATATCTGAGGGGCTAATAAACTGCATTTAACGCTGCAGTGCAAGTTTATTATGCTGCGCGAGTAACCGTATTTTGGCGTAATAAGCTGTATTCAAATACGAAACTTAAGGCATTAGATAGACTCTCTGGTAATAGAGACCCTTCTAATGCCTCAATTGCTTGCAACAGGTTTTCACTTTTTTGCAATTGTTTGAGAAAAACCAACTGATCCTCACTGATCACTAGGCTAATAACCTGATAAGCAGGACGACAAACCAAGATAAGATCAGCACTTTGATTCAGATCCACTCCGATTTTGCCTTGATAGTCAGGCAGTGATTGTTTGTGAATCTCGTCGATAGGGTATGCGCTTTCTATCATCGTCATAGTTTGACTACACTCAATTGGGGCAGCCAAGAGATCTTCTTGAGCATATTGGCTCACATCAAGTGCTGGAAAGTCGTCGGCATAATAAGATGCGTGTAAGGCCCATTCGTAGCGAATCAGATCGGGTATGTAGACTAAGCCAGCCAGACCATCAAAGACATCGCAAATGTCGACAAAATTTTGTCCATAGAGATGGATATTGCCTTGCTTAGGCGGTGATTTTTGAATAAAAACATGCGCCATTTGCTTAAAAAAGTCTTCGCCCACCACGCCTTTTGTGGCCGGAAACACCTCACTCAAATAGTCTTGCAAAGCGGCGAACACATTATTTTGATAGATCCAGAAACGATGCTGATAAGAAGCTTGAGCTTGCGGTAACTGATAGGGTTCAGCCGCCAAGAGCCGCTGCATAAAATCGGCCTGTAAGGTCGACACATCATTAGATTGACTATGAGATTCACTCAACGACTTAACTTGAGTACTGACTTCTACTACTGCGCTCGACTCAAGATGGCGATTGGCTTGTTCGCATTGATCTAGCAATACATCAAATTCAGGGAAATCGGAATCCCACTCTATCAGAGTCGGTCTCGCACCATGAGTGGCTAAAGTATGAGCAAAAAGTTCCCACACAGGCGGATAAACAGGATGATTATGGGTGTCGATCAATACACTTTCTTGCACACCACCTCGCGCACCTTGAACTTCGGTAAATCCAGCGAGATGAAACTGCCCGATGGATTTACTGTCTAAGGCATTGATATATCCGCGTGCATCACGCTTAACATTAGTGGCGCTGACATAAACATTATTCACGTCGACCAACAAACCACAACCAGTTCGCTTAGCCAGCTCATTGAGAAATTCAGGTTCTGGAATTTGAAGAGTATCGAAGACTAAATAATTGGAAGGATTCTCTACTAGCACTTGCCTACCTAATGCCATTTGCATTTGATCGATATGCTCACAAACGAGACTGAGAGCTTCTTCAGTAAGCGGTAAAGGTAGTAGATCCGGCACATGAGTGTGCGAGTAGGCGCTCCAAGCCAAATGCTCTGAGACTAACAAGGGATCTAACTCATCGGCCAGTGCTTTGAGTTCTTGAAGATGATGAGCATCTAGATGATCAGCACGACCCAGCGATAAGCCAACGCCGTGCATTGAAATTGGATAATGTTCTCGCAGATCGAGCAATTTCGCTCGTGCGATAGAGGCACCGAAATAGTTTTCTGAATGTGCTTCTAAAAATCCCAGAGAGGGAAGCCGTTGTGCAACCGGGTCGAATAATTCCGGTCGAATCCCAAGACCCGATTGCATCAAAAGCGGTTAAACCTAATGATTAGGCAACGTTCAAAACAAGTCAGCCGGTTAACTGGCTGATTCGCTTTCTTCGCTGGCTGCAGCACCTTTGACAGTACCACCAACGATTTTTTCGCAAGTACCTTCTGGCACATAGATCCATTCATTCGGATCATTATCAACCTTGGCATAACCAGCACATGCATGCCCATTAGCGCCGCAGTCGTTTTGCCCGGCCTTAACAACACCTTGGCACTTCTCAAAGCCTTCTTTACCAGCGTGTGCATTACTAGTAGTCGAGAGCAGGGCAAGCGCAAGTATGGATGCGGCCGCCGTGGATGCGGCCGCTGTCACTTTTCGATTATTTTTCAAAATAAAATTCCTAATAAATCGGTTGATTAACCTTCAGCTTCAACTTCTAATGGCTCACCATAACGGTCTACCAAACGGCCACCAACAACGCTTTCATCAGTTTGTTCAGCCACTTTTGAGCAAGCTTTTGCAAGTTTCTTTTCACGAACGCCTTCAGGAGCTTCGGCAGCACCCGTACAAATCGCAACAATGTTGCCACAAGTACCTTTTGGTACTTTGATCCAGGCGCCAGGCATGTTGTCTTCAGTTGCATTACCTTGGCACTCAATGCCCAGGGCTTTCACCGCGCAAGTATTCTTGCCACCTTTTACGATGTCGCCGCAACGCTCGCTGCCTTTGGCATGCGCAACGCTTGGCACAGCACTAATAAGTGCGCTAGCTAGAACAGACGTTGCTAACGCAGCGCCTAGAGTTTTGGAAGTGTTCTTCACATTTTTTGGGTTTTTCATAGATAATTGACCTCAATCAATAATGTTTTCAAGTGGTACACTGCTAAAAGAACCGTGACCCACCGATAAGCTTACACGTTGAATTGCTAATTTTCTGTAAATTATCCTAACTAACCCTCTCTAGATTGACCCAAATTAATGGAAATCGTCCATAAATCAGGCATTTATGCCATTGATGCAAACTATTATCAGGCCGAATTGGCTTCGATTCATTTGCTTCGCTCTGGTGACCGAATCGCCATTATTGATACTGGTACCCAATATTCAGTGCCCCAGGTTCAAGCGGCGCTTTTCGAGCTGGGGTTAACTTTTGAGCATGTCGAGTTAATTATCCTAACTCACATTCATCTCGACCACGCTGGCGGTGCCAGCTCGCTGATGGCCTTGTGTGAGAATGCACAGCTGGTAGTGCATCCCAAGGGGGCTGGTCACATGGCCGACCCGAGTAAATTAATAGCTGGCAGTATTGCCGTTTATGGTGAACCGGAATTTGAGCGCTTGTACGGTGAGATAAAACCGATAGAGGCTGAACGAATAGTGCAGCCGGAGGATGGTAGCCGCCTGCAACTAGGTAATCGAGTACTCGAATTTTTAGATACGCCAGGGCACGCCAACCACCATCATTGCATTATCGATCATGATAGTGCGTCGGCTTTTACCGGCGATACTCTTGGAGTAAGCTATCGTGCCTTGCGAGATGAGAAACACGCGTTTGTCGCACCAACCACGACACCAGTTCAATTTAACCCTGAAGCCTTACATCAATCGATCGACAAAGTTATGGCTGCTCAACCTGAGCGCCTGATTCTGACCCACTACAGCGCGATTACTCCATCCAGCCGAATCATCGCCGGTTTACATGAGCAAATAGACCACCTGGTCACACTCACTCAGGCCGCTGCGGAACAATATGAGCCGGATCAAATACAAGACCAGCTGAGTAATATGGTGCTCGACTATTTTATTCAGCGCGCTTGCAATGAGTTACCCAACTTGGATGAAGGCGTTGCTCGCAAATGGTTAGGGCTTGACGCCACGCTCAATGCACAAGGCTTGGCATATTGGTGGCAATATCGGCGAGCAGCTTAAATTCCTGACTAGGCGTTGCGACCATGAACCGTTAGAATTCGCGCTTTAGGGGAGAGAGAAGCTCCTCGCAGTTGTGACAATTCTGAGAAACATCGTGATACCTCAGCTCGAAACGCTTTTTGGCCAAGCCATTGAACAATTAAAAACCGACGCAATTCTGCCAGCAGACCACGAGGTGCAGCTACGGTTTGAACGTGCACGTCAGAAGGAGCATGGCGATTTTGCGACCAATGTGGCGCTAACTTTGGCCAAGGCAGCGGCAAAGAATCCGCGAGAATTAGCTCAGCTAATCATTGATGCCCTGGCCGATGATGCCAGCGTTGCCAAAGTGGAGATTGCCGGGCCTGGCTTTATCAATATCTTTTTAGCGCAAGATACGCGTTATCAGGTTCTTGACGCGATATTCGCTGACCAACATCAATATGGCTTGGCTGAGAAGGATTCAGGGCAGAAAATATTGGTTGAGTTTGTTTCAGCTAACCCAACCGGCCCCTTACATGTCGGTCATGGGCGCGGCGCAGCCTATGGTGATGCCATCGCCAGAGTATTGCGCGCAGCTGGCCATCAAGTAGAAAGCGAATACTATGTCAATGATGCTGGCCGACAAATGGATATTCTCACCACTAGCGTCTGGATTCGCTACTTACAAGCGCTTGATGAACAAGTCAACTTGCCGGACAATGCTTATAAAGGCGACTATGTTAGCGAGATGGGGCAACAAGTCGCTAACCAGAGCGATCAATACCGCATCAATGCCAAAGAGATTCAAACGGTGCGCGAAGGCCTGGAAGAAGAAGAAGCTTTAGACGCCACTATTGCGCTAGCCAAAACCACTCTTGGAACCGAAGGCTACAGCAGATTTTTTAATCTCGCCTTAGACAGCATCCTCGACGATATTCGCGATGATCTGCATGACTTTGGTGTGGACTATCACACCTGGTTCTCTGAGCGCTCCTTATTTGATGATGGGAAAATACCAAGCGCCATTGAGCAACTGCAAGCTAGTGGAGACGTCTACGAAAAAGGTGGCGCTTTGTGGTTTAAAGGCACTGACTATGGCGATGAAAAAGATCGCGTGGTAGTGCGCGAAAACGGTCAGCCGACCTACTTTGCTTCCGATATTGCGTATCACAAAGACAAGCTTGACCGAGGCTTTGATCTAGCCATTAATGTCTGGGGCTCAGACCATCATGGCTATATTCCGCGCGTCAAAGCTTCATTGCAGGCACTCGGGCTCGATTCAGAAAAACTCCAAGTGCTGCTGGTGCAATTTGCTGTCTTGTATCGCAGCGGCGAAAAAATGGGTATGTCGACTCGTAGTGGCGAATTTGTCACTTTGCGAGATTTGCGCAAAGAAATCGGTTCTGATGCCGCCCGTTTTTTCTACGCCATGCGTAAATCAGAACAGCATATGGATTTTGATCTCGATTTAGCCAAAGAACAAAGTAACGACAATCCACTGTATTACGTGCAATACGCACACGCTCGAATTTGCCGTTTATTCTCTACTGCTGAAGAACGCGGTCTGGATACCTCAGAGTTAGGCAATGCCGATTTTAGCTTGCTGACCAATGAGCATGAAAATACTTTGCTCGCTTTGCTTAGCCGATTGCCAGAGGTTGTGCTTAAAGCCGCGGCCAACTACGAACCGCATCAGATTAATTATTATTTGCGTGATGTTGCTACAGCGTTTCACTCTTACTACAACACCAGTAAGTTTCTACAGGCTGAGCAAGCACAAAGAAACGCAATGTTGGCCTTATGCAGCGCAACCCGGCAGGTCTTAAAAAATGGGCTTGGTATACTCGGCGTTAGTGCTCCAGAATCAATGTAATTCAAACCTCGCTTAACAAAGATGCCCCAAGCTCGCCGCATTAAAGCCAAGCCTAAAGCAAAAAAAACCAAACGCCAGTGGAATTTCCCATGGGGGCTTACCTTAGTCGTGTTGGTGTCTGGCTTTGTGGTTTACAAGCTATTAAGCGGCGCCCAGCAAGAAGATTCCGAATGGGGGCAGGGCTTAAAAGCCTGGTGGGAAAATAATCAAGCCACCGTCCAAGACGAAGACAAGGCAATCAAGTCGCTGATCGACGATAAAAGCGCTCCGAAAGAATTCGAATTCTACTCGGTACTACCGAATATCGAACAAATCATGCCCGACGATTTACCCGATGCTGTGCCTACTCGCGCCCCGGAGAACTTGGATTACTATTTGCAGGCCGCCTCTTTTAGAGCCCATGCGGATGCTGAAAAGCTCAAAGCTCACCTAGCATTAAAGGGTTTTGCTTCGGTTACTCAGCGCCGAGCAACCGAGGATAATGGCGTGTTTTATCGAGTGCGGCTTGGGCCATTTGCGGATAAACGCAAAGCCAAAACCGCGAAAAACAAGTTGCAAAAACTTGGAGTAAGACCGTTTATCTTTACCGTCAAGAAAAACGCTAATTAATTTGCTCAGCAATCGCCTGCAGGCGGTGCCTTAGCTGCCCTGAGTTCACTGGCTCCGTTGGGCTCCTCTGCAAGGCCGCAATTCGGCGCGACAATATATCGATGGTTTTATCAAATTCGTCATCATTGCCTGACTTAGAAGGATCATGCAAACCCCAGTGCACTTGCACACTTGAATCAAACCAAACCGGGCAACTTTCAGCGGCGGCTTGATCACATAAAGTGATAATGGCATCGGCGTCAAAGTCTTCAAATTCGTTCCAAGACTGACTGCGCAAACCTTCGGTTTCAATGCAGTGACGCTCCAATGCCGCAATCGACAAAGGATGCACCTCACTTTGTGGCGAGCTGCCAGCGCTGGCCGCGGTAATCTCGCCACCTGCTACGTGTTTGGTAATGGCTTCCGCCAAAATACTGCGGCAACGATTATGTGTACAAATAAAGAGTAGTTTCATTCAGCTTTTTATTTTTGGGGCAAATTGGCATCTAAGTCTATGGTTCCGCAAGGAGCCTCAACAAAAAGCTCGTGAAATCCGATGATCAAGTTTTCATTCATGATTTTTGCTGAGGCTCCTTAACTATCTTTGACCTGAGATCAGTCAGTTTTTGTTCAATATTTTTGAATTTTTTAACCCAGCGCCGACGTTGCATATGATCTCGAAACGGCAATAGTGGGTTGCCGCCGTACATACCCGCCTCTGGAATATCATCCGTCACCGCCGCGCGATGCACCAGCACCACATCATCAGCAATGGTTTTATGATCCAGTGTGCCAGTTTGCCCGGAACAGATAACACGCTTGCCCAAAACCGTTGAGCCGGCAATGCCAGTTTGCGAAATCAGAATGCTATCTTCGCCAATCTGACAATTGTGCGCGATGTGGACGATATTATCGACTTTCACACCTCGCTCTACGCGGGTCTCACCAAAGGTGGCTCGATCAACGCAGGAACACGAACCAATACGCACATCGTCCTCTAGCACTGCGATGCCAGTATGTGGAATTCGATGATAGGCATTCTCTTGATCTTTGGCATAACCAAACCCCTCGCCACCAATCACGGCATTGGCTTTAACAATCACGCGCTTGCCTAAAATACAACCATAGCCAATATTCGCGTTGGCATGCACTACGCTGTCTTCGCCAATCCGCGCATCATGTTCTACTACCGCGCCTGCGCGAATAATGACACCATCTGCCAACACAGCTCTGGCACCAATTACGGCATTCGGCCCAATACGGCAATTGTACCCAAGCTGAGCACTCTCATGTACAACCGCAGAGGGATGGATCGCGGGCCACTCGCTGTCAGCAGCGTCATAATCATTGTAGACCTGCTTGATGTGCGCCATTGCCAGGCGAACATCGGCGACGCTTAAAAACAACTTGGCAGTATTCGCATCCGCAACATCAATCACCTCTTGCGTTCCTACTACGATTGCGGCGCGCGATGGTAAATCTGGCGGCGCTCCAACAAAAACCAGACTCTCGGCTGTGGCATCAGCCGGGTCAGAGGTATGACTAAAATCGGTGGCGTCGCCTCGTTGCGCTAGAATTAAATCTGCAAAACGGGCAAGCAAATCGTCTGAATGGAATGTCATGCCCGAATAATACGTCAGCACCTCGCTTCATCCTAGTCTTGCTCTCTCAGATTGTTTATAGTTCGACCTCCACTGCTGACCCTTATGCCATGACTTTGTTTCGCCCCTTTGTAATTCTGGTTTTCGCAATTTTGATCGGCGCTTGCGAGCGCGGGGAGCAAACTGCCTTAATACCGGAGGTTGATGGCCAGAAAAAAGAGGCTCCGACTGCCCTGGAAGCGAATCAACGAATCTCACACCTTTTGATGGGCACAGGTAGCGTACAAGGGGTTTACTTCCCCATTGGCGGGGTTATTTGCCGTTTACTGAACCGCAACAAACACTTACACCGAATTCGCTGTTCTTTAGAAAGTACAGGTGGCTCAATCGCCAATTTGCGCGATCTACGAGAGCAAAAATTTGATTTGGTATTTGCCCAGTCAGATTGGCAACACCATGCCTACAATGGTTCTAGCGCATTCGAGAAAGATGGCGAGAATAAAAATCTGCGAGCGGTGTTCGCGCTCGAAGCCGATCCGCTGGCATTGTTAGTAAAAACAGAGAGTGATATTCAAAATTTTGACGAACTCGCCGATCGACGAGTCAGCTTTGGCTATACACGCTCTTTACAGCATCGCATCATCAATGACTATTTGGCAGCCAAAGGCTGGACACAGAAGAACTTTAAAGAAGTTCGGCCAATGAGCGATACTCGCCAGGTTCGCCAATTGTGTGAAGACAGACTTGAAGCCATCTTGCTACTTAGTAGCAGCCTGAATGACTATTTAAGAGACCTAGGCGAAACCTGCAAAGTGCGAATGGTGTCAATCACTGGCGAAGAAGTGAACAAGGTCATCGAGCTAAAACCCTATTATCGCAAAGGTCGAGTCATGAGCGGCATGTCTGATGCCTTAGACCAGGAAGTTATGTCGTTCGGGCTGGGCGCCGTGGCAGTGGCCAGCGAAGACACCTCACCCAAGGCGATTTATCATATTGTCAAAGAAGTCTCGGAGAATTTTAACGATTTTAAATCCTTGCACCCTTCACTGGCCGCGCTCGATAAACGCGAGCTTGCTCATGCCGGAATCTCAATACCCTTACATGCCGGTGCAGTGCGTTATTTTCGCGAAGCCCGTTTACTCAAAAATTAAAAACCTCGTTTATGCAAGCTAAACTCGCTTTAGAGAAGTTGAAAGCCGGTAATCAACGTTATCTCAAATTCCTTCAAACTAAGCAGCCGCTGAGCGTAGACCTTAATCATCAGCCCGCAACAAATGGGCAGGCACCCTATGCGGTAGTAGTCAGTTGTTCAGATTCCCGCGTGCCTGTTGAGCATGTTTTTCATACGGGCTTGGGCGATCTCTTTGTCGTTCGAGTCGCGGGTAACATCTTAACTGAAACACAAATCGGCAGCATCGAATATGCGTGTACGGCTTTAGGTACTCGCTTAGTATTGGTGCTTGGTCATACACATTGCGGTGCCGTGAATGCCACTGTGCAACATGTCCTAGATGGTGGTGAGATAGCATCAAATAATCTGGCCGCCATCATTCAGCAAATCGTTCCAGCAGTTGAAGACGTGCAAAAAAACAGTGAGCAATTCTCTGTTGAAGAATTAGCAAGTGCATCTGTTGATCAAAACGTCGCTAATACCTGTGATTTTTTATTACAATCGTCGGCTGCTTTAAGCTCAATTTCGGATTTACAAGTACTTGGTGGGAAGTATGATTTGGACAGCGGTGAAGTCGACTTCTTTAACGATTAATACGCAAGCATGACACGGTTTTAGCTGTCTTAAAGCTCTCAAAATTATAAAAAGAATTAGTTTATGGACATTATCAGCCAATACGGTTTTTTGTTGCTTTTGCTCGCCTGTGCGGTGGCGTTTTTTATGGCCTGGGGTATTGGTGCGAATGACGTTGCCAACGCCATGGGCACTTCGGTCGGTTCGCGCGCTCTAACAGTTAAACAAGCGATTTTAATCGCCATTGTGTTTGAGTTTCTCGGCGCCTATTTTGCTGGCGGCGAAGTCACTTCAACGATTCGTAAAGGCATTATCGACCCATCTCAGCTCAGCGATGCGCCGGACCAGTTTGTGTTTGGCATGATAGCGGCGCTGTTTGCTGCCGCTAGCTGGCTGTTGATCGCGAGTTGGCGAGGCTGGCCAGTCTCAACCACTCATTCCATCGTAGGCGCCTTAGTTGGGTTCGCGGTGGTTGGAATTTCAGCCGATGCGGTAAATTGGGGCAAGCTGACAACTATTGCCGCCAGTTGGCTGGTCTCACCGTTGTTAGCAGGTTGTTTTTCTTTTGTGCTTATTTTTAGCGTGCAAAGACTGATTTTCGATAGTGAGCAACCTGTTGATAACGCGCGCCGTTATTTACCAGTTTATATGTTTTTGGTTGGCTTTATGATCGCCATGGTCACGCTGATCAAAGGCTTAAAAAACACTCAGTTCAGCCTCGACTTTGGTTTTTCTAGCTCCTTATTGAATAATCTACCTTTGGCAGTAGTCATTGGCTTGCTCGTCGCCCTGTTTGGACGCCTGATGTTGAATCGAGTGCGGCTATCAAACGCCACAGGTTTTGACCCAATTGAAAGTCTGTTTGCGGTTTTAATGATTTTTACAGCCGCAGCCATGGCCTTTGCTCATGGCTCCAACGATGTGGCCAATGCCATCGGCCCATTGGCGGCAGTTGTTGGAGTGATTCAATCCGGTGGCGAAATCGCCAGCAAATCAGCCGTGCCTGCCTGGATTCTCGTCTTAGGCGCGCTGGGAATCGTAATCGGATTAACGACCTATGGTTTTCGCGTAATGGCAACCATTGGTCGTCGTATTACCGAACTCACTCCAAGCCGTGGTTTCGCAGCAGAACTTGGTGCCGCCACCACAGTCGTATTTGCCAGTAGCATGGGCTTACCAATTTCAACCACTCACACGCTGGTTGGCGCGGTATTAGGCGTTGGATTAGCTCGCGGCATCAGTGCGCTGAACTTTAAAACCATCGGCACAATTGTTGCCTCTTGGCTTATCACGATTCCGGCTGGCGCAGGCTTTGCGATCTTATTCTATTTGCTGCTAAAAACCGCTTTTGCCTAGGTAAGTAATTAGCCTGACTTAGCGTCTTCCTTAATTAGATCAGCAGCTTTTTCTCCAATCATAATCGATGGAGCATTGGTATTGCCGCTCACCAGGGTTGGCATGATTGATGCGTCCGCCACTCGCAATGCTTGAATGCCGTGCACTCGCAATCGATCGTCAACCACAGCCATCTCATCATGCCCCATCTTACATGTTCCTACTGGATGATAGATGGTATCGCAACGATTACGAATGTCGGCTTCAAACTCAGCATCATCGTTTGAATCGGTAGCATACATGGCGGTTCCACGATAAGGGTCAAAATGCTTGCTACGCATTATCTGCTGAGTAAAGCGGCTGGCTTTCTTGAGTAGCTCAAAATCACGCTGATCACTCAAGAAGCCGATGTCAATCTTCGGCGCTGCTTCCGGGTCAGCCGAGTACAGACTTAGCTGACCACGACTCTCAGGGCGTAATACGCATACATGGGTACTATAACCATGCCCCCAATGTAGATTGCGGCCATGGTCATCAACTTTGGCTCGCACAAAATGTAGTTGCACATCTGGCGATGGGGCGGATTCATTAATTTTGAAAAAGGCGCCTGATTCTGCAAAGTTTGAAGACAACATCCCTTTACGATCTGGAAAGTACTTAAAAATGGCCTTGATAAATTCCCAGGCTCCAGAAAAAGAAACGCCCACCGTTTGTCGAGAATCAGAATTGTAATTAAGTAGATAGTCAGGATGATCCTGCAGGTTCTCGCCCACACCTGGCAATTCATGAACCTGCGGAATGCCATGCTCCACTAACTTGTCACGAGCACCAACACCCGAGAGCAATAGTTGCTGCGCAGACCCAAAAGCACCGGCCGACAAAATCACCTCACGTTTGGCTTGAATATTTTGTAGCCGACCATTTAACTTAACTCGCACGCCCGTTGCTCGCCGATCACCGTCTAGCTGATCGATAAGCACGCGTTGCACTACCGACTTGGTGAATACCGTGACATTCGGGCGATCCATCGCAGGCTCTAAGAAAGCGCGTGCCGTAGACCAGCGTTCGCCATTTTTTTGCGTCACTTCAAAATAGCCGACACCTTCCTGGCTGGCGCCATTAAAGTCATCGGTTCTAGCAATACCTGCTTCTTCAGTAGCCGCGATAAAAGCTTCATTAATGTCGGCTGGGTCCTGATGGGCAGCCACATTCAATAAGCCACCTTGAGCATGAAAGTCGTTTTCGCCTGCTTCACGATGTTGAGATTTTTTAAAGTACGGCAACACATCATCATATGACCAGCCTTCGCAACCCGTTGCCGCCCAGGCATCATAGTCTTCCTTAACACCACGTATATAGATCATGCCATTGATGCACGACGAACCGCCCAATGCTTTACCGCGAGGCTGATAGCCCTGACGATTATTCATCGCGGCTTGAGGCGTGGTCTCAAAACCCCAGTTCTTAATCTTCTTAGGTAACAGAGCAATTACCAATGCCGGAATCCATATCAATGGGTTTTTATGCGTACCACCTGCTTCAATTACACATACGCTGACATTTGGGTCCTCTGATAAACGATTCGCGATTACACAGCCTGCCGAACCCGCTCCTACTATTACATAATCAAATTGCGTCATTAGCCAAATAGATTCTCTGCTTGTTTACTTTGCCCCAATCGAATCAGGCGACTATCTAACACCGCCGCCTGACGATGATACACGATGGCTTGATACTCGGGGTCAGTCACCATTTCCAAAAACGCACTGGCTGAGGGGTATTGCGCTATAAACGCCAAATCCCAGTGTTCGTCACTCGGGCCGATTAGCACCGCTTGAGGCTCACCTCGCCAAATTATTTGACCACCAACGCGGCTAAATATCGGCCCGCTATGGCGACCATACTCCGCATAAGCTTGCGCTCCACTAAACTGACGATCATCGTTATATCGCGCCTTATCATTCAAACGGATCAAGTTAAGCATTAATATAAGTTGATCACGAGGTAGAGCCTTAAAAGCGTCAAATTGCTCGCGTTGCGGATCGATATTGCTCATAAACTTAGTTGACGAAACGTTTAGGTAGCTCTTTATAGCAGATCCGAAACTTGTATAGCGTATAAATTGAGTTTAATCTGCCCGGATGACTCTAAAGGGAGTGAATCAAGGTGTTCAGGCGATCATTGTCAGCCTGATTTTCATATTGTTTCCACTATGTGGGCATGCTAGCTCAACAGGCTATTTTATTGCTCTAGTAGTCCCCCCGGAAGACGATGTCAGATTTTCTTTAAAACTACTGCGAGACGGCATCCGATATAAAAGCAAACGCCAAATATCTCTGGATAGCGATACCCTAATCTACACCGTACCCAGTGGGCGTTATACGCCGCGCTTATTCAACCCTGATAACGGCTTTGTAGTCGAATCGGCACAAACAGATTTACTAAAGCCCTTACGAATAAAGCGCAACACACTCAACTACCTGGGATCAATAAGAGTCATCAGTGTTTCGAAATTCACAACCGAAATGAAAATTTCAGATGATATTTCTGCGCTTAAACAGGTATGTAAACTCTACCCAGAACTATTCGCTGAGCTGCCGCTTCGATTTCTATTAAGTGACCTCCCCAAAAAAGAATTCAAACTTGACTGTCCCACCTTCAAATTAAGTGAATTCCCGTCCAAGTAAAGCTATCCAACACTTCCAAATAATTGTATACAATATAATAAGCGGTTATGACCTCTATTCTAATTCGCTGATGAGGCTACCATGAATAATTACACAGCCAATGCGTTTAAATTTGCCGCTATTGTGGAATTTGGCAGCTTTACCGAAGCCATGAAAATTGTCGCGATGGCCGAAACGCACTACACGACTTATATGCCCCCACGACCCCTTGGCCCCGATCTGTACAGCAGCAACCATACATATCTACCCAGACGCACCAAATCTTACCTGGTGTGAAGTAGACCCATACGCCGCCGCCACACCGGATCACGATAAATATTTTGTCAATCGACCCATTCATAACAACGGAGTCTTCTAGGTAGGTCAGGAACCTGGCTTAGGCGTCGATGAACAGGAAGACCTAGTCAAAGAACATAGCTTTATGTTTTGGGAAACACCAAGACTAATTAAACCTGATGGGTCTTATACGAATTGGTGAACGGTCTAGCATAGAACGCTGGCGCTAAAAAAGTTGCCTTTAAAAATAGTACTTTGCTGCGTTATTAAATGGATTTATGGTAATTCGAAATAGATACGACTACTGGTTTGGCGCATCAACACTGGCAATAAGTCTCCTTTCTTAACTATTACTGGTTTTTCAAATACCGAAATCGCTTGTTTCCAGCAGGTATCTTTGTTTTCGGGGCTAGTTGTTAATTCTATGCCTCGACCAAAATTAAGTTTAAACCAGAAGCATATTCCATGACACTCACCTGAGTGTTCAATCTGAAATTCAAGTACTTTGCTGCTATTTATTCTATCTTCACGTAAGAAGTCGAAGGTTGCCGCCTCCTTAATCTGGCTTAGTTTTTGATGAGAGTAATTGTCGATACGCGCTTGAAAGTACGACGGTGATAGAGAATTTAAGGAACTAACTTCAAAGCCGCAGCATTTGTCTACTTTTACTTCTTTCCAAAGAGAACAACAGTTGATTAAGACTGCGGATACCGTTGCATGAGATGGAAGAATTTTACCACCTGGTTTTAGTAGATATCGTCGAGCGTGTGCAAACGAGTGCAGCGCATTCTCTCCCAACAGACCCGTATCAAAAATTTCTGCAACCACTATATCGACCTTTCTCGGAAGGTCTTTACCAACTACTAAATCTGTTGAAACTTTGTTGATACAAGTGATTTGATTCTGATGACCATTTTTCTCAAATACTTTTTGAGCTGCGCTATACATTAATTCAGAAACTTCACAGGCGTAGACTTTTTTTGCCCCAGCTCGCACCGCCATCATCGACAAAAGGCCAGCCCCACACCCAATATCTAAAACTAAGGAGTCGCTGCTTACAAATTCCCTTAACGATTCATCAAAGGCTGAATTGCGCGTTTCGTCGTTCATCATCCTAAAGTGCCAATATGGTGCTAATTCATCTATCAGCTCACGCCGCTCTATTTCAGCAATCACGCTCCCGAATGATTCGGCTCTTGTGTATAAATTTATTGCGGATTGGCCTCTGCCTATTTGACGAGCAAACCTGGCTCCGAATACGAGCAAATCAACATCATGGGGCCACAGGCGAATGGCATCTTCGGATTTGGCAAGTGCAAGTTTAAGTTGCTTACTCTCGATTAAGCTTTGCAGATAGCCTAGAGCCTGTCGTGGATTTCTTAGGCAGCTGTCTTCAACCTTAGACAGGTTACTTGTATTAGGCGCCTTATTGAGTTTAGTCACAATCGAAGAACTAATCGAATACCGTATATAGCGACTTTCAAATAACAACTCTTGATTCACAAGCGCGCATTTAGGTTTCTCAACTACTTCTCATACTTCACTCATCTTTACATTACCAACTCTCGCACGGTATTCTGTTCTTATGAGAGGGACAACTAACTCAAATTTCGTTAACCAAGATCAACCGACTGATTTTTCTAATTCACCATTTTATATTGGTGATATCTTTGTAGAACCTCAGTTGTGTTGCATTACAAATTCACAAGATACTCTCGCTTATATTTCTCGTCGGCAGATGAAAGCGTTGATTTTGTTAGCAAACAATTCTCAAAACTTAGTTGATCGCGGAGAATTGCACCGAATTTTATGTTTGAGTAACGAGGGAAACCGCGATCGCGGTGCTCTTTCACACCATATTCGACTCATTCGTCGTGCTTTAGGTGATGACGCTAAAAATCCAAAATATATAAAAACAATACGAGGTAGCGGCTACACACTTCTTATCACTCCGTCTAAACGCTCTCAATTTGCCCAGGCAAGACCTTTAAATTTCCGTCAGAATTTTACTCAAAGAAAATCTATAAAAACTCAGCCGCTAAGTTTGCTAAGAGGGGGATTGAGTGCTTTGTTGACGACGGCGTTTTTAATATCGCTGATAGTCACTGGTTCAACCGCAGCAGATAAAGTAACCCGAACTCAATTGAACCCAAGCGATAAAGCGCTACAAAACGCTCTGGTTGTTGCTGCAAAGTCAGGGACCGAAGCTGCTGCTCAAGCGAGCACAACTACGCTTGTTTATCACTCTCAATTTATCCGTGACAATGACACTTTACCATTGTCAGAAAAGATAGCGGAGTTGTTTACCATCGCCGATTCGCTTTTACAAATTCAAGCATGGGAACAAGCCTCTCAGATCTTAGTCGAATTGTTAGAGATGCAGCGAAATGACTCCGAGTCAGACCCATCAATGTTGGCTGCCACCTTATTAAAACTTGCGCAGACTAAGAGTGTGCTTGATCAAACCATTGACTTATCTCGAAATTACTTAGTCGAAGCTGAACAACTAATACGCTCAACGAAACCATCTAGTCTAGAGTTAGCAAAGCACTTGGCTCAACATGCGGCTCTGGCAGGATTTGACCAAGATTTCGAGAGAGCTCAATCTCTAATTGGCGAAGCGATTGCTATGACAAAAAAATCGCCCGTTGAGAATCAATGGTTAACCCTAAATTTTGTCAAGCAATCAGCTAATTATTTCTCAGAACAAGGCAAGGTAAATAAGGCTTACTCGATGCTAAGTTATGTTTTCCAAAAACAAAAAAATGAATTGCCACCACATTCAATAGATACCGCACTCACGAGCACAGATTTAGCAAGATTGGCATCAAAAATGGGGAAACATGAAAAGGCTGCGAATTTTCTTGAAGCGGCACTCTCAATCTTTAGAAAACAGATGCCAGATCATCATCCCATGATCTTACAAACTAAGATTGAACTCGCAAACATACTGCGTCAGGGAATCGACTATGAACGCGCAATAAGTTTACATCAAGATGTCATTCATTCAGTTACTCAATATCGAAAGGTAACCGCAGGTAAAATGAGCTCATTACGGCTAGGCTTAGCCGAAGCGTTTTATGCAAACCAGCAATTCGACTTAGCGATTAAAGAACTAAATCAAGTATTTGAGCTATTAGAATCTGATGAAAATGTACCTTCATGGATATCTTATTTTGCGACAAGCCTTTACGGCTCTGTATTAATTGAAACTGGGCAATGTGAAAAGGGAATAATGCTCTTAAGTAATGCTGCCAATGGAATGTTTATTGATAAAGTTAAAGATCCGAGAATTACCTCAGTAGTCTTTCAAAGGAAAAATCGATATAGCGAGTCATATTTTGAACACAATGCTGTGTGCGCTTGACTTTCAAAAGATGTCGAACGATAAATCATATTGATAACTCTTTGCGAATCCTGTGGAAAATTTATAAAGAAAAACGCCGATGCCATCTCTGACATCGGCGCTAGCCTCTTGCTTATGGCTTAAGGTCTTCGCAGTAGCCAATACATAATAAGAAGCAAGATAAAAAAGGAAATAATCAGTAGCCATAACCACAGTTTGACCTTGTTTTTGTCCAAACAATGATCATCGCAATCTTGATCTGGCGTTCCGCCGCCTGGTGGCACAACTCCAGTACCACGATTATCAGGGTCGTTTGGATCAGTTCCAGCGTCAACTTCTTCACCATCCGTTTGACCGTCATTGTCGGTATCACGATCTACTGGCGAAGTACCAATTTGACACTCTTTCGCATTGCTTAAACCATCGCCGTCTTTATCAAGAGCACCATCACTGGCATCGTTATTATCAAAACCAAAGCGCATCTCGCAATTGTCACTCATGCCGTCGCCATCGGTATCAACGCCCGCTTGATCGTCGTCGCGTGGATCAGACGGGTCAGTGAACCCGATAAGCTCATCACCATCATTGGTGCCACCGCCATCGGTATCGGCATTAAAGGGATCAAGATCCAATTCAAGCTCACGCCAGGTCGGTATCCCGTCGCCATCCGGATCAGCTGTCGCATCATTCGGGTTGCTAGGATTGGTACCTGCGGTTTCTTCATCAATGTCGCTGATGCTATCGCCATCGCTATCGCGCTCTAGCAATGGTACAGACAATGGAAACTGGCGTTGACGAGCCACGCTATCGGAACCAATCCAGTTCGCAATTATGCTAATGTCAAAAACACCACCTTTATCTGTCTCGGTTAACAGTCCGCTGTAAATTCCATCGCCAGGCTTGGCATCTATTCCGTTACCATTATCAGACAGAGTAAACTGTTGTGACTGACCTCCTAAACCTTGTGCTCTGGCTACCACACTTGCACCTAACACTGGTGTATTGCCAACCAAGACAAGGTGAATTGGTACTTCAGATCCAGGCTTAGGAATCTTAGAAATCAGATAGCTACCGTTTTCTAAACTGCGATAACTTTGACCGGTTACTGCTCGCGCAAAACCTTTCTCAGAACTGACACCACTGACATTGATCATGATTTCAGTGCCTTTTGTGTGAGGCATACCCAGTAACCATTCACCAGCTTGAGGAGACTCAATCTGGAACACGGTATTGGTGTCGCCACGCACGACTTTGACATTACTCAGGTCTTGTCCAGCTGGTGGCTGAGCGCCGACGAAGCTTCGACCTTCGGGCCAGTTAACTGAGATCACAGCGTAATCTAAACCTGGCTCGATTGGCACCACAACTCGATCACCGCGTGGCCCATTTGCGCCTACTGCCACATTGAACGCTTCAACGTCGAGCGCGGCAGCCGGGGCTGCGGCCGGTACCGGAGTACCCTGGTCTCCACCAGTTGCCGTATGAAAATGTTGCCATAAGCGTTGCTGATACGAGGCATTGTTATGATGATGCTCATAGATATTCGCTAAGGCATTTTCTAAGGCAATGGTAACTTCGCTTTGAGCATTCACCACCGGTATCAGCACTTCAAGAGGCGAATCTAAATAACTAGTGTCATCTGGCGAAGGCACCACATTGACAACTAAATCATCACCGTCAGTGGCATTCGCAATAGCCTGCATGAGATCAGGTCGCGCGTCTGGCCCCAAAGACACTGTATTGATTTTGACGTTGGTTTCAGGGTTACCATCGGTATTCACTGTTTCAAACGTGGAGTAAACCGGCGGCATGTCTGGGCTTGCACCACAGGTACTATCAGGTACGGCATCCCAATACGGGGCAACGTTCTCCATGCCGTCGCTAAGCAAAACCAGATTACGACGAACATTGCGCGCACCGGCACCAATGGAATTTAATTGATCTAAACCTTTAAGCAAGCCCAATCCCATCGGCGTGCAACCATTGGGGTTGATTGTCTGTGCGGCATCGGCGGCTGCCATGCGATTGTCGATCGGTGGTGGGCCAGGGTCAGCGATGTCACCAGCAATATTCACATTAAACACATCACTGGCACTTGAACCAGCATAGCTAACCACACCGATGTGCTCGGGGTCGCGCACGACATTGGCATAGAGTCGAGCGGCATTGCGTGCTGATTCTATTTTGCGATCGTCTTCCATACTGCCCGACGCATCGACAACCAGGACGGTATCGCTGAGTAATACATCGTCATCGTAAAACACCGCATTCGACTCGGCGACCGACGACACCAGCTGATTACAAAAACGATAACGCACCTGGATGTCGTGCGCCCCCACCGGCCCCGCTGGAGGCACTACCGCCAACCAAAATTCATTGGCTACTCGTTCGCCAGTAACTATCTGTGCAACGTCGCCATTAATTACAACCTCAAACTGATCAGCTTCAGGAATCATATTCACGGGTGCATAAGACACTCTAACTAGCAAACGCCCACTGCCATCATTTGGCACCAAGACATTACTCCCTTCTGAGGGTTCTAAGATGTTTAAGCTCAAATTACTTGTGCCTATATCACTTAGGCCTGCGAGCAGATTCGGTGCGCCGCCATCCGTACTTGAGAAGTTACTAGAATTCCCAGCCAAATCTGAAGCAGCAATTTGCCAAGTGAAACCGGTAATGGTTTCATTGGCTGCAAAACCAGCGCGAAGATCACTACACGAAAGACGCGCCTGATAATGATCGACAGCTGCCCAACTCAAAGCGGACGAACCAACATTATTGCTGCCACCACTGCCAGTTGCAGACCACTGCATATTTGCGGTGATCTCATCGAGATCTTGTACTCGATCACTAATTCGTGCAGAAAAAACCGCGGCGGCTTCGCCTTTGGGTTCAAGATAGATTGCCGGATTGACTATAACCGGAGCAGTAGTATCGCTTAGGCCTGCGGTGGTGTTCATGGTCACAGTAGGCCATTCATTCGGTGGGTCGCCCGCACCAACACGCCCGTCGCTACCCCAAATGATATCCAGCTTTTCGTCCTTGTTAACGTCAGCAATTGCTGCTGTCACTTGAAACGGGCGTTGATCCCAATCACTACACCCGCCCGAATTACAAACCGGGTTAATCACATCATCGTTAGACCTTTGTAACGCTAAGCCTCCACCAGCTCCAGTATCGTTTAGAAAGATCTTATTGGCTCTTCGAAAACCACCGTCGCCATCTGGCGCTACGATATCCTGCCAACCATCGTCATTGAGATCACCGATTACCACATCATACGAAACGTGGGTAATCGGCTGAGTACCAACTTGTGCGGGCACTCCGCCAGCTAAGGTATTGACGCTATTGCCACCGCCAAAGGTGCCGTCACCATTACCTAAATGAATTTGGTCAGAACCAAATTGAGCAAGATACAGATCCAAGTTTCCATCATTATTGACGTCAAACAAGGCCATATTCATCACGTACTCAGTACTCGACATCGAACTTTGGCTCCACTGAACACGCCCATCGTTGGTGGTGCCGGTGTTTAAGTAAATGTCTACTGCCTGAGCGGCTGGGCTCGGGCGACTAAGATAGTTACGGATATGACTAATTACCATGTCCATACGACCGTCATTGTTCAAATCACCAAGCCTGGTTGAATGACTAGCTGATTCAAGCTCTCCCTCAAACGGGCTATCTGAAGCAACACCAAATAAATCATAATTGGTCGAGATATCGCCAGGCGCTTGATTATAAAAACCGTTACCGTTGTTGTAGAGCAATATAGTTGGCCCCCAGTTCGATGGATCTGGAAAATCAGGTCGATCACCTAGGTCAAAAGTTCGATTAGCGAAGATCAGATCGATATCTCCATCACCATCCACATCTCCAGTGACAACGTCATCCCAGACATCCTGCAAGTCAGTCCGAATGATAGGCGGAAACCGCAGATCCGATTCATCACTAAAGGTATCGCCATTTTTTATGTACAAAAAATTACCATGCGGAGATGAATGCACCACATCGTAATCGCCATCACCATCGACATCAGCGAAATCGACATCATAGGTATCGCGTTTAGAATCCTCATTCTGAAACGGCAATCCTGACCCGGTTATGTCTACAAATTCGCCATCGCTACCGACATTCGGATCCCAACGAAACATGGCTGCCAAGTGTTTGCCGTCGACTGGGCGCGTTACCGGTAAATACATCATTAAGTTGCCTTGCGCATCAAACGGTGCGAGCTGCACATCTTTGTATTCAGCATTTCGGGGATAGTCAGTTGGCCAATTAATACGAGAATCATCGCGACTTAAATTGATATCAGTCGCGGCAAAAACATCACCTTGATTTATTTGGCATAAACACAATCCAAGTGCAACCATAGTAGTATAGACCTTAGGGTATCGGCCTTTGCTCGAGTAATACATAGTTAATCCTCCCAAATGCATTCCTTCGTGTCTGCAAGGCCTTAAATAGGCATAGATCCATTGAGTAATTGGCGTGCCGACCTTGCAATATAGTCAATCAATGAATCCTTTATGATTACCAGACTAAACCAATTAATAAATTTAAAAAATCATCTATAAGGACTAGGTAAACGCGTTTGAGAAAAAACTATTGATGAAAAAGACAACGTTATAGTCCGCCTTATCTATCACTTCACTTCATTGCATCGAATATCATCTTAGAACGAACACCGGTTCGACAGTAGGCGTGCACCCTTTTATCGCTGTCAAACACAGCTTTGAATGATTCGCCTATATCTTCGCTTAACCCTTTTGGAGCAAAATCAATATGATGAGTGTGTATGCCGCACTTGGCTGCTTCGTCACTAACGGCTTTAAAACTCACTTGATCGGGAACTTCATTATCAGACCAATTACATACTATTGTTCGCACGCCTACAGACGATAAACTCGCTACATCTTCAATCGAAAGTTGATCTGAAATAGAAAAGTTTTCGTTTAAGTATTCTATTTTCATATGCTTGGTGACGGATACATATCCGGTCAACTAATTGATAGCCTGGATTATGCCTAATGAGTTCAGTGCGCTCTTAGACCCAATCATTAGCAAACCTATGAGACCAATACGGTAGATCAATCTTCAGAATGTTCTTAATTTAGGCATAACGAGATTTTCTACGCTGTGATCGTTGATAGCTGGTCATCTCGTCAGCTACTCTGGATTTAATGTCTCTACAAAAAAGCACACCGAATAGGTAGCCGAAACAAGCACCGCTGACATGCGCAACGAAATTCACATTCGATTGATTGTCGTCGGTAAACAAATTATAAATATCCCAACCAATGTACCAACAAGCCAATATCCAGGCAGGAATTGTCACGATCCTAAAAATAACTATGAACCATAAGAAACATCGGATATTGAAAGACGGCATTAAATAGACAAACAAGCCTATCATCCCCATGACAACGCCAGATAGGCCAAGTGTTGGCAGCGCGTCTTGATAGGCGTACATCGCGACCGAATAGCTTACCGCTGTTGAAACAGCCAGCACCACATAGGCTGCAGTGAATCGCCAAACACCCAGTGCAATTTCTATCGATGCAGCAAAAGCAAAGAAGAAAAATAGATTACCAATAATATGCGACCAACTACTGTGCGAAACTGAGGCGGTAATCATATTCCAGATGTTGTAACTTTTGGGCCAGTACATTAATTCAGCGGTAAAATTTTTAACTACCGATGACTCATAGACTTGATACTTCTTGGTAAGTCGTTCGTGGATTAATTTTTTTGATCTAGCCTTTTCGACCGCAGAAAAACCAGGGACCCGATCAGCCACTTTCTTTATAGCGATGGTGGAATCCTCTGCTTGCAATACCTCAGCAATAAAGTTCAAACAACCATCTCTTCCAGCAACTTGATAGGTTTTCATGACAATCATGTCGAAAACACGGCCTTGTGATTTTTCGCAGAACTCAATCGACGCTTGATTAATTTCTTGCCAGTTTTTGTATTGTGAATAAAAAACACTCAAACATACGATGCAAATCAAAATCGTTAAAAACGGAATTCGCGATAGTGTTAGATCAACTCTTAAGGGAATAAAAAACATTGGATCTGAACCTCCTTGTTTGTTGTTATTATTTCAAGTTACTACTTACTTAAGTCGTCAAATAATTGCTCGGTTTTCTCAATATGTTCTTCCAGAGTTTTTGCTGAAGAAATCTGAAACAACGGTGGTAAAGTTTTTATTTCCACAGCCGCTCCGGAATTCCACTTTTTATGGTCGGCGACGAACAGCGAATCTTTATAGAGCGTTAAGAATACAATACCAACTAATAGTACCGACCAAGCCCATTTACCCCCGGAGCTTAGCCGCGAAGAAAAAGAGAGTGTGCCAAACAAAAAGACGATGCCTATCACCGCAAACAAAGTATTTAAAAGAAGATCAGAAGCAGAAGCATCGTGAGTATTAAACTGCACGAAACTGTACACAGCAGTCAACAAAGTTGAAACGAATAGCCCGGCACAGGCTAACACCCACTGAATCCGAATACTTGACTCATTGCGAAACAGTCGACCAGCAAATCCAAAGGCCAGAGCCCACGACAATAAAACTGCGCCCGTACCAGAAAGCAGTGTCACCACTTGCTTGAATGTGACTACTTCAAAACTGGTAAACCAGGCATCTATTAATACAGCGACAATAGCTAAGCCGGTGACGAGGATTATCGCTGCTGAAGAATCGAATTTCTTAAAAAAAGAAAACAATCTAGAGCGAACCAGAGTCGGTTGAATTTGTTTGGCGGTATCAAAGATTTCGATTCGCGTATCACCCAGCTCGATAACATCATTCTCACGATACGGAGTATTTTGAATAGCAATTAGCTTGCCATTAACCTTGCTCCCATTGGTAGACTGCTTATCGCAAAGTACCAAGCCAGATTCGGCGTCATTCACAATCTCTAAATGATGCCCATCTACATAATGATCTTGAATAAGAAGGTCGCTATCCCAGTCTCTACCGACTTTAGCTACCTGGCCTGAGATAAGCTCCAGGCGTTCATATCTTTCCGAAGTGCGATCCTTAATCCTTACGATTAAATTCAGCGCTGCCTGGTTTGATAATTCAGTGAAATCAGAGGCTTTATTCACCGAGCGCCTCCTGTATAAATTTTCTATTCAAACCAAGTATTTGCTCTTGCTCTGCGCCAGCTATGGATAGATGAGTGCTCAAGGTTTGTTTGTTACCGATATGTTCAATCAAAAGCAAGGAGTCGTATAAACCGAGTAACTTTTTATATGCGCGCACGCAGGTGATTATCCGCGCATACTGCGAATCAACGCTAACATCACCAATAAAATCACTCTCGCATCGATACTCAGAAGAATTATCAAAATTAGAATAATTGTCCGCCCACATACTACTTTTGTTGCGAGCTGAAAATTGCATAGTATTGAGTTTAATCGATTGTTCTTTACGAAACGAAAAGTGGATTTGACCGGTGTCTAAACTACTCGCCAAATAAACAGTGTTAGCCGCTCGGCAACGCTTATCAACTAAATCAATAACCCTCTGCTTATAGCTTTCGTTAGTGTCTCCCCAACACTGAATATCGTTACGTACTTCGCCAAATAACTCCTTACCAGCAAAGGACTCAGTTGGCCAATCAGTATTAATCAGCTCGTTGATACGAGGCCGCTGCCAGGCTTTGATTTGGGTGGCCAACTCTTTTTGATAAGCAGTAGATTCAAGTTCGCGACCTTTGGTAATAAGGTCACTGGCTTTCGCAACCGGCACCAAAAAACTCAAAGCTGCGCCAGCAGTAGCAACATTAACACCAACTACCTCACCGTCAGCATTGACTGCCGGGCCACCGCTCATGCCAGGGTTTAAACTGCCAGAGAACAACACCTGATCATTATAGCTATGTTCAACCATACCATTATTGGGGCCAGGCACTAAGGTCACGCCATAATCTCTTGGGTTGCCAAGCGCAAATACCTCTTGGCCCTTTTTCATTGGCGTTTGGCTTAGTCGAAAATATCGAGAATTCGGGGACGATAATTGCAGACTGGCTAAATCGTTAACCACGTCAAAGTCCAGGAGCTCAAGCTCACCTGTTTCACCGTTGTTGTCTTGATATTCAATACGATGTGTCTCGGGCGATTGCACAAAATCTGAAATCACATGGTAGTTAGTGATAACTACGCCATCGGCGGATACCTGAAAACCTGAGCCGATCGAAGATTTACTGGTTGCAATCGGAGATACGACGCGAATCTGATAGACCAGATCATAGTAATTCGAAAAATCTTGTGCGTTTGCACAAGAAACTACCAGACCAAAAACAAAAAAGCTGGCAAGCAACGTCAGTCGTCGAGCTGTTCGACTAATTGAAAAATAGATTCTCATTAAAACAAGGTTCATCCTGAACACTTACACCCCCAACAAATTTTGTACCCAAAGAATGATACTAAACCTTGCATGCCAGGCAAACAATAGTTAAACGACGTTAAACCTGTTCGACCGGCCTAGGAGGCGCCTGGGTATTCTCTACACAAGCTGAATTGCTGGCACATATATCGTCAGAGCGCCTGGTCGCCAATTTAGTGTTTGATGCAAAAGAATCAGCGCTTTACCTCACCGCTCAGGATCATCTGATCGAGGTTCAGTTAAAAACCATGCAGATAAATAACGCACAAAGGGTAAAATTGGGATCGTCTACTTTGTATGCTTGAGCAAGCTCTTTTGAATGCACAAAATTATTTTGATGTCATTATTTTAGGTGGTGGTGCAGCAGGTCTGTTTGCGGCCGCGACCGCCGGCCAACGTGGGCGACGCGTATTAGTGCTAGAGCGCAGCAATAAAATCGGCAAAAAGATTCTGATGTCCGGTGGAGGGCGTTGCAACTTCACCAATCTTGAAGTGAGCGCTGAGCATTTCCTTTGCGACAATCCTCACTTCGTTAAATCGGCGCTGGCGCAATATACACAATGGGATTTTATTGCCTTAGTGGCTCAATACGGCATTGAGTATCATGAAAAAACGTTGGGCCAACTTTTCTGCGATCACTCGGCTAAAGACATTGTTAACATGCTCAAGACAGAATGCGATAAAGGCCATGTTCTAATAAAAACGCTGGCAGAAACATATTCTGTCGACAAGCGACAAGAAAACTATCAATTATCAACAAGTATCGGAGAGTTTAGCTGCCAGAGCTTAATCGTCGCTACCGGCGGACTATCAGTGCCAACTCTAGGAGGGAGCGGCTTCGGCTACCAACTTGCTGATCAGTTTGGATTGAAGGTCAATACCACCGAGGCTTCGCTTGTACCCCTCACTTTAACTGGCGCTCTACTCGAGTTATCGAATAACCTCGCTGGCGTCTCTCAGCCAATTGCGGTTAGCGTGCCGACAAAGAACTTTCAGGAATCAATGCTCTTTACCCATAGAGGTTTAAGCGGCCCGGCAATTTTACAAATCTCAAATTATTGGCAGCTAGGCGAAACAATCTTCATCGATCTAGCGCCAATGATCGATCTGGAACATCAATTGCTAGAAGCTAAACAGAACAATCCAACCAGCAAACTGGCTACCTTGCTAAGTCAAGTTCTAGCTAAATCGCTAGTCAACGCTTTGCTCAATTATTGGTGGCCCGAGTTGGTCAAAAGCAGCCTTCAGGAGTTGAAGAATTCACAATGCAAAGACATCGCTAAACAACTTCATCAATGGCAAATTAAACCATCAGGTACCGAAGGTTATCGCACGGCTGAAGTGACTCGAGGTGGCGTCGACATGGATTCTATTTCATCGAAAACCATGCAGCACAAAACTCTTAACGGTTTGTTCTTTATCGGAGAAGTCTTAGACGTAACCGGCCACTTGGGCGGATACAATTTTCAGTGGGCCTGGTCATCAGGCTACGTAGCAGGAATACATGCCTAGCTAGAAACACTGTTAACATAGTTATCTATTTGTTTAAGCTATTTAAAGCCGCGTTATCTGAGCGTTAATATAGCCAAATGAAAAGAAATATAATTGCGGCTCTAATCCTTTCGAGCTGCCTAATAGCTACGAAGAGCGCCGCCGCCGATGCTATCTTTTTACAACGGGTTGCATCAGGGCTTAGCTTTCCTCTATTTGCAACAGCGCCAGCAAATGATCAGAACCGGCTTTTTATCCTGGAGAAAAACTCTGCACGAATTCGCGTTGTAAATCGATCCAATAATCAGCTAAATGCCAGCGATTTTTTGCGCGTCGATCGCATCACTAACGAAGGAGAGCGAGGCTTACTGAGCTTGGCGTTTCATCCGGATTATAAAAGCAATCGCCAGTTCTTTGTTAGCGTAACCAACCAATTTGGCGATGTCGAAATTCGACGATATTTGCGCGGCGCAAATGCAGATATAGCCGACCCTGATAGTGAAACAGTACTACTGACCATTCCGCAGTTTGCTTCTAATCACAACGGCGGTTGGATTGGCTTCGGGCCTGATGGATTCTTATATATTGCCTCCGGAGATGGCGGCGGCGGTAACGACCCGGAGGAAAATGGCCAGGATCTCACTACTCTGTTAGGCAGCATGCTTCGCATCGATGTGAACAGTGACGACTTTCCAAACGACTCAAGTCGCAACTACGCTATCCCGGAGTCAAACCCATTTATCGATACAGTAGTTGATTCAGTACCAGCCCGGCCCGAAATTTGGGCTTATGGATTACGCAACCCTTGGCGGAATAGTTTTGATCGACAAACAGGCGACCTGCTGATTGCAGATGTAGGTCAAGGTCAACGGGAAGAAGTTAACTTCCAATCTGCTCAGAGTGCTGGTGGAGAAAATTATGGATGGCGTTTACGCGAGGGAGATATCGCAACGCCCAATGTTGGCGGCAATAGACCCACAGATAATGTTGACCCGATCTATGCTTATCCAAGATCTGGCACTCCCTTTAGCGGCGCTTCAGTTACCGGCGGTTATGTCTATCGCGGGCCAATCGCGAGTTTACAGGGGCAGTACTTTTTTGGAGATTTTACTAATGGCCGTATTTGGTCGTTTTTGCCAGGCAGTAACAGCATCTCACAGCTAACCGATTGGACCAGTCTGCTTGCGACTGATCAAGGGCAAGTCAATAACATCGCCTCATTTGGTGAGGATGCCGATGGCAACCTATACGTGATCGATTTTGATGGCGACGTTTTCAAATTGGTCGACCCGAACTCACCGCCGCAACCGACAAACCCAGCTGCCAACGACACAATCACGCCCATATTTTTACTGCTGGAAGACGACTAAGCAGCTGGCATATAGTTAGGGTAAAGGTGTTGCTCTTCGTTTTGAATTCGTTCCACCAAAGCTGTGCCGATTTCCTCTAGGCCTTCAACGAAAGAAGAATCGATTTTCGCGTCTGTTTTCGAATATTGTGAAATAAACCCCAGCACGACCTTGCCAATATCGTCCATTTCCTTTTTCATGTTCAGAACCATTTCCACAGATACATCATCATCCAACTCGCGGATAAGATAAGTATATAAATGCTGGTTTTCTTTGAGTAAATGCCCGGTTAACAGCAAGCGAAATTTCTTTAAATCAGCACGAACATCGGCAGCCTTACCACTGACTGCACTAGTATGAATTCGCTTGTATAGAGCCAACAAAACACGGTGCTCTTTTTCAAACACAGGAATCAGTTTGGGATTGTAATCGTTGGCCTTTAATTTTTGCTTTGACGTATTCTCCAAACCGTCTGTACTTAGAATTTTTTCTTCCGCAGGCGAAAGCATGCCAAAGAGAGTACGCCTTAATTTTTTAAACATATCCGACCTTTATGTTAGTTAGGTAACTCGAATCTGCTCATCCCTCAAGCGCGACCCGAGAGCACAATAACGACTATCGTATTAATTAATATTATTTAAAAGCAACTGAGTAATGACGGCGCTTGAATCAGAGTCAAGCAACATGCACAAGCAGCCTACTAAAACACTATGAATTTGATGTTATCGATCGTTCTATGGTAATTCAAGCTAAAGAAAAATTGTTAACAATCAGTCACAAATGCTGGCCTTAATTGCTTTTTATTAAAAGCAAACTTAAATTCAACCCTATTTTTGCTCGCTTCACTAAGCTAAATTTCTAATGGTACTAATTAAGAGAATCAATTGCGACTTCACACTAGATACCTATAACAGCTTAGTAGAGAGCTTGCGTGTTTCCTAATCGATTCAGTCTTTGAATTATCTCCTGGGTCTCGGTTCCGTACTTCAGAAGTCTTACTTGCTCGTTCTTGCTTTGAACGAAAGCAAGTTTCCTGTTAACACATCGTTGCCCTGCGCAACATCATGCTTTAGGGTTGGGTTTGATTGATTGTCGTTCTGATTTCACTGTTTCAGTGCATCTAGTCCGATGGTTGCACCATTTTGTAAGAAAGTGGCCTTAGCTCTCTTGGTTTCGCGCCGATAAATTGGTAGTTAAAGCGTGATGAAAACTTGGTATGTTTCCTACTTAATCAAAAAGCATATAGAGTGATTCACCTAGAAAACGTTTCTACTCTATTGTTTGCTTTTCATTTGTCCTTTGATTTAGAGCGTGGTGAGTCTCTCGCCACGCTCTTTTTTTATTTATCAAGTTCGATAGTGCCACTCATGGTGCGAAGCTCGACTTGGGCATCACCTTTGCCTAACCAAAACTCAAGTTTGTTTGAAATGGCATAGCTGTCTCTCTCGGGTTTATCTGCACTTAGTTTATTACGAACATTACCACCAGGGCCGGTATTAATATCAAAGCGTGCATTAACTGGCTCATTGCCAAATTCTAAATCGATATCTCCACTCACTGAATGGGCTTGTAGCAGACCGTTGTCGGCTAAATTAAAAGCGGCATCGACTTCGCCAGAGACCGTAACCAACTCCAAATTTACGATTGTCTCGACAACGGCCTGAATGTCACCTGAAACCGTATTGGCAATCAGCTCATTGATACTCCCGGAGATATCAAGATCGCCGCTTACTGAACCTATTTTCAATTTGCCGGAAACATCATCAGCTCTAATATCGCCACTCACACTTTTTAAACTGAGCTTGCCGCTAGAGCTAGCAAGACGTAGGTCGCCACTCATAGTGCTCACATCAATGGCGTTGGTGATATCTTTTATATCGAACGAAGTTGAGAACCCTCGTAACTCCAAGCGGGCCTGTTTGGGCACCTTGATAACCAATTCTGCGTTGCCGCCATTCGAGCCCCACACGCTCTTTTTACCTCGTACAGTAATCTCTACAGTGTCGCCATTCTCGTCAATTTCGAAATCAGTGTCGTCTTGGATCTCACCCAATATTTGCAACATTGGTTTATTCCAGGTGATCACTTCTATCTCACCTGATTGGGTACTCATACCAATAAACGCATCGGGTTCAATGTTGATTTCGCGTTCAATACTTTTAGCATTTGCTAAAGAAGAGAACGCCAAGGCGACGATAGGTAAAACAATGAGTTTGTTCATGCTACAAACCTCGCTATATTTCTACGCTTTGAGCGTAGTCAGTTTTTATTGTGTTAAGGAGTTCTAATTCTTGCTCATAAGTATGCGCTAACTGAGTCGCATACTCAGAATTGGTTGGTTGACTAAGCATGGCCTCTTTCAATTGAGCGCCGGCTTGATCAAAAACCACTAATACTTGTTGTAATTCGTTTCGTGTTTTCGTGGTCATCACATCACTATTGAGTAGCGCGACAAACTGAGCGCGCACTAACTCATGATGTTGCTCCATTAGAGCGATTTGTGATTTTTGATATTCTACATACTGGGCTTGCAGTTGTTGCGTATGTTGCGACTGCTGATAGGAAAAAGTTGCCATTACAAAGGCACCTACAGCCAGCATCAAACATGCCGCAACGGCTACGGACATCCATCTATTTGAACCTGGCTTTATTTTGCGAAAGCGCACATGTGATTCTATGGTCGGCCATAAGTCTCGTTCGGGCTGTAATTCCCAATCAAGATCGTTTAGTACGCCGCTATTGTTTGATTGATCCTTATTCATGCGATCTCTTCGCTTTAAGCTTTGCGCGGGCTCGGTGTAAATGGGTTTTGGATGTGCCTATCGCCATGCCGGTTAACTCTGAGATTTCATTGTGTTGATATCCAAGGTACTCAACAAGAATGAGCACCACACGCCCGGTATCGGGTAAGCATCGTAACGCCTGATCGATTTCTTGTTCGATTCCGAAAGGCCGGGTTTTTGCTGCGGTTTGTTCATATTCTTGCTCATCAAGTGATTCGATCCGCCATTTAGTGTGTTTTCGTAAATGGCCGATAACCACATTTGTCGTTAGACGATACAACCAACTACTAAACGCCGCATCACCTCGAAAGCTGGCTAGCTTCTGCCAGGCGCGAATAAACGCTTCCTGAGTCAGGTCTTCAGCCAGACTCTTCTGCCCACAAAGTCTCAGGCACAGCGCGTATACTTTGCCAACATTCGCGCGATATAGTTGTTCAAAAGCTCGTTGATCTCCGTGCTGGCAGCGGAGCACCAACTGCGATTCGTCTTCAATCAAGCCGCAGACCCGTGGTTAATTACATCTAAGATGTCCTTTATATGATGGCAAAAAAGCCCAGAAGGTTTACAACAATTTAAAATTTTTTGGTGTATTACTGTTTTTAAAAATTAGGGGCAATCCCTTGCCTCTGGATTAGTTGAGATTATTAATTGGGAGAATCGTTACTCGAAATAGTCGTTAAGCACTCTTAAATCGATCAACCAATGAACCACCAAAAATAAGCAATGCACCGATCACGCCCAAAATAAGCCAATTGCCAGTAAGAATTAACTCTACAGCATGGCCAGCGGTAAAAAGAGCTGTGATAACAAATAGCAAGTTACCAGCGAGGAAGCTTGCGCCTTTTTGCTGGTATTGGCGCGCCAGAAAGGCGTTAAAAGTAACGACCGCGCCGTTAATCACTAAAGTCACTAGAGATGTATCAACCTGATTGTCGGCCATACCAATTAGCAGCATGATAGGCATGAATACAAAGCTTAAACTGACACTAATTAATTGGCGTGTGCGCACTGAATTACTCTGTACACTCTGATCAAAACAGAAACCAATAAGCAAGATTGCGCTGGCGGCTAAGGCATAAATATCAAACTTAGCCTCAAGAGCAACAAACAGAAATAGTGCCGTGCTGATAGCCGCAACATGCGAGACTATTTCAACTGCCAGATGCTTGCCAGTTTGCGTGCGCCAGTATCGTAGGCCAAAATAAGCCACGGCCGAAAACAAGGCGTTGACAAAGGGTTCGATTGGATACAGCAAGAGTGCTCTCGCCATGATGATAACGCTGGGCAATAACAAAATACCAAAAGCGACCTTAGTTTCAAAAGTTGGGAAAACGCCAGCAACCTTGGATAGCGTTTTAATCTGCCTAACCGCAAAAAATAAGGCAATGCTTGCTAGTACTGCAGCTAATAGTGGTAACCGTACCGGCATTAGAATCAGCAGACTCATTAAAAATAAGCTAATGGTTAATCGCTTGGCGACTGGCCGAGCTAAAATTGCAAAAGCAAAATAGGATAAAGCGGCCAAAGCCAATATCGAGGCGATCGCGATTGGTGTAAATGTCAATGGATTGATCACTTCCCACTTCATCATCGCAGGATAATCCACGACGGTTAAATCCAGTGGCATAAAGGAGTAGAGCATGGCACTTAAGATTGTGAAATTAGCGATCACCGAACCCAAAGCCAGAATATAAAAAACCCGTGCGCCTTTTAGCTCCTTAACAATTTTACTTAGTAAAAACCCCGAGAGCACCAACAAACCTGTTTGACTTAACAGGCTTAAATAGCGGCTAATATCATTGCCCGAACTCCAACCTTGTAGGGTAAATTGAGATAGGGAAATGATAACGGCCAGCGCGCCAAGCGATCGCAAGGCCTGGGCTATAGAAATGTTTGGCCGATCTTTGCTCTGACTTGCCTGGGCAAACTCGACCTTGAAATCAGAATCACTATTCGTCGGAATCATTATCCACCTCCGCACTATCTTGCTTAAGTAGCTCGGCCAATTGAGCCTCGAGCTCTACGCGACTCTCTGCTTGGCTTAGTTCCAGTTCTAACGAATCGACCATACTGAGATCGTATAAGCCGGGTTCTTGCTCAAGCACCGTGGCTTCCCAACGCTCAAAGGTGGTTTCAATGTCGTCCTCGACCAAGCTCGCGGCCACCGCCTGCGTCGTCTTGGCCAGTGATTGCCTGGAGCGCATTTGTTGATGACGCTGTTGTGTTTCATGCAAACGCGCATTAAGTGACTCCAGGTGCTGCGAGATTTCGCGAAGCAAATCTTGTTGTTGTTGCAAAGCGGCCTTAATTTGCGCTTGTTCGTGCTCGTATTGATTACGCCTGGACAAACAGGCCAGCGCTTTGTCTTTGTCTTCATTCGCTGCCCGCGCTGCTCGTTCTGCCCAAAGCGCGGCATTGCTCTGTGCAGAATTAAGTTTTTGCGTCAGGTTTTTTTGTTGTCGATTCAGCGCATTGTATTGCGCCTGAGTTTTCGCAATCGATTGTCGTGTTTGCTTAATCGCGGCAGCAACAATCGCTTCATGATTCTCCAATTGACTCACCGCCGAGTTCACATTGGCAGACAGTGTTGCACTAATTCGTTTCATCAATTTCATTTTGACCTCCAAAATATCAGTTCTGCGAACAGAGCTTGCTCGCCCAGTCATCCTGCTGGCGCGTATTGATTAGTTCAACTTATAGATTAAAAGTAGAAAAATAGAGACATTTAGTTCAATATAAATAAACTTTTTTCGCGAGACTTGGTAATGGCAAGATCAAAGCAAATAATTAGCGCCGTGAAACTGGCACTGAAGCAGCGTGGCTTAACCTATCGCGCTTTGGCGTCACAACTAGAGGTCTCAGAGTCAACCGTGAAGCAAATGTTTGCCAACGCGAATTTCAGTTTGCAACGTCTGGATCGAATTTGTGATGTGCTTGAAACTGATATTGATAGCCTGCTGGAATTATCAGCAGCGCAAGAAGAACGCCTGGCCAAACTGAGTATTGAACATGAGCAGGCTTTAGTCGACGATGCCAAACTATTGCTGGTCGCGTTTTGTTTAGTAACGCACTGGAGCGTCGCAGAAATTTTGTCGCGCTATGATATTGGCGAAACAGAGATCATTACTTTGCTTGCTAAACTCGACAAGATGCGCATGATCGAGTTACAACCCAACAATCGAGTACGCCTGCTGATCACAAACAATTTTGGCTGGCAACCCAATGGCCCAGTGGAACGTTATTTTCGCTCACAGGTTCAAACCGAATTTTTTGATACTTCGTTTGATGAAGAAGGTTCTCTAAGAGTGGTCAAGAACGGTGTCATCAGCGCCAAGGCTCAGCTTGAATTGCAACAACGCATGATTGCAATCGATCAACTCTTCGACGATATTGCCGAACAAGAGCGTAAGGTACCTTTGAACCATCGCCATGGTGTGACGATGATTTTGGCCATAAGAAATTGGCAGTTGGGCGCTTTTCGCGAGCTAGAACGCGGAGCACAATAATAAAACGGAGATACAAATGATAAACAACTTATGGCAACAAGCGATGAGCGCGGCAGAACAAACGCCGCCAGAACGAAATCGCTATGTTGATTTGCTTCGTGCCTTTTCGATTAGCGTGGTGGTGCTTGGCCATTGGTTGATGGCTGCCCCATCATGGGTAGACGGCGGCGCTCGCTTGGATCATCTTTTTGCGATTGAACCCTGGACTCGCTGGTTAACCTGGATGTTTCAAGTGATGCCAGTATTCTTTTTTGTGGGAGGCTTTTCTAATGGTGTGTCCTGGGATAGCGCCAAACGAAAGCAACAGTCTTATGCAACGTGGCTAGAGGCGCGCTTAAGACGGCTGCTTGGGCCGACTATTCCACTGGTATTGCTTTGGACTACTTTAGGTATTGCCGCGCACTATTTGGGTGTGACATCAACTGTACTTGGTTATGGTTCACAAATCTCCTTGGTTCCGGTTTGGTTTCTAGCCATCTATTTCTTTATTGTGATGCTGGTACCGGTCAGCCGTTATCTATGGCATCGCTTTGGTTTTTATTCAGTCATCGTGCCAATTCTTTGTGCCGTTTTAGGTGATTGGGTATTTTTTAATAGTTCAGTGCAGTGGTTCCCCTGGTTTAATTACTTATTCGTCTGGAGTGCGATCCATCAACTTGGTTACGCCTGGCATCAAGAACGACTAGAGAACCCATTGTTATTGATCACGGTTTTCATTCTTGCGATGGCGAGTCTGGTTTATGTCACGCAATTTGGCCCCTACCCAACTAGCCTGGTTGGTTTTGCAGGGCAAGAGATGAGTAACACTACTCCACCTAAATTACCGATTGTGGCCTTAGGTTTAAGCCAAATTAGTTTGCTGCTCCTGCTTGAAAAACCAGCTCGGCGACTCTTAGCGAAAACCAAAGCCTGGGCTTCGACCGTTTTGATTAATGGTTTGATCATGCCAATATTTCTTTGGCATAGCACAGTGATGATGTTGGTGATTGGTTTAACTCTTTGGTTAGCGCCGACTTGGCTTGCAACCGAAGTGGTCAGCACCGCCTGGTGGGCAACCAGGCCAGCTTGGATTACGGTTTATCTATTGGTAATGCTGGTCAGTTTGCCACTGTTTCTGAAAATAGAACAGCTTGTTAGCGCACAGCCCAAGGGGAAAAGTGTGTTGGTTATTGTGATGTCAGCGGGCATTCTAATTTGTGGCGGCTTAGCCTTCTTAGCAAGTCGTGGAGTAGTAGGCACGGGCGCACTGGGGCTGAATTGGCCTGTCATCGCACTGCCGATGGCAGGTGTGGCGTTGTTGTCGGGCGTCGGCCGAATATTTCGTTGAGAAAATAGGATAATTTGTATGGCTACTTCATTACACGGTGAATGCTTATGCGGTGCGGTCACATTTGAGATAGAAGGTGAACCACAAGCATTCTATCTATGCCATTGCCAGCAATGCCGACAAGTTACTGGCTCCGGCTTTGCTTCAAATATGTTGATTACACCTGAGGCTATTCGCTGGACCAAAGGTGAAGACAACCTGGTTCGTTATGAAGACCCAGAGCGAGATTTCTTTAAACGGTTTTGCAAAACCTGCGGCTCAGGCATGCCGCATCTAAATCGAGATGGCTCAAGACTAACCGTACCAGTAGGCTGTTTGACTTCTTCGCCATCGATGTCACCACAAGCAAACATTTTTGTTAGCGAAACAGCCGATTGGTTGAAAACCGGATTACAAGCTAAGCGTTTCGATGCTTTCCCTGAATAAAAATTATGAATGTCTATTTGCCAAATATAGACAAGCAAGTGCCAGTATTGCCGGCAGGGCTTGAGTAAAAAAGATCGTCGGCTTAGCGGTAAGTGCGCCAAACACACCGGCGATGATTACACAGCCTAGAAAGAACACCTTAATATCGAAACGATCTTTTATTAGCCCCCACAACAAACCGGCTACTAGAAAACCATTGTATAAACCCTGGTTCATGGCCAAGACCGCTGAGCCTTTGGATATCTCTGGCGTCATGCTGAATATCTTACGGCCAATCTCGTGATCCCAGAAGAACATTTCCAGCACAAGAAAACCACAATGCAAAAGTGCAACAATCAAAATTAGTAATGATGAAACCGCTTTCAAAAATATTTCTCCTAATTCTATTGAGCGCAGTATTTTGTAAGCCTATATCAGCAATAGATAAGCGCCAAGCAGAACGACTGAAACTGCGTCTGCGACAATGGTCAACATAAAAGCTTTACCTGTGTGCGGCCAGCTAGCGAAAATTGCAGCAAGAAAAGCTGCTTTACCAACAAGTGCAAGCATTACCGCTACCTGGCGAATCGATTCATCATAAGCCGCCCAGATTAGTAGCATACCGATCATCACTATTGGAATGGCTCCAGCCCGAGCAAAGAACAACAATAAGGGGTCAGACGTTTCAATTTTATAAGACGCTTTCAGAGCAAACTTAGGCGCTACCGCCTGCAACAGTAAAGTACAAGTGAGTATGCCAATGACTAGCAATATAGTATCGATGTTGTGGGTAATAAAGATCATTATTTTTCTTGGCTTACTTAAGCTTTGTATTGAACAGTATTTAGAAAACCACCAATTAGTAATTCGACTCGAGCATCAAAAACTCGTTGAGTGGCTTCGCCGTTTGATAATCCATTGACACAAAGAATTAGAAATTCAGCTGCTTCTGGCTTTGATTTATGAGATGGGGTTAGCTGTATATCGCCCAGCTTTTCTGCTTGATTGAGCCGGCTTGCAAGCATTTTTTTAAACTTTTCGTGCGCTAGTTTTACAATGTTTTCTGCTATGTTGCTACTTTGACCAATTAACTCAATGCCATAAGGAGAACCAAACAAAATCTCCATATAGGGTTTGACCCAATGTTTAAATGCATTACTGAGCTGTCGATCAAGCTTATTGTCATCAGCTAGAGCATGCTTAATTTGGACAAATACATATTCATGAATACCTTTTGAGACAGCCAGCATAATATCGTTTTTGCTTTCAAAGTAGGTATACAAGGTCGGTCGAGAAACATTGGCTCTATCCGCAATGTCAGCCATCGATGTTTTACGATATCCCAGCAATGAAAAGGTATCTAGCGCAGCTTGGAGTATCTTTGCGCGTGTATCGGCTCCCAAAAAGTAGCTTGTTCTAGACATAGGCTTATCAAAGTAACTTATATATATTATTGACATAATAGACTTATAATGTCAATTTGTTGTGTACTCTTAGGGTTAGCTAAAATTGCATATGGTTTAAAAAGTTGACTGAGGCTGCGAAGACGGTTTTAACGAGCGTGTTTAAAACCACAATAAGCGATTGGCTATCGATTGCTCGAGGGAGTAGCTGCGCAGAAACAATCCATCAGACGTGAAGATGCTGGCGGCTAATGAGAACCGGCAAGCAGTTTACGTGTCACTATTCACGCGGTTGCCGTCCGTGCAAAGCGGCCCAACGGCGCTTCTTTGATTGGAAGGTGGATCAAGGCGGCGGCAACTCCGAGCAGGATATTGATTAACCATACCAAGTCATAGCGCGAGGCATCGCCGTAAGTGGCAAACCCCAGGTACTGACCGCAGAAAGTGGAGATCACTTGAAAGGCATCTGATTGCTCATAGAGATACCCACCCAAATAAACACCAGCAAAGCTACCTAGTTGATGTGATAAAAACACCACGCCGTAGAGTAGCGCTAGGTAACGTGTACCAAACATCACCGCAACCAACCCTGATGTTGGTGGAATCGTAGCCAGCCACAGCACGCCCATGCCAATACTAAAAAAGATAACCGAGTAGATCGTAGGTGGCAGAATTATAAAGATGGCAATGACCAGAGCGCGGAGCAGATAGATCCAGGCCAACATGGATTGCTTAGGATATTTGCCCGACCAGACTCCCGAAACATAAGAACCAACCATGTTGGAAATGCCAATAATCGCTAAACTCATCGCTGCAACTTTGGCACTAAAGCCTAAGTCATTTAGATAAGCTGGCATATGTACGGTGATGAACGCTAAATGAAAACCGCAAACAAAAAATCCAATCACTAGCAATATATAGTGCTTTTGCGCGAATGCTTCACTTATGGCCTGCCAAATCGACTGATCATCTTCCTTGTTAGTGACTTCGCTGGCTCCTGAATAAGGGGCTAGCGGCAGTGCCAAAAACAACATTAGTAGAGTCACCGCTGAAAGTATCTGCAAGGCGGAGAACCAACCAAACAAATCAATCAGCGTTTGCGAAAACGGCACCATCATGAACTGGCCCATTGAACCGGCAGCAGTACCGATGCCAGCGACCCATTGCCGTCGTTCCTCTGGCACCGCGCGCATTAAGGCAGGAATCACAATGCCGAACGCGGTACCAGCAATACCGGCACCGACCAGAACGCCGGCGGATAAATTTAATGCCCAGGCATCGCCGGCAAAAGCCATCCAGATGACGCCAAGCGAATACAAGAACACCGCGCCCAAAATAACCTTAAGGTTGCCAAAACGATCCGCCAGACCACCAGCGAAGACCGAGGCAATTCCCCAGCTTAGGTTTTGGATCGCCAGTGCAGTAGCCAACACATCACGACCCCAGTTATGGAATTCGCTCATCGGTGTCATAAACAAGCCAAACGATGAACGTAAACCAAATGACATCATCAACAACAAACAAGCGCTGAAGAGTAAAATTTTAACCGAAGGAGTAAGCCGCGTTTCCATTGTTTGATTATGCCCGCTTATCATTGTTTTGAATATGCTTGACTTGATTTCGTGTCGATAGTCGCTATAGTCCAGCCTCCATTAGCTAATCGGAGAGCATCATGGCAACTAGCAATAAGCCTAAGCTTGCTCCTCGAAATCCGGTGGCACGCTCTCCTTTGTTACGCAAAGGCGGTATGCATCAAAGCGAGAAAACAAATTCTCGTTTAACATCGGCTCAGCTGAAACATCAAATAGATGATTGGCGCGAGGAGCTAGAGTTCGAGCGGTCGCTTAAAGACGAGCAACCGCTCGATCAACTCCACTTGATTAGCACCAGAAATATTTCTAAAGGATTAACTTTTAGTCGAACTAAATTACGCTTGGGTTAGCTGCGTTTTTTCGCCGCCTGAGTCGGGTTAACGTGACAGCTCACGAAATGATTGAGGGTATGGGTATGCATCACTCTTTAAAATGGAAGTTATCCGGCTTGATGTTTATCAGTGTGTTATTGGTTAGCTGCGCTCACCAGAAACATTATTTTATTGCTGTAGAGCATTATCCGAATTCGGATGTAGAGGAAGTTGTTGTTACCAGCAACAAAGGAAAGAAGCATAAGTACAGATACCATACTTCTCATACTAATCGCTTTGCCATCAGCTCTATGCAGCTGCCACAGCAAGACCGTAGCGAGTATCCAGAATATAAAGAGAACAACATCAAACTGGTCCGACAAGACCCAGTTTCTACTTTTTCAATAGACACCGATACGAGTTCCTATTCTTTGATGCGAGCGTCGTTGAATCGCGGCGTCATGCCAACGGCGCAAATGATTCGAACCGAAGAATTAATCAATTATTTTAACTACGACTACCCGTTACCAGAATCTAAAGAACAACCCTTTGCACCCGATGTAAGCTTGATCGATGCACCTTGGTCTGCGCATAAACAGTTACTGCGTATTGGTATAAAGGGGTTTGACGTTGAACAACAAAGTCAGCCTGACAGTAACTTGGTATTCTTGTTGGATGTCTCGGGTTCAATGCAAGCAGTAAATAAGCTGCCTTTGTTGAAGAAGTCGATAAAGTTACTACTCAAACGTTTAAAACCAAACGATACGGTTAGCATGGTTGTTTATGCTGGCGCCTCGGGCGTGGTTTTAGAGCCAACCAAGGTTAGCGAGAAGCGCAAGATTATCTCGGCCCTAGATCGCCTCAGCGCAGGTGGTAGTACTGCTGGAGGAGCAGGGCTGCAACTCGCTTATGATCTCGCCAAAGAGAGTTATAAAGAAGGCGCAGTGAATCGGATTATTCTTGGTACGGATGGCGATTTTAATGTCGGTGCCAGCCGCAATGGAGATATTCTAGAGTTAATTAAAGAGCGTAGAAAGCAAGGTGTTTATTTATCAGTGTTTGGCTTTGGTGGATACAACTATCAAGATGACATGATGCAAACCATCGCGCAAAACGGGAACGGAATAGCGGCCTATATTGATACCTTGCATGAAGCTAAGAAAGTATTCGTTGATGAGGCAACGTCAAATTTATTTCCCATCGCCAACGACGTAAAAATTCAAATTGAGTTTAACCCTTCAGTGGTTTCAGAATATCGCCTATTAGGTTATGAGACACGCCAGCTAAAACGTGAAGACTTTAATAACGACAAAGTTGATGCTGGGGAAGTTGGTGCCGGACATAGTGTGACCGCCATTTACGAAATCACCAAAGTCGACGCCCAGAAAAGTTCAGTTGATCCCTTGCGATATCAAAAGGATGATAACGAGCAATCGAATCAACAACAAACTCTCGATGAGCAGTATGCAAATGAACTAGCCTTCCTCAAAATTCGCTACAAACTCCCGGGTAGTAGTGAAAGCAAACTAATTAGCAAGGCAATCAAAGTGAACCTGGCCAGGTCAAATGACGCCGGGTTCGCAGCAGCGGTTGCTGGTTTCGCCGAATTATTGCGAAGCAGTGTGCATACTCAAAACTGGGGCTATGACGACGTTGTGCGGTTAGCCAAAGAAAATCGCGGGCAAGATCTTCATGGTTATCGAGCTGAGTTCATTAAGCTCGTTGAGCTGACACAGTTGATGGAAGATAAAGTAGCGAGCCGCTAAGCCAAAGTTTGAGTTAGGGCCGGTTACGGCCAAGCGCATCATGGCTGCTGACCCAGTCGCCTGCTAATACGGCAGCAGCTAAAGAGAGTTCACCAGCCAAAACGGTTGCTGCGCATATTTCAGCAAACTTTAGTACCTTGCCTTCGCCATAACAGTCGAGCATTTCAAGGCATTCACGTTGTGTGGCCAGGCCAGTGCCTCCGCCATAGGTAGCAACGATCAGTGACGGCAAGGTTATGCTCCAGTACAAATCGCCATTGCTTTGCAAATCAACATAGACCATGCCAGCCTGAGATTCAGCAACATTGGCGGCATCCTGCCCGGTAGCAATGAATAATGCTGCTAGACCGTTCGCGGCATGCAAACCATTATTGCTAGTGCCAGCAAGCATTCCGCCAACATTGGATACTTGCCGGGCACGAAACAAAGATTCGGTATCAATTTTTAATCGCGATTGCGCTACATCATTTGGCAACACGATCTCGGCAATCACACGTGCTCCTCTGGAATGGATGGTATTGAGCTGCGAATGTTTTTTGTCGGTATCAATTGCGCCTGAGAGTGTAAAACGTTGAAGTGATTGATTCTGTGCAGCAATATATTCGCAAGCCGCTAAGGTTGCTTTGCCACACATATTTTGCCCGGCAGCATCTCCTGTTGTGTAGTTAAAACGGCAAAAGTGCATGCGTGAGACAACATAGTGTTCAACATGCGATAACTTACCAACCGATGTTGTAGACTCCGCGACGGCTTTTATTTGCTCAAAGTGCTGCTCAAACCAGTCGCCAAAATCTCGCGCTCCGCGGGCCGAGTTAAAATGAAATACCGGAGCGCGTTGCATATAACGCTCTACAACCGTCGCGGTAACACCGCCAATCTGAGAAATCACACTCATGCCGCGGCTATAACTTGCCACCAGGGTGCCTTCGCTAGTTGCCATCGGCACATAAAAATCACCATTGGCATACTCGCCATTAATTGCGATTGGCCCAGCTAAACCGATCGGAACCTGGGCAACACCAACCGGGTTTTCAATATTGCCAGCAAGCGCTTCTAACGGTTGAGAATGATGCGCGATATGCTTAGCAGCCAACTGGGTTTGCTGTTGAACAAAGTCCAATCGCTCATTGACAGCCTTTGAGTGATAGTTATCTTTTTGCCTTGGAATTCGTGCCGCCTGGTTTTTTGTGTTTTTCGCCATCTAAGCAACCTCAGTACTTGCGCTTCATGTAGAACTACTAACAGTATAAACTGATTGGCAAATGACCAACTCAATCGGCTTGGCCAAGTCGCTTAATAAATGACAAATACTAAGCCGCTAGGATTTTGGAGTTGCTGGGCATTAACGGTTGGCATCATGATTGGCTCTGGTATTTTCTTATTGCCGTCCAGCCTGGTGAAATTTGGCATGCTGAGTTTTTGGGGATGGGGGCTTACTGCGCTAGGGTCGATCGCCTTGGCACTGGTAGTCGGCAGACTAGCTAATCGCACTTCAAAATCTGGTGGCGTGTTTCAATACACTCGTGATGCCTTTGGAGATTTCCCCTCTTTTATTGTGGCCTGGGCATATTGGTCGGCCTACTGGATTGCGATACCAGCCATGGCGATTGCTTTTGTTGGTTATCTTGCGGTGTTCTTGCCAGTACTGAATAACAATCCTTTTGGTGAAGCGGTCGCAGCTTTGACCGTTATTTGGAGCATTACCTTTATCAACTTGCGTGGCATTGCTGAAGCAAGCCGAATGCAGATCGCCATGACACTGCTAAAGCTGCTTCCGCTAATTGTGATAATCGTTTTAGGAACGCTTTGGGGAAATAACAACAACTTACCTATCAACAATCCTCAAGACGGCAGCGTGATTGGTGCCATGGCGGCGTCAGCTCTACTAACAATGTGGGCCTTTTCAGGTATGGAAGCGGGCGCGGTTCCGGCTGCCGAAGTCGAAAAACCTGAACGCACTATCCCAAGAGCTATTGTCTTGGGTACATTGGTCGTAGCGTTTGTTTATATCGCTTCGACCTATGCCGTGATGCGCTTAGTGCCGTCAGACCAGCTAGCTGTTTCGACGTCGCCATTTGCCGATGCTGCGCAGGGCCTAGGTTCCTGGGGGCCAGCCTTGATTGCCATTGGCGCTATGATCTCAACGGCAGGCGCCATTAATGGCACGATCTTTTTGCTCGGACAAATACCGATGTCGGTGGCATTAGAAGGAATGGCCCATTCAAGCTTAGCGAAACAAAACCAAGGTGGCGCGCCCTTCGTGTCGTTGCTGTTGGCGGCTGTTTTAGGCTCGATTCTGCTATTAGCAAACTACAGCAAAGGCTTATTGGAAATGTTTGAATTGCTGGTAGTGATGAGCACCGCCGCGTTCTTAGTACCAATGCTGGTAGCGGCCTTAGCCGAGCTCAAATATTCTTGGTGCTCGGCTAAAGGCTGGGCAACGCTGGCTATTTTTGCCAGCGTGTACAGTGTGTTCGCCATCTATGGCTCAGGCCTGGATGTGCTAGCCTGGGGCGTGTTGCTCTTTGTAGCCGGCATTCCATTTTACTTATGGGGCCGGCAAACAAAAGAGACTTGATGAGGCGCAGCTAGGAAGCTTCGCTGGAAGTATCTTCCGCCGCTTCAGCTTTGGCACTGGGATCATCCAGTTTGACCTGCACAACCTTGTCATCTGACTTTACTTCATTGTGTCGTGTCAACAAAGTATTCAAATGGAACACTGAAGTTAGCATTGAATACACTGGCAACATATAACCGCGCTTGCGCATATCCAAAAAGACTTCATCGCTTAAATCATTGACCGATTTTTCATCGACGGTGTTCAAACCTTTAAGGGTATTCACACGGCCACTTTGATATTGCACGACCACATCGACGGTTTTAATCAGCTTGTTTTCATTTAAGAAACGCGTGAATTGAACACTTTGAATTTCGTTATTGATCTCGTGCTCTAATAGTTGCGTTGCACGACTCAGCATCGCGGTGGCTTTGCCTTCTTCATCGAAAATGGCTTCACCATCGGTTGTTGAAAACGCTGGGTTCTCTTCATCTATACCAATACAAAATTCGTTTTCTTTACCTTCTTTACGCATGATAAAGAAAGGATACGTTTGCATACCAATTGGAGCGTACGAGGCTGTCCAGTTTTCATCTTTGACAAACAAATTGCTGTCGACTTCGAAACTGTTTACAGCAGAAACCACATAATCGACCTCTTCAGAAGTGCGACTAAAAAACAACGGGAACTGATTGGCCGCATAGCCAATCTCGTTGATTCGAATAGTAATAATATGCTGTTTGGCAGCAACGTTAATTGCGCAACGTGGGTCAACCTTTAGGTCACGATGCGAATCTAAGGTAATTTCAGTTAATTCGGCCATGTTGTTGTAAATGTTAAATTGGCTGGAAAAATAAAGCGTGCATACTAGCCTGTTCAATCACGCCTGAAAAGCTCAGATCGATCAAAAAAAGGGTAATCAGTTAGCCGCTTTGTCGAGTTCTAGAATCATAACAAATCCACCTGCAGGTGCTGTCTTCACGGTGAGTTTACTCGACACTCCGATATCGATATCTCGTGCATTAAATGACTTGGCGTTATCAGCATCCGAGATCAAGGTTGCAATAGAGCCTAAGGCATCGCGATGAGTCTGTGGCAAGAAATCCAAGGCAAAACTCAGGGTTTTAATGCGCAGTTCGCCATTCACACCAGCGATATACCAGGTGTTTCCAGAACGCCGCGCCAGTACTGCATCTTTACCGGGGTAGCCAGATAAGAATCGCGTTTCATCCCAAGTACTTGGCAAGGCCTTTAGATACTTGCGATATTGCTTACTAATTTTGCGATAACTTTTGACACTATCAGATAAATGCTGGATTCCAGATTCAACGATAACGCCCATTGCGGCTTCGTGTGCATAAGATGTGAGGCTCGGTATTTCTTGCTCTGAAAAATCCACTGGTGTGTAATCCATGGATCCGATCACATTTCGCGTAAAAGGCAATATCGCATTTTGGTAAACCGCGAGTTCGGCGTAATCTGGCTCAGAAGGAAAAGTATAAAACTCGGCGCCACGCACCGACTCCATTGACATCAAATTCGGATAGGTCCTGGCCCAGCCACGCGGAATAGTACTGCCATGAAACACCACCATTAATTCATGGTCTGCTGCATCTTGTAGAATATCCAGATAACGCTGGATCATGAATTGTTTGTCGCTTTGGAAGAAATCTACCTTGACGTATCGAACGCCTAATTCTTGTAACTTTTTAAATTCGGCACGACGAACCTCGGCAATATGCATTCTGTCTCGCGGTTCTTCGGTCACCACATTGCTTGGACCTCCCGAGTTGTACCAAAACCCAAGTTCAACTCCTTTGCGCTTGGCATGCTTAACCAGATCTTGCATGGCTTTGTCACTGATCAGATTCCAGTTGGCATCGATCAGGCTATAGGGCCATTCCATATCGGCGGCGAAGTTAATAAATCGCTTGAGTTTTCTGATGCTTGTTGAGCTTTCGTGATCTGACCACCAGCTCCATGAGGCAACTCCTGGTGCTACCCAATCGATATTCTCAATAACGCTTGGGCTGGCTAAATCAAATACTCGATTGCTCTCAACTATGGTGCTTAATTCGTGGCTAATGAGTAAAAACCGCCACGGAAGCTCAGCAGGAAGAGTGAGTTGGGCACGGTTCTCGCCTAATCCTTGCGCCGACTCTGCCAGCGGGGCGACCACTTTGTAACGCCCTTGATCTGCATTCGCAGCTAAATGTGATCCATGATAATTCGCAGCTAAATTCGTTTCATGTAATAGTAACCAAAGATCATGTTCATCTTTAAACAAAGACGGAAATCCCCAGCCGGTACCAAATTCTTCAGCGTTGGTGCCGATGGCAATCCCATTCTGATAAGGAGTTTCATAAGCAGGTTGCCACTTACTGGCTTTATCATAAGCTTGGCCCCAATGCTGGCCATCCTCACCAATATTGAACTCAGTTGTTTCGTCACTTATCCAATGGAGTATGGAGTTTGTCTGTGGTAAGGCGTAACGAAAAGCAATGCCATCGTCAGCAACTTGTACATCTAGTCTTATTTGTCGCTTGAGACCAGTATGCTCAAAGGTAAAACGTGATTCCTTGGCCTGATAGTAATTACTTTTGCGTTTACCTACCTTGAGATCATAGATATCTTCTACCTTTTGATCTTGGCGTTCTACGAATTTCAGTCCCTGCCCAAAGTTCACTGTTATCGTTTCATTCTCTTTCTCTGGCGCCATCCAGCTTAAGTCAAACCCTAATCGAGACCACTCCACTACGGTTTGAATTTCTCCACCAGTCGTTGCCCGCAGCACTCGATATCGAAGACCACTGGACTGATTGTTTTCTAGTTCGTATCTAATTGCGAGCGTCGGCGCATCGACCTGCCACAATTGTGCCCGAACATCGAAACTAAAAAATGCGGCTAACAAAAAAAGCGAGAGAGAAAGAGGAAACAATCGCTGGCTGGTCATCTTTTGTTGTATCTGCGTGGTTATCAACTCGTTACTTGAACATAGCATACTCTCAACCTCAATAAGCAAGGTGTGACTATGGTTTAAAGTTCACTTATTTACTTCGATCGTACTCTGTGCCACTGTTAACCTATGGGCACAAAATATGAATTGAACTCTTCACTAAAGTTGCGGCGTAAGCCGGTACAACAGCGCAGCCAGGAACGGGTTGAACGCATAGTGGCGGTTGCCGAAAAGATCGCGTTGGAAAAAGGCATTGCCGCTTTAAGCATCCGAGAAGTAGCGCGCGAATCAGATACCAATATTGCAAGCTTCTATCAGTTCTTTCCGACTAAAAATGCGCTCATTATGTATATCGCCAAGAAGTATGCGACATTATTAAGAGAGCGATTAATCGAATTAATTCCGAGCCTGGACTTTTCCGACCCGGTAGCAGCGCTCGCGGGCTTACAGAACACCATATTTAAGTTCTATTTGGATACTCCCATCATGATGGAGATTTGGCCAGGGACTTTGTCCGATCTTGAGCTGCGCAAATATGATGAGTTAGACACTGAAACCAATGCAGAATTATTGGTCGACATGATTAAAGGTTTTCGCCCTGATGCGGACAAAGAAAAATGCCAGGCTTTGGCTCGCTATCTAGCCTATACACTCGGCCCGCTATACCGGCGCTTAACAAAACTTCCGCCGAAACAAAGACAGGCTGTACTCGATGTTAATCTGCAATCAACATTGGTTGCTTTAAAAACGCTTTAGTAACTTAGGCGCTTTTGAATAGGAGTTTCTCTTCGAGTTAAAGGCCACACTTCAAACCAGTATCTAATGGCAATTAAAAAAGGCGATGTGCCGAAACACATCGCCTTTTTGCTTGGCTTACAAATGCACTAGATATCAGTAGCCAAAGTTACCACGAATACCAAGCGTGTAACGAGGGCCAGTATCTTCGAACTCTAAGAAACGATTATCAAAGATTGAAAAATCGCGTCGCTCTTCATCTAAGATGTTGACACCTTGGAAGAAGACTTGCAGCGAATCGTTAATGTTGTACGAAGCTGAGAAGTCAACTTGGCCGAAAGACTCTCGATTTTGCGGTTCACTTTGAGGGCCAAAGCATTGCACTAGGAAGTCGTCACGGTAGTTATAGGACAATCGAGCTGACCACTTATCGTTCTCGAAAAAGCCACTGACGTTGACTACGTTTTCTGACAGACCGTTGTAATCGCAATCAATTGGCGCGCCAAAGTCATCAGCGCGATCGATAGAGCTGGTCACATAGGTATAGTTAAGAGACGCACCCCAGCCGTTCTCCCAAGCCTTCTGCAAGGCTAACTCAGCGCCCGTTATGTTGCCGGTTTCGCCGTTACGATCACGAGTATCCTGAAAGTTAACAGTGATGGCTTGATCAGCGCCCGTAGTGTTACCAATATTGCCAGCTGGAATAATGATCTGTTGAGGCACTGGCAAAGTGGACGACTCAATAAACTCATCAAAGTCTTTGTAGAACGCCGTAATACCAACGAAACTTAAGTCATCGACATACCATTCAAAAGAAGCATCGATGTTAATCGATTCAAAAGCTTCGAGTTCTGGGTTACCACCACCACTCACTGGCGCATTAGAACGACCACCAAAGGTGTTAGCTACGCCCAATGCTGTCAAGGTTGGTCGAGTTAAGGTCTGTGAAGCAGCAAAACGCAAAATCTTATCGTCGGCAATATCAAATCGGATATTGGCTGATGGTAAGAAGTTGGTGTAACTGTTGCTAACAGAGAGTAACTGGCTTTCACCGAAAGAAAAGTTAAGCTGTGTGTCACCGGCTGACTCACGAATATCGACAACTGGCTCGGTTACACCCGATGAAACAATCTCGGTACGCGCTACACGGAAACCAACATTCGCTGACCATGGGATACCACTACCTAGCTCACCACCCCATTCGGTGTTCAAGAAGAATGAAGTAACTTCTTCATCAACTGCAAAACTACCGCCACTATTGAATCCAGGCTCAAAGAAACCAAAGACTGAATCGCCTGCGGCGTCACGTCGAGCGATCAGCTCATCATCAGAGATATCGGCACGTGAACCCGCATTACGTAGAGGGTCACGAATCGCTGCTTCTGAGTTAAGTTGAGCAAAGGCTTGTTCAAAAGTTGAAGTTAAGAAATTCAACGGAATGCTGTCTCGGCCTGAGACACCACTTAAGAAGTCGTCGAAGTTAACCGGGCTTAAGATACCATCGTCAAAATCAACCGTATATCCGCAGAAGGCGCAGAAAATACCGCCACCCTGACTTGATGAAAAGTTATCGAACAGAGTGAATGATTTAGTACGATCACTGATCGCCGCACCGAAGGAGATTTTATTAAGGGCACCTCGTTCGATGTTCCAATCAAAGTTGACTTTAGCTTCATCAATCTCATCGTCAACAACCTCACGTCGTACGTTCACGAAGTGAAGACGCTGGATCGAGGTATTTTGGGGCTGAACAACGTTAGTAATACCGGCGATATCACCAACTGATGAAAAAATCCTTGGCGATTCAGGAGCTAGAGCACCTAATACGACGAATGGATTCTCAGAGACACGGTCAGCTTCAGAAGTTGAAAGATCAAGAGTAGCTGTAAATGAATCACTAAAATCGTATTTCAGATTTAAACCAAACAAGGTTACTTCCGCTTCGCGGTTATCAGCTGTGATTACATTGTCGTTCTGCGATTCACCGGTAATATCCCGCAGTGCAGGATTACGATTTAAGAAGTCAACACTGGGGCGACCAAATTCAGTCACCGTATTGTTGGCATCGATCACAGGGTCGATAAACGGTGGGCTGAAAAACCCTGAGAACTGAGTTTCGAAAGATTGAATATCGAACTCACTGAACAAGGCATCGAAAGTGACTTCGAAGCGATCATTCGGTCGGCCTTGTAAGGCTAAGTTGACTGAGGTTCGCTCTCTGTCTTGAAGGTCACGACTCACGACAACTTGTTGTTGAGCACGAGCACCATCAGGCAATGAACCAAAGTTTGCGGCAGTTAAACCTACCGCGCCCTCGGGCGCTATAATGGCCGCATCACCTGAGCGCAAATTAAAACCGTTGGTGAATACGCGATCGCGTTGAGTTGCCCGGTCTGTATAAGACACACCCAATGCGGCACCGAAGGTACCTGCATCATTGACCCAATTGCCGTTCACTGAAAGATCGGGACTGGTATCGCTACGCAAATCGTCAAAAATGGCACCTGCTGAGAAGTTCAATGTGTTACTTGCAGCTCCGTCTAATGGACGAGTAGTAACAATGTTGACTGTCGCGCCAATCCCGCCTGATTGTACATCAGGGGTGGCTGTTTTGAACACTTCCGCACGTGAAATGATACTTGACGAGAACGTATCAAACGAGAATTCGCGGCCGTCATTATCAGTCGCTAGTTGACGACCATTCAGCAATACATTATTGAACTCGGGACCAAGGCCTCGAACCGTAATGAACTGGCCTTCGCCGCCTGAACGGTCAATCGCTACACCGGTAATACGCTGTAATGATTCCGCGATGTTAGCATCCGGGAATTTACCAACGTCTTCGGCCGAGATCGCGTCAACAACTTTAGTTGCATCACGCTTCACATCTAGTGAACGCTTTAAACTGCTGCGGATTCCGGTAACAACCACTTCTTCAAGTTCAGACACCTGAGCATGAGCCATGTTGCTAGCCGTCATCGGCACTACACTGCTCATAACCAACGCTAGCGTGGTTAATTTAAGACCATTTCTGGCCATACTACGCTTTATTTGCATAACAAAGCTCCTTCGATTAAATATTATTGATTTGAATTTTTAGGCAGGGAGGGAGCACTGCGGGGAAAGCATGCGATAAAAACGAGACTTAACCGGTTATCTTCTGTAAGCATAGAGAATCTAACCAGTACTCCTCCTCCTGTAACCTGAATGTAACGCTAAAGAAATCTAAAATCTACGCGAAAACATTACTATCATTACTGCGAGCGTTGCGGCAGCTAGCCTTTTTTGGGGCATTAACTGTACTAAAACAGTTTAAAAAACCCATAAGAATCGCTGCTCTTTTTCCAGCTCACAATTTGATTAGTATGTTTTATCATATAAATAAAAGTCAGGCAAATGTCTGCTTGCTTAATCTTTTGATTTAATTGACTTAAGTTTAGGCTTTGAAGCCGTTTGTGGCACAATACAACGATGCGTCGTATCGTTTTGATTTTTGTAGGTTTTTTCCTGTTTGAACCAAGCTTTGGTCAAACCACGAGAAGCCTTTCTGGCAATGTAGTCATCGATGTCGGAACGATAGATCGCGATTTAAATATAGAACTTACCGTCAGTAATCACAGCTTCGTTGTGTTGCCCACCTTCACGATCATACGCCCGATCACCAGCCAACGATCAACTACTGTGCAACTTCCCGCTGGGCAGACGAGCGCGGCTTTTATAATCGATGAGATCATTCTCGATCCGGTAGATTACTCGATTCGAATAGACTGTCTAAGCTGCCGAGATTCAATTACGCTGCAATACGTGGCTGAACCACAGAATCTCACAGTGCTGGCCGGAGATGCCTTTCTCGACCCCGATCAACTCCCTGCCGAGATTGAAATCGAGCTTTTAAGCCGAGCTCAATTCTCTGGCTCGATCGCCTTGTTTAACGATCAACTGGCAGCTGACGATTTGCAATTTGAGGTCACCGCGATCGCTCCTCAGCAAAATGATCGGGTCTTACAATCAAGCCGGCTGGTGCTAACACAAGGCCAAAATCAGGTGGGCTTTGTGTTACGAGACATTGATCGGAATATACCTGGTGGCGTACAAATTCTCGCTCGCTGTTTGGGATGCATTGGAGTATTCCCGGGCGTTCAAAGGCTGAGTCAAACTTTCGACCCGGCAAGCGACCAGCAAAATATCCTAGTGCAATTTAATGGTGATTTTCAGCCTCTGATCGCCCCGGCTATCTATCTACTGCTTCAGGAGGATGATTAGTCTCCCATAACTTAAAGCGCTCGAGTTCTTGACCGATTCGCTTGAAAGTCCACGCCAAAAGCGCTGCGTCGTCAGTTAGTCCTAGCGCCACAATAAAGTCAGGCAAGGAGTCAATTGGCATCACAAAGTAGATGATCGCGGCGACCAGCAAACCAATATTCTCAAATGAGATATCTCGATATTGGCCTTGTGCGTAAGCACGCATTAATCGATAACTAGTGTTTAGCGGTTCAGTAAGTTCGCTGAATTTTTCGCTGGCTAATTTACTTGCTTTACCTTGTGCCTGGCTAATCAGATCGAGCAGCTTTTTAGGGCTTTGCAAGGTCGCGCTCACCAATGTTTTGGCTCGTCGGTAGGCACGACCTTGGTTAGGAGACTTCAAGGTTTAGTTCTCGCGTAGTTAAACCAAAATCTAGGCCGACATACTAGGGTTGATTAAAAACTTCTGCCCAGTCTTTTTGGCATTGTATTGATAAATCACCTCTGGCGTCATGGCTTGCTCGAGGCTGATCTGATCGCTGAAGTGCGCGGCAAAAGTGGTGGTAATTTCGTTAGCCACTCTTTTATGCATCTGCATCACTTTTTCAGGCCCGGCTTTCATCAAAAACGGAGTAAGCAACCAACCACCAACTCCCCAAAACATGCCGTAAGCGCGATTCAAAACAGTCGGCGAAATATCCAAACCACCATATATATAAACCTGTTTATGATGCATCGAACCATAGGTGTTTAAGCCCTTGGCATCTTTACTACCAAATCGCTCCATAGCGGTTAATATTTCGCTGGCGAGTTCGCCACCACCGGTTGCATCAAAACCCAGAGTTGCATTCGTTTGAGCTATCGCGGCATACAAATCTTCTCGAAAGGAATCCAGTGAACTATCTACAACGATCTTAGCTCCTTGACTAGTTAACAGATCGCGTTGTTCTTGCTTGCGCACGATATTGACCAACGACACATCGTCTTGCAAACAAATCTTGTTAAGAATTTGCCCAAGATTCGATGCCGCAGCAGTGTGCACAATAGCCGAATGATTCTCTGCCCGCATGGTCTCTACCATACCAAGCGCTGTTAGAGGGTTTACAAAAGAGGCAGCGGCTTGCCTTGGTGTTGTGCCTTCGTTATGCGCTAGACAGGAAGTAATTGGCACACAAACATATTCGCTATAGGTGGCTCCGGTTAACACCGCCACCACCTTGCCCATCAGCGCTTGAGCATGATCACCGCTTCCTGCTGCCACCACGGTACCCGCACCTTCGTTACCAATTGGCAGTGTTTGATCCAAACGAGAATGAATACGCGGTAAAAAGCCTTTGTGCACGGGCGCTGAAAGCATCGGTGTTGGTGCATCAAGGTTTAGCTCCGCTTCTTCTAAATTCGCTGGGCCAAACATTGGCCACATATCAGAAGGGTTAATGGGAGCTGCTTCAATACGCACCACCACTTCGTCTTCCTTGGGTTCTGGCACATCGACTTCCTGTAATGAAAACTGTAGTTGACCATCTGAGGTTATAGTAGAAAACAATTGTTTGGATTTTTGCATAATGGCAAGCTCGGTAGAAAATATAATCAATCAGCTTTCATTGTGGGTCAGGCGGCGACTTTTAGCAATCCATCGAAACGCTTAAGAATATGATTTTGTTTCAGTAGCATTCATGAACATTAGACAACTTTTAAATCTCGTCGTCTTAGCGGCGATCTGGGGCGCTTCCTTTCTGTTTATGGTCATCGCTGCACCTGAATTCGGGGCCATCGCCTTGATTGAGTTGCGCGTTGGCCTAGCTGCGCTAGTGTTACTCCCGATCTGGTGGTGGCACGAAGGGCGTCAAGAGTGGCCCATTATTAAACAGCATGCGGCATCTATCACTTTAGTTGGCATATTCAACTCAGCCGCACCATTTATATTGTTCGCTTACTCAGTTTTGCACGTTACCGGCGGAGTCGCTGCCGTACTTAACTCCACCGCGCCAATATATGGTGCCTTTATTGCCTGGTTTTGGTTAAAGCAACGCTTGAATTTAGCCGCCGCGATTGGCCTGGTGATCGGCGTTGTTGGCGTTGCAATCTTAGTATCTGGTGAAATCTATATAGCCTCTAACGATGATCGAGTTGATACCTCTGCAACTGTATTAGCTATATTATCGGCGGCACTAGCGCCATTTTTGTATGGCATTGCAGCCAACCTCACCTCTGCTAAATTACAAGCCGTTAGCCCATTATCAATCACCACGTTCAGCTTGGTCGCTGCGTCAATAGTACTGTTACCTATGGCGCTACTATTTATACCTGAGCAAATGCCGAGCCTGCTATCCTGGCTCTGTGCAATTACCTTAGCCATACTTTGCACAAGCTTGGCCTCACTGATGTTCTTCCGGCTAATCACGCAAGTGGGCTCAACCCGTGCCATGACGGTAGCGTTTCTCATCCCTTTGTTTGGCACTTTATGGGGGGCGCTATTTATAAACGAGTCGATTACCTTTACGATGATAGCCGGTATGGTAGTTATCTTATTGGGCACCGCATTGGTCACAGGATTAATAAAGCCTGCCAAAAGTTTCATAAAATCGTGATCTAAGTTTCACTTTATTTAACTCCGTAACCCGCATAATCGCGACCGCAAGATGAAACACGGGGACACCTAATGACTGCTCCTTTACTCCATTGTGTGCAAATAGACGAAAGGCTCAAACCAAATGCCTTCGGTGAAGTTCCTTTGCCCTATGCCCCCATGGTTACTTTAGCTGACGGCCGCCGAGCCGTGCCACAACAATATATCGACGTAGTGCGCACGCAAGAGAATATTGAGAAGGTGTTGGCCTGTATTAAACTGCCTAAACACTTCCAATTGTTCGCTGGCCAAGAAGGCTCAGTGCTGTTTCTCATCGTGGCTATTGTGGGCGAAGAAAACTATCCCTCGGCCAACACTCCTCGTGGGCAGCAAAAGATCGTCTACGGTCGCCGCTGGTTGATAGAGCAGACCACGCCGACTTCGGAAATAGTGCAAACTGCTTTGCTTGCCGTAAAAAAAGTTCGTGAACATGAGTTACGAGAAAAAATCGTCGTGGCATTAGAACGAGGCTCTGATCTCAGCTCAGTTAAAACAACACCTTTTAATAATCATCATGATTTACCCCTATTAGCTGGCAACTTTGATAGCTTGCTCACTGACACAACACTTAGCATAAAGGAGCAGTGCGAACTAATTCAGGTAGATGGTTTGAGTTTGAGCTTGCTTGGCCAAACAGTTATCGGCGAGCAAACCATAGCTGAGCTTAAGTTAACTGGTCAAAGCGATCAATTTGATGATTTAAGTAAGCGCCCCTTTGTCGTTGTCGTCAAACACACCGCGCAATTCGCTCATGCGCTTGCGCAAACACTGATTAACTTGAGTGATCGTTATATCGAAGAGCAGTTTTTCTTTAACGACTGCCCACGGTTTAGCCGCCAGGTAAGTCCTTTTAGGCTTGCTGAGTTTTCATACCAAACGCGCAATATCGAAAGTCAGGATCTACGATTCACAAACGCCTTTAACGACATGAGCTATCGCGTTGACGCGGCCAAAGCCCCCTTTATTAGTAGCGGCTGCCTTGGGGATCAACAACGAGACTTCCTTGCCCAATACCAACACTTAGGCGGCTACCTACCAAAAGACTAATTCTTGCAAAAGCGCCGCCAAGCGATTAGCGTATCTACGTTCTCTCATCGGTGGCGCATTATGCATAAACTTCTCTTTCATTTTTCTATCGTTTTCGTTAGCGCAGTTTTAATCAGTTCTTGCGCATCAATCAAACAAAAACCGGCAAGTAATCCCGCAGCGTTTGCCATGCCTGATCGATTCTCGGCTGAGGTGGTAGAAGACGTCTTGCGCCAGGGCGGTAACGCCGTTGATGCTGCCATTGCCGCTTCTTTTGTGCTCGCCGTCACTCTACCCGAAGCCGGCAACATTGGTGGTGGTGGTTTTATGTTGGCAAGCTTTGATGGCCAAAATCATTTTCTTGATTATCGTGAGAAAGCCCCTTTAGCCGCCAGCCGCGACATGTATCTCGATAAGGAAGGCAATGTCATCGATAAAGCCAGCCTAATTGGTATTCGAGCTGCCGGCGTTCCTGGTAGTGTTGATGGCATGTGGCGCGCGCATCAACGATTCGCCAGCATGCCATGGCGTGCACTACTGCAACCTGCAATCGATTTTGCTGAAAACGGTTTTCAAGTGCACTCAAAACAGGCTGCCGCCATCCCTGGTTTGCTGGAATGGTTTGGCGAACAAACTAATTTCTCAGAGCACTTTGGCAGCATGGCGCAAGGCGGTGTATTTAAGCAGCCCGAGTTAGCGCAAGTTCTAAAACGTATTGCCCAAAGTGGGCCCGATGACTTTTATCGCGGTAAAACAGCCAAGCTACTATTAGCTCAATCGGAGCGTGATCAAGGTTTGTTTAATGCTGAAGATTTAGCTGCCTACAAAAGTGTATGGCGCGAGCCGTTGGTCGCCGATTGGAAAGGCTATCAAGTGATTACCGCCCCGCCGCCAAGTTCAGGTGGCTTTGCCTTAATCCAGCTTCTTAAGATGAAGGAACTACTAGCCAATGAATTTGCTGGTCACGAAGTGAACTCAGCGCAATACATACATTTAGTCGCCGAAATCGAAAAACGCGTATTTGCCGATCGTGCGGAATACTTTGGTGACCCGGATTTTGTTGACGTGCCAATCAATAAATTGATTAGTGAATCCTACATTGCAGACCGAGCTAAGGGAGTGAACCCATCAAGTATTAGTAGTGTAGCTAGTGTGCCACCGGGTTTAGAATCCAAAGACACCACACACTTTTCGATTGTCGACAAGTGGGGCAATGCCGTTTCCAACACCACGACGATCAATTGGAACTATGGCAGTGGTGTAGTAGTCGATGGCGCAGGATTTTTGCTAAACAATGAGATGGATGATTTTAGTACCAAGCCAGGTGTCGCCAACATTTATGGTGTAGTCGGCGGGACAGCCAACGAAATTCAACCGGGCAAGCGCATGCTCTCTTCGATGACTCCAACCATTCTAATCAAAGACTCACAACCTCGTATCGTCCTTGGTACTAGAGGTGGCTCTACTATTTTTACTTCAGTCTTTCAGGCCATCGTCAATGTGGTTGATTTTGGTATGAGTGCGCAACGAGCCGTCGGCCTAACGCGATTTCATCATCAGCTATTGCCGGCCGACCTCGTGACCATGAGTGTCGATTACCCATTACCCAAATCTACACAAGAAGAACTACGAAAAATCGGCTATCGAATTGAACCTCACCCTTGGGAATTTGGTGACCTGCAAATGATTGACTTGAATGCTTATGAGGCAAACCCGGCTTCTGACCCCAGAGGCATTGGCGTATCAGGGGTTGTTGAATGAGTGAGGTGTTAACCATTGCCATCGCCGGAGCTTCCGCATCAGGTAAAACCTTATTAGCCACGACGATTGTTGAAGAGCTGACTAAAGAATGCCAGCGGCAATCAATCGCAATGCTGCGAGAAGACATGTACTACCGCGATCAAACGCAACTCTCGGCGAGCGAGCGTGAACAAACCAACTATGACCACCCAGATGCATTTGAGCATTCTTTAATGCTCAAACATCTGCAAAGTTTAAAAGCTGGGCAAGCGGTCAAATCACCTATCTATGACTTCACGATTCATAATCGATCAGCGCAAACACGTCGCGTAGAACCTGCGCGAGTAGTACTAGTAGAAGGTATTTTGGTGTTAGGTGATAGCCGTCTATTGCCTGAGTTCGACATCAAAGTATTTGTTGATACCGCGCTGGATATTTGTCTTTTGCGCCGTATTCAACGCGATGTAAAAGATCGCGGCCGCAGCCTTGAATCGGTTGCCGAGCAATACCATGCCACAGTACGACCAATGTATTTTGAATACATTGCACCAAGCCGCAGCCAGGCCGATGTAGTCGTAACGAATGGTGGCATGAATCGAGTTGCCATCGATATGATAAAAAGCCGTATTAAACCCCTATTAATGTAGCAGGTAATGGAGCAGACAGTATGACATCGCTAATTAGCCTATTGGGGATCGTAGTACTTTTTTCGATTGCTATTGCCCTTTCGAAACATCGCTCAGCAATTAACTGGCGCACGGTCGTTGGGGCATTCGCATTACAGTTTTTGATTGGTGCGTTTGCCTTATATGTACCAGCAGGTCGATCGGTACTTGCAGCAATTTCAAATAGCGTCTCCAGTATTTTGCAATATGGTCAAGCGGGCATTCAGTTTTTATTTGGCGACATCGCCACTGGCAAAATCGGCTTTGTATTTGCTTTCAACGTTTTGCCAATCATTATCTTTTTCTCGAGCTTTATTGCGGTACTCTACTACCTTGGGATCATGGGTTGGATTATTCGGCTCATCGGCGGCGGATTGCAAAAGGCACTGGGAACCAGCCGCCCCGAATCGATGTCAGCAACGGCAAATATTTTTGTCAGCCAAACCGAGGCACCATTGGTAATCAAACCCTATGTGGCGCGTATGACCAATTCTGAACTGTTTGCCGTTATGGTTGGTGGCATGGCGACCGTTGCTGGCTCAGTATTAGCGGGTTATGTCGCGCTCGGTGTTGAAATGCGTTATCTGCTGGCAGCCAGTTTCATGGCCGCACCGGGAGGCTTGTTAATGGCTAAGTTGATCATGCCAGAAACGCAAACACCACAATCAGTTCAAGAATCAGAAGAACCAACTGACGAGCCTTACGTCAACATCTTTGACGCCGCCGCCGGAGGCGCAACCTCAGGCATGCAATTAGCCGTCAATGTCGGCGCTATGCTAATAGCCTTCGTCGCCTTAATTGCATTGATGAATGGTTTGCTAGCATGGTTAGGCGCCTTTGTTGGCTGGCCTGACTTATCCTTACAGTTAATTCTAGGAACCTTTTTCAGGCCACTTGCCTGGCTATTGGGTGTGCCGTGGGAGCAGAGTACCATTGCTGGCAGCCTGATCGGTCAAAAGCTTGTTTTAAATGAATTTGTCGCCTTTGTTGATTTCTCTACTCAGAAAGAATACCTCAGCCCTTATTCTCAAGCGGTGGTCAGTTTTGCGCTTTGTGGTTTCGCTAATTTCTCTTCAATTGCGATTCTCCTAGGCGGCTTAGGCACCATTGCACCGAGACGTCGTCAGGACGTCGCCAAGCTCGGCTTGCGTGCGGTCGCCGCCGGTTTTATGGCTAACTTGATGAGTGCGGCTATTGCCGGCTTCTTTTTAAGTATCAGCCTCTAGACTCTTAGGCGCACTGCTGTTTCAATGGGTGCATGAACATCAAAACCCAAGTAGCCAGCCAACGACGCTATGACTTAGATTGGTTGAGGGTGTTAGTGTTTGGCTTGCTAATCTTGTACCACATTGGAATGTTTTATGTGACTTGGGATTTTCACGTAAAGAGTGTTCATGTTGGGCCCACCTTTGAACCGGTGATGAAGTTACTCAATCCGTGGCGGCTATCACTACTCTTTTTTATTTCAGGCATTGCAATTAGATTTGCTATCAACAAATCTAACCTTGCTAGCTTCACCAAACGCAGAACAAAGATCCTTTTGATTCCTATTGTGTTTGGTATGGCTGTGGTGGTTGCTCCCCAAGCCTGGCTGGAATTACTGGAAAAAGGCGAAACAAACCTTGGCTTTACTGGCTTTTATTTACAGTACCTGAGTGCGTCTCCTGACTTCTCCATTATTGTCCCCACCTGGAACCATTTGTGGTACGTCGTATATTTATTAGCCTATACACTAATACTAGTGCCATTTGCGCGCTTGCTTAGTACGGGAATGACAGGCGTTGGTAGTAAAATCACAAACCTCCTATTTAGAGGGCGCTTAGGAATAATATGGCTTTTAGTGCTACCTGTAGCCATTTTCTGGATTCACTATTTTGTTCTCAAACCAATATTTCCCTCCACCCATGCTTTGATTGATGACTGGGCAAATCATCAATTGTATTTTGCGATTTTCATTTTTGGATACTTAATCGCTAAAGATTCCATGTTCTGGGGCGCTGTAGAGCGAGCCTTGGTTCCGGCTGGCCTACTAGTGGTTTCACTTTCTGTTATTTCGTGCGTAGTTTGGTATTTGGAATTCAAGGCTAGCGCTTCCGATTGGTATATCTTTGCCGAATTTTGGTCCGAGCGAGTTCGCAAAACAGGCTTTGCTTGGTTTTCAATTGTCTTCCTATTAAGTGCTGCCTATCATTGGCTCAATAAGCCTAGCCCACTGCTTAGCTATATGACTGAGGCAATATTTTCCTGGTACATCCTTCACCAAACGCTGATCATTGTGTTTGGTTATTGGTTAACCAGGCAAGGTTTATCTTTTATTGGCGAATTCTTACTACTTGTTGTATCTACTTATCTAGCTTGCTTCTTACTGCACGAATTCATAATACGGCGCCATAGATTTATTCGGCCACTATTCGGCATGAAGAATAATTAGCTTGCCTCAATGATGCCTAGAATTAAGCAATTGCCAGTGAGCTTCTGGTTTACTAAGGTTTTGGCAGCAGAAGTTGATAAGAACTAGGCGTAATTCGAAAACGCACATTGCCAGAGTGACCCGTCACCACTAATGGCAGGTTCCGCTTTTTAACAATCTCGCGTAAATCATCACCGTAATGCTTATCAAACACCTTACCCCCAATTGAAGCCACTATAAATTTTGGCTTGACCGCGTCAAAGAATGCGTCATCAGGTGCTTTAGACGCACCATGATGTGGCGCAGCAAGCAATGTAGATCGAAGTAGCTTAGGCCGATCTCCGCTTAAAAAAGCACCAGTTGTTGGGCCAATATCACCCGGGAACAAAATAGAGATATCACCATACTCTAATCGACTAACCACACTGGATTCGTTAATCGTGTAGCTCATATCTTTGCTATCAAAATGACGCAAACTAGCGCTGGCCAAACTGTTGGCTTGATGAATAACACGCAAGCTTAAATTGTCACCACTAAGTAAGACATCTCCAGTGCGTGCCTGTTTGGCTTTGACACCCGGCAAGCTGGCGATAGTTTGTTGCAGAAATTCTATGCTGCAGCGATCCTTTTCAGCCTCTTTTAAACACAGTTTTGGATCAGGCACATTAAAGAACACAGTGCCAATTTCTATCTCTTTGGCAATATGCTTGAGCGAGCCATAGTGATTTCGGTGTGCGTGTGTGACCAATATACCGTCTAAGCGTTTAATATTTCGCTCACGCAAATAGGGTAATAAATCAGATTCAGCAAATCGCGGATAGCCCGTATCAATGAGAAATGCCCTGCCATCGGGCAGTTCTAGCAAATGAGCATCTCCGGTTGTCTCCTCACCACTAACATGAATGCTTGACCAATAAAGGGCATTGTCATGACCAATCTCGCAGCCTTGTAACAAAAGTAGTAAGCTAGCTATGGCGATATAGAACTTATCCATTATCGAGAAACTTATGTCGCAAATTTGTCACCCAATTGTGTCACACTTTTTGTTAGATTTACGGCGCTAAAAACCCAAAGAATTTGTTATGAACGATCACGCTGATAATTTTGTTACCAACCCGGCCGCAAACGCTGAAAACAATTTCCAACAAGTATGCGAACGCCGCTACAACCGGCGTGGTTTCCTAAGAGCCGGGGTGGCAGTAGGCGCGGGTATGGCAGCGTTAGGCTTGAGTGGCTGTGGTGATCAAGACACCACCATTGAAGCAGCAACGAAGAGCCAGTGGCGTGCACAAAACCCTTATGATTCTTCGTTTTCTTTTAACGAGATAGCACACGGTGAAGATGCGACTCACCATGTTGCCGGTGATCACGAAGCACACATTCTTATTCGTTGGGGCGACCCAATTACCGAACACGCTCCGGCTTTTGACCCACTAAACCAAACTGCCGAGGCGCAACTTCAACAATTTGGTTACAACAATGACTACGTAGGCTATCTGCCTTTAAAACCGCGCAAAGACCAAGAAGCCCGGGCGCTGTTGTGCGTCAATCACGAGTATCCGGTTGCTGGCTTAATGTTCCCTAACTTCCCCAAAAATGGCTATAAAAAGATAACAGCAGAACAAGTTAAGATCACCCAAGCCGCGGTCGGTAATTCTATCGTTGAGGTTGTGTTAGAAAACGGCAGCTGGTCGATCAATCGCAAGTCTCCCTATAACCGCCGAATCACACCACTTGATACTGAAATGGAAATCACCGGCCCTGCTGCTGGGCATTTGCGCATGCAAACCAGTGCTGACCAACGTGGCAGAAAAGTCATCGGCACCATAAATAATTGCGCTGGCGGCATGACACCTTGGGGCACATATCTGAGCTGCGAAGAAAATTTCAATGGCCATTTCGGTGGCAAGCTAGATAAACGCCACCCTGAAGCAAAAAATCACCAACGCTATAATGTCCCGAGTGATTACACGCGTTGGTTTAAGCATGACAAACGCTTTGACGTTGGCATAGAACCCAATGAACCAAACCGTTTTGGCTGGGTAGTCGAAATCGACCCCTTGGACCCTAAATCAAAACCAAAAAAGCGCACCGCACTTGGGCGATTTAAGCATGAAGGCGCAGAGTCAATCATCGCACCCAGTGGGCAGCTGGTGATCTATATGGGTGATGATCAGCGCTTTGAGTATTTATACAAATTCGTCAGCCGCGACGCCGTGGATCTTAACAACCCAAAACGCAATCAGGATTTACTTGATCACGGCACCCTCTATGTCGCTAAATTTTATGAAGAGGGCTACTTAGAGTGGCTTCCCTTAGTGCTTGAAAATGGCCCACTCGAGGCTGAATTTGAATCGCAAGCTGATATCGTCATTAATGCACGCCGTGCTGCTGACTTGCTTGGAGCTACACCCTTAGATCGACCCGAAGACGTCGTGCCAAACAAGAAAAACGGTAAAGTGTATGTGTTACTTACCAATAACCGTAAACGCAAAGAAACAGATGCGGCTAGCCCTCGCAACAAGAATTATTTCGGTCACATAGTCGAAATTACCGAACTAGAGAATGACTATGCCGCCAACAAAGGTTATTGGGATGTGATGGTTCAATGTGGTAACCCTAGTGTTCCCGAGCATGGCGCTCGCTGGAATCAACGCACCAGCGAGAACGGCTGGTTCGCTAATCCTGATAACGCAACAATCGACCCCTCTGGACGACTTTGGATTAGCACTGATCAAGGTAGCATCACGTCTCTAAGCGGCACCGCCGATGGTCTATGGGCGTTAGAAACCGAAGGTGCACTTAGAGGGACGGGCAAAATGTTTTTTCGTGTGCCGACCGGGGCTGAAATGTGCGGCCCGGTGTTTTCAGACGATGGAGAGAGTCTCTTTTTAGCCGTACAGCACCCAGGTGACCATGGCGAAGCAGCTGATGCTCGTGTTGAAACCGCAACAACACGATGGCCAGATTTTCTTGAAACTATGCCGCCGCGCCCTTCTTTGGTGGTAGTAAGAAAAAAAGGCGGTGGCCAGGTTGGTTAGGCTAAATTGCTAGTGAGATCCTTCGTCTAGTCCATAACGATTATTGACTCAACGAGCTAAACGGTGTCTATTAAGGCACTTATTTATCTGCGAGCATGCAATCGAGAGCTTGGCTGTATGGCCGGTTAAAGTCGTGAAGATTTGAGACTTTAAAAGCAATGCGCAGATAAAACCTTGTTGAATCAACAAAACCCGGGAGGCAAAGGATGTTTTCTTTTTGGATCAGTGCGAGTATTAAAACAACAAAGATGCTCAAAGCGAGTTCGACGACACTAATTATTCTCTGCCTTGGGGCGTGCGCTTCTAGCCCAATACCAAATTGTGTGAATTCCGACCCTCACCCCAAACTGGTGGTGATTGGTGACTCTTATTCCGATACAGGTAATATAGCGATCAACAACGTGGTTGACTTTCCCAACCCATTTTATCAGGGGCGTTTTTCGAACGGTAAATTGATTGCTGATTATTTAGCCGACCATTTATCCACATCTCTTAAGCCCTCATTGCATACTGTAGGTTGTCGATCTGGTTATAACTATGCAGTTGGTGGTGGTAATGTAATGGGCGCGAAGCAGCAAGACATGCTTTGCCAGGTAAACAAATACTTGAACCGCGTATCGAATACGGCCGACCCAAGCGCTATGTATTTTATTATGCTCGGCGGTAATGACGTGCGACAAATGGATACCTCGCTGTCAGCTAGCCAAGTAGATCAGGAGCTCGATGACATATTGGATAGATTAGTTAATCAATCGCAAAGATTAATTGATGCAGGAGCGCAAAAGCTCGTTATTGCAAATAGCGGAGACATGGGCCGTCTGCCAGGCAGTTTAGCTGGCGGTAATGCTACTACGTTGACGCAATACAGCAATGAGTTCAACGTCAAGTTTGTTAACCGAATAACCAGTTTGCAAACAGCGAATCCCACAATAACAATTCGCACTTTCGATTTGTTCAACGCGATGAAAGACATATTGGACAATCCAGCAACCTTTGGCTTTGCTAATGCGGTTGATGCCTGCATTGACATTGAACAAGCACCAACGATTTACGTCAATGGCTGCACTGATTCAACAATCAATTACTTCGTGTTTTTTGATTCTATACACGCAACTACAGCAACACACCGAATATTAGCCGATAAGTTGATCTTGTCTCTCCCTTGAGACGGACTCCTGAATATTAGTCGATTTGCTGATCAAGCTTTTTGCGCGCATCCAAAACTTTTTCCCCAGGGCGTAAAAACAGTATCCTTAAAAAAATAATCGAGCCGATAAACAGGCTCCACACCTGCAAACCGCTCAACACAGTTAAAGCCGGGGCAAAATTAAAAAACGCGTTGATCAGCGCAAACAGTGACATTGACACCATAGTAACTTGCCCGAAAAGCGCCACTCGAACGCTATAGGTCGTGCCGGGATTGCCATAAATTTTTCGCGACAATAAGAAGAAAATCAAGCAGGCCAAAATAATAAAAGCCCCGGTAATAATCGACAACCAAAAGCCAACCTCTTCAGGAGTCAAATCACGACCAAATACTAAAGTAGCAAAGGATGAAAACATTGGTGTTAAAAATAAGGTCAGCATCAAACCCATGCGTAACTTTTCTTCATACAACCAATATTTAGAATCGCCCGATAGGGCAATCACAACCCCCGCGAAACCCGCAAACCCAATCCCCGCTTCAATAATAACTTCAAAGATATCCATTGTTCGCTTTCTGGTTTTAGTTAACGTGGAAAGTTAAATTAGGAATGCAGTATATTGAACTTTGACATGATAATTCAAACGCCAATTCGCCAATTTTTTCTCGTTAGACAAAAGTAAGCATAAACTAAATGCGTATGTAGAGTATCAGCCGCAAGCAAACGAGATCATGTGGTCATTTATAAAACAGAATTTGGATCCAGTTTCTTTCTTGAAACGATCTCTGGTAAGGCCTGAGTTTTCTAGGCACTTTCCTGCTTCAAAAATAGTGTTGTTCTTATACCGTAGGCGGCACTCGATCGTAGCGAAGCGAGTGTCCGAGCCGTAGACGGTAGTCTTGGTTCTTGTTACTGAGGGTTAACGCCAAGTCAAATCTAGCTTTCTGTCGTTAGCCACGCAGTCTTTTAGATAAAGGTTTATTAGGCTCTGGTATGCAATACCAGTGTCTTCAGACATTCCTTTGAAATAGGTAATCACATCGTCAGACATACGAATAGTTACTTGCCTCTTTAATTTTGAAATATACGGATTTTTCCGCGATTTCATTTTTGAAAAATCATATTCTTTTCTCATAATGATGCACCTTGGTAAAATTTTCGTTCTTTGACGGTCGCCTTTCTCGCAGAGATAATTCGGATTACTTCACCACCCTCTCTCTCGCAATGCACAACAACCAACACTCTAGATTTAATGCTTTTCCCAAGCATAAAAAATCTATCTTCATTATCAGAATTTTCCGCATCGTAAAACTGCTGAGCATATTCATCGAAGAAAACAGACTGCGCTTCGTCAAAAGAAACTTTATGCTTCGTTTCGTTAGATTTTGCTTTTGCCGAATCCCATTTAAACTCAATCATACATACATTATATGTATGATATTAGAATGGTCAAATGATATCTCAGTAACGCCTTTAAAACGGGCGCGCGAATAGCGCTGCGTAGCAGCTTAATTTTTTTAAGCTTGTTATGTGTATTATAATTTGTAATTTAGGACATACTTATGTGTTTTGTCTTCTTGAATAATTTCAAGAGAACCTGAGATGTTCTCAAGCTCACCTGAGCCAGAACCAGCAACAATGTTTACATTTAATTTTTGACCCTCAGCTGACATTTCTCCGTAGTGCACCAATGTGAAGGCTCCTTTCTTTCCATCCAATGAGCCTTCAAATTCCTCAATCGCCGAATAAACAGCAGACCCAGTCTTGGTTCTTTTACTTATCATTTGACCTAAGCCACTGCCGACTAATCCTCCCGAATACTTTTTGTCTATTAGCATTCTTCCTGCTGGGACGTTTTCATCATTTTGAGGTTCTAGACTAATTTCGAATATTCCTGTAACGGACATAGTAGTTTCCTTTGTTTGTTTTTCATCTGCTTTAGCCATTGGGCTAAGAACCATGAAAGTATAAATTAAGGTAATTCGAGTAAGATTTTTCATCGAGGTTTGATATTTGGGTTTACGCATAACACCCAAAACACGGGCGCGCAGTATGCGCATCCAAGGCGAAGCCGTTTTGCTTCTTGTTAGTGTTTAATATTACTCGCATAGTAACGGCACTTCGTTGTTTATTTCGTACTCATAGCTACAAAGCTCAGCTTTGCAGCTTTCTATTACAGCGACAGTTCTTCCACAGCCATTGCTCCAGTAAAGTAGAGCAAAGTCACAATCGGCCATATCTAGTTCACTGCAACTTTCTATGTCTACACGGCCACCAATAAAATACGGATCTAATTGTGTCGCAGGATATTTCTCAAATACATCGTTTACTTTTAGCTCTGAAAGCGATTCGGATACAAGTTCCAATTTCCGCTCTTTCGCAACACAAGAAGTGAGTAGAAGAATAGCTAAAATAAAGGCAACAAAATTGTTCATCACACTAACGCCTCTCAAACGGGCGCGTTGAAAACGCGTCCGAGTGAGCGCAACGAATGGCAGTTTTTGAACTTGTATAAAGATTCTATCGATAAAATTCGACATAGAAAATCACTTTACCTAAAGGTTTAATATGGTGAAGTATTTTAGGTTCTACAACCCCATAATTAACTGCGCTGAGTTCGATAACCTCTATTTCAGGTTCAATTATTGTGTATTCAAGATTGCCTTCTAAAATGACAATTTTTCCCCAAACACCTTCCTTTGTTCGATGATCCTTTAGTAACCCTTTAGGCACAGCAAGTTCCGTAAATTCTGGGGTTTTTTTATACGGAGAGACATTGTCTGGTAAAAGTTTCATTCTATTTTTTCTTTATAACGCCGCAAACAAGGCGCAGTTTACTGCGTCCCAACGAACGTAGTGAGTTATTGTAGTTTGCCTTGTTAGGTCTTCTATTTTTCAAAATCGGATACTCTATAAACAGCAACACCACGTTGCGATAATAATTCAATCAATTCATCCATTTTAATGGATGAATTGATCAACGGATTTGCTTTATCACCATTTTCGAAATAAAAACAATATGGTGAACTCCCATCTGATTCATTGTAAGACTTCTGTATTTGCACTATTTCAGACACATCTACCGAAAATGGCTTTTCGTTAACTTGCCTAGGGGAAATCCATGATAATTCTGAGCCAACTACCGAGACACTCCATTTTTCATTAGGACTTACAGTTTTCTTTAGTTTTACCTTGTCTTGGTATAAAAGAAAAAATACAAATGTAAAGAGGCCAATCAAAAGGGATAAATTGCCACTTCCATAACCAAAGCCCCATGCTATTAAATATAGACTAAGTACAACGACTAAAATCACAGACGCACTAGCAATAGATTTATTCTCTAGATCAATGTGATCATGGAAAGTTAGTTCATGGTAGAAATCTCTCATTGATAGACCTAACGCCTTTAAAACGGGCGCAGCGTCTTATGCGGCGTCCGTGTCAGCTTGCTGGCATATTCG